>NZ_JACXXJ020000005.1:1923500-2563000 GCF_014926405.1 Agrobacterium vitis
TACGCGAGCGCATCGTGTAGGGAGACACCGCCAGCTTCATGTTTTCCTCCGGCTCGCCATAGCCGGTGATGAAATTGAAGACATTGGCCATGTCGTGAGCAATCTTCGGATTGCAGGTAAAGAACGACAGGTCCGTATAGATCTTCGCGGTAATCGGGTGGTAGTTGCCGGTGCCGAGATGGCAATAGGTCCTGAGCTTGCCGTCCTCGCGGCGCACCACCATCGACATCTTGGCATGGGTCTTCAGCTCGATAAAGCCGAACACCACCTGCACGCCAGCCCGCTCCAGGTCGCGCGCCCAGCGGATATTGGCCTCTTCATCAAACCGGGCCTTCAACTCCACCAGCGCCGTCACCGATTTTCCGGCATCGGCGGCATCGATCAGGGCGCGGACAATCGGGCTGTCATTGGAGGTGCGGTAAAGCGTCTGCTTGATGGCCAGCACGTCGGGATCACGAGCGGCCTGCAGCAGGAACTGCACCACGACATCGAAGCTTTCGTAAGGGTGGTGAACCACCATGTCCTTCTCGCGGATGGCCGCCAGGCAATCGCCCATATGCTCACGAACCCGCTCCGGGAAACGGGCATTGTAAGGCTCAAACCGCAAATCTTCACGCGGTGCCTTGGTAATTTCAGAGATAGTATTCAGCGCCAACAGCCCCGGCAGAACCGCGACGCGATTATCAGGCACATTCAATTCCTGCACCACGAACTGGCGCAGCGCCGCTGGCATTTCCGAATCGGTTTCGATGCGGATCACCTTGCCGCGGCGACGGCGTTTCAGAGCAGTTTCGAAAAACCGGACCAGATCTTCGGCCTCTTCCTCGACCTCGATATCGCTGTCGCGGATGATGCGGAACGTGCCGTAACCCTTGACCTCATAACCGGGATAGAGCCGGTGGATGAACATGCCGACCACATCTTCGAGCGTGATGTAGCGGATGGTGTTTTTGTCGTCGGGCAGGCGAATGAAGCGGTCCAGCGCAGTCGGCAGGCGCAGCAGTGCCGTCATCGGCTCCTTGCCATGCAGGCTTTCCAGTTGCAGGCCCATGGAAAAGCCGAGATTGGGAATGAACGGGAACGGATGGGCCGGATCGATGGACAGTGGCGTCAGGACGGGAAAGATCGACTGCTCAAATTCGGTCCCCAGCCAGGTGCGGTCTTCCTCGGAAAGAGCCGAGGGCCGAACGATCAGAATGTCTTCCTTGGCGAGATATTGCTGCAAGACGGCCAGCGACGCCTGCTGTTCCATTTGCAGATTGTCGATTTCCTTGAGGATATCTTCCAGCTGCTCAACCGGCGTGCGTCCATCAGGGCTCTTGATAACAATGCCCTGGCGCACCTGGCCTTCCAGCCCGGCGACGCGCACCATGAAAAACTCATCCAGGTTGGCGGCGGAAATCGACAGGAAGCGCACACGCTCCAGCAGCGGATGGGCGGTGTTCAGGGTTTCCTCAAGCACTCGCCGATTGAATTGCAGCCAGGAAAATTCGCGGTTGATGAAGCGATGCGGGCTGGAGAGCAATTCCTCGCGCGCGACCTCTTCTCCCGCCAGGATAACCGTTTCCTGAGATACCGCCGATTCCGTTACCGATTCCATTGTTCCCGCCTTCGTTTTCAATGCCTTCCGGCATATAAAGGTTGGCGCATCATCCATGATGCACCAGCCCCTTCCACCCGATAAACTACACTCCACCCTGAAACGGTTTCCGAGTCAGAGACTTGCCCAACTATACCAGCAACACGACGTTCCTGTGACAGGCTTTAGCGATCGTGCGCCACGACCGCGTCCAGAACCTCTGCCGCCAGCGCGCGCGAAATTTTTGCCCGCCGTGCCAGTGCCAGCCGGTCCAACTGCTCAACCACGGCCTGGGCGGCAGCCAGCGACCGTTCCATACGCTGAACAATATAATCAACGACTCGCTCGTCAATCGCCAATTGGCGGTCGGCAAACAGCTTGACGATCACCTGCGACAGCAAGGCCTCGTCCGGCTCGCCAATTTCAACCAGTGTCGCGGCCTTCAGCCGGGAACGCAGGTCCGCAAGCTTAACCGGCCAGGACAAAGGCCAGGTGCGCGAGGTGATCAGCAGGGTCGTCCCATGCTGCTTGACGCTATTGATCACATGAAACAACTCGACCTCGTCGAAATCCGCCCGGTCAGCGTCCTCGAACAGCACCGCCCCCTTGGATGCGGTCATGGAGGCATCCGCTCCCGACACAGGCAGAATATCAACAGCCCCACTTTGCGTCCGCCAGATTTCCGCCAGATGCGATTTACCGGAGCCTTGCGGCCCCGACAAGATCACCACCGGTGACGGCCAGTTGGGCCAGGCATCGACAACAGACACGGCAGCCGCCAGCCGACCAGAGACAAGCAGGTCGTCACGGCCCGATGCCGGCCTGTGGCCCAAGGCGAGCGGCAATTGTTCGCCCGTTTTGCCGTCATATGCTTGGCGTCGGGCCGCTGTCTTGTCGATGTCACGCATTTACGTCTCTGAAATGACGGGAGGGCGGACTTCCTTGATCACGGTCGCCTCCTCACCATAGTATAGATCGCTGTCAAGATACCGCCGCACGGCAAAGCGAACAAGCACGCCAACTGCCGCCGCGCAGGGAACCGCGACCAGAACCCCCAGAAAACCGAAGAGCGAGCCGAAGGCGAACATCGCAAACATCAGCCAGACCGGATGCAGGCCGACGCTGGAGCCGACCAGCTTGGGCTGAAGGACATTGCCTTCCAGAAACTGGCCGGTGAAGAAGAATACGCCTGTGATGACCACCCAGAGATAGTCCGGCCAGAACTGCACCGCCGCCATGCCGAGCGCCAGAATAAGACCAACGGAAGAGCCGACATAGGGAATGAAGCTGATCATGCCGGTGAAAAATCCGATCAGCAGGCCAAAATTCAAACCGATCAGCGACAGGCCGACCGCATAGTAAATGCCGAGGATGAGGCAGAGCGAGCCCTGGCCCCGCACGAAACCGGCAATGGTCCGGTTCATTTCGCGGGCGATTTCCCGCACGGCGCCGACCTGGTTGCGCGGAATGAGGCTGTCCAGCTTGGCCATCATCCGGTCCCAGTCGAGCAGAAGATAGAAGGCGACAACAGGGGTCACCACCAGCAGGGAGATGATGTCGAGCAACGCCTTGCCGGAATTCCACAATTGCGACAGAAGCGTGCCGATAAAGCCTGCCCCTTCCGCCAGATAGCGAGAGAAATTGCCCTTGATCGCCGCCATCTGGGTGCTCACCTGGCCATTCAGCCATTTCGGTACCCAGGAGGCGTTGGATTTGGCAATCAGCGCCTGCAACTGGCTGACATAATCGGGGATATTGGTGATGAAGTCATTGAGCTGAGTGACGAGGACCGGAATGATGATCACCAGCGACAAGACGAAAATCACCACAAAGGACACCAGGATTAGCACCGTGGCCATCATCCGTGACAGGCCCAGCCGCTCCAGCCGGTCGGCGACCGGATCGAGAAAATAGGCAAGCGCCATGCCAGCCACAAACGGCAGCAGGATGGAGCTGAAGGTCAGCAAAAAGGCGATGACCACCGCCAGCGTGCCGATGCCGAAAAGAACCTGCCGCCAGAAAACGGGGCCGCTGACGCGCTTGATCATGATTTATGTCCTTCCCGGCGGATTGCCTTTTGCAAACTGGATAGGGCGGGCCACAACAGGCCATCCTAGCATCGTGCCGATGAACATGAGATAGGATGGTGTTTCGTCAAGGGTCAAGGTGGCGCGACCGCAATTCGCATATGCAGCCACCACAGACCTTGGAAAACGACGAAAAAGCGGGAGTTTCCGGCCCTTGCGCTTGCATCGCGGCCCCACCCATGCCATGGCGGGCGAAACGTGCCAACCCTGCCAACCAGCGGAGACGAACGGATGAGCCAGTCGGGGAAAAACGGTCTGACCTATAGCGATGCAGGCGTCGATATCGATGCGGGCAATCTTCTGGTCGAAAAGATCAAGCCTGCGGTTCGCTCCACCCGCCGCCCGGGTGCCGATGGCGAGATTGGCGGCTTCGGCGGATTGTTCGACCTGAAAGCGGCAGGCTTTACCGATCCGATTTTGGTGGCGGCCAATGACGGCGTCGGCACCAAGCTGAAGATCGCTATCGACGCGGGCCTGCATGACACTGTCGGCATCGACCTCGTTGCCATGTGCGTCAACGATCTGGTGGTGCAGGGTGCCGAACCCCTGCTGTTTCTTGATTATTACGCCACCGGCAAGCTCGATCCCGATCAGGGTGCGGCCATTGTTGGCGGCATTGCGGCGGGCTGCCGCGAGGCAGGCTGCGCGCTGATCGGCGGCGAGACCGCTGAAATGCCCGGCATGTATTCCGGCGGCGATTACGATCTGGCCGGTTTTGCGGTCGGTGCCGCCGAGCGCGGTGAGCTTCTGCCTGCGGGCGATATTGCCGAAGGCGATGTCATTCTGGGTCTTGCCTCATCCGGCGTCCATTCCAACGGCTTTTCGCTGGTGCGCAAGATCGTCGAGCTGTCCGGCCTTGGCTGGGACGCACCGGCACCGTTTGCAGAAGGTGCTACGCTTGGCGCGGCCCTGCTGACCCCGACCCGGATCTATGTGAAGCCGCTGTTGAAGGCGATCCGCGAGACCAAGGCCCTGAAGGCACTGGCCCATATTACCGGCGGTGGTTTTCCCGAGAATATTCCGCGTGTCCTGCCAAAACATCTGGCCGCCGAAATCGACCTCGCGTCGATCACGGTTCCCGCGGTGTTTTCCTGGCTGTCGAAAACCGGTGGCGTGGCGCAGAATGAAATGCTGCGCACCTTCAACTGCGGCGTCGGCATGATTGTCGTGGTCTCCGCTGAAAACGCCGACGCGGTTGCTGCTGCTCTGGAAGCCGAAGGCGAAACCGTCGCCCGTCTTGGCCGGATGATTTCCCGTGAGGAAGGCGCGCCCGGTACTGTGTATAAGGGAACGCTCGGCCTATGAGTTCGGCACCCTCATCTGAGGTCGAAAGGCCATCTCACCTCAAAAAGCGTGTCGCCGTGCTGGTTTCCGGCAGCGGCTCCAATATGGTGGCGCTGGCCAAGGCCTGCGAAGAGGCGGATTACCCGGCGGAAATCGTTGCGGTATTCTCCGACAAGCCGGAGGCTGGCGGTCTGGTCAAGGCCCGCGATCTCGGCATTTTCGCTGCCGCTTTTCCCCGTAAGGACTATGCCAGCAAGGCGGACCACGAAGCAGCCATTCTGGCCGCACTGGATCAGGTACAGCCCGATCTGATCTGTCTTGCCGGTTATATGCGGTTGCTGTCGGGCGATTTCATCCGTCGCTATCAGGGCCGTATTCTCAACATCCATCCTTCGCTTCTGCCGCTGTTTCCGGGCCTGCACACCCACCAGCGGGCGCTGGATGCTGGCATGAAGATTGCCGGATGCACCGTACATTTCGTCACAGAAGGTATGGATGAAGGTCCAATTGTCGCGCAGGCCGCTGTACCCGTGTTGCCAACCGATACCGCTGATGCGCTGGCCGCCCGCACCCTGACGGTGGAGCATCGCATCTATCCGGTCGCCTTGCAGCTGGTGGCAGGCGGCACCGTCACCATGCTGGAAGACGGTCGCATTGAGCGCTCCGGCTTTGTCGCGGATGCTGAGGCGCGGCTGCTCAGCGCGTAATGATCGCGCTGGAGCTTTTGTAGATTACATAGAAGGCGACCAGAAAAATCATCGCCGCAAACATCCGGTTGAGGGTGTTTTTATGCGCGCCGAGCCGGGTTGCCGAGAGGGTGCCGACGATACCGCCCAGCAGCCCACCCAGAATGAACTCCGCCGCCAAAGCCCAATCCACCAGCCCGGATAGCGCGTAATTCACTGCTGTTGCCAGCCCGAAGGCCGCCACCGCCAGCAGCGACGTGCCGACCGCATTGATCATCGGCATGCCCGTGGCAAGCATCAGGCCTGGCACAATCAGGAAGCCACCGCCGATGCCGAAAAAGCCGGAAGCCGCCCCTGTTACCAGCGCGACAAATGCTGTCATCAGGCACATGCTGAGATCCACCGGTTTCGGCACGACGGCCATGGCTTTTCTGGGTCGCAGCATCAACAGGCCGACGGCCACCATGACAATACCGAACAACAGCAGAAGCCTCGTGCCATCCATCGCCTTGCCAAGCGAGGACCCTGCCAACGCGCCAAGCACACCCAGCGCTGCAAACACCGCGCCGCAGCGCCAGCGGACATTGCCTTTCAGGGCGTGACTGGCAAAATTGATAAGGGCATTGGCCGATACCGCCAGGGCGCCGGTGCCGATCGCCACATGCGGTTGCGAGACGCCCACCACGTAAAGCAGCAGCGGGGTCGCCAGGATAGATCCGCCTCCCCCCAGTAATCCGAGGGTAAAACCCACCAGACCACCGGAACCGATAGCTGCGAAAAGCGTGTTCATCGGCTGCGTCCCGCCAGGAAGCGATCATGCACGACCATACCGATCACCATGGCCGCGACGAAGATCAGGCTTTCACCATAGCCGAGCGGCAAAGCCGCCAGCGCCGGACCGGGGCAAAAACCGCCCAGCCCCCAACCGATCCCGAATAAGGCCGAGCCTGCCACCAGCCGCAAATCGATGCGGGTCGCGGTCGGCATGGCGAAACGATCCGCCAGCACGGGACGGGCCATACAGCGCACCAGCACCATACCGGCGAAAGCCGTGACAACCGCACCGCCCAGCACGAAGATCAGGCTCGGGTCCCAGGCGCCGAAAATATCAAGAAAGCCCTGGACACGGGCAGGGTCCAGCATGCCGGACATAGACAGGCCGAAACCGAAGAGAAGACCGGATAGGAGCGCGGCAGCAGCCTGTAAGGGGACGGTTTTCATAGGCTGCCCCTCATGATTGTCACGGTGACAATGCCGGTGAAGAGAAAGGTGACGACCGCAACGAAGGAGCGCGGCGACAGTCTCGCCAGGCCCAGAACGCCATGGCCGCTGGTGCAGCCCGAGCCCATGCGCGAACCGAAACCGACCAGCAGGCCAGCAACAACCGCCAGCGGCAGGCTGGCCGTCATCGTCACCTGCGGCCAGGCCCCAAACAGGGCAAGGAACAGGATAGGACCAAGCATCAACCCAACGACAAATGCGCCATTGATAGCGGTGCTGGCCCCCTGGGCCAAACGGCCGACAATGCCGCTGATACCGGCGATGCGGCCTGTCATCACCAGAAACAGGATGGCCGAGGCACCGATCATCACGCCGCCGACGAGCGAGGGAAGATAGGTCTGAATCATGTCTCATCCTCCGCGCAGAAAATCGTGAACAGGGCGGCAATCAGCCGCTGGGTCTTCGCCTCCGTCAGCCGGTAGAAGATTTGCTTGCCCTCACGCCGGGTCTCAACGATCCCGGCCTCGCGGAGCACGGTGAGTTGCTGCGACAGGGTCGGCTGGTGAATATCCAGCTTTTCCTCCAGTTCACCCACCGACCATTCGCCCTCGACCAGCGTGCAGACCAGCATGAGGCGTACCGGGTGGGCTAGCGTTTTCAAATGCCCGGCCACTTCATCGGCGCGTTCTTCCATCGCCTTCGGCGTCATGCCAACGCGGCGCTTGATCTCAGCAAACGGATCTACCATGCGGCCCCCTCCAGAACATCAAGCGGAATTTTCAGGTAGCGGTGGCCATTTTCTTCCGGTTCCGGCAAGCGTCCGCCAAGCACATTAACCTGCAAGGCATGCAGAATCAGCTTCGGCATCGGCAGTGTGCGGTCGCGAGCCTGACGCAGGGCGACGAACCCGGCCTCATCCGTATTGGCCAGATGCGGATTGGCGGCCTTCTGCGCTGCGACGGTGCTTTCCCAACGCGGATTGCGCCCGCCCGGCTGATAGTCATGGCCAGTGAAAATCCTGGTGTCATTAGGCAGGGCCAGAATATCCTGCATGGACTTCCACAGCATATGCGCATCGCCGCCGGGAAAATCAGCCCTCGCCGTACCGCTATCAGGCATGAACATCGTGTCATGCACGAAGGCCGCATCGCCAATGACATAGGTGACGGAGGCCAGCGTATGCCCCGGCGAAAACATCACCTTCGCATCAATGGAGCCGAGCTTGAAGGTCTCACCATGGCTGAATAGCCGGTCCCACTGCGACCCATCGGTTTTCAGTTCCGGCCAATTGTAGATGCCCTTCCAAAGCCTCTGTACATCGGTGACATGCGCGCCGATTGCCGTCGGCGCGCCGGTCTTGCCCTTCAGATAGTCGGCAGCAGAAAAATGATCAGCATGGGGATGGGTGTCGAGAATCCAGGCGACCGTCAGCCCCTCCTCCTCGATATGGCGAAGGATGCGATCAGCATTCACGGTCGAGGTCTGGCCGGATTTCTCATCATAATCCAGCACCGGATCGATGATGGCGCAGACTTTCGTTGCGGGGTCTGAGACCACATATTGCACACTCCAGGTGCGCGGATCAAAGAAGCCCTTGACCTGCGGACGGCGCGCGGCCCGGCGGTGGAGCCAGGCGACGGCAGCGCTCAGATCCATGCCATGAGCAGAACCGAAAGATGAGACCTCGTCCACGCTCATCTCACCATTCAACACCGCGCCCAGCACATGCAGGGTCAGTGCCCGCAAGCCGCTGCGGCAATGGGCAAAGACCTTCGTGTCACCTTGGGTGACTGCCCGGAAAGCCAACACGTCAGCCTCAGTAATATCGGCCATGGTGACCGGGATGAAATGATAGTTCAAACCTGCCTTTTCCGCTGCCTCGCCCTCGGCTTTCGTGCCGGGCGCTCCTTCTTCGGCATCAGGGCGTAAATTGATGAGCGTGGTAAACCCGTCGGCCGCGAGTGCGGCAATCTCGTCCATGGAAGGCTGGCTGGAAATGGTAAACGTATCGGAGATGTGGTTCGGCATGGTGGCTCGCCTTCTATCAATATACAATATCATATAATGTATATTGATAAAAGGCGCAAGAGCCAGTATGACGCAGGCATAGCGTCCTCAGCTTCTAAAAACCATTGCTTGTTTGCCTTGGTCGGAACAGCTTTCCCGACCGCGCCCCTCAGGCCAGATTGAGCGCCGCCCATTGCAGCAGCATGATGGTCTTGCCATCAACGATGTCGCCCCGCTCGATCATCGAAATCGCATCAGCAAGCGGCACTTCCACCAGTTCCAGATCTTCGTGTTCGGCTTCCAGCCCGCCGCCGAGCGACAGTTTTTGCGCCTCATCGACTTGTGAATAGAAGAAGTGGATCTTTTCCGTCACCGCTCCCGGCGACATATAGGCGGTGAACAGGAAACGTGGCGCGGCAATGTGATAGCCCGTCTCCTCCTCGACCTCGCGGGTCACGGCCTTTTCGGCGTCCTCGCCATCGGTCATGCCAGCCGGAACTTCCAGCAGAAAGGGCTTGTCGCCCATCATATAGGCGGGAATGCGAAACTGCCGCACCAGCAGCAAAGTCTTCTTCGACGGGTCATGCAGCAGGATAGCCACGGCATGGCCGCGATCGAAAACTTCCCAGCTGAGGCGCTGGGTGGTGCCATCCGGTTTTGCATAATCGAACACCATCTTGCGCAGATGGCTCCAGCCCTTCCACAGGGTCTTGTCCTCGACAATGGTAATGCTGGTCGCGTCAAACTTGCTCATGATACCCGCACCCAAACCTTGTTATCGTGAAATGCAGCACCGCCATGCGGGGCCGGAGCGTCGGCACCGGTCAACACATTGATGCCCTCGCCGTCCAGATGTGCCTTGTTGGGCCAAAGACCTTCCGCCACCAGCACGCCGGGCTTGACCGCATCGGTAATGTTGACGTGGATACGCAAGGCGCCGCGCCGGTTGCCGATCCGCACCACATCGCCATGGCCGATGCCCAATACCACTGCATCAGCCGGATTGACCATCACCTCCGGCCTGCCCTCCTTGTCGCGCGAGGTCTTGGTCTCGGCAAAGGTCGAGTTGAGAAAATTGCGGGCGGGTGACGTGGCAAGCCGGAACGGATGCTCACTATCCGCTGTCTCGATCACATCCATCTGATCGGGGAAAACCGGAAGCGCGGCCACCGGCCCCAGAGACCCCAGCGCTCGCGGCGGTTTGTTGGGCGTGGGCGTTCCTTCCCAATCGGGCCTGAAGCGGAATTTCCCATCGGGATGGGCAAAGCCTTTGAGATAATGCGCCTCTTCGAACGGCGGCTGGCAATCCAGCCATTTGTCCTGCTCGAAACTGGCAAAATCCGGTTTGCCGCTGGCCGACAGGATATGGTCGATATGCTCGCGCTCGCTAAGGCCGAACCCCGGAAGATCCGACACGCCGAGCCGTTTGGCCAGTTCCTCAATAACAAAGAGATTGGTGCGCACCGTTTCCGGCGGCTCGACCAGTTTAGGGCCAATCAGCATATGGCTCTGGCCACCACCACGATAGAGATCGTCATGCTCAACGAACATCGTTGCCGGAAGGACCAGATCGGCAAGCTCTGCTGTTTCCGTCATGAAATGCTCATGCACGGCCACAAACAGATCATCCCGCAGAAAGCCCTGTTTTACCAACCGCTGTTCCGGCGCAACATTGACCGGGTTGGTGTTCTGGATCAGCATCGCCGTCACCGGACCACGATGGCGCAGCGCCTCGGCGTCGCCGGTCAGCACCCGGCCAACCTGCGACTGGTCCAGCATGCGAATGTCAGGATCGACAAACGCCGTCCCCATCAACTCGGCCTTGTTGAGCTTGAAAATATCGCTGTTGGAATGAAAAGCCCCACCGCCTTCATATTGCCAGCTGCCCAGCACGGTCGAAAGCGAAAGGGCGGCATGCATGGAAACCGCACCGTTGCGGCTGCGGGTAAAACCGTAGCCAAGGCGGAAGAATGTCTTTTTGGTCTCGCCGACCAATTTGGCGAAGCCTTCGATCTCTTCAATTGAAAGACCGGTGATGCTGGCGGCCCATTCCGGGGTCTTGTCCTTCAGATGCGCTTCCAGCCCGGCGGGATCATCGGCATAGTCAGCCATATACTCCCAGTCGGCATAACCGTCACGAAAGGCGATATGCATGGCGGCGCAGGCCAGCGCCGCATCGGTTCCGGGGCGTAGAATGAGGCCCATATCGGCCTGTTTCATGGTCGGATTATCGTAGATATCGATGACGACGATTTTCGCGCCGCGATTTTTACGCGCCGCCACCGCATGGGTCATGACATTGACTTGGGTCGCCACCGCATTGGTGCCCCAGATCACCACGCAATCGGCAACCGCCATTTCGCGTGGGTCCGGGCCGCGCAGCGTGCCGGTGCCCATCACATAGCCGGTCCAGGCGAGATTGGTGCAGATCGAGCCGAAAAAGCCGGAATATTTCTTGGCATGGCGCAGCCGCTCTATCGAATCGCGCTGCACCTGCCCCATCGTCCCGGCATAGAAATAGGGCCAGACGGCCTCGCTGCCATGCAATTGCTCGGCTTTGATGAAGGCATTGGCGATTTCATCCAGCGCCGCATCCCAGGAAATTTCCTGCCAGCTGCCCGCCCCTTTTGCGCCTTTCCGGCGCTGCGGCACAAGCAAGCGGTCGGGGTGATAGAGCCGCTCTGTATAGCGCGCCACCTTGGCGCAGATCACGCCTGCGGTATAGCTATTGTCGCGCGCGCCGCGCATCCGTCCGATCCTGCCGTCCGGGGTCAGATCAACCTCAAGCGCGCAGGTGGATGGACAGTCATGCGGACAGGCCGTATGACCAACGGAAGTTTTCAAGGCGGGGCTGATGATGTTCATGGCAAAGTTATAGGCCAAGCCTGCAAGGCTCAAAAGCCCCATTCCAAAATTTCACCGGACCCATCGGAAAAGCGCATGAATTACCGCCACATCTACCACGCAGGCAATTTCGCGGACGTGCTGAAGCATGCCGTGCTGGCGCGGCTGGTCATTTATCTCCAGCAGAAGGACAAGGCATTCCGGGTGCTGGATACCCATGCGGGCATCGGTCTTTACGATCTGTCCTCAGACGAATCGCAAAAAACCGGCGAATGGCTAGGCGGAATTGGTAAATTGCTGGAGGCCGAGCTGACACCGACAGCGACCGATGTGCTGAAGCCCTATCTCGATGTCGTGCGGGCACTGAACCCGCAGGGCGGCCTGACCCGCTATCCCGGCTCGCCGAAGCTGGCGCGCGACCTGTTTCGCCCGCAGGACCGTTTGTCGGCGATGGAGCTGCATCCGGACGATTGCCGCACACTTTCCCGGCTGTTCGAAGGCGATTACCAGGCGCGGATCACCGAACTGGATGGCTGGCTAGCGCTGGGCGCTCATCTGCCACCCAAGGAAAAACGCGGCATCGTGCTGGTTGATCCGCCCTTCGAGTTGGACGGAGAATATGAGCGGCTGGTCGATGGATTGGCGCGGGCCTATCGCCGGTTTTCCGCCGGGGTCTATTGCCTCTGGTATCCCATCAAGAAGGGTGCGCCGATTGCCGCGTTTCACGAGGCCTTGAAAGAAACGGGCATCCCCAAAATGCTCTGCGCGGAACTGTCGGTGAAAAGCGACCGCGATTTGACCGGTCTGTCCGGCTCCGGCCTGATCATCGTCAACCCGCCCTTCACCCTCAAAGATGAATTGCATGCGCTGCTGCCCGAATTGAAGCGGGTGCTGGCGCAGGACCGCTATGCCTCGCAACGCTGCTTCTGGCTGCGCGGCGAAGAGTAAACTCCACCTGACACGCGAACAGGACCAAACCGATGAAGCTGCTTTATGCTCCCGCCTCACCCTATTCCTCCAAGGTCAGGATGGCCGCCCGCGCCACCGGCATCACTCTTGAGGAAATCAAGGTCGACACCAATGCCAATCCGTCCGAACTGATCGACAACAATCCGCTGGGCAAGATTCCGACCCTGATCACCGACGAGGGCCAGGCGATTTACGACAGCCGCGCCATCATGCTCTATCTGAATCGGATTTCGGACGGTGGCCTCTATCCGAAAAAGGACGAAAAGCGCACCGAGGCCGAGGTGCTGGAAGCGCTGTGCGATGGCATCACCGATTGCCTTCTGGCGATCGTCTATGAGAAGCGCCTGCATCCGCCGGAAAAGATCCACCAGCCCTATATCGACCGGCAATGGGAAAAGGTCACACGCGGCCTTGACTATCTCGAAGCCCATATGCCGAAGATGGGCAAGAAGCTGAACGGCGGCCATTTTTCCATGGCGGGCCTGCTCGGCTACCTGATGCTGCGCTTTCCGGGCGAATGGGAAAATGGTCATGTGGCGCTGACCGAATGGCCGGTGCTGTTTGCCAAGAAATTCGATGGGTATCAGTTGCTGCGACCGCAGGCCTGAAAGTTTTTCCAAGCTTGAAAAGTCTTCCCAGAATCAAGAAGCCCGGCGCTAAGGCCGGGCTTCTTTCGAAATCACGATAATCGGCTGATCAGAACTTCATGCCGATACCAACCTTGACGCTCTGGTCGTCAAAGCCGCGCGATACCTTGGAACCGCCGATGTTGTAGTCCTTGTTCTGGTAATCGGTGTAGCGGTATTCCACACGAGTGGTGATGTTATTGGTCACCATGGCTTCGACACCTGCACCGACCGTGTAGCCGAGAGCTGCCTTGCTGTCAGAACCGCCAGCACCGGAAATCTTGGTGTCAGCCGCAGCCACACCGGCTGTGCCGTAAACCATGAATGGGTTGAGGTCGTAGCCGACGCGGCCACGAATAGAGCCGTTTACGCCCTGCTTGCCGGTCAGGCCAGCGCCGGAGCGGCTACCATTGCCGTCATAACCGATGTCAGCTTCACCACCGTAAACGATCTTGTCGTTCTGCATGTTGTAGCCGCCATAGACCTGGCCGCCGAAGGCACGGGCGCTGAACTTGCTGCCGTGCGAACGACCCATTGTATAGGTGCCTGCACCGCCGACATAAGCACCGGCCCAGTTGCTGACCGGAGCCGGCATATCGACGGCTGCGGGTGCTTCCGGCACCGACATGACGGCATCGGCAGCGTGAGCGCCGGTGACGAGGGAAAGACCAGCAGACGATGCCAGCAAAATCATAACGAGAGTACGCATACCAAATTCTCCTTTATAAAACGAACCGATGGCGATCATGTCGTCTCTTGCGGTTCGAATACTTGCACGGATGTCCCTGCCCGCTTCAGTGTTGAAAATGGCCCTCAATTGCGGAATTGGAAGAGCCGAATTGTGAAATATTTTAGGCAAACACTAGGCAAAATTTAGACGTTGCTTTCGTGCAACAGGTGATTTGTTAACCCTAATAAATCGTCAACAGGATATTACTTTGCACTCACGGCATTTTACTTTCGCAAATGCAGCGTGATACAGAGATTCAAGATGAAGAAAACGAAGATCGCTGACCTTCAATAAGTCGCGCCATGACATATATCTGGAGCGACAATAATGGTGCGCCTTGAGCGTCCGGCCTATCCATACAAAGCCGATTATAACAAAAGGTGAAGAGCATGTCCGCCCCTCGTCCAAAAGCTGCCTCAAGAACAGCACTTGTCACCGCTTCCGCCAAACGGATTGGCCGGGCCATCGCGCAGGATCTGGCAGACAATGGTTTTGCCGTTGCCATCCATACCCATGCGTCTCTTGACGAAGCTGAAACTCTGGCGCAGCAGATAAGTTCCAAGGGCGGCAAGGCGGTGGCCTTGAAAGCGGATCTCCGTGACATTGGCGAGACACAAGCGCTGATTTCAAAGGCGACGCAGGCGCTTGGTCCTCTTGGTCTGCTGGTCAACAATGCCTCGGTGTTTCTGGACGACAAGGCAGACCAGTTCGATGCGGAGCATTTCGCTGCCCATTTCGATATTCATGTCCGTGCGCCTGCCATTCTGTCCGCTGAATTTCATCGGCAGGTGCCAGAGAATGGCTCGGGCCTGATCGTCAACATCATCGATCAGCGGGTGCTGGCCCTCAAACCAACGTTCTTTTCCTATACATTGTCGAAATCCACCCTGTGGACGGCGACGAGAACCATGGCGCAGGCCTTTGCCCCACAGATCCGGGTCAATGCCATCGGCCCCGGCCCGACGCTGAAAAGCGAGCGGCAGGAGCAGAAGGATTTCCAGGCCCAGATCGACAGCCTGCCGCTGAAACAGGGCGCGGGTCTTGAGGAATTCGGCTGCACCATCCGCTTTCTTTTTGACACGCCATCGATCACCGGCCAAATGTTCGCCCTCGATGGTGGGCAACATTTGATTTGGCCCGGCGCAAACGGTACGGAGATTGCGGAATGACCCCAGGGAAGCAGCCGGAAGGCGGCATTCTCTATGATGGCACAGAAGACGACGAGGATGACGTTGCGACAGACGGCGCAATCGACCCCGCGGTCGCTGCCGTTCTGCCGCCGATCGACTGGAACGAGGGCGCCCTGCATGGCAGCGGCCTGACCGGTGCCGACCTGATTGCGGAATTCGTCAAGAAACTGCCCAACAATCCCGGCGTCTACCGGATGATGAATGGCGACGGCGATGTGCTCTATGTCGGCAAGGCCCGCAGCCTGAAGAAGCGCGTCAGCAATTACGCGCAAGGCCGCCTGCATTCCAACCGCCTGACCCGCATGGTGCGCGAAACCGCCCATATGGAATTCGTCACGACGCGCACCGAGGTCGAGGCGCTTTTGCTCGAAGCCAATCTGATCAAGCGTTTGCGGCCGCGCTATAACGTGCTGTTGCGCGACGACAAGAGCTTTCCCTATATCCTGATTACCGGCGATGGCCGCGCACCCGCCATTTACAAGCACCGCGGTGCGCGCGCCCGCAAGGGCGATTATTTCGGCCCCTTCGCCTCGGCGGGCGCTGTCGGGCGCACCATCAATTCGCTGCAACGGGCCTTTCTGTTGCGTACCTGCACCGACAGCGTGTTCGAGAGCCGCACGCGGCCCTGTCTTCTTTACCAGATCAAGCGCTGCTCCGGCCCCTGCACCCATGAAATCAGCGATGCCGATTACGGCGTGCTGGTGAAGGAAGCCAAGGATTTCCTGTCCGGCAAGAGCCAGAACGTCAAGGAAGCCATGGCGCGGACAATGAACGAGGCGGCGGAAACCCTGGATTTCGAACGCGCCGCCGTGTTCCGCGACCGGCTTGCGGGCCTCTCTCATGTGCAGAGCCACCAGGGCATCAACCCGGCGGGCGTTGAGGAAGCCGATATTTTCGCCATCCATCACGAGGGCGGGCTGACCTGTATCCAGGTGTTCTTTTTCAGGACCGGACAGAACTGGGGCAACCGCGCCTATTTCCCGAAGGCCGATCCGCAGATGACCGGCGCGGAAGTGTTAAGCGCCTTTCTGGCACAGTTTTACGACGACAAGCCCTGCCCCCGGCAAGTGTTGCTATCGGAGGGGATTGACGAACAGGATCTGTTGAGCTTGGCGCTCTCCGAAAAGGCGGGATACAAGGTGACGATCCTGGTGCCGCAGCGCGGCGAGAAGAAGGATCTGGTCGAGCATGTGCATGGCAATGCCCGCGAGGCCCATGGCCGCA
This sequence comes from Agrobacterium vitis, assembly GCF_014926405.1. Lineage (NCBI taxonomy): Bacteria > Pseudomonadati > Pseudomonadota > Alphaproteobacteria > Hyphomicrobiales > Rhizobiaceae > Gillisella > Gillisella vitis. The sequence goes on from NZ_JACXXJ020000005.1 coordinate 1,939,948, forward strand.
AGCTGGCGGAGACGGCCTCGCAGGAACGCTTGCTGAAGGGGTTCGCCGAAACCTTCGCACTCGCTTACGTGCCGCGCCGCATCGAGATCTACGACAATTCCCATATCATGGGCACCAATGCGGTGGGCGGCATGGTGGTGGCCGGGCCGGAAGGCTTCGTGCGCAACCAGTACCGCAAGTTCAACATCAAATCGACCGACATCACCCCCGGCGACGATTTCGGCATGATGCGCGAAGTGATGACACGGCGCTTTTCGCGTCTGCTGAAGGAAGAAGGCAAGCCGGACCGCAACACTATCACCGAGGAAGGCGCGGATGCGGTTTTCCCGGCCTGGCCCGACGTGATCCTGATCGATGGCGGCCAAGGCCAGATGACCGCCGTCAGGGCAATCCTGAAGGAACTGGACATTACCGATTGTGTCACCGCCATCGGCGTCGCCAAGGGCGTGGATCGCGATGCGGGGCGCGAGCGTTTCTTTGCGCAGGGCAAGCCGGACTTCACACTCGCTCCCCGCGATCCGGTGCTGTATTTCATCCAACGGCTGCGCGACGAGGCACATCGATTCGCCATCGGCTCGCACCGGGCGCGGCGCAAGAAGGAAATGGTCAAGAACCCATTGGATGAAATCGGCGGCATCGGACCGACCCGCAAGCGGGCGCTGTTACAGCATTTCGGTACGGCCAAAGCGGTCTCGCGGGCTGCAATGAACGACCTGATGGCAGTGGATGGCATTTCGGAAGCCGTTGCACGACAAATTTACAATCATTTTCATGAAAATTCTGGTCATTCTCACGAAAACAGCCGGGAATAGCTACATTGGGCATAAAATGGCCGTTTCGCCCCCGGAAAAACCTTAGCACCGGCTTGACGATCGATCTTCCCAAGCGCCATCTTCCAGCGCTTCACAACAAAGACAGGGCATCATGGCTTCGCGTACCTACAGCATCCCCAACCTGTTGACATATGGCCGTATTCTGGCCGTGCCTTTGATTGTTCTGTGCTTCTATCTGGAAGGCAAGCTGCAAAGCACCGACTTTGCCCGCTGGGCTGCCCTGGCGATTTTCGTTGTCGCCTCGATTACCGATTTCTTCGACGGCTATCTGGCCCGGATCTGGAACCAGACCTCCAATATCGGCCGAATGCTCGACCCGATTGCCGACAAGCTGCTGGTCGCCACCTGCCTATTGCTGATGGCTGCCGATACGGAAAAAACCATTGCCGGCTGGTCGCTGTGGGCCGCCATCATCATCTTGTGCCGTGAAATCCTGGTCTCCGGCCTGCGGGAATATCTGGCCGAGCTGAAGGTCAGCGTGCCGGTGACGCGGATCGCCAAGTGGAAAACCACCGTGCAAATGGTGGCACTGGCCTTTCTGCTGGCCGGTCCGGCGGGCGACAAGGTTCTGCCTTACACCACCCAGATCGGCATCGGCCTGCTGTGGATCGCCGCCGCCCTGACCATGTATACCGGCTATGACTATTTCAAAGCCGGTGTGAAACATATGGTGGACGAATGACCGTCAAGCTCGTCTATTTCGCCTGGGTGCGTGAAAAGATCGGCCTTGATGAGGAAGAGCTTGCGCTGCCCGAGCAGGTAAAGACCGGCACCGACCTGATCGCCTATCTGACCGAACGCGGCGAGAATTACGCCGAGGCGCTGCAATTTCCAAACGCCATCCGTATTGCCGTCAACCAGGAACATGTCGAGCATGACGAGCTTTTGGCCGGTGCGCGCGAAATCGGCCTGTTTCCGCCGATGACCGGTGGTTGAGGCCATGGTGTCGCCTGTCATCCGGGTCCAGCGGGATAATTTCGATGCTGCGGTAGAGACGGCATTCATAACGGATGGCCGCGCGGATATCGGCGCGCTGGTGTCCTTCGTCGGGCTTTGCCGTGATGAACAGGGCAGACTCGATGCGCTGGAGCTGGAACATTACCCCGGCATGGCAGAGGCCGAGATGAACCGGATTGCCACGCTTGCTATCGATCGGTTCGACCTGATGGCGCTGACCGTGCTGCATCGCTATGGCAAGATCGCCGCTGGCGAACAGATCGTGCTGGTCATTGCCGCCTCAAGCCACCGGCAGGCAGCCTTCGACGGCGCCAATTTTGTGATGGATTTCCTGAAAACCGCTGCCCCCTTCTGGAAGAAGGAGCACGGTAAGGACGGCACGTCAGGCGGCTGGGTCGCCGCCCGCGACGCCGACGACGCGGCCCGCGACCGATGGACATAAAAAAACCGGAGCCCCTCAGCCCCGGTTTTTGATAGTTGCTCTTTAAAGTAAAAGCCTCGAAGAGGCCTAGAGTCTGTCAGGTTCAGATTGAACCAGACAGACTCTAGATTCTCTTGTTTTCGTTTGTCTTTTCGGGAAAACCGGATTCCACTTTTCCCTGACAAACTTTAGCCGACGATTTCGGTGGCTGCGAACCAGTAGGCGATTTCTTCAGCGGCGGTTTCCGGGGCGTCGGAGCCATGAACGGAATTTTCGCCGATGGAGAGGGCGAACTGCTTGCGGATCGTGCCTTCGGCAGCCTGGGCAGGGTTGGTTGCACCCATGATTTCGCGGTTCTTGAGGATGGCGCCTTCGCCTTCCAGAACCTGAACCACGGTTGGGCCGGACGTCATGCCTTCAACCAGTTCACCGAAGAAAGGGCGTTCTTTGTGAACGGCGTAGAAGCCTTCAGCTTCACGCGTGCTCATCCAGACGCGCTTCGAAGCAACAACGCGCAGGCCGTTGTCTTCAAAAACCTTGGTGATCGCGCCCGTCAGGTTACGCTTGGTTGCATCCGGCTTGATCATCGAAAAGGTGCGTTCAATCGCCATCGTCTCGTCCTTTGTTTGTAGGGAAAGTGGGCGGTTTCTACCTGCCCCGATTCGCGAAAACAAGGGGGATACGCGAATTTCACGCCACCGTCACATGACAAGGCCTTTATGCCGCGTCAGCCTGCGCCAGGCCAAGGGAGCCACAGCGCTCAAACCATTGCGCTGCCGGATCGTCTTCGGGCAGGAAGATCGAGCCTGTGACGATCTTCAACCACTGGAATGCGCCAAACACGATGTAATCAGCAAACAATGGTTTTTCCCCGCCGATAAAGGGCTGCGACCGCAGCATATGCCGCAAGGGCTGGAGTTTCGCCGGAAAAGCCGCAATTGCACCGTCGCGATCCGGGAAAATCTCTTCCAGCACCTTGCCGAACAGCGCTTCGCGGGTTTTGCGAAAATGCGCCTGATCGGCGGGAGAGATCATGTTGTAGATATCCATAAGGGCGATGGCACTGATGGCCGGATGGATGGTGGATTGCGAATAGCCTTCCACAAACCGTGCCAGAGCCTTGCCGCCCTCGCCGCGAAACAAGCTGGGACGGTCCGGATAGGACTCTTCCAGATAAAGCGCGATCTGGAAACTGTCCGCGACCACGGTATCGCCATCGCGCAGGATCGGCACCAGTTTCGAGACCCCCTCCTCCACCGTTGGAATTTCGGTAAAGGCCAGCGGCTTTTCCTCGAAGCTCAATCCCTTGTGGCGCAGCGCCAGGATGATCTTCCAGCAATGCGGTGAAAACGGACGAGTGAGGTCCGTGCCTGCAAGTGAGTAGAGAAGTCGGGTCATCGGTGGTGGCCTCCGGTCGAAACGATCCGGCTATCGGATGTCAATTGCCCCAAGTATTCAAATCAAAAATGCTTATATCAGCCATCAACATCAAGACTGACGTCCTTCCCCACTCCCGCCCCCTTGCCTTCCCGGCCATCATCGGCCAAAACGCCAGCCATGATTACCATCAATGACGTCTCCGCCCGTATTGCAGGCCGCCTGCTGATTGACCACGCCAGCATTTCGCTGCCCACGGGTACGAAAGCGGGCCTTGTCGGCCGTAATGGTGCCGGAAAATCCACCCTGTTCAGGGTGATCACCGGCGACCTGGGAGCCGAAAGCGGCTCGGTCTCCATTCCCAAGAATGCCAAGATCGGTCAGGTGGCGCAGGAAGCCCCCGGCACCGAGGACAGTTTGATCGAGATCGTCCTGGCGGCCGACAAGGAGCGCACAGCGCTGATGGCGGAGGCCGAAACGGCCACCGACCCCAACAGGATCGCCGACATCCAGATGCGGCTGGTGGATATCGATGCCCATTCGGCGGAAGCGCGCGCCTCCAGCATTCTTGCCGGTCTCGGCTTTAACCAGGAAGCACAGTTGCGCCCGGCCTCGGCCTTTTCAGGTGGCTGGCGGATGCGCGTGGCGCTGGCCTCGGTGCTGTTTGCCGAGCCCGACCTGCTGCTGCTGGACGAGCCGACCAACTATCTCGACCTTGAAGGCACGTTGTGGCTAGAAGACTATATCCGCCGCTACCCGCACACAGTCATCATCATCAGCCATGACCGCGATCTGCTTAACAACGCGGTCAATGCCATCGTCCATCTGGACCAGAAAAAGCTGACCTTCTATCGCGGCGGCTATGACCAGTTCGAGCGCCAGAAGGCCGAGAACGACGAATTGCAGATGAAGTCGAAGGCCAAGAGCGATGCGGCGCGCAAGCATCTTCAAGCCTTCATCGACCGGTTCAAGGCCAAGGCCTCCAAGGCCAAACAGGCCCAGAGCCGGGTGAAAGCGCTGGAGCGCATGGGCACGGTCTCCGCGGTTATTGAAGACCACGTCCAGCCGATCACCTTCCCTGAGCCGGAAAAACAGCCGGCATCGCCGATCATCGCCATCAATGGCGGTTCCGTGGGTTACGAACCCGGCAAGCCGATCCTGAAGAACCTCAACCTGCGCATCGATGCGGATGACCGCATCGCGCTGCTGGGATCGAACGGCAACGGTAAATCCACCTTCGCCAAATTCATTTCCGGTCGTCTTCCGCCCGAAAGTGGCGATCTGCGGCTGGCGCCGAGCCTGAAGATCGGCTTCTTCGCCCAGCATCAGTTGGACGATCTGGTGCCGGAAGACACGCCAGTGGAACACGTGCGCCGGTTGATGCCGCAGGCACCGGAAGCCAAAGTGCGCGCCCGCGTCGCCCAGATGGGTCTGGCCACCGAAAAGATGGCGACCGCCGCCAAGGATTTGTCCGGTGGTGAAAAGGCCCGGTTGCTGATGGGCCTTGCCGCCTTTCACGCCCCCAATCTGCTGATCCTCGATGAGCCGACCAACCATCTCGACATCGACAGCCGCCGTGCGCTGATCGAAGCGCTGAACGATTATGACGGCGCAGTCATCCTGATCTCCCATGATCGCCACCTGATTGAGGCAACGGTGGACCGGCTCTGGCTGGTCAATAACGGCACCGTCACCACATTCGAGGGTGACATGGAAGAATACCGCGACCTGATTGTCTCTTCGGGTAAAAAAAAAGAAGAAAAAATTGACGTAACCGTCGAGGCCGGAAAAAAAGCCGACCAGCGCAAGGCCAATGCCGAAAAGCGGGCCGCGCTGGCGCCGCTGAAGAAAAAGATCAACGAAATCGAGTCGCTGACCAAGAAACTGGAGACAGTGATTCAAGGCCTTGATGCAGAACTTGCAGATCCGGTTCTCTATGAAAAGCATCCGGCCAAGGCGGCGGAAAAGGTTAAGCAGCGCGGCGAGGCAGCCGCCAAGTTGAGCGCTGCCGAAGAGCAATGGCTGGAGCTTTCAACCGAATATGAAGAGGCGATGGCGGGCTAGACAGTCTTTCTCATCGTAATCGACCAGAATGCCTGGAAGCCATCGATGCTATAGCGGCCATTGAAATCGCAGGCAGACGTGCAAAACAAAAAACAACTTTAAATTTTAAATACTGTCTATAGTGAGCAATGCATATTTCCGGTACTCGACAATCGGATCAAACATAAATTCCGGAATCCCGCCTTTCTATTATTATTTTTGCATCGCAAACAAAAGCCATTCGACTGAATGCAGCGAAGCAATTCTCTAAACCCCTGAATCTTTTAGGATAAGTCGATAAACCCCTAAAATAACAGGGTTAATTATCTATTAGAGATATTTTAAATATTAAGCAACATCATCCTCGCCAAGGACAGACCAGCAATAAACATGCCGGTTGCCATGTCCCTCCGTCGGCTGTCAACGCTCGCCCCCAGCGTAAATGTCGCGTCATATCTGTCAGCAGGTTCAGCCGCTCTCCGGCTTTTATATATCCATTCCTCCACGGTGCTCTTCCAGCACCTGTCACATGATGAAACTCCCGGTCTCTGCGCAATGAATTGTGCGGAATGGTGCAAGCACGCCGTAGGACAAAGATGATCTTTGCCATCGGCTCAATTGGAATAGTCCAATGCATCTGAATTTCTCGCTAAAGACATCGCTGGCCAGCGCATTTAGCGGCCTGATGTTGCTCCTCCTCCTTCAGGGTTGCTTTGCCCTGTCGTCGATGTCCGGCATTTTCTCCAATGTCGAAGGACTGGCAAAAGACGCCGTTCCGTCGGTTGATATTACCAACCGCCTCAATATTTCACTCGCCAATCTGCGCGGCCTCGAAATGCGCCATATCCTCAGCAAAACGCCACAGGCCATTCAGGAAGCGGACGACGCCCTGAAAACGGAAATGCAGAAGCTGGACAAGCGGATGAAAACCTATGAAACGCTGATCTCGCTGCCTGAAGAGCGCAAGGCCTATGACGCCTTCAAGCTGGCCATGGTTTCTTATGTTACGCTGCACAACCAGATGGTGGCCTATTCGTCCAAAGGTGAAAAGGACCAGGCTGCGGCCTTACTGACCGGAGACATGGTCAGTGCCTATAACGCCATGGACGAACAGGCCGATATCTTCCGGGACGCCAATGTCGATGCGGCTGGCCGCATGTATGAAAATGCAGCATCGGCCTTTCAGCTGTCGCTGCTGCTGAATGGCTTGGTTCTTGCGCTGGGCGCTGTTGCGGGTATCGGGGCGATGATCTTTGTATTCAAGGGCGTTTCCAATCCCATTGAGCGATTGACCCGCGCAATGCGGCGTCTCGCCGATGGCGACCTGAACACCCAAGTGCTCTATCTGGAACGCGGCAACGAAATCGGCGACATGGCCCGGGCGCTCGAGGTGTTCAAACAGAACGGCCTGCGCGTCCAGACGATGAATGCTCAGGAACTGCATATGCGGCAAAAATCCGATGAACTGCGCGACAGTATCGGTGAAGTGGTCGCCGCCGCCGTTGTCGGCGATTTCAGTCAGCGGATCACCCGGGATTTCGATTTCGAAGATCTCAACGCCTTTGCCTCATCGATGAATAAACTGGTGCAGTCCATCGATACCGGCCTTGGCGAGACCCGCCGCATCGTCGCCGCCCTCTCGGATGGTGATCTGACCGACACGATGCGCGGCCAGTTCCATGGCGCGTTTGCCGAGTTGCAGCAGAATGTCAACGGGACGATGTCCGCATTGCGGGGCATTGTCGGCGAAGTGCGCTCCTCCATCGATATGATCAATTCCGGCTCAGGCGAATTGCGGTTTGCCTCGGACGATCTGGCCAAGCGCACCGAGCAACAGGCAGCCACCCTTGAGGAAACCTCCTCCGCATTGGAAGAAATCACCACGGCGGTGCATTCCTCCAATGATCGCGCCCAGCAGACCAGCCGCATGGTGGATGAGGCTCGCCGCAGCACCGAACAATCGGCCTCCGTCGTCCATGACGCCGTCTCGGCCATGGGCCGGATCGAACAAGCGTCCGGCGAAATCGGCAAGATCATCAATGTCATCGACGAGATCGCCTTCCAGACCAACCTGCTGGCGCTGAATGCCGGCGTCGAGGCGGCACGTGCCGGTGAAGCCGGCAAGGGCTTTGCGGTCGTTGCTCAGGAAGTGCGCGAATTGGCGCAACGCTCCGCAGGTGCTGCCAAGGACATCAAGTCGCTGATCACCAAATCGGGCGAGGAAGTCAATGCAGGCGTGCGGCTCGTTACCGCCACCGGCGATGCACTCTCCAAGATCCGCGATCATGTGGTGGATATCAACGCGCAGGTGCATCAGATCGCCAATGCCGCCAAGGAACAATCCTTCAAGCTGCAAGAGGTCAATTCTGCCGTCAGCCAGATGGACCAGGTCACTCAACGCAATGCCGCCATGGTGGAAGAAACCACTGCGAGCACCAACCAACTGGCCGATGACGCCCAGAACCTCGCCCGGCTGATCTCGCATTTCAAGCTGGAAACTGGCGGGGCGCGCCAGACGCCACAGCATCGGGCGGCATGAACTGTAACACTTTATATCATTGACGCGGGCGACCGCGTCAATGTTTCGTTTCAGGCGTGAAACGACATCATATTAAGCCTTCTTTTCCCAGCGGCCCTGGTTGTTCTGCTGCCAATAGGTGAGCACGTGGCCCTCGCCTTTCAGCCGTTTCCATTCGCCTCTCGCCGTTTCCAGTTCGCCCTGATCATGACCGTCGAAGACGAAGACGATCCGGTCATAGACAAGCGGCAGATCCGGCACGGCGCCATCTATATAAAAGCGCACTGTCGCCCCATTGGGATTGTCAGACGACAGGCAGAGAAGGATCGGTTGTGCCTCTGCCTGCTCGCTGGTGCTGATGCCATGCGCCAGAAAACTGTCGTCGCGAAAGGTCCATAAATGCTGATCCAGCCGGTCGCACCGCTCCGGATCACGCATTTCTACGCCAACCTTCCAGCCGCGCTCGACGCTTTTTTCCAAAAGCGCCGGAAGCGCATCTTCCAACTGGGTCTCGGTCAGGTGATAGAACAATACCTCGGTCAAGGCCGGGCTATCCCTTACGCTTCATAGGCATCGCGCACCAGCTGGTCGAGCAGGCGCACACCAAAGCCCGACGCCCAGGACTGGTTGATCTCGTCCTTCGGAGAAGCCATCGCCGTACCGGCAATGTCGAGATGCGCCCAGGGCGTGTCGCCGACAAAGCGCTTCAGGAACTGCGCCGCCGTGATCGAACCACCATACCGGCCACCAGTATTTTTCATATCGGCGAATTTGCTATCGATCAGCTTGTCGTAATCCTTGCCGAGCGGCATGCGCCACAGGCGCTCATTGGTGGAGAGGCCCGCCTTCAGCAGGTTTTCGGCCAGCGTGTCATCATTCGAAAACAGCCCGGCATGCAGATTGGCAAGCGCCACCAGGATGGCGCCAGTCAGCGTCGCCAGATTGATCATAAAGGCAGGCTTGAAACGGTCGTTGCAATACCAGAGCGCGTCGCACAGCACGAGACGCCCTTCGGCATCGGTATTGATCACCTCGATGGTCTGGCCGGACATCGAGGTGACGATATCGCCGGGGCGCTGGGCATTGCCATCAGGCATGTTTTCGACAAGGCCGAGAATGCCGATAGCATTGACCTTGGCCTTGCGGGCCGCCAGCGTATGCATCAAACCGATGACGGCGGCAGCACCGCCCATGTCACCCTTCATGTCTTCCATGCCGCCCGCCGGCTTGATGGAAATGCCGCCGGTGTCGAACACCACGCCCTTGCCGATGAAGGCAATCGGCTGTCCACCCGGCGCGCCACCTTTCCACTGCATGACAGCAAGGCGCGGTGGGCGGACCGAGCCCTGGGCGACGCCCAGAAGCGCGCCCATGCCGAGGCTGGCCATTTCGGTTTCGGTGAGGATTTCCACCTCGACGCCTAGCGCTTCCAGCGCCTTGGCGCGGTCGGCAAATTCCACCGGACCCAGCACATTGGCTGGCAGGTTGACGAGGTTGCGCGCCAGAAGAACACCATCGACAACAGCCCTGCCCTCAGCGGCAAACAACCGTTCCGCAGCGTCGGCCACAGCGGTTACCAGGGTGATCTGGACGGCGGACGGCGCCTTATCGTCATCGTCTTTCTTCTTCGTCTTGTAATCGTCGAAGGAATAGGCGCGCAGCAGCATGCCAATGGCAAAATCACGCACGCCCTGCGCCGTCACCGCCAACCCGTCCGCATCGAGGAAAATTGTTGCTGTCTCCGAGCCTTTCAGATTGGCAGCAGCCACACCGCCCAGCCGCAACCAGTCATGATCGACAAGATCGGCGGCCTTGCCAGTCCCGATGACGATCAGCCGATCCGCCGGCGAACTGGTGGGCGCGAGAATGTCGAGAACCGACATGGCCTTGGCCTTGAACTTCGCCGTTGCGGCTGCCTTCGCGAAAATTCCGGACGGATCGACCGTGGCCGCCCCGGCTGGCAACGTCGCTTCAGCCTCCTTCAGGCTGAGGACCAGGCCCGCCTCGATTAAGGCGGATGGGGCAAAGGAAATTTCCAGCTTCATCGACATGGCTTACTCCGGCACTGTATGTTTAATCGCGATTGTCACGATTTGCTCTGGGCGCCGATCATGTCGGTTTTGCGCATGATTGCAACAGGGCTCGCCTCCTTGTCCTCATGCCTTCTCCTCACTCCGGATCAAAGACGCGCTTTGCCAACGCCGCCCCTGTCGCCATCGATCACAAACCCACATCCCCCAACAGACCCTAATTTGGCCGTTCCCGACCCGTGAATACAGTAAAGATTTGTAATGCGTGGCCTGCCTGCAACTGGTCTTTGTCTTATAACATCTATAAGCATTCGCTATGATGCAAATCAGCACCGGGGCGAACGAGGACCGGGGCAAGCCCGAGTTGTGACGAGCCTCAAGAGTTTGACGATGAAGACCAGTGCCCGCAAACCCCAGCTGACCGTCACGGATATATTTGGACGGCACTGTCGTATTCCCGATCTCACCCGGTCCTCCTTTACGACCGCCGCCTTGCTATCCACCGTCTGGGTAATGCTGCTGGTGGTGTTCTATTCAGCGCCCGGCTTCGATATCGCGGTGTCTGAAGTGTTCTTTCGCGCCGGCAATTGCACAGCGCATGAGGCAAACACGATCTGCGGCGGCTTTCCCATTTCGCGCGAGCCAGTCCTGAAGGCGATCAGGCAAATCCTGTTCTACATGCCGCATGTGGTGGGCGTCGGCGTGCTGGTGGCGCTGATCGTCAAGCTGTGTCAGCCGCGCGCCGCCTGGCAGCAGGAACAAATCGTCAAGCTGGTTCTGTCGCTGCTGGCAACGGCCATTGGACCCTATCTGCTGGTCAATGTGTTTCTGAAGGACATGTCCGGCCGGCCACGCCCCAATCAGACCGTGTTCTTCGGCGGACCCTATGGGTTTGAACCGGCGGGCAATTTTGCCGGTGCCTGCGACCAGAACTGTTCCTTCATTTCCGGCGAAGCCGCCGGGGCAGGCTGGATCATCTGCATCGTTCCCCTGCTGCCAGCCACCTGGCGCCGGCGCATCGGCTGGCCGCTGGTCTTCGCGTCGTTTGCCTCGCCCCTGCTGCGGTTGGCCTTCGGAGCACATTACCTGTCCGACGTGGTTCTGGGCTGGCTGTCTTCCCCTGTTATCTTTGCCATCGTCTTTGCAGTGGCAAACGGCTGCGGGCTTTTGCGGGCCAGAAACCAGCCCCATCTTTAAATGAGGCACGTAAATCTGCCTGTTGCCGAGAAGCATCATTAAAAAGTCCTGCACAGATGATTGAAGCATCGGCTCTTGTGTTTTGCCCTGACGATGGGCAAATAGGCGCTATTGGCAGGATCCGGCATGAAGCTTCTTGAGTCCTATATATTGCGGCGTGTCGCGCAGATGTTCCTGACGGCACTTCTGCCCGTGCTGGCGATCATCTGGACAACACAGGTCCTGGCACGCATCAATCTCGTGACCGATACCGGACAGTCGATCGGCTCTTTTGCCACGCTCGCCACCCTCATCCTGCCCACCATCATTCCCATCGTCATGCCGTTTGCGCTGGTTATTGGCATTACGCAGAGCCTGACGGCGATGAACAACGATTCCGAGCTGGCCGTCATCGACGCCGCCGGCGCGTCTCGCGCGGTCATTCTGCGACCGATCCTGCTGTTTGCACTGGCCATCAGCGTCATAACGCTTGTGATCACCAATGAAGTGCAACCAAAGGTGAAAGTGGCGGCGCGTCAGATGATCGCCAATGCCTATGCTGACCTTCTATCGACGGTGATCGAGGAAAAAACCTTCCGCAAGGTGGAAGACGGCCTTTATGTGCAAATTTCCCAGCGGCTGGCGGGACGCGTGCTGAAAGGCCTGTTCGTCGCCGATTACCGCGACCCGGCCTATTCGCTGATCTATTATGCCCGCGAAGGCGCGGTGGATGAGACCGGGACCGCGTTGATCATGCATGACGGCGAGGTTCAGCGCAAAGCACCGGGTGGCACGGTTTCAATCGTTCGCTTTGATTCCTATGCCTTCGACCTGTCCGACCTGACGGAAACCCGTGGCAAGGCAAAGATGCGGCCGAGCGACCGCAGCCTGAGCTTCCTGCTCAATCCGGATACGAATGACGACGATTACAAGGATCACCCAGGCGAATACCGGGCGGAACTGCATAAGCGCATGACCGAATGGCTCCTGCCCTTTGCTTTCGCGCTGATTTCACTGGCCATCGCCGGCGATGCACGCTCCCACCGAGAGGCACGGCTGCATCCTATGGTCTCGGCATTGACCCTTGCGCTTGTTCTGCGCTGGCTGACATTCTATGCCGCCAACAAGTCCGAATCGAATGCCGCCTTCATCGTGTTGATGTATGCGACACCCCTCGCCAGCGCGGCGATTGCCACCCTGATGCTGATGCGGCAGAAGAAATCGCAATTGCCAGCACCCTTGCGTCGTATGATCGACACGACACGGTTGGCCTTTCAGCGGCGCTTTACCTCCAATAGCGCCAATGGCCAGGACAATGGAGGCAGCGCATGATGCTCAACACGCTCAGTCGCTATTTTCTCAAGCGCTATGCGATCACCGTGTTCTGGTTCGTGATTGGCGTCGCAGCGATCATTTTCCTGATCGACTTCAGCGAGGTCAGTGGCCGGTTCTCCGACAACGAACAATCCTCGCTGTTTGGCGTCTTCCTGCTGACGCTGATGCGCTTGCCGCTGCTGCTCCAGCAAACCGTACCCTTCATCGCATTGTTTTCCGGGATGGTGACCCTGATCACCCTGAACAGGCGCTCCGAATTGGTGATTGCGCGTGCCGCAGGCATTTCCGTCTGGCAGTTCATGTTCCCCTTCCTGCTGGGCGCTTTCCTGCTCGGCTGCGCCACATCCCTGCTGATCAATCCGCTTGCCGCTCTCGGACAGAAACAGGCTGCGACACTGGAGGCCGAATACAGCGACCCCGGCAAGGCCAGCAACAATAAGAACTCCGTGCCGTGGATGCGCCAGATCACCGGCAAGGAAGACACGATCATCGGCGCGACCTCGGTTCTGGAAGACGGCACGCTGCTGATGCAGGCGGTGTTCATCCACTTCGACGGCCAGGGCCGAATCACCTCCCGTCAGGATGCACGCACAGCGAAGTTGCAAGATGGTTACTGGTTGCTTAAGGATGTCGTAGAGACCAAGCCTGGCGAAACACCCAGGCGGGAGACATCGGCACAAGTTAGCACCAATTTGAAACAGGAATTTGTACAGGAGCGTCTCGCACAGCCGGATACTGTTGCTTTTTATGAACTTTCTCAGAAAATCGCAGTTGCCAAATCCTATGGCGTCTCAACGAAGAATTTGGAAACGCAGTTTCACACGCTGCTCTCCACTCCCTTCCTTTTCGTTGCGATGACTCTGATTGCTGCAACTGTTTCTCTCAAATTCAGCCGGTTCAACCAGTCACGTTCCGTGATTCTGGGTGGAATCATTTCGGGCTTCGTGCTTTATGTGGCGACAGTGCTCGTGAAGGCGTTCGGAAGCAGTGGCGTTGTGCCTCCGTTCGTTGCGACCTGGGTTCCTGTCATTGTTGCGACAGCGCTCGGGGCGACGATCCTGCTTCATCAGGAGGATGGTTAGTGGCGGCAATTGACCGCGGAAATATAAAACGGCTTTTCACAGCCCTGCTGGCAGGCGTCGCCTTTAGTGCGACCCTCGTTCCTGTGCCTTTTGCCTATGCGCAGACGGCCTCCAGCAATGGTTTGGTGTCACCGAAAATTCCCGCCGATGCGAAGCTCATGCTCGCAGCGAATGAAATGACATATGATAAGGACGCCCAGAAGGTGACTGCGGTCGGCGGCGTCCAGATCAATTACGCCGGCTACCAGATGGTATCCAAGCGCGTCGAATACGACCAGAAGACCGGTCGGATGATGGCCTATGGCAATATCGAACTGATAGAGCCTGATGGTAACCGCATCTATGCCGACAAGATGGACGTCACCGACGACTTCGCCAATGGCTTCGTCAACAGCCTGCGGGTGGAGACGACGGATAATACCCGCATCGCCGCCCAGAAGGGCGAACGGGTCAACGGCGACCAGATGATCCTCTACAAGGGTGTCTACACCGCCTGTCTGCCTTGCGCGCAGCAGGGCCGTGCGCCCTTCTGGCAGATCAAGGCGGAACGAGTCATTCAAAATGGCAAGACCCACACGATCCGCCTGGAAAACGCGCGCTTCCAGCTGTTCGGCAAATCGATTGCGCTGATCCCGTCAATCGAGGTTCCCGACAATACCGTCAAGCGTAAATCGGGCTTCCTGTTTCCCGAATTCAGCACGACTCAGAAACTCGGGTTTGGGGTTATTGTTCCCTATTACTGGGCCATTTCCCCGCAGACCGACGCCACGATCAAACTGGGTGGGTTTACCAGCCAGGGTGTGTTGCTCGATACAGAAGTGCGCCATCAGTTCGAGGATGGATTGGCGACGCTGCGCTTTGCTGGCATCGACCAGTTAAACCCAGGCAAGTTCGACAGCGGCACCACGGATGCCGAGAAGGACTTCCGCGGCATGGTCGGCTCGACCGGCAAATTCGATATCAATCCCCGCTGGAGCTTCGGCTGGGATGTGATGCTGGAGAGCGACAACAACTTCGCACGCACCTACGACCTGGAAGGTTTCAACCAGAAAACCCATACCAATCAGGTCTATCTGACCGGTCTTGGGGATCGTAATTCCTTCGACATGCGCGCCTATTACTTCGACATCCAGGATGCCGACAGCAAGGATGTCGCCGAGCGCAAGCAGCCGATTGTCACCCCAACCATCGACTATAGCTATTATGCGCCGGAACCGTTCATGGGCGGAGAATTGTCGGCAACCGTCAACTTCACGGCCCTGACGCGCTATAACAGCGATATTCTCAACCTGAACAATGGCAACGAACGCTTCAGCGGACTGAAGGGCAATACGACCCGCCTGACCGGTGAAGTGGAATGGAAGCGCACCTTCGATACACCGCAGGGCGTGTTGCTGACACCTATCCTTGCCGCGCGTGGCGATGCCTTTGGCAATAACATGGACGCACCAGGGTCCAGCTATTCCGGCAATTACAACGACACAACAGGCGTGACCCGTTCGATGGTGACGGCTGGACTTGAGGTTCGCTATCCGTGGCTGCTCAGCGCGCCGGGCAGCACGCATGTGATCGAGCCGATTGGCCAGATCTTTGTCCGACCCGACGAGCAACAGGCGGGCCGACTTACGAATGAGGATGCGCAAAGCTTCGTCTTCGATGCCAGCAACCTGTTTGAGCGCGACAAGTTCTCCGGCTATGACCGGGTTGAAGGCGGCACGCGTGCCAATGTCGGCCTGCGCTATACCGGCTCGTTCGACAGCGGTTATACATTGCGCAGTATCTTCGGGCAGTCCTACCAACTGGCCGGCAAAAACTCCTTTGCCTCCTCGGATCTGGTCTATGCCGGCAACGAATCGGGTCTGGAAACCGCAGTGTCCGATTATGTCGGCATGGTCGGGCTGGATACGCCTTACGGCATATCCACCTCGGTCAATGCGCGGTTCGATGAAAAGACCTTTGAGGTCGCGCGGACGGATTCGGCCATCGGTTATCACAACGACCAACTGCAAACGAATTTCATCTACACCCAGATCGCGGCACAGCCTAATTACGGCTATGATTACGACCGCGAAGAGATACAGAACGCCAGCTCGGTCAAGATTGGCGATTTCTGGTCGGTCTTCGGTTCGATTACTTGGGATGTGAAGAAGGACAATATCAACCGCTATGGCATCGGCGTGTCCTATGCCGACGATTGCACGATCTTCTCCATCGTTTACAAGAACAAGGACGATGACGAATCCGCCAATGACTGGTCCATCGGCGCCCGACTGACATTCCGCACCTTGGGCGATGTCAAAGTAGGCGATACCGACGTCACCGGGTTTAATTGATCTGTCTCGCCTTTTAAAAGCCCGCTGTTTTCCCTGGAAAGCGGCGGGCCACGTTCCTATTGATCCAAAATATCAATAGCACCGTGCGGAGACTGGATTCGGCACGATGCTATTGGTTTTTATTTTCGCATCGGATTTTTCAAGATCCGGTTCGCGGCTTTTCGGTCTGATGCCGTAGAACAGATGTGTTTTTATAAGAAACGCTGCCGCACGATTGGTTGACGCGCCGTTTCTTATGGAAAAGCCATTGTTTCGCCGCAGGGTTTGTGCAATCGATCCTGCAATAAAGCATTTTCAGCAAAAGTGCGGTGCGGCTTTGTGGTGTAAATGCCTGAAAGTAAAAAGGGAGCATTCTGCGGTTCACTTTGAAGCGGGAATTCTCCAATATGCTGTGCCTGCTGCATAATTATTTGAATCAATGCCGATTTAAGAAATTATGCAGCAGAGTTTACCGGGAAAAAACATGCGTGTTTTTAACGGTAGACCCTGAACACGATCATTCAGAGGGTGCCGCGCGCCATTGGATCGCTGCGGCATGGGAAAAGGACAGGTGATGACCTTGAGCAATAAAACTTTGCGCGCCGCTGTTGTTGCAACGGTGGCTTTGGTTTGCGTGACAGGCTTTGCGCCAGCAACGGTCACTCCAGCTCTGGCCGATACCGGCGTGGCTGTCGTCGTCAATAAAACCGCGATTACCAATACCGATTTGGCACGGCGGATTGCCTTCCTGAAACTTCGCCATGAGACAGGTGACGTTGCTAAAAAGGCCCGTCAGGAGTTGATTGACGAGCAGCTGAAACGCCAGGAAATCGCCCGGGTCGGAATGTCCGTCAGCACCATGGATGTCGACCAGGCTTTTGGGCGGTTCGCCGCTTCCAATAAGCTGTCGACGCAGCAGATGGGCCAGATCCTTGACAAGGCCGGTGTCGGCGTCGAGCACTTCAAAGCCTATATTGCCGTGCAGATGAGTTGGCCGCGACTGGTAAACGCACGCTATGCGTCCCGCTCGAAGATGAGCAACCAGGACATGGTTACCCGTCTGCTTGAAAACAAGCAGAAGCCGGTGACGACGGAATATACCTTGAAACAGGTTATTTTCGTTGTTCCCGTCGCCAAACGCGCCACCTTGACGGCCAAGCGCAAGGCAGAGGCCGAAGCGTCCCGCGCCAAGTTTCCCGGCTGCGACCAGGCGATGGATTTTGCCAAAAACTACCTCGACGTCTCGATCCGCGACCTCGGTCGGGTGATGAAGCCTGAATTGCCTGACGACTGGAAGCCTTTGATCGAGGGCGCGAACGGCACCACCACAGGCACGCGCGTCACCGAACGCGGAATTGAATATCTGGCGATCTGCAATCAGAAGCAGGTCTCCGACGATCTGGCCGCCGAAGCGGTTTTCAAGGCCGAAGATATCGGCAAGGAAGACAAGTCCAAGGGCGATCCGAACTCCGAAAAATACCTGACCGAACTGCGCTCCAAGGCCCAGATCATCAATCGTTGAGCATCATCATGTCGGATACCAGCCAGCGTCTTCCCCTCGCCTTGACCCAAGGCGATCCAGCGGGGATAGGCCCGGATATCGCCTTGGTGGCATGGACGAAGCGCAAGGCGCTTGACCTGCCGCCATTCCTGTTTCTGGGCGATCCAGCCGTGCTGAAAAGCCGTGCCAGACTGCTGGGGCTGGACATTCCCTTCAAGGAAACAGGGGCAGAGGATGCGACAGAGGTTTTCGAAACCGCGTTTCCGGTTCTGCCGATCCCTGTTGGTATCGATGTCGTGGCTGGCGAGCCGCATGTTGCAACCGCGCGCTCGACGATAGCCGCCATTGAAATGGCGGTCGATCTTTGCCTGAAAGGCCAGGCTGGTGCGGTCGTGACCAATCCCGTCGCCAAATCCGTGCTCTATGAGGGCGGATTTGGTTTTCCAGGTCATACCGAGTTTTTGGCCGCTCTTGCCGAAAAGGCCACAGGCCACCCGGTCATGCCCGTGATGATGCTGGCCGGAGCGCAATTGCGGGCAATTCCCGTCACAATCCACATGCCGCTAAGCGCGGTGGCGCCAGCGCTGAGCGAAGAGCTGATCATTCGCACCTGTCGCATCACCCATGCCGACCTGCGCGACAAATTCGGCATTGCCGAGCCTCGGCTCGCCGTTGCCGGGCTCAATCCGCATGCTGGCGAAGGCGGCGCGATGGGCCGCGAAGACGAAGAGATCATCGCACCGGCTCTCAAAATCCTCCGCGCGGAAGGAATCGACGCTTTCGGGCCGCTGCCTGCCGACACCATGTTTCATGAGGAAGCGCGCCGCCGCTACGATGTCGCTGTCTGCATGTATCACGATCAGGCGCTGATACCGGTGAAGACCCTGGACTTCGACGGTTCGGTCAACGTCACCCTCGGCCTACCCTTCGTGCGCACCTCGCCCGACCATGGCACCGCGTTCGGCCTCGCCGGCCAGGGTATTGCCCGTGAAAACAGCTTGGTCGCAGCGCTACGCCTGGCGGTGGATATCAGCCGCAAGGCCGCCCTCACCCACGCATTGGCCGTCTGATGGCCGCTCTGGACGGATTGCCGCCGCTGCGCGACGTTATCCAGCGCCATGGGCTGGATGCAAAGAAAGCACTCGGCCAGAATTTTCTGCTGGACCTCAATATCACCCAGAAAGTCGCCCGCACCGCCGGTGACCTGACGAATGCGACGGTATTCGAGGTCGGCCCAGGCCCAGGCGGTCTGACACGGGCCTTGCTGGCGCTGGGCGCCAAGAAGGTTATCGCCATAGAGCGCGACAACCGCTGCCTGCCGGCGCTGGCCGAGATTTCCGACCATTATCCGGGCCGCCTTGAGGTGATTGAGGGCGATGCGCTGAAGACCGATTTTGAAGCTATGGCCCCGGATGGTCCGGTGAAAATCGTCGCCAACTTGCCCTATAATGTCGGCACGCAATTGTTGATCAACTGGCTGATGCCACGCCAATGGCCGCCCTTCTGGGACTCGTTGACGCTGATGTTCCAGAAGGAAGTCGGCCAGCGTATCGTGGCGCAAGCCGATGACGACCATTATGGCCGTCTCGGTGTACTCTGCGGCTGGCGGACCGAGGCGCATATGGCGTTCGACCTATCACCACAGGCCTTCACACCACCGCCGAAAGTGACATCCACAGTGGTGCATCTGACGCCGCGCCCTGCCCCCATTCCGTGCGAGATCGCCAAGCTGGAAAAACTGACCCAGGCCGCTTTTGGCCAGCGGCGCAAGATGTTGCGTGCAAGCCTGAAGCCCCTGGGTGGTGAAGCGCTTCTGAACCGCGCCGAAATCGATGCATCGCGCCGGGCAGAAACCCTGTCGGTCGAGGAATTCTGCCGGATTGCCAATCTGCTGTAGCCACTACTCAATCAAACGTGAGAACCTATCACGCCTTCGGGACGCGCAGGGTAAACAGGGCGACCCGGCCATTTCGGCGCACGTCCACATCCTGAAAATGCGCACTGAGCGTCTCCGTAAGGCCCTCCTGCGTGTCGTGGCGATTGCCGAAAACACCCTTCGCATTGTAGACCGCCATCAGTCGTCGGCCATAGTGGTTATGGCCAGCGCTCTCGCCGAGGATTGTCGCCCCGTATATCACCCCGCCAGGTTCCAGATAGGGCGACAGATGGGCGATGGAAGCTGACTTTTCCGCCATGCTGCCCGGCAGGCAGTGATAGAGATAGAACAGCGAAATTGACGAAAAACGGCAATCCGACGGCAGCGGCGCGGTCGCATCACGTCACCGACATAGGTGCTACACGGTCGGCCCAAAGACCGGCCCAGGCGCGCCTGCGCCGCCTTCAGGCTGTTCGGGTTGAGGTCGAGCAGGCTGACCTTCTGATGCGGGCCGATCCCCGCCTCCGCAAGGTAATAGCCCGTGCCAACGCCGACATCGAGATGATTGTCACTGAGATGCGCCTTGAAGAACGGGAGTAGCACCTTGCGGGTCGGGCATGTCCAAGCGAAGCGGTTGGAAAAACCGAGCACGACGAGATCATAAAGCTTCAGGGTCAGCGGCGAATAGATCGCCGCACCCGAGCTGCTATCGAGACCATTCTCCGCCATTGGCATCTCTCTCCTCATGCCACCAGGAATAGGCTATTTGGTTCGAACCCTCCAGTCCTGACCCTATATTAAAGCTTTGGCTCTTCCGTAATCAGGTTATTTACGAAATCGAACAGGCCCGGGCGGCGATCGCGACGCAGGCGCTCGGCCTTGACGATTGACTGCACAGCATCGAAGGCCGAATTCAGGTCGTCATTGACGATGACATAGTCATATTCACGCCAATGCTCGATCTCGGAGCGGGAATTGGCCAGCCGCGTCTGGATCACCTCTTCGGAATCCTCGGCGCGGCGGTGCAGGCGAGATTGCAGCTCGGTCATGGTCGGCGGCAGGATGAAGACCGAGACGACATCGGCGGCCATTTTCTCCTGCAATTGCTGGGCACCCTGCCAGTCGATGTCGAACAGCATGTCACGCCCCTCCGACATCGCCACCTCGACCGGCTCGCGCGGTGTACCGTAGAAATTGCCATGCACTTCCGCCGACTCCAGCAGAGCATCCGAGGCCTTGAGTCGTTCGAATTCGCGCTGCGAAATGAAATGGTAATGCACGCCCTCGATTTCACTCGGACGGCGCTGGCGCGTGGTGACGCTGACCGACATGCCGATCTGCTTGTCGATATCCATCAGCGTGCGCGAAATGGTCGATTTACCCGCCCCCGAGGGTGAGGAAATCACCAGCATCAGGCCGCGCCTGGGAATAGTGGCGTTTTTGGACGCTGCGATGGACATGTTTCACTCCAGATTTTGGACCTGCTCGCGGAACTGGTCGATGACGACCTTCAATTCGATCCCGGCAGCGGTCACCGCGGCGGAATTGGACTTAGAGCAGATGGTATTCGATTCGCGATTAAATTCCTGCGCCAGAAAATCGAGCTTGCGCCCGACCGGTCCGCCAGCGCGCAGCAGGGTCCGGGCCGCAGCCACATGCGCCTTCAGCCGGTCGATCTCCTCGCGCAGATCGGCCTTGGTGGCCATCAAGGCCGCCTCTGCATAGAGCCTGTCCTTGTCAAGAACAGGTGCGGACGCCAGCAGCGCGCTAATCTGCGTGGCCAGCCGCCGAGCGATCTCGTCCGGGCTGCGGGATGGATCAGCCTCGATGACCAAGGCCAGTCCCTCGATTTCATCGATATGTGCGAGCAGGACAGACTGCAAGGCAAGGCCCTCGTGCGACCGCATCTCAGCAAGTGCGGCGACGGCAGTTTCCAGTTCGCCCAGCAGCATTCGCCGCCGTGCGGCCAGTTGGGTGCCGTCCTCCTGCGCCTCGCGCAGATCGACAAGGCCACGGATGGACAGAAGCGTATCGAGCGACAATGGTTCGGCAGAGACGATGCCCGGACCCAATTGAGTGCGCAGCTCTAGCACAGCATCGAGGGCATCGCGGTTGACCACCGCTTCCATTCGGTTGTCGCTGGCAGTCAGGCTCAGGCCAACCTGCACATTGCCGCGAGACAGCTGCAAGGCGACCGCTGCCTTGACCTCAGTTTCCATGTCTTCCAGGCCCGGCGGCAGGCGAAGCCGCACATCCAGCCCCTTGCCATTGACCGACCGCAGCTCCCAGGCAAAACGATAGCGGCCGATCTGACCTTCATTGCGGGCGAACCCGGTCATCGATTGCAATGTCATCGTGTGTCTTCCATCGCAGCTACGTTTGACCGGTCATCCGGCCAGCCGCGTCACGTTATTTTTTCTTCGCCGGCTTTGGAGCCTGATCAGGATCCGCTTCGGGCTGGCCATCGACGGCCTGGCCAGGATCTGCACCCCGATCCGCCTCCAGCTTGCGCCAACGTCTGACATTGGCATTATGCTCATCCAGGGTCGATGCAAAGACGTGACCGCCAGTGCCATCTGCGACGAAATACAGATCGGAGGTGCGCCAGGGATTGGCAACCGCCTCCAGCGCCGCGCGGCCTGGATTGGCAATCGGTCCCGGCGGCAGGCCCTTGATCACATAGGTATTATAGGGCGTCTGCTTCTGCAGGTCCGACTGGTAGATCGGCCGGTCGGCAGGTTTGCCGTCACCGCCGAACAACCCGTAAACGATGGTCGGGTCCGATTGCAGCCGCATACCCTTCTGCAGCCGGTTGAGGAACACCGAGGCCACATGGGCCCGCTCGTCATCCTTGCCGGTTTCCTTTTCGACAATGGAGGCCAGAACCACGAATTGCTCCTTGGTCTTCAAGGACAGGTCGGGAGAGCGATTGGCCCAGATCTGATCGACAAGACGTTTCTGTCCGTCGAGCATCTGGTCGACGACCTCCTGCCGCTTGGTGCCACGGGTGAATTTATAGGTATCCGGGCGCAGGCTTCCCTCTGGCGGCAGCGCCTTGGGTAGATCGCCTTCCAGCGTCTCATCCTTGGCCAGCCGGTCGAACATCTGCTTGACCGTCAGACCCTCCGGCAGCGTCACCGAATAGAGAATGGATTTGCCCGACCGCAGCAGCTCGAGAATATCCTTCATCGAGGCGCCGGCCTTGATCTCGTATTCGCCAGCCTTCAACGTATCGCCGTCATGCAGATAGGTCGATGTCATGTAACGGAAAATCCGCGCATCGGAAATCATGCCATTGCGCTCAAGGCTGGTGGAGATCTCGGAGACGCCCGCGCCGTTGCGAACCAGAAAATTGGCGTTGGTCGGGAGCGGACCGGGGTCCTGAAACGCAGAGACCACGTAATAGAAGGCAGCAACTGCGGCAATGCAGGCAAAGACCAGCAAGGTCATCACGAAATTCAGGAACACCACCACCTGGCTGCGCGCACGTCGCGAACGACGCGGCGGTTGCGGCACCCGCTCCGGCCTCAGGGCTTCCGAGGGCGATTTGGGGATGAAAGGCCCTTTTGCCGCCTGGTTTTGATTTTGGGGCTGCTGTTCGCCACCATTGCTGGAACGGTTGGCTTCCTGGTCGACGCGATCGCTCACCGGCACTCCTCTTCTGTTCGGTCATGGTGCTTTTGGGCAAGCATTACGGCAAAAGCGGGTTCCGGAGACATGTCTTCCGGCGTTGTAGCGACGGCAGGGGTTGAAACCAGACCTTCAAGCCCATCCTCTGCCCTTACCACGAAACAGCATCGGCCCGGCAGATTTTCATACTCTACCCCTGCCTTTCAGAAAAGGCAGGGGATCTATTTTTCCGACTGGTCGGGATTGAGAGCATGACCAAGGCTTGAATCACAGAAGCACAAGCGTTTGGCCCGTCGCTCTCGAAGCTGCCGTTAGTCTTTTCGGGAAAACCGGTCTCCGCTTTTCCTAAGGCAAGTCTAGCCTTCGAAGCGGCGCAGCACCAGCGATGCATTGGTGCCGCCGAACCCGAAGGAATTCGACAGGGCCACACGCACATCACGCTTGCGGGCCTGATGTGGCACCAGGTCGATGGCGCTGTCCACATCCGGCGTATCGAGATTCAACGTCGGTGGAACGATGCCGTCCCGAATGGCAAGCGCCGAGAAGATGGCTTCGACCGCACCGGCTGCTCCCAGAAGATGGCCGATGGCCGATTTGGTCGAGGACATCGAAATCTTCGAGGCCGAAGCACCGACCAGCCGCTCGACAGCGCCAAGCTCGATCGTATCTGCCATGGTCGATGTGCCATGGGCGTTGATATAGTCGATATCGGCAGCGGTCATCCCAGCGCGCTTCAGTGCCATGGTCATGCAGCGGAATGCACCGTCGCCATCTTCCGCAGGCGCGGTGATATGGAATGCATCGCCGGACAGGCCGTAGCCTACCACTTCCGCATAGATCTTGGCACCACGCGCCTTGGCATGTTCCAACTCCTCAAGCACCACGATCCCGGCACCCTCGCCCATCACGAAACCGTCGCGGTCTCTGTCATAGGGGCGCGAGGCCTTTTGCGGATCGTCGTTATGCTGGGTAGACAGGGCCTTGCAGGCGGCAAAACCGGCCAGCGAAATCCGGCTGATCGGCGATTCGGCCCCACCAGCCACCATCACATCGGCATCGCCGAAAGCGATGAAGCGGCTGGCGTCACCGATGGCATGGGCGCCCGTCGAACAGGCGGTGACCACGGAGTGGTTTGGACCGCGCAGCTTGTGGCGGATCGAAACATGACCGGAGGCCAGATTGATCAGACGGCCAGGAATGAAGAAGGGAGAAATGCGGCGCGGACCCTTGTCGCGCAGCGTATAGCCGGCTTCGACAATGCCTTCGATGCCGCCGATGCCCGAGCCGATCAGCACGCCGGTGGCGATCTGATCCTCATCGGTCTGGGGTTTCCAGTCGGCATCGGCCAATGCCATTTCAGCAGCGGCCATCGCATAGACGATAAACGGATCGACCTTGCGCTGTTCCTTCGGCTCCATCCAGTCATCGGCATTGAATGTGCCGTCTGTACCGTCGCCAAAAGGAAGGCGGCAAGCGATCTTGGCCGGAAGATCCTCGACCTCGAATTCGGTTACCTTGCGGGCAGCGTTCTGGCCGGCAAGAAGCCGCGTCCAGGTGACGTCCGTACCGCAGCCAAGAGGAGATACCATGCCGGTACCGGTGATAACGACACGTCTCATTCGCCCGTTCACCCCACTCAAACAATCAAATGCTAACGCATGCCTCCCTCAATCCGCCTCGATTGAAGGTGAAAACATGCAACGGATTAGAGATTTCCAGCCCGATTGCCCGTCATCCAGGATGAGGTACGACTGTGAAACCTGAAAACAACGTCAAAACAAACAGGACCGCAGGTGCATGTGTTTTGCTTGCAGGTCCTTTGAAGGGGGCGGACAGGTGCCCGCCCCTCTCAGGAAGATCAAGGATCAAGCCTGAGCCTTTTCGATGAACTTGACAGCATCGCCAACCGTGAGGATGGAGTCAGCTGCATCGTCGGGGATCTCGACGCCGAATTCTTCTTCGAACGCCATGACCAGTTCGACCGTGTCGAGCGAGTCTGCACCGAGATCGTCGATGAAGCTTGCGCCTTCAACGACCTTGTCGGCTTCAACGCCCAGATGGTCAATAACAATTTTCTTTACGCGTTCTGCGATATCGCTCATGTCGGTTTCCTCGACCTCTAATATAAAAGGGAATGCCGTGATGACGTTCCCACCCTGTTTTGCGCCCGCGGGTCCGAAGACGTCGCCGGCATTTGCGTTGAACCCGCTCTGCACACGTTCGTTCCGTGCTCACGGTCAGGCGCAAGACCTTCCATTTCGTGGCCATTTTCTGGCCATTTCCGGGACGACTGCTCACAGTCCCCGCCCGATTAACATGGTTTAAGTCTGCCGGAAAGCCCGAAAATCGATGCCCTCTGGTTGTTCCCAGACCAATTAACCGGGTTTTGGCTTGTCTTCAGATCATTGCCATGCCGCCATTCACATGCAGTGTCTGGCCGGTGACATAGCTCGCTTCCGAAGAGGCCAGGTAGAGAACGGCAGACGCAATCTCGGCTCCCGTTCCCATGCGTTTCATGGGGATTGCCCCCATAATGGTGTCTTTCTGCTTATCGTTCAGCTTGCCAGTCATGGCGCTTTCGATAAAGCCCGGTGCAATGCAGTTGACCGTGACGTTGCGCGCGGCAATTTCCTGGGCCAGCGACTTGGAAAAGCCGATCATGCCAGCCTTGGAGGCACAGTAATTGGCCTGGCCGGGATTGCCGGTCACGCCGACAATCGACGTGATGTTGATGATCCGGCCATAGCGGCGGCGCATCATCGGATGGGTCAGTTCCCGCGTCAGGCGGAATGTCGAGGTCAGATTGACCTCCAGCACGCTGTCCCAATCGGCATCCGACATGCGCACGAACAGGCCGTCCTTGGTGATACCGGCATTGTTGACGAGAATGTCGACGCCTTCCAGTTCTGCTTCGGCCTTTTCGCCCAGTGCCTTCACTTCATCGCGGTCGGCGAGATTGGCGGGAAAAATCTTCACACGCTCGCCGAGATCGGCGGCCAGCGCCTCCAGCTTTTCGACGCGGGTGCCATGCAGACCGACGATTGCGCCTTGCGCATGCAGCATGCGGGCGATTTCCTCGCCAATGCCGCCGGTTGCGCCGGTTACCAGGGCCTTGCGGCCGGTCAAATCGAACATGTTCAATCCTCGTTGCTTGAAACCCGGTTCCGCCCTGCGAAACGCCAGCCTCATGTTAGAAACTTCTGCATTGTGCATTCATAAGCGACCGGCATAAGCTACCAGCCCCGGCAGGCCGCAAACCGGATGGCTTAAGACATCAACGCGGTCAGGGCCGCTTCGATATCAGCTGGCGAACCGACCGCCGTGCCGGTGATATTCTTGTCGATGCGCCGCACCAGGCCGCTCAGCACCTTGCCAGCGCCAATCTCATAGAGAACCGAGACGGCATTGTGGCTGAACCACTCCACCGTTTCACGCCAGCGCACCTGCCCCGTCACCTGCTCCACCAACAGGCGGCGGATCTCGTTCGGGTCGCTCACCGGAACGGCGACGACATTGGCGATCAACGGCACAATAGGTGCTTTCATCTCGACAGTCGCCAGGGCCTGCGCCATCGCATCGGCTGCCGGTCCCATCAATGTCGAGTGGAACGGCGCCGAGACCGGCAACATGATGGCACGCTTGGCGCCTTTTTCCGTCGCAAGCACTGATGCCTTTTCCACGGCAGCCTTCGCGCCGGAAATCACCAGCTGGCCGCCGCCATTGTCATTGGCGATCTGCACCGGGCCGTCGCTGCTGGCCGCCTTGCAGACCTTTTCGACATCGCCATGCTCCAGACCGATAATTGCCGCCATGGCGCCAGCCCCAACCGGAACTGCGGCCTGCATGGCATTGCCACGAATGCGCAACAGGCGAGCGGTATCGGCAAGGCTGAAGGTGCCGGCGGCACAGAGCGCCGAATATTCACCAAGCGAGTGGCCCGCGACATAGGACACTTTGCGCGCCAACGAAAAACCACGCGCTTCCATGACCCGCAGCACCGCGATGGACACAGCCATCAGCGCCGGCTGGGCATTGGCCGTCAGGGTCAGATCCTCAGCGGACCCGTTCCACATCACGTCCGACAGTTTCTGGCCGAGTGCATCGTCAACTTCGTCAAAAACCGTGCGGGCTTCCGGAAAAGCCTCAGCCAGATCCTTGCCCATTCCGACGACCTGGCTGCCCTGGCCCGGAAATGTAAATGCGACACCCATGCGGTACTCCCTGCTAATTTCCTTCTCCAATTCACAAACTATCCTGGAGAGTCAACCCTTCGAGGCCGTATCGACGCCTCAACCCCGGTGAAGTCACAGGCTTTGGAGGTGCATTGGCGGGTCTTGCGGATCGGAAAATTCCCTCTACATTCCGCCTCGATCCCTCCCTGCTCGCAAAGAGCTTTTTCAAAACCTGGACCATAGACCATGAAATATAACAGGCTTGGCCGCACGGATATTTCCGTCTCCTCAATCTGCCTCGGCACCATGACCTGGGGAAGCCAGAATACCAAGGAAGACGCCTTCGCACAAATGGACTATGCCCTTGATAAGGGTGTCAATTTCTTCGATACCGCAGAGCTTTATCCCACCACGCCGCTCTCTGCCGAAACCTATACGGATACCGAAAAACTGATCGGCCTGTGGTTTGAAAAAACCGGAAAGCGTAAGGATGTGGTGCTGGCAACCAAGGTTGCAGGCGCGGGTCGACCCTATATCCGCGGTGGTGCACCGATCACTGCCGACACGATCCGCGAGGCGGTCGATGCCAGCCTGATGCGGCTGAAAACCGATTATATCGACCTCTATCAAATTCATTGGCCCAATCGCGGTCATTATCATTTCCGTGGTGTCTGGGGCTATGATCCATCCAACCAGAACCGCGCCCAGGTGCTGGCCGAAATCACCGAAAAGCTTGAGGCGCTCCAGGATTGCGTCACCGCTGGCAAGATCCTCGCCATCGGCCTGTCGAACGAAACCACCTGGGGCACTCAGAAATTTCTATCGATTGCCGAAGAAAAAGGCCTGCCTCGCGTCGCCAGCGTGCAGAACGAATATAACCTGCTTTACCGTCCGCATGATCTCGACATGGCGGAACTGTCCCACCACGAACAGGTCGGGCTGCTGTCCTACTCGCCGCTGGCTGGCGGCATCCTGAGCGGCAAATATCTTGATGGCGCAAAGCCCGCCGGATCGCGCGGCTCGATCAATGGTGACATCGGCGGTCGCCTCACACCGCATCAGGAACCCGCTACCCGCGCCTATCTGGATCTGGCGAAACAGCATGGCCTCGACCCGTCGCAAATGGCGCTGGCCTTCTGCCTGACCCGCCCGTTCATGGCCTCGGTCATTATTGGCGCGACCAGCATGGAGCAACTGAAAACCAATATCGGTGCTGCGGACGTCACCCTGTCCGACGAAGTGATGAAGGGCATTGCTGCGATTTATCGGCAATATCCCATGCCGATCTGACAGCTTTTTGGCGAGCCAAGAATAACCATAGGGGTGGGAGATATCCCGCCCTTTTTTTAACCCTTTGCTCACCGCATTTGCAGGCAAAAGTAGCTTTACCTATCTTTATATATAAGTGTGCTCTTATCTTGTGGCTCGTACCGGGCACGGAGAGCGGACATGAGCAGCATCAACAGTTTCTATCGCGACCCAAATGCCGTCGCCTATGCAAGCCAGCTGTTTTCCGGCAACAGCGCGGCCAAACCCACAACAACGACAAACACTGGCCATAGCCAATCTGATCGTGGCACAGTCTCCGACAGCGCCGGGCAACGGGCACTGGCCCGCATCATCGAAATTCTCAGCCTTGGCGATGGCGGCAGCGCCGACCAGGCGGATGTCAGTGAAAGCCTTGGCTATGTTACCAGCGTTACCGGCACGGAGGGCAATGACAGCCTGACCTTTACCGGCCGCGGCGTCTATCAGGTCGAGACCGGCAATGGCGACGACAGCCTGGTGGCCAAAAGCGCCGCCATAGCAGGAATTGCACTTGGCGAGGGCAAGGACAGCCTGAAGGCCAGCGCCACCCTGCTCTCGGAGATCGACGGCGGAGCCGGTGATGACGATATCCAGTTAACCGGATCGCTGATCATGGCGGTAACGGGCGGCGACGGGAACGACACGATCAAAGCCTCCGGCGACACGCTTGCCAATATTGATGGCGGTGCTGGCGACGATACGATGTATCTCGAAGGCAGCCGCATTTTCGCCTCCGGCGGAACAGGCAATGATACGGTGACCATCCACCAAAAACCCGGCAGCAATAGCGTGGCCGAATATGCCTTTGCCGCTGGCGATGGTCAGGACAGCGTGACCACGGATGGGCCACTCTCTCTTCGATTGGGCGGATTTCAGCAGAGCGATATCACTGTCACCGCTGGCACCAATAGCCTGATCCTGACCTTTGCAGGGTCGTCCGACAAGATGACCGTGACCTTTGACGGCGCGGCGGCCAAAGGCTCCACGCCGAGCTTTGCATTTGCCAATCAGGATGGCCACCTGACTCTCCAGATCAAATCGGCCTGATCGTTTCTCCCAAAAACCGCATGATGTTCTTGGCTCGCCTGCAACTTTGTCTGCGAGGCATGGAACCTGCTGGTGCCTTGATCGTTTTCCCGAATAAATTTTAACGACACTTTATACTCCCCTCGGTGGAAATCTGATCAATCATGGAGGTTGCCATGTGCCGCTATTGCCAAATCATTCCCGAAAAAGTGCTGATCGCCCTATCCCATGACCAGGATTTTCCTGCTGCCGTCCGCGAGCGGTTGCAGGAAACAATGCATCACGACCATCAACTGCGCCAGTTTCGAGACAGCGCCCGGCAACTGACCATCGCCAAGCGGCCTTTTCGGGCGTTTTCCGTGACCGTGGCCCAGGCACCGGACATCCCTGTTTATACCTGCAATAACGGCATGACCCTTCCCGGCGTACAGATCGTCAATCCCGGTTCATCAAAGGATGCCCAGGTGAAGACCACATTCGACACCACGAGCGGGGTCGAGGAATTCTTCAGCAGCGTCTTCAAGCGCAATTCCATCGACGGCAATGGCATGACCATCCTGTCGTCGGTCCATTACGGCAGGGATTACAACAACGCCTTCTGGAACGGCTCGCAAATGGCCTACGGCGATGGCGACGGGGAAATTTTCACCCCGTTTTGTGAGAGCGCCGATGTGGTCGGCCATGAACTGACCCATGGCATCACCCAATATACCCTGGGCCTCGACTATGAAAACCAGCCGGGCGGGCTGAATGAGAGCTTGTCGGATGTGTTCGGCAGCATGTTCAAGCAATGGACGAAAGGCCAGAGTGCCGATGAGGCCGATTGGCTGATCGGCAATGACATTCTCGGCCCGACAGCCCGGCAGAAATATACTTGCCTGCGCGACATGGCCAATCCTGACGCATCCCATTGCATGGCCGACCAGATCAGCCATTTCAGCGATTATCGCGATGGCATGGACCCACACGAGAGCAGCGGCATCGCCAACCGCGCCTTTTATCTGGCCGCCACCCGCATCGGCGGCAAAAGCTGGGACAAGGCCGGACAGATATGGTATGATGCACTCATAAAGAATGGCAGCAACCCGGACATGACCATGGCGGAATTTGCCGATGCGACCCGGGCCGGAGCTGCCAGGCTTTATCCAGGAGATGGACCGCTCGCAGAGGTGCTCGATACCGCGTGGAGCGAAGTGGGTTTGCAAAGTGCTTCGGTCTGATGCGTTTGCCAGGATCACGGCGGCATCGATCAGGGCCGTAAAGGTCAAGAACGTATGGATGAACTCATTCTTGAAAAAATGGGCGGCTTTGCTGGCTTCGGCGGAGCAAGATCGGCATTGCGCAGCGATGGGGTCTGCGCCGTCGAAAAACTGAGCGCGGCCGAAAAACAGCTGATCGAAGAGTTTTTCCGGCATTCGGTGCCTCAAACAGCAGCCGTAGCGGATGGTTTTCGCTATCGAATCGTCTGGCCGTCGCGTTTCGGCGACCAGTCCGTGGACGTGCCTGAAAGCCTGGTGCCGGATGAAATCAAGGCCGCCGTCAAGGATCGGCTTAGGTAAGAGCCCCATCTTATAATATTACCTCGGCGCACAACCGTTACGTTTCCCCAGCTTTTTGCTTGCTTTCCGGCTGAAACCAGCTATAAGCCCGCTGTTCGCAACACCCGGTCTTTTGGCTGGTGGCTGAACGGAGGGCCGGCAGACTTGTTTTGCCGTCAGAAACGAAAAGCGTTTCGGCCTCCCGTGTCTCCGCTCTCGACCGTCTCGTACAACGCTTTTCTTGCCCCGGGCCTTGCCCGATCAGGAGCAGTCGTTGAGGCTTAGCGCCGATCCGGGTGATGATCACAGCAAGAAAGGCAAAGCTATCATGGCTCTTTATGAACATGTATTCCTTGCCCGGCAGGATATGTCCGCACAGCAGGTTGATGCCCTCGTAGAACAGTACAAGGGTGTTATCGAAGCAAATGGCGGCAAAGTCGGGCGCGTAGAAAACTGGGGCCTGAAGTCCCTGACCTACCGCATCAACAAGAACCGCAAGGCTCACTACGCTCTGATGGACATCGATGCACCGGCTGCTGCCGTGCACGAAGTCGAGCGTCAGATGCGCATCAACGAAGACGTTCTTCGTTACATGACCATCGCCGTTGAAGCCCACGAAGAAGGCCCGTCTGCCATGATGCAGAAGCGCGACCGCGACGACCGTCCGCGCCGCGATGGCGACCGTCCGGATCGTGGCGACCGCGGTGATCGTGGTGATCGTGGTCCCCGTGAAGGTGGCCGTGAAAGCTTTGGTGATCGTCCGCGCCGTCCGCGCGAAGATCGCGCATAAGGAGATTTGACTATGGCTGAAGTTTCCTCTTCCACGGTTCGTCGTCCGTTCCATCGCCGTCGCAAGACCTGCCCTTTCTCCGGCGCTAACGCTCCGAAGATCGACTACAAGGACGTGCGTCTGCTGCAGCGCTACATTTCCGAGCGCGGCAAGATCGTTCCCTCGCGGATCACGGCTGTTTCGCAGAAGAAGCAGCGCGAGCTGGCCAAGGCCATCAAGCGCGCCCGCTTCCTCGGCCTGCTGCCTTACGTCGTTGCTTAATCTAAGTTGACGTGACTTTGCGGCTCCCGTTTTCGGGGGCCGTCTCCCTTCCGCGATGGGCGTGGATCGGAACGGATAAATCCCATGTTGAGGTGCAGGCCGCTTGCCGGTATCGCCCTCTAACTGCCAGGCGCAGGACAGCGACGTGAAACAATTGGACGGAAAATTGCTGCTGACCGGCTTTCTCGCCGGCGTGACCGCCATCTTTCTGGTGCTGGCGGCCAATGCACAACCGTCTTTTTCGTCTGTTTTCTATGCGGCATCTGCCTTGCCTGTGATGATTGTCGGTCTGCGCTGGGGCAATGTCCCAGCCATCGTCGCCATCGTCACCGCAGCCTTTGCTGGCGCGCTGGCGGTTTCGCCGCTGTTTGCCTGCGCCATGGCGGTGTTTACCCTTCTGCCAGCCGGCTGGATCAGCCATCTTGCCAATCTCGCCCGCCCTGCCTCGGAAATCGGTGGCCCGGACAAGCTGCTCGCCTGGTATCCGCTCTCAGATATTCTGATGCATCTCTGCGGGTTGGTCTGTATCGGCGTGATCTTCCTCGGCGTGATGATCGGCTATGATGCTGAACTGGTCAGCAACATGATCGATGCGCTGATGC
Organism: Agrobacterium vitis; assembly: GCF_014926405.1. NCBI lineage: Bacteria > Pseudomonadati > Pseudomonadota > Alphaproteobacteria > Hyphomicrobiales > Rhizobiaceae > Gillisella > Gillisella vitis. The sequence goes on from NZ_JACXXJ020000005.1 coordinate 1,972,736, forward strand.
AATCGCTGACCGAGCGCGATCCGACCGTTGCCGCCACCATGGGCAGCACAGCTGGGATCAAGTCCACCATGCTGTTGACCCTGCCAATCGTGCAGGGTGGCATGTGGGTCATCATGCTGTTTGCCGCTTACTATCTGGCAAGCCGGATTGTGGCGGCATCAGGCAATGCGTTGCGTCCGCGCGAGGATATTCCCTCGGCCCTGCGCATGAACCGCAATGCGCCGTTCATCTTCCTGGCTGGTATTGTCGCCTGCTTTATTGGCGGCGTTCCGGCCCTGATCGGCGCAACGGTCTGCGGCACGTTTGGGGCAGGTTTCCTGCTCGGCGGCTTCGCATCGCTGCATCAACGCACCCGTGGCAAGGAATGGCGCATCCCGGCGCTGATCCTCACCTATATGGCGTCTCTCCTCGCCTTTCCGGCCTTCTTCATCGTCATTCTCGGCCTTATCGACACACGGCGGACCGTTGCCCTCACCCCACCGAGGGTAGACGGCAAGTCCGGTACGGACAGCAAGTCCGATGACGATAACAAACCCGAAACATGAGCTTACAAACTTGAATTGCCCAACTTGAATTGAAAGGAACATAGCATGCAAGTCATTCTTCTCGAGCGCATCGCCAAGCTTGGCCAGATGGGCGAAGTGGTCAAGGTTCGTGACGGCTTTGCCCGTAACTACCTGCTGCCAACCGGCAAGGCGCTGCGCGCCAATGCCGCCAACAAGGCCCGTTTCGACGCCGAGCGTTCCACGCTCGAAGCCCGCAACCTGGAGCGGAAGTCCGAAGCCCAGACCGTTGCTGACGTTCTGAACGGCAAGTCGTTCATCGTCGTCCGTTCGGCTGGCGAAACCGGCCAGCTCTACGGTTCGGTTGCGGCTCGCGACATCATCGAAGCTCTGGCTGCCGAAGGCTTTACCGTTTCGCGCAACCAGGTTGAGCTGAACAACCCGATCAAGACCATCGGCCTGCACAACGTGACCATGCACCTGCATGCCGAAGTTGAAATCGCTATCGAAATCAACGTTGCCCGTTCCGCTGAAGAAGCCGAGCGTCAGGCCAAGGGCGAAAGCCTCACCTCCGCCGACGCCATCTACGGCGTGGACGAAGACGCGCTGCGTCCGGAAGACTTCTTCGATCCGGATGCCGACCGCGATGGCGACGACGAATAAGATATTCGTCCTTATCGATTGAAGAGACGCCCGGATTTTCCGGGCGTTTTTTTGTGCGGATCGGGTTAAAATAGGCACCTAAAGAACTGAGTCGCGCCATGCCACAGTCAATGGAAAAAGCGGGGTCAGCGTGTTTTTTTCTGCCCTGGCGCATCAGGCCTGTGAACTACTGTGTTTATCGCAATCCGCCCTTTAACCGCCCCACAGGATCGATAGGAATGCAGCTTCCAGCGAGAGAGAACGGATAAAGCCCATGAACGATGTTGCGCGCAGGTTAAATCCTGCCCAGCCGGCAGAGCCCCATTACCGGGAAGCCCCGAACAATATCGAGGCCGAACAGGCTTTGCTTGGCGCCATTCTGGTCAATAACGATGCCTATTATCGTGTCTCGGATTTTCTCAAACCCCCGCATTTTCATGAGGGACTGCACCGGAAGATCTACGAGGTCGCCTCCGACATTATCCGCATGGGCAAGACCGCCAATCCGGTGACGATCAAGACCTTCCTGCCCTCAGACCAGAAGATCGGCGATTTCACCATTGCCCAATATCTGGCGCGGCTGGCGTCGGAAGCCGTGTCGATCATCAATGCCGAGGACTATGGCCGGGCGATCTACGATCTGGCCCTGCGCCGTGCGCTGATCACCATCGGCGAAGACATGGTCAATATCGCCTTCGACGCACCGCTCGACATGCCGCCGCAGGCGCAGATCGAAGATACCGAGCGGCGGCTGTTCGATCTGGCCGAGAACGGCCGCTATGACGGCGGTTTCCAGTCCTTCAACGATGCGGTGGCCCAAGCCGTCGATATGGCCGGTGCTGCTTTCGAGCGTGACGGTCATTTGTCCGGCATTTCCACCGGCATCCATTCGCTCGACAGCAAGATGGGCGGTTTGCAGCGCTCCGACTTGATCGTGCTGGCTGGACGTCCCGGCATGGGTAAAACCTCGCTTGCCACCAACATCGCCTGGAACATCGCCGCATCCTACGAGCCGGAAGTGCAGCCAGACGGTTCGTTCAAAGCCAAAAACGGCGGTGTGGTCGGCTTCTATTCGCTCGAAATGTCCTCCGAACAGCTCGCCACCCGTATCATGTCCGAGCAGACCGAAGTGTCCTCTTCGAAAATCCGCCGTGGCGATATTACCGAGCAGGATTTTGAAAAGCTGGTTGGCTTTTCCCAAACCATGCAGAAAGTGCCGCTGTTCATCGACCAGACCGGTGGTATTTCCATCGCCCAGCTTTCCGCTCGGGCACGCCGCCTGAAGCGCCAGCGCGGCCTCGATTGTTTGGTGGTGGACTATATTCAGCTGATGACCGGCTCGGGCAAGTCAGGGGAAAACCGCGTCCAGGAAATCACCCAGATCACCACTGGTTTGAAAGCACTTGGCAAGGAGTTGAACGTGCCAATCGTCGCGCTGTCACAGCTGTCGCGTCAGGTGGAAAGCCGCGACGACAAGCGTCCTCAGCTCTCCGACCTTCGTGAATCAGGCTCGATCGAGCAGGACGCCGACGTGGTGATGTTCGTGTTCCGTGAGGAATATTATGTGCAGAACCTCGAACCCCGCGACCAGGCCGACCCTAAATATCCCGAATGGGAAGCCCAGATGGAAAAGGTACGCGGCACGGCGGACGTAATCATCGCCAAGCAGCGTCACGGACCGACCGGCACCGTCAAACTGGCCTTCCAGGCGCAGTTTACCCGCTTTGCCGATCTGGCCGATCCGAGCTTCACGCCGTACGAGGAGACCTGACCATGCTTTGCGCGGAGCTTGCTTAAACTTTGCGCAAATGCACACCGTCAATCCAGACAGAACCAAGGGCCGCCTTTTCCAGGCGGCTTTTTGCATAGTGGCATAGCAATTGCTTCAAGTTGTGCATCATATCAATCCGGAGCATCCTATGCATCGTCGTACCCTGCTTGCCCTTGGCCTTTCCCTTGCCACCTTTGCCGCCGTCCTGCCGGCCCATGCCGATGCGCTGGGCGACATTACCAAGCGGGGTACGCTAAAAGTGGCGGTGCCGCAGGACTTTCCGCCATTTGGCAGCGTCGGCACCGATATGCAGCCCGTCGGATATGACATCGATACCGCAGCGCTGATTGCCAAGAAATTGGGCGTCAAGCTGGAACTGGTGCCGGTCACCAGCGCCAACCGCATTCCCTATTTGCAGACCAACAAGGTTGATCTGGTCATTTCAAGCCTCGGCAAGAATCCAGACCGTGAAAAGGTCGTGGACTTCTCCACCGCCTATGCGCCTTTCTATAATGGCGTGTTTGCGCCCGCAGATACCGCCATCAAGTCCGCCGCCGATCTGTCGGGCAAGTCGGTCGGCGTTACCCGTGGCGCGGTCGAGGATCTGGAATTGACCAAGGTTGCGCCGTCCGACGCTGTCATCAAGCGCTACGAGGACAATAACGGCACGATTTCCGCCTTCCTCTCCGGTCAGGTCGATGCGGTTGCCACCGGCAATGTCGTCGCTGCCGCTATCCTCGCCAAGAACCCGCCGAAGCGTCCGGAGCCAAAGTTCCTGATCAAGAACTCGCCCTGCTTCATCGGCTTCAACAAGAACGAACCGGCGCTGGCGGAAAAGATCAATACCATTATCGCCGAGGCCAAGGCCGATGGCTCGCTGAGCAAGATTTCCGAAAAATGGCTGGGCGCACCGCTTCCCGCCGATCTGTAATCTTTGATCGGACGGTATAACCATTTCTGCACAATCACCGCAGCCGTGTGGCTGAGGTGATTGTGCAGGCCAGATACGGCAGCAAAGCCGCATAAGTTCGCTTTGCCAGCAGGTTTCATCATGCATTATATTTTCGATTTCAGCTGGTTTGGCGAATATTACCCGATCATCCTCAAAGGGGTCGGGGTGACGGTCGAACTGACACTGGTCGGTGGCGTGGTCGGCATTGCCTTCGGCATCGCCTGCGCCTGGGCGCGGGCCTTGGGACCGAAATGGATCAAGCCACCAGTTGCCGCCTATGTGGAACTGATCCGCAATACGCCCTTCCTGATCCAGCTGTTCTTCATCTTTTTCGGCCTGCCCTCGACCGGGCTGAAGCTCTCCGAGATGGAAGCCGCCAATCTGGCGATGATCATCAATCTCGGCGCCTATAGCTGCGAGATCATCCGAGCCGGGATCGAGGCAACCCCAAAAGGCCAGTTCGAGGCCGGAACTGCGCTGGCGCTTCGCCCGCTGCAAACCTTCCGGCTGATCATTCTGGTTCCGGCTCTGCAACGAATCTGGCCGGCGCTATCGTCTCAATTGGTCATCGTCATGCTCGGTTCCGCCGTCGTGTCCCAGATTGCCGCCGAAGACCTGACCTTTGCCGCCAATTTCATCCAGTCGCGCACCTTCCGCGCCTTTGAAGCCTATATGATCTCCACTGCTCTCTATCTGTTGCTGGCCATCGGCCTTCGACAATTGCTGGCGCTGCTTGGACGGCAGATCTTCCCGAAAGGGGCGACACGATGATTGAGTTCACCCTCTGGGATATCGCTCGCAATCTGCTGCTGGCAGTCCGCTGGACCCTGGTTCTTTCCCTGGTTTCCTTCATCTGTGGCGGAGCGCTTGGATTGGCGCTGCTGATGCTGCGGATTGCCAAACAGCGCATGTCCCGGATCTTCGCGCGCGGCTTCATCGAGTTTTTCCAAGGCACGCCGCTGTTGATGCAGTTGTTCATCGCGTTTTTCGGTCTCGGCCTGTTCGGCATCGACGTTCCCGCCTGGCTCGCTGCCGGTGTGGCACTGACTTGCTGGACCGCCGCTTTCCTGACTGAAATCTGGCGCGGCTGCGTCGAAGCCGTGCCAAAAGGCCAGTGGGAAGCCGGCACCAGCCTGGCCCTCACCTATCGTCAGCAGATGCGGCTGATCATCCTGCCGCAGGCCATGCGGATCGCCATTGCCCCGACCGCCGGTTTTTCGGTGCAGGTGGTCAAAGGCACGGCCCTGACCTCGATCATCGGCTTTGTCGAGTTGTCGAAGGCCGGAACCATCGTCACCAACGCAACCTTCCAACCCTTCACCGTTTATGGATTGGTCGCGCTGTTCTATTTCGCCATCTGCTACCCACTGTCGCGCTACTCAAAATATCTGGAACGCCGGTTCGGCGCGGCACCGGTCGGGCATTGATCCCCTCAGCCTATCCCCGGCGAAATTGCGCCGGGGTCATGCCCATCCGCGCCTTGAAATTGCGGGTAAAATGCGCCTGATCGGCAAAGCCGCAGGCAAAAGCGACGTCCGCAGGCGTAGCGTCCTTGGCCAGCATGGACTCCGCTTCTCGAATACGCCGAAGTGTCAGATAGGCGTGGGGCGTAATATGATAGGTGGCACGAAAGCTGCGGATCAAATGCGCGCGGCTAAATCCGACCAGTCCCGCCAGATGGTCAAGGCCGATATCCTCGGCAAAATTAGCATGGAGATAGTCTCGAACCCTCGCCATCGCCGTGTCGGGGCGAGCAGCAGAGGAGGCAGGCGCAACAGCGCCATGGCGAGTGAAAAGAGCGGTGAGTATGTCCAGCATCCCCTCTTCGGCACCGAGCATTCCATCTGCCTGCTCTATTTGCCTGTGCATCCGGTTAAAGGCCTGCGCCAAGGCCGGATCCGTGACGATCTGCTGGCGAAAGGACGGCGTTCCCCACGACGGTCTCTTGCTGGACTCTTGCAGAACGTCGCACACCATGGCGACCGACGGATAGATCATCCGATAGCGATAGACCCCACCCGCAGGACTGCCATCGTGGATCTCCTCCGGATTGATCAGGTATAGATCGCCCGGTCCGCAGACTTGTCTGCATCCCCTGATCGTGGCGATTTTCTGCCCCGTCTCCATGGCACCGATGCCAAAATGCTCATGGGCATGCGGGGAAAACCGATGGGTGATAAAGGTCGCACTCATACATTTCATGCCGCCAAACCGAGCATCTCGCCAGAAGCGGGTCTGCTCACGAATGAGAGGTTGATATAAACTAGCGGGGCGAGATGAAAGCATGTGCATGGCCCGACAATACCATCGCCGCATCATTCCAGTCTTGAAGAAAAGTGATAGGGTCCGGACATCGTTCCTTTGCGAAAAGCTGTTTCATGTCTGCTTCTTCCTTTTCCATTCCCCCCTCCGATGAATTCCTGACCGCACCGCTGCGCGTCACAATCGACCTGCAAGCGCTGGCCGACAATTGGCGCGATATGGCGAAGCGATCCGGCAAGGCGCGGGCGGGTGCCGTGGTAAAAGCCGATGGCTACGGCATCGGTATCGAGGATGCAGGCCAGACGCTCTACAATACCGGTGCGCGGGATTTTTTCGTGGCGCTGCCATCGGAAGGCGCGACCTTACGGACCTATGCGCCGGACGCCCGGATTTTCGTGCTGTCAGGGATCTGGGAGGGAATGGAACCGCTGTTTTTCGAGCATGATCTGGTGCCGGTGATTGCCAGTGAGGAACAGCTGGCGTTCTGGATGCGGGCCGTGGCCGAGCATGGCGATCATCCATGCGCCCTGCATGTCGATACCGGCTTCAACCGGCTGGGCCTCAGCATGGACGATGCCTTGTTCCTGGCGACGGACGTTTCGCGCCCGGCCAGCTTTTCGCCGGTGTTGATTTTGAGCCATCTCGCCTGCGCAGATGATCCATCCTCGCCGATGAACCAGAAGCAATTGCAGGCTTTTCATCAGGTTAGCGCGGCTTTCGAGGGCATTGAATCAAGCCTTTCAGCCTCTGCTGGAACTTTACTCGGCCCTGATTACCATTTCGACCTCACCCGCCCCGGCATCGCGCTTTACGGTGGCGAAGCGGTCACGGACCTGCCCAACCCGATGCGCCCAGTGGTCAAGGCCGAGGCCCGCATTCTCCAGATTCGACAAGCCAATAGCGGAGAAACCGTCAGCTACGGCGCCACCTGCCAGTTGACGCGCGATAGCCGTCTGGCCATTGCCTCCGTCGGCTATGCCGATGGCTACCTGCGCAATCTCTCAGGCCACGGCACGGCATTGCGCAATACCGGATTGCCGGGGGCCTATGGCTCTATTGCCGGATACCGAGTGCCGGTTGTTGGCCGCATCACCATGGACATGACGATCTTCGACGTCAGCGACGTGCCTGAAAAAGCGATTGCCGCTGGCGATTATATCGAGCTGTTCGGACCGAACATGCCTATCGATGACGTCGCCCGGGCGGCGGGTACGATCGGCTATGAAATGCTGACCGGCCTCGGCCTGCGCTACGAGCGGCATTATCTGGAGGCCGAATAAGTCGTTAGCCCTCTTGCATAGGCCCGGCATTTCTCTTAGGTGATAGCACGTATTCACTCTTTGTTCTCATTTCTCCATCCATATTGCGGTGGGTGGGATGGTACGATGCTCGTATGAAAGGCAATGCATGGCCAAGGCAAAGACCCAATTCATCTGCCAGAACTGCGGCACGGTTCACAGCCGCTGGGCTGGCAAATGCGATGGTTGCGCGCAATGGAACACCATTGTCGAGGAAGACCCGATGGGTGGCATCGGCTCTGGTCCCGGCAAGGTGCCAAAGAAAGGCCGGGCGGTAACGCTGACCTCGCTGTCGGGCGAAATCGAGGAAGCACCACGCATTCCGACCGGCCTGTCGGAACTGGACCGGGCGACCGGCGGCGGTTTCGTGCGCGGCTCCGCCGTGCTGATTGGCGGTGATCCGGGCATCGGCAAATCCACCCTGCTGATGCAGGCCGCCGCCGCCTTGTCGCGGCAGGGCCATCGGGTCGTCTATGTCTCGGGCGAAGAAGCAGTGGCCCAGGTGCGGCTGCGTGCGCAGCGGCTGAATGCCGCCGATACCGACGTGCTGCTGGCAGCAGAAACCAATGTCGAGGACATTCTGGCGACGATTTCCGAAGGCAAACGGCCCGATCTTGTCATCATCGATTCGATCCAGACGCTCTGGAGCGATACCGCCGATTCGGCCCCAGGCACGGTCACGCAGGTGCGGACCGGGGTGCAGGCGATGATTCGTTTCGCCAAGCAGACCGGGGCCACCATGGTTCTGGTTGGCCACGTCACCAAGGAGGGCCAGATCGCCGGTCCCCGCGTCGTCGAGCACATGGTCGATGCGGTGCTATATTTCGAGGGCGACCGGGGCCACCATTACCGCATCCTGCGCACCGTCAAGAACCGTTTCGGACCCACCGACGAAATCGGCGTGTTCGAAATGTCGGATCGGGGCCTGCGCGAAGTCGCCAATCCCTCGGAACTGTTTCTGGGGGAGCGCAATGAAAAAGCGCCGGGCGCTGCGGTGTTTGCAGGCATGGAAGGCACGCGTCCAGTGTTGGTCGAAGTGCAGGCGCTGGTGGCCGCCACAGCGCTTGGCACGCCGCGCCGGGCCGTGGTCGGCTGGGATTCCAGCCGTCTGGCGATGATTCTGGCCGTACTGGAGGCCCATTGCGGTGTCAGGCTTGGCCAGCACGATGTCTATCTGAATGTGGCAGGCGGCTACCGAATCACCGAACCCGCCGCCGATATGGCAATTGCCTCGGCGCTGGTGTCATCGCTGGCGGGCGTCGCCCTGCCCGCTGATTGTGTCTATTTCGGCGAAATCAGCCTTTCGGGCGCGGTGCGGCCCGTATCGCATACGGCGCAGCGATTGAAAGAGGCTGAAAAGCTTGGCTTTTCCTCCGCCGTTTTGCCCGCCTCCTCTGTCGATCTGCCGAAACGCACCGGCAAATGGGGTGAAATCGAAAGCCTGCCGGATCTGGTGGCGCGCATTGCCGGATCGAAACTGAAATCGCGCCAGCAGGGCAATGAGGATTGAGGCAACCGGTTCGATAGCACCAGCCGCAAGCAGGTTGCGACCCTTGTCGCTCATAACGGTTGATTGCTTGTAGCCTGGAATTGACAGGGCCGGACCCCTTCCCCTACATGAACGGCAACGGACTGCAAGAGGACGCTATGGGAAAGACACGGACGGCATTGGTGACCGGCGGCGCTGGATTTCTCGGTTCCCACGTCTGCGCACGTTTGCTTGACGAAGGCTGTGATGTGGTTTGCCTGGACAATCTCCAGACCGGGCGGCGCAAAAATATCGAACCTCTGCTGACCAATCCCAAACTGTCCTTTATAAAAGCCGATGTCCGCGATCCCTTGCCGCAAGGCAATTATGACGAGATCTGGAATCTCGCCTGCCCCGCCTCGCCGCCGCAATATCAGATCGATCCTGTCGGCACGATGCTGATCAATGTGCTTGGCATGAAAAACGTGCTGGACCTGGCTGTCGCCTGCGGCGCGCGGGTGTTTCAGGCATCGACCAGCGAGATCTACGGCGATCCGCAGGTTCATCCGCAGACGGAAAGCTATCGTGGCGCAGTCAACACGATAGGGCCGCGGGCCTGCTATGACGAAGGCAAGCGCGCCGCCGAAACCCTGTGTTTCGATTATCACCGCCAGCATGGCGTTGAAATCAAGGTGGTGCGGATCTTCAACACCTATGGTCCCAACATGGACCCGCAGGATGGACGGGTGGTGTCCAACTTCATCGTCCGCGCCCTGGAAGAGGCCCCGCTGGAACTTTATGGCGGCGGCACGCAGACCCGATCCTTCTGCTATGTCGATGATCTGATCGAGGGATTTTTCCGACTGATGCGCTCCGATGCCTCGATCACCGGTCCGGTCAATATTGGCGATCCCGGCGAGTTTACCGTGCGGGAACTGGCTGACATCATTCTGGAAATGACCGGAAGCCGGTCGGTTATCATCGACAGGCCGCTGCCGAAGGACGATCCGCTGCTGCGGCGTCCCGACATCACCCTTGCCGGGCAATTGCTGGGCTGGGCGCCGAAAGTGCGGCTGCGTGAAGGGCTGAAGCGGTCGATCCCGTATTTCGCAGCGGAAACGGGACGCCCCATAAACACAAGAGCTGCCAACATCAATCTGGATACATTGTCATGAAGAATATCCTTGTTGTCGGCGGAGCCGGCTATATCGGAAGCCATGCCTGCAAGGCCTTGTCCAAGGCGGGTTACACACCTGTGGTTTATGACAACCTGGTCCACGGCCATGCGGATTCGGTCAAATGGGGTCCGTTCGAACAAGGTGACATCGCCGATGGCGCACGGCTTGATGCGGTTCTCAGCAAATACAAGCCGGAATGCGTGATGCATTTTGCCGCCTTCGCCGCCGTCGGCGAATCGGTAACGGACCCGGCAAAATATTACAACAACAACATCCATGGTTCGGTCTGCCTGCTGGACGCCATGCGCCGCAACGGCGTTGACACCATCGTGTTTTCCTCGACCTGCGCCACCTATGGCGAGGTCAAAAGCCTGCCGATTGTCGAGGAAGCACCGCAGAACCCGGTCAATCCCTATGGTTTTTCCAAGCTGGTGATCGAGCAGGCGCTGAAGGATTACGGCCATGCCTATGGGTTGAAATGGGTGGCCATGCGCTATTTCAACGCCGCCGGTCTCGATCCGGAAGGCGATCTGGGCGAACGTCACGATCCGGAAACCCATGCCATTCCGTTGGCGGTTCTGGCGGCCATGCGCCAGACCGAGTTCAACGTGTTCGGCACCGATTACGATACGCCTGATGGCACTGCCGTCCGCGACTATATCCATGTCTGCGATCTTGCCGATGCCCATGTCCTGGCCATCGACTATCTGCAAAAGGGCGGCGAAAGCGGTGCCTTCAATCTTGCGACCGGCAAGGGTACATCGGTCAAGGACTTGCTGGAAGCAGTGTCTGAGGCCGTCGGCGCGCAGGTTCCGATCAAATATGCGCCGAGGCGGGCTGGCGATGCGCCGGCTCTTTACGCCTCCGGCGACAAAGCCCGAAGCCTGCTGGGCTGGACGCCGCGCTATACTGATATCAACCTGATCGTGAAAACCGCGGCGGACTGGTTCAAGGCTCACCGCAACTAAAGCCGACATAACGAGGCTTTGTCGATATGGTTCAATTGGAACCGCAAGGCAGTCCCGCCCTTAGCACCCCTTTGACAGGAAAGCGGCAGAATTCATGAATGTTCGCATTACCATGGTAGGCACCGGCTATGTGGGCCTGGTCAGCGGCGCATGCTTTGCCGAGCTGGGCCATGACGTCATCTGCGTCGACAAGGACCCGCGCAAGATTGAAATGCTGCATCAAGGCAAGATGCCGATCTATGAGCCGGGTCTGGATGAACTGGTGCAGCGCAATGTCGCCGCCGGCCGCATCACCTTCACTACCGACCTTGCCGCAAGCGTCAAGGACCGCGATGCCGTGTTCATCGCCGTCGGCACGCCAACCGAGGCGGGTTCGGACCGGGCCGATCTGAAATATGTGTTTGCCGCCGCCGCCGAAATTGCCAAGGCTGTCACCGGCTTTACCGTCATTGTCACCAAATCGACGGTGCCGGTTGGCACCAACCGTCAGGTCTTCGAGATTGCCAAGGCCAATGCCGCACCGGATGTGCGGATCGCGGTTGCGTCCAATCCCGAATTTCTGCGCGAAGGCGCCGCCATCAAGGATTTTCTGGAGCCGGACCGGATCGTCGTCGGCGTCGATACCCCTCAGTCTGGCGAGGTGATGGAGAGGATTTATGCGCCGCTGCTGCTAAACGGTAATGTTCCTTTCTTCAGCACCGGGATTGAGACGGCTGAACTGATCAAATATGCCGCCAATGCCTTTCTCGCGGTCAAGATCAGCTTTATCAATGAAATGGCCAATCTATGCGAGGCCGTCGGCGCCACAGTTGAGGATGTGGCGCATGGCATCGGTCTCGACAAGCGGATCGGCCGGGCCTTTCTCAATACCGGCCCTGGCTGGGGCGGCTCCTGCTTTCCCAAGGATACCCGCGCGTTGCTGGCAACCGCTGCCGATGCCGGGATCGACTCGCTCGTCGTGTCTTCGGCGGTCAATGCCAACAACCAGCGCAAGGCCGATATGGTCACCAAGGTGATTGAGGCCGCGGGCGGTGATGTCGAGGGCAAGAAAATCGCCGTGCTCGGCGTGACCTTCAAAGGCCAGACCGACGATATGCGCGAAAGCACCAGCCTGGTGATGCTGCCTGCCTTGCAGGCGAAAGGCGCAAAGGTTGCTGCTTTCGATCCGTCAAGCCCACATGACGCGGCAAGTCAGTTGCCGGGTGTTGAAATGACCAAGACAGCCAAGGAAGCCGCGACAGGCGCCGATGTTCTGGTCATCCTGACCGACTGGATGGTCTTCAAGACCTATAATTTCAAGGAAATCGCCAGTGTCATGGCGTCTCCTGTCCTGGTCGATCTTCGCAATATGTTCAATGCCAATGAAGCGCAGAAGAATGGATTTTCTCACTATGTCTCGCTGGGACGGTGAGGTAGCTCCCAGGAACAGGCCGTTCGGAAGGATTTTTGGCGTAAAGTCACATTTGTGTAACAAACTCGGCAAGGATTGATCCTTCCACTGCGTGACATCGTGGTGTAAGGAGAGGCCGCCGGAACAGCCGGACCGGAAAGATCAAGAAACCTGGCGACCCCTTCGCGGCCTAGTCCTGGAGTTGAACGGAATGCCCATTACGATTTTCGACGGTATTGTCATCGGTGTCGTGCTGTTTTCAGCCGTGCTGGCGATGATCCGCGGCTTTTCACGCGAGATCCTGTCGATTGCCAGTTGGGTGGGCGCCATTGCGGCGGCCTATTATCTCTATCCTTTCATTCTTCCCTATGTGAAGAATTATACCAACGACCAGCGGATCGCTGTTGCCGCCTCTGCAGGCGGAGTGTTCTTGCTGGCCCTGATCCTGATCTCATTCATTACTTCGCGCATTGCCGACTTCATCATAGACAGCCGGATTGGCGCATTGGACCGCACCCTCGGCTTTCTGTTCGGGGCAGCGCGCGGCATCCTGCTGCTGGTGGTGGCCGTGGCCTTCTGGAACTGGCTGATCGATGCCAAGCAGCGGCCTGACTGGGTCAACAATGCCAAGTCGAAACCGTTCCTCGATGCGCTGGTGGTCAAGCTGGAAGCGGTGCTGCCCGACGATATCGAACCGCAACTGCGCGCCCGCATCCTCGGCAAACAACAGACAGCACCTGCTGAAGGCCAGGCGCCTGCCGACGATGCGCCAGCCCAGACACCAGGTCAGACACCCGCGCCAGCCAACTGATATCGTCCGCCTTCTGGACGTTGATACCAGGCTTGCTTATATAGAGCTGGCCTGTCCGAATTGCTCAAGACCATCAGACCCTGCCAGGGATTGAGCCCAGGGATTGAGCATAGACAAAGAATGAGCGCCACCCGTGATGGAAATCGGCGCTCCTCACTGCATTTCGTCACCCGTGCCCCGTATCGGCGCGCATGTATCGAGCAAAGGCTTGCTGCAATGAAACAGTCTATTTCATCGACTTTCCTTGAAGAGCTTGATGGCGACACGCTGCATGAAGAATGCGGCGTGTTCGGCATTCTGGGCTATCAGGATGCCGCAACCCTGACCGCTCTCGGCCTGCATGCGCTTCAGCATCGCGGCCAGGAAGCAGCCGGACTGGTGTCTTTTGACGGCAAGCAGTTTCACACTGAAAAGCATATGGGCCTGGTCGGCGACCACTATACCAATCCGGTGACGCTGGCGAAATTGCCGGGTTCCGCCGCCATCGGCCATACCCGCTATTCCACGACAGGAGAAACGGCGTTGCGCAATGTGCAGCCGTTGTTTGCCGAACTGGAGGAAGGCGGTATCGCCATTGCCCATAACGGCAATTTCACCAATGGCCTGACGCTGCGCCGCCAGATCATTGCCACCGGTGCCATCTGTCAATCCACCTCGGATTCGGAAGTGGTACTGCATCTGATCGCCCGGTCACGCCACAGCTCGACCGCCGACCGTTTCATCGACGCCATGCGACAGATGGAGGGCGGCTATGCGATGATCGCCATGACCCGCACCAAGCTGATCGCCGCCCGCGACCCGATCGGCATCCGGCCTCTGGTGATGGGCGATCTCGACGGTAAGCCGATTTTCTGCTCGGAAACCTGCGCGCTGGACATTATCGGCGCGAAATTCGTACGCGATGTCGAAAACGGCGAAGTGATCATCTGCGAGATCCAGCCCGACGGCTCGATCACCATCGACAGCCGCCGCCCGGCACGCCCGCAGGCCGAGCGTCCCTGCCTGTTCGAATATGTCTATTTCGCCCGCCCCGATTCGGTTGTCAGCGGTCGCAATGTCTACCAGACCCGCAAGGCCATGGGCATGAACCTGGCGAAGGAAGCCCCTTGCGACGGCGATGTCGTGGTGCCTGTTCCCGATGGTGGCACACCGGCAGCACTGGGCTATGCCCAGGCCAGCGGCATTCCGTTCGAATACGGCATCATCCGCAATCACTATGTCGGGCGCACCTTTATCGAGCCGACGCAACAGATCCGCGCCTTCGGCGTCAAGCTGAAGCATTCGGCCAACCGGGCGATGATCGAGGGCAAACGGGTTATCCTGGTGGACGATTCCATCGTGCGCGGCACGACTTCGCTGAAGATCGTCCAGATGATCCGCGATGCCGGTGCCAAGGAAGTGCATATCCGTGTTGCCAGCCCGATGATCTACCATCCGGATTTCTACGGCATCGACACGCCGGACGCCGAAAAGCTGCTCGCCAATCAATATGCGGGTGCCGAAGCCATGGCGAAATTTATCGGCGCCGATTCGCTTGCCTTCCTGTCCATCGATGGGCTGTACATGGCGGTGGGCGGCGAGGCCCGCAATGCCGCCAATCCGCAATTTACCGATCACTATTTCACCGGCGACTACCCGACGCGTCTCCTGGACAAGGAAGGCGAGAAAATGGGCCGCAAGGTGTCGGTTATGTCGAGCAATGGGTGAGGCCGATAGTTAGCGTTGCATGAGATGATGAGGGGGAAGTGGACATGACGGTTGATCTCAAGGGACGGATCGCGCTTGTCACCGGCGCGTCACGCGGCATCGGCTATTTCACCGCGCTGGAACTGGCAAAGGCTGGCGCGCATGTGATTGCCTGCGCCCGCACCGTCGGGGGTCTGGAAGACCTTGACGACGCCATTACTTCGGCAGGTGGTAGCGCGACCCTCGTGCCATTCGATCTCGCCGACATGGGCGCCATCGATGCGCTGGGCGGATCGATTTTCGAGCGTTGGGGCAAGCTGGATATTCTGGTTGCCAATGCTGGTGTGCTCGGGACGATTTCGCCCGTTGCCCATGTCGAGGCCAAGGTGTTCGAAAAGGTCATGACCATCAATGTCACCGCCACCTGGCGGCTGATCCGCTCGATCGATCCGCTGATCACCAAATCCGACCAGGGCCGCGCCCTGATCCTGTCCTCCGCCGCACCGCATAAATGCAAGCCTTTCTGGGGCCCCTATTCCGCATCCAAGGCTGCGGTTGAAGCCTTAGCCCGCACCTGGGCTGCCGAAAACCAGCGCCTACCGCTCCGCGTCCTTTCCATTGACCCTGGTGCCACCCGCACGGCGATGCGCGCCCAGGCCATGCCGGGCGAAGACCCTGATACATTGCCGCATCCCTCAGAAGTCGCCAAAGCCCTGTTGCCACTGGTCGGGCCGCAACAGACGGAAACAGGCAAGCTGTTTATCGTCCGGGAACAGAAGATCGTCGATTATCCGCCCTACGGCTGACCGCGATTGCGGACAGCCTGGACGGCTGCGATCTTCAAAAATATTGAAATAGATTTTTACGGCAAGAGCGGCTCGAAAGTCGTGCCCATCAGGGCCACTTTGTTGCGAATCCGCTCGGCTCCTTCGGCTCTTTCCGCGGGATTATCGATCAGGCGGATGATTTCTGCGATCCAGGCAGCCTGATCATAGGGCAATCGAGGTTGTGCATCATCAGCCTCGGCGCCATAGGCCAGGCCTTCTGAGAACAGCCCTGCCGCACCCAGCCGGGCGACATCGATGAATTTGGTGCAGGCCCGGCTGTCATTGGCCTCAGACGGCGCCAAGGGTACCAGCATGATATCGACCTGCGCCCTTCCCGCGTAAACCAGATATTGTGGCCAGGACACTGGCGCCTTCACCGTTACGCGGTTCATGTCTTTCCAGATCGCGCGGGCCTTCTTGCCCGCAAACACTTCGAACACCGCCTGGGGGCGCTGTTCCAGCACGGTCCGGATGACCGGCTTCAGGAAGTGATGTTCCGCCACATGCACCCCCGTGGCGTGATAGGCAACCACCACCTTGTCCTGGCTCGTCGCGTCATCCGCTTCGCTATCGGCGTGCAAGCGACGCTCCCAAAGGCTGATGGGAGGAGCTGGTGGCAGGACACGGGCCATCGGTTCGCCAATCGCCTGGAACAATTGCGGCGTGGACAGCCAGAGAATGTCAAGATGGCGGTTCAGGCGCCGCAGCGGATAAAGCGCCCGAAACCATAGAAACAGGCTATAGGCGATATCGGCGTCTCGGCTGGAGATCACCGCATTGATGTCATCATCCAACAGCAGACCGACGCCGGCCAGCTTGTCGGCATGGGTTTCGATCCAGCGCAGCAAGGGTCGCGATGCATAGCGACAGATCACCACAAATGCGCCGTCGGGGTCGAGTGCGCGCCCGTCAAGCTTTCTAATATCGTGAACCTGATAGGGAGGCATGCCCTCTGCACTCAACCGGACGGGCAGATAATAGTCGAATGTGGGGTTTGGAACGCGACCGAAGACCAGAACCGACTTGACTGGGCGGCGCGGCTTTCCATCCGCTTGTTCCCGCAGCCGGGGTCGCGGCAAAACCTGCTCCAGAACGGGCCAGTACCACCGTTTTTTCATCGGATGCGGCCACTCCTTGCCGACAGGTCACGCGGCGCCGCTTCCAGCACGAAATCACCAGCGCTCAGCGAGCAGTTCGGATTGTAGCAGGGATCGTTGTCGATGACCTCGGCCCAGCGTTCGAACATTACCTTCTCCTCTCCGGCAAAGCGCAGCCGCTTTTCGACGGTATCGTCCCGCCCGCGCGATACGGATTCACGATGAACAAGGCGTGCATGAGGCGTCCAGACGATATCGAGACCGGCACGGCGCAGCTTCAGGCAGTAATCGACATCGTTGAAAGCAACCGGCAAATTCGCTTCATCCATGCCGCCCACCTGAAGCCAATGGCTCTTGCGGGTCAAGAGGCAGGCCGCCGTGACGGCGGAAACATGGCGGCGCTGCGCAAGCAGGCCATGATCCTCGCCACCATCAGGATCATGAAAATGGAAACTGTGGCGGGCGATGGACCCCGCCCCCAGCGTGACGCCAGCATGTTGCACAAAACCATCGGGATAGAGCAACAGGGCGCCAACAGCCCCGACTTGAGGATCATCCAACTCGGCATTCATCTCGCCCAGCCAGTCGCGCTCCAGCGGCTCGACATCGTTGTTGAGCAGCAGGATCCGGTCATGCCGGGCCTGATCGACGCCGAGATTGCAGGCTCGGGAGAAATTAAAGGTGCCAGGCATCGGCAAGCGCCGGACATGACCCTCCGCCTCGATCCTGTCGAGAAGAATGCGCGTCGCATCCTCCTTGCTGTCATTGTCGATGACAATAATGTCCAACTCACCATGATCGGTGCGGCCCAGCAGGCCATCAAGACAGGCGGAGAGAAGATCCGCCCGGTCGCGGGTCGGAATGATCACTGTGACAGGCGGGCGAGAGCTGCCCGGCTGAAGCAAGGGCCGCGACGGCGTGAGAGCCGGTCGCGCAGAGGACCGGTGAACCAGAACGCGGGGCAGATGAAGAATGTCCCCCGCGGCCGCCGCCTGGATGACGAGTTGGTTCGCATCGAAATTGGTGACATCGACAGGCTGCGGTAGGCGGGCATGGCGCAAGAGAACGCAGTCCATCGGCAGCCAGCCGGTTTGCACCAAGGGCAGGTTCCAGGCCGGTTTGAACAACGGCACAGCTGGCTCACCCTTGCGCGTAGTCTGGTCCTCGTCGCAATAGACCCCTGCCGCCTGCGGATTCTGGATCAGGCAGTCGGCCATCCATTGCAGCGCCCATGGCGACAAGGTGACGCCGGCCGGTACCAGCAGCCAAAACAGATCCTTGTCCTCAGTGCGATTTGACAGGCGATCCGCCAGATCTTCCAGCTCGGCAAATTCGAAAGCGCGGTAGCTTTGCCGCTCAAGACTTTTGCGCGTAATGGTCCGCCCCTCACCCGCCCCAGTGATACAGACCAAAACAAGCGGCCCAGAACGACTGTCGATGGCTGGTGGCTTGTCCACCTCATTGCGCAGCCGAAGCCAATCCTGATAGCGGGGGGACGACAAGGCCTCGAAATGCCGGAGGAACCGGAACGTCGCACCTTTGACGTTTCGAGCCGCCAGCAAGCGGAGCAAGGTGCGTGCGCTATGAGGCCAGCGGATCAGCACCCGCAGCACAGCTTCAGCGATGGACAGCGTGCGGATTGTGACGGTCGGTTGCCGAACTGCCTTGCCCCCATCCTTTGCCGGTGAGGCGACGAGTGCAATAGAGTCCAGATCGTCGGGCATCCATCCCAGGAAGCGTCCAGCGTTTTTCACGATCAGCGACCGCTTGAGAATGGCAGGAACCCGCCCGGGACGATGAAGCAAGACACGTGGCGACGGTCCAAGGTAACCGTCTGGATCATCAACGGAGATCATAACCGGCTTATCGGCGAGATGACGGGCAGCCGGACCCTGCGCGGCGCATACCTGCGCCAACCCAGCCGAATCCTGTCCATCGAGCACACTGGTCTTCAACGCATTACACCACCGATAAGACCATTGGATGCGCTCCACAGCCGATACAATATTTCATCGGGCCTCACTTTTGAAACGCCAACACCGACCGCAACGAGACCTCTGCCCGCGTTTTACCGCATAAACCTTAAATCAAAGTCGATTTGAGGAAAAAATTATGCAGCATATATAAACTGTTACAGCGCCACACCCTCTCAGGTGCGTGGCGCTGTATTGCAGATACGCGTCCGGTTTAAAAGCGTTAGAGCACTTTTTTCAGCAGATATTGCCCATAAGCGCTCTTGCCATATTGCAGGCCGAGCGCCTCCAACTGCTGAGCGTCGATGAAGCCGAGCCGATAGGCGATCTCTTCCGGGCAGGAAATCTTGAAGCCCTGACGGCGTTCCAGCGTGGCGACGAATTCCGAGGCGTCGAGCAGACTGTCGGGCGTGCCGGTATCCAGCCACGCATAGCCACGGCCCATTTTCTCGACATTAAGCCGGCCGCGTTCCAGATAGACCCGGTTGACGTCGGTGATTTCCAGCTCGCCACGCGCCGATGGCTTGAGGTTTGCTGCGATATCGACGACATCCTTGTCGTAGAAATATAGCCCGGTCACGGCCCAGCTCGACCGCGGCGTTGGCGGCTTTTCCTCGATCGAAATCGCCTTCATGTCCTTGTCGAATTCCACCACGCCATAGCGTTCTGGATCATTGACGTGATAGGCAAATACGGTTGCCCCGTCATTGCGTTCCACAGCACTTCTGAACAGGTCGTTGACACCATGGCCATAGAAAATATTGTCGCCGAGGATCAAACAAGACGGATTAGAGCCGACGAAATCCGCGCCGATAATATAGGCCTGCGCCAGGCCATCCGGTGACGGCTGCTCGGCATAGGTCAACGAAATCCCCCATTTCGACCCATCGCCCAGCAGGCTTTGAAAGTTCGGCAGATCCTTTGGCGTCGAGATGATCAGGATGTCGCGAATCCCGGCCAGCATCAGCGTCGAGAGCGGATAATAGATCATCGGCTTGTCATAGACAGGCATGAGCTGCTTGGAGGTGACTAGCGTCATGGGATGCAGGCGGGTGCCGCTGCCACCGGCTAGAATGATACCCTTCATTTATAAAACTCCTGACACGTCATTTGTGTTCGTTGTCTTTTGAGGAAAGCTGGCGACCAGTTTTCCCTAGACAAACTCTAAACTGCGGCTGGTCGGCGTAACCGGTCGATGACCAGTTGCGTCGATACGCGCCAATCGGGGATATCGATAGCATGAACTCTGGCCAGTTTGGCGCAATCCAGCCGGGAGTTCGCAGGCCGTTTGGCGGGCGTCGGGTAGGCGCTGGCCGGGATTGGATTGACTTTGGTCGAAGGGCCGTTTTGCTCAGCCGACAGCCTGAAAATTTCAGTTGCAAACTCCGCCCAGCTCGCCTCTCCCGTTCCCGTCATATGGAACGTGCCGCGCAGATCGGCGGCCTTGGACGACAGCAGGTTTTCGGCAACTGTCAGCACAGCATCGGCAATATCGAGAGCCGAGGTCGGATTGCCGATCTGGTCGGCCACTACGCCCAGTTCATCCCGGGTTTCGGCCAGCCGCAACATGGTCAGCAGAAAATTCTTGCCGAACGGGCTATAGACCCAGGCCGTACGCAGGATCGCGTGGTTATCGGTTTCAGCCGCCACCCGGCGCTCGCCTTCCAGCTTGCTGCGGCCATAGACGCCAAGCGGCGCAACCGGATCGGCTTCGTTATAGGGCGAAGCCTTGCTGCCATCGAAGACATAATCGGTCGAGATATGGATGATCGGGATATCCAGCGCCTTGGCAACCCGCGCCAATTCCCCCGGCCCTTCGCCATTGACCGCAAAGGCCGCAGCCTCGTCGGTTTCGGCCTGGTCGACCGCGGTATAAGCGGCAGCCGAAATAATCAGGTCGGGTTTCGCTGCCCGCACGGCCGCTTCAATCGTCGCGGGATCGGCCAGATCAAGCTGTGGCCGACCCAGGGCGACCAGGTCGATATCCTTGCGATCGCTGGCTTTCTCAAGCAGTGATTGAACGACCTGTCCGGCCAGGCCCGTCACCAGATAGCGCTTCACGCCGCTCATTTGCTCGCGGCTTTCAGCAGGCCAAGACGGCTACCGTCATAGCCCTGGCGCAACGGTTCCCACCACCAGCGGTTTTCAAGATACCATTTCACGGTTTTCTCGATGCCGGTCTCGAAATTTTCCTGGGCCTTCCAGCCGAGTTCGGTTTCCAGCCGCGTCGCGTCGATGGCATAACGGGCGTCGTGGCCGGGGCGGTCGGTCACATATTGGATCAGCTTCTCATGCGGTGTACCCGACGGATGCAGCTCATCCATCAGCGCGCAGACGCGGGTGACGACGTCGATATTGCGCCGCTCATTGCGTCCGCCGACATTATAGGTTTCGCCGATCTGCCCACGCTCGGCGATGATATCAAGCGCCCTGGCATGGTCTTCGACATAAAGCCAATCACGGATATTGGCGCCATTACCGTAAACCGGCAGAGGCTTGCCTTCCATCGCGTTGATGATCATCAGCGGAATGAGCTTTTCCGGGAAATGGAAGGGGCCGTAATTGTTGGAGCAATTCGACACCACCACCGGCAGGCCGTAGGTGCGCGCCCAGGCCTTGGCGAGATGGTCGGAAGCCGCTTTCGAGGCTGAATAAGGAGAGCTTGGATCATAAGGGGTGGTTTCGGTAAACAGACCCTCATCGCCCAGCGAACCATAGACTTCGTCAGTGGAGACATGCAGGAAGCGGAAACCGTCCTTGCTCGCACCTTCCAGCCCCTGCCAGTAGGCCCGGGCGCATTCCAGCATGGTGAACGTGCCGAGCACGTTGGTCTCGACGAAATCCTTGGCACCGGTAATCGAGCGGTCGACATGGCTTTCGGCGGCCAGATGCATGACGCGGTCAGGCTTGAAGCTTGTAAAAGCCGAGGCAATCGCCTGGCCGTCGCAGATATCGGCCTGAAGGAACCGGTAAAGCGGATTTGCCTCAACCGATTTCAGCGAGGTCAAGGTACCCGCATAGGTCAGCTTATCGACATTCAGGACGTCATAGCCTTTTTCAAGCACCAGATGGCGAACAACGGCCGATCCGATAAAGCCGGCACCGCCGGTTACAAGTACGCGCATGATTTTCGATATCCCCTAGCGTTCATAGAGCTGACAGGTAAAAAGCAGAGATGCTTAAGGCCGATAGACGAAATTCGTCTCAAGCTCGCTCAGTTTCGGCTGCTTCTTGTCCTTCTCAGACAGAATGGCATTGTCCTCCGTCACCGGCCAGTCGATCGCCAGAGCCGGATCGTTCCACAACAGGCCCCGGTCATGATCCGGGCTGTAATAATCCGTCACCTTGTAGCTGATCACGGTATTGGGCTGCAATGTGCAGAAGCCATGGGCAAAACCCGGCGGCACCCAAAGCTGGCAGCCGTTTTCGGCAGTCAGTTCGGCTTTGACCATCTGGCCGTAGGTCGGCGAACCCTGGCGAATATCGACAGCGACATCCAGCAAAGCGCCAGCCGCACAGGACACGAGCTTGCCCTGCGCCCTCGGGTTCAACTGGAAATGCAGGCCGCGCACCGTGCCGACCTCGGCCGAAAACGACTTGTTGTCCTGAACGAAGGTGAAAGATCCCACTTCGCTTTCAAACAGGCTGGCACGGAAGGTTTCCATGAAATAGCCCCGCGCGTCCCCAAACCGCTTTGGAGTGATCAGGAAAACACCCGACAGCTTCGTTTCTTCAAACTGCATTCTTATCCCTTTGAATTAAGCCCCTCGCGCAGTTAACAATCTCGGTCCATCAGAGCAAGTAAAATGCTAGCTGCCCACCGTCTTAACCGGAAGATTATGACGTTATTCGGACAGTCCCTGTGACCAGCTGCCACCATTGCAGGCAAGCGATTGCCATTTATGTCTCTTTACGACACCATCCGCTCAAAACGGCGCCCCCTCCAAAAAGCTCGAGAACGGTACGAAGGCCGACGAGCAATCGAGCGGCGGAACCGGATCTTCTTCACTGGCATCCACGAGATTGACTGTTTTCACCCGGCGCGCTGGATCTGCCTTCAGAAGGTCGGCAAAGCTGACCGGACCAGGGCCCAGCGTGACATGCGCATTGAGCGGAGGATCTTTTGCCGCCGGATCGGCAGAACCAGTCAAAAGCGGCTGAGGGCCGTCGAATTGGATCGTGTCGAGGAACAGGCCGAGCGGCTGATAATGCGCATTATCCCTGATGCCACGTAAAACCACATGGCCACCGCTGCCGGTCGTACTACCTGTGTAACGCAGGTTGCGCACCGTGATGCCGGAAAAATCAGGGATGCGATCACCGGTTTTGTCCGAGTAGCGGGTATCGAACACCAAGGGGAAGGCGACATTGCGCATGCAGACATCTTCATACAGCACATTGGTGACCTTGCCGCCGCGCGAGGTGTCCGACTTTATCCGCAGGCCATTGCCGTTGGGACTATCATGGCCATCCATCACCAGATCATAGACATGGATACCGTCCACGCCAGCATCGGTCTCGGAGCCAATCGACATCCCGTGGCCGTAATAGAACCGGTTATGGGCAAAAGTCATGCGCGTCGATGGTTTGTCGCCACCCGCCTTGATCGCCACATGATCGTCGCCGGTGCTGATCGCGCTGTAGGCGAGCACGACTTTCGAGGACTGACCCGGGTCGAAACCATCGGTATTTTTGACCGTATCAGGCGTGAAACAGGTGGCGGGCGTCAGCTTGTCTGGCGTGGTCTCCGGCGGGCAAGCGTAATTCGGGCGGGTATAGACGGCACTGGGGCTGAGGATCTTGATCCCCCAGGCGGTCAGGCCCGTCACACCATTGCTCACCACATGAAAATTCGGGCTGTTCAACAGCGTAATCCGGTACAGGGCAAAATTCTCGCCGCCATCGATTTCCACCAACCGGAACACATGCTGGATCAGCCCCTGCTTGGATTGCCACGCCACATCCCACCAGGATCGCTTACCAGCATTGTCGCCGGACAGCAGCAGCGAACCGCCGCGTCCATCGATCTTTCCTTCGCCAACGATGCCAGCAGCTTTGGTGTCCTTGGCCGCAATCAGCGGCTTGCAGGTCTTGGCGGCAGAGCTATTGGCCGTGCCGCAATCGCCAGCACCGCTGTCGTAATCCCTGGGATCGCGGGAGGCAAACAGCGTCACGCCCTTGTCGATCCACAGCACGACACCGCTCTTCAAGCTCAGCGGCCCGCTCAAAAACGCATCCTGCCCCTCACCGCCGGGCACGAGCTTGACGGCACCGCCCGCGCAGCCGTCAATGGCAGCCTGCAAGCGCATCTGGTCTGGATGGGGGGCCTTGCCATCGGCATCGGCATGGTCGAGGGAGCCGTCCTTGGCCGTCAGGCCAGCCGTCAATGTCGCGCAGAGATTTGAGGGAACCTCCGGCGCGGTCACCGACCCCCACTGGGTGGCAACAGCCGGCTCCGCCGCCAAGACAGTAACCGGCGACAGGGCGCAAATGGCGACCGCGCCAAGCATCCGACCTAAAGCAGACCGTTGAAACAGGTGGGCAAAAACAGGTCCGGGCATAGGCTTATCCTTCAGCGGCGGCATGTAAAACAACAGTTCGCGCCCATCTTCAAACGGGTGAATGGCCCGAAATCAAGGCCGCAGCGTGCGCTTGTCGATGGGATAAAGCAAAAAATTTTCACCACTGCGTAAAAACCGGCAGAGACCGACCAGAAGGCGCAAAAATCCGTTGACCAAAAACCGGGGCCGGGTCATAAAGCCAGCCATGAAAACGAGCACCTGCATTATCTGCTGGATCATTATTCGCTAGCGCATTCGCTGGCCCGGCCGTTTTCGTCTCTTGTAAAAGTCCCAGATGACAAACGCTTCGGTCCAGCCGGGTTTATACACGTCTGGGAGACTGACATGGCCGAGGGCCTCAAGCTTTACAACACACTGACGCGCAGCAAGGTTGATTTCACCCCGATCGACCCCAAAAACGTGCGCATGTATGTCTGCGGCCCAACGGTTTATGATTTTGCCCATATCGGCAATGCCCGGCCGGTTATTGTCTTTGACGTGCTCTACCGGCTGCTGCGTCACATCTATGGCGAAAACCACGTCACCTATGCCCGCAACATCACCGATGTCGATGACAAGATCAATGCGCGGGCGCTCCGGGATTTCCCCGATCTGCCGCTGAATGAGGCGATTGCCAAGGTGACGCAAAAGACGGCGGATCAGTTCCACGCCGATGTGGCGGTACTCGGTAACTTGCCGCCGACCATCGAGCCGCGCGCCACCGACAATATCCAGCAGATGATTGACATCATCAAGACGCTGATTGCCAAGGGCCATGCCTATGTGGCCGAGGGCGAAGTGCTGTTTGACACGCGGTCCATGGCCGCTTACGGCCAGC
This sequence comes from Agrobacterium vitis, assembly GCF_014926405.1. Taxonomy (NCBI): domain Bacteria; kingdom Pseudomonadati; phylum Pseudomonadota; class Alphaproteobacteria; order Hyphomicrobiales; family Rhizobiaceae; genus Gillisella; species Gillisella vitis. The sequence continues at coordinate 1,997,961 of NZ_JACXXJ020000005.1, forward strand.
TTTCCAAGCGCAATCTGGATGAGCAACAGGCAGGCGCACGCATCGCTGTCGAGGCCCATAAAAAGCATCCCGGTGATTTCGTGCTGTGGAAGCTCTCAAGCCATAACGAACCCGGCTGGGAAAGCCCATGGGGCCGAGGCCGTCCTGGCTGGCATATCGAATGCTCGGCCATGTCAAAGCGCTATCTGGGCGAGGTTTTCGACATTCACGGCGGCGGGCTGGACCTGATCTTCCCCCACCACGAAAACGAAATTGCCCAATCCTGCTGCGCCAACGACACCAGCGTGATGGCCAATGTGTGGATGCACAATGGCTTCGTGCAGGTGGAAGGCCGCAAGATGTCGAAATCGGATGGCAACTTCTTCACCATCAACGAATTGCTGGACACGGAGAATTTCGGCGGTCGCAAATGGCCGGGCGAAGTGCTGCGGCTGGCGATGCTGATGACCCATTACCGTGAGCCGATTGATTTTTCGGTGAAGCGGTTGGAAGAAGCGGAGCGGCTGATTGCCAAATGGCCAACAGGCGGAACAGACGATGCCGCGCCAGATCAAACTGTGCTGGATGCACTGGCGGATGACCTGAACACGGTGGCCGCCGTGCAGGCTCTGCATGCGCTTGCATCTGCCGCCAATAGCGATCCATCCAAGCTTCCGGCTTTCGTCGCCAGCGCTGCTTTTCTTGGGCTCGCGCCAAAGAAGGCGGATGTTAGTGATGATCTCTCTGCCGCCATCGACGCCCTTGTCGAGATGCGCCTTGAAATGCTGAAGACCAAGAACTTTGCCGAGGCCGACAAGATCCGCGACGATCTTTTGGCAAAGGGCATTCAGCTGAAAGACAGCAAGAACAAGGACACCGGCGAGCGCTTGACCACCTGGGAGGTCAAGCGCTGATTTGCATGGTGAAGATCACTGGCATATGCTAAAGCCTATGCCAGTGATGGAGGCAAATATGAGTGTGGAGCAGGAAAGACATGTGCGGGTGTTCAAGAACGGTCGGAATCGCGCCGTCCGCATCCCCGTGGAATTCGAGTTTCCGGGCGATGAAGTGATCATGCGCAAGGAAGGCGACCGGATCATTATTGAGCCTGTCAACGACAAGAAGCAAAATCTGATCGAGTGGCTGCGTAGTCAGCCGCCTATCGAGGAGGATTTTCCCGATTTTGATCTGATTGAACCACCGCCGAGACCAGTCGATCTATGATAACCGCGCGCTACATGCTCGACACCAATATTATCTCTGATGTGGTGCGAAATCCTATGGGCAGGGCGGCAGACGTTATGCATGGCCTCAACCGTGACGATATTTGCCTGAGTTCAATTGTTCTGTCGGAAATCCTGTTTGGCATACAGCGCAAAGGCTTCGAGCGGCTTACTCGTCTGGTTGAAGGGGTCTTGGAAAGGATCGCTGTCATTGCCTATGATGATTTGGCGGGCCGTCATTATGCTGAGATTCGCACCGCCTTGGAAAAACAGGGAACACCTATCGGCGCAACCGACCTGTTCATCGCCGCCCATGCGCTGTCGCTGGATATGGTTCTGGTCACCAACAATACCCGTGAATTTGCCCGCGTACCCGGGCTGAAACTGGAAAACTGGCTCGAAACCGCACATAAGGGGCAATAGGCCATGGCAGAGACAATCCACACCGGCGGTTGCCAATGCGGAGCCATCCGGTTTCGCGTTAACGGCGCGCTGAAAGACTCATCGATCTGCCATTGCCGCATGTGCCAGAAGGCGTTCGGGGCGTATTATGCACCGCTCGTCTCGGTACGAGGGGTCGACTTTCAGTGGACACGCGGCGAGCGCAAGATGTTCCGCTCCAGCAATGTCGTGTCGCGCGGCTTTTGCGCAGATTGCGGCACGCCGCTGACCTATGAGGCCCCGGATGGCATGGCGGTTGCGGCAGGCGCTTTCGACGATCCAGCCGCCCTGCCCCCAGTGCAGCAATTCGGGACAGAAGGGAAAATAGGCTTCGTCGATCACCTGCATGAATTGCCAGGCAATCCGACAGAAGAAGACCTTGATGAGTTTCCATTCCTCGATGGCCTCGTCTCCTACCAGCACCCCGACCACGATACCGACAGCTGGCCAACCGAAAGCGGAGCAAAGTCATGAGCGAGATTTTTTCCGGCGGTTGCCAATGTGGCGCGGTGCGGTTTCAGGCAGCCAAGCTGGGACGGCCTTCCATCTGTCATTGCCGTATGTGCCAAAAACAATTCGGTGGGTTTTTTGGCGCTTTTGTCTCCGCTGATCAGGCGCATCTGACATGGACACGTGGCCAGCCGAAATTGTTTCGCTCTTCGAGCAAGGTCAAGCGTGGCTTTTGCGAAAAATGCGGCACACCGCTGACCTACCAACACCCCACCGGGGTAGAGATTGCTATCGGTGCCTTTGACAATCCCGCCGCCTTTGAGCCCGCCATTCAGGTCAATCACCACAAGCGCCTGCCGTGGATCGACACGCTGTTTGAAAAGCCGGTCTATACCAGCCCGGAATACGAAGCCTTCTTCGACTCCATCGAATCCTGGCAGCACCCAGATTTCGACACCCAAGTCTGGCCGGTGGAGGATGAGGCATGAAAGGTCAAACCCTGCATGGCGGCTGTCAATGTGGCGCGGTGCGCTACACGGCAAAATCGCCGATTGGCAATCCGCATATCTGTCATTGTCGCATGTGCCAGAAAGCGTCAGGCAACTATTTCCTGCCGCTTGGCTCGGTCAGCCGTGACCTGTTTCAGCTGACACGCGGCACCCCGCAGTGGTTTCAGTCATCCGATCTGGTAAGGCGCGGCTTTTGCGCCGCCTGCGGCACGCCGCTGTTTTTCGATATTCCCGAGGCGGATTTCATCAACATCACGCTCGGATCGCTGGATGACCCGGCCAGCGTCAAGCCCGTCGAACAGGCCAATCTGGACAGCAAGATGCCGTGGTTTGCAGCCCTCGACACCTTGCCGGTCGAGGCCAGCGAAGCCAATGCCGACTGGCTGGCGAAAGTGGCAGGCGCCACCCACCAACACCCGGACCATGACACGAGCGACTGGCCAACGCATATGGGATCGCCCCATGACTGAATTACGCACCCTCTACCCTGAGATCGAACCCTTCGAGACCGGCTTTCTCGATGTTGGTGATGGTCACGTCATCCATTGGGAGCGGGTCGGCACCAAGGGCGCCAAGCCTGCTGTGTTTCTGCACGGCGGACCGGGCGGCGGCATCAATCCCAGCCAGAGGCGGGTGTTCGACCCAGCTCTTTATGATGTGATCCTGTTTGATCAGCGCGGCTGCGGCAAATCCACGCCGCATGCCCATCTGGACGCCAACACCACCTGGCATCTGGTCGCCGATATCGAGCGTTTGCGTGACATGATCGGCGCTGAACAATGGCTGGTATTTGGTGGCTCCTGGGGCTCGACGCTGGCACTGGCCTATACGCAGACCCATCCAGAGCGGGTCAGCGAACTGGTGCTGCGCGGCATCTACACGCTGACCAAGGCGGAACTGGACTGGTATTATCAGTTCGGCGTCTCCGAGATGTATCCGGACCGTTGGGAGCATTTCATCGCGCCCATTCCGGTTGAAGAGCGTCATGACATGATTTCCGCCTATCACCGCCGTCTGACCGGAGAGGACAAGGAAGTGCAGCTCGCCTGCGCCCGCGCCTGGAGCCAGTGGGAAGGCGCGACGATTTCGCTGATCCCTAATATCCAGCAGATCGAAAATTTCGGCGAGGACCATTACGCCATCGCCTTTGCCCGGCTGGAAAACCATTTTTTCATGAACCGGATCTGGATGGAAGACGGGCAATTGCTGCGCGATGCCCATAAGCTGAAAGGCATTCCGGGCGTGATCGTGCATGGGCGCTATGACATGCCCTGCCCGCTGCGCTATGCATGGGAATTGTCCAAACTCTGGCCGGATGCCGATTTGCACATTGTCGAGGCTGCGGGCCATGCCATGAGCGAACCTGATATTCTCGACCAATTGATCCGTGCCACTGACCGTTTTGCCGGAAAAATCCAAAACACATAAGAATTTGCCTTTGGGAGGCACTCATGAGCCGCGAAAAAATCACCCTGTTCGACACCACCCTGCGCGATGGTCAGCAGACGCCCGGCATCGATTTTTCCGTGGAAGACAAGATTGCCATTGCCGCCATGCTGGATAATTTCGGGCTGGATTATGTCGAAGGCGGCTATCCCGGTGCCAATCCGACCGACACGGCATTTTTCTCAAAAAAACGCACCAGCCGCGCCCGCTTCACGGCGTTTGGCATGACCAAACGCGCCGGAATTTCCGCCTCCAACGATCCGGGCCTGAGCCAGCTTTTGCAATCGAAAAGCGATGCCATCTGTCTTGTGGCGAAAAGCTGGGATTACCATGTGACAGTGGCGCTTGGCTGCACCAATGAGGAAAACCTCGACTCCATCCGCGACAGTGTCAAGGCCGTGGTGGCTGCGGGCAAGGAAGCGCTGGTGGATTGCGAGCATTTCTTTGATGGCTACAAGGCCAATCCCGACTATGCCGTGGCCTGTGCCAAAACCGCCTATGAGGCCGGTGCGCGCTGGGTGGTGCTGTGCGACACCAATGGCGGCACCCAGCCGCCGGAAATCCGCACGATCATTGCCAGTCTGATCGAGGCAGGTGTTCCCGGCACGTCGCTGGGTATTCACGCCCATAATGATACCGGCCAGGCCGTTGCCAATTCGCTGGCCGCCGTGGAAGCCGGTGTGCGCCAGATTCAAGGCACCCTGAACGGCATTGGCGAGCGCTGCGGCAATGCCGATCTGACCACCATCATCCCGACGCTCTGTCTGAAGAAGACCTATGCCGACCGGTTCGAGACGGCCATTGATCTCGAAAAGCTGGTGGAATTGACCCGCCTCTCCCATGCGTTCGATGAACTATTAAACCGCTCCCCCAACCATCAGGCTCCCTATGTCGGTGCTTCCGCCTTTGCCACCAAGGCTGGCATCCATGCCTCGGCGCTGTTGAAGGACCCGAAAACCTATGAGCATGTAGAGCCGGGTCTTGTGGGCAATTTCCGCAAGGTCATGGTATCCGACCAGGGCGGCAAGGCCAATTTCATCAACGAGTTGAAACGCCGCGGCATCACGGTTGCCAAGGACGATCCGAAGCTGGACCGGCTGATCGAGATCGTCAAGCAGCGTGAAGCGACAGGCTATGCCTATGAAGGCGCCGATGGCAGTTTCGAACTTTTGGCGCATCGCACCCTCGGCACCGTGCCGGAATTTTTCGCCGTCGAAAGCTTCCGGGTGATGATCGAGCGCCGGTTTGACAGCAATGGCAATTTGAAAACCGTGTCAGAAGCCGTGGTGAAGATGGTGATCGACGGGCAGACGGTGATGTCGGTCGCCGAGGGAGACGGCCCGGTCAACGCGCTCGATATTGCGCTGCGCAAAGATCTGGGCAAATTCCAAAGCGAAATAAAGGATCTGGAACTGGCCGATTTCAAGGTCCGTATCCTCAATGGCGGCACCGAAGCCATTACCCGTGTTCTGATCGAATCCACCGATGCCAGCGGTGCCCGCTGGTGGACGGTGGGGGTCTCGGAAAATATCATCGACGCCTCGTTCCAGGCCTTGATGGACGCCATTGTCTACAAGCTGATGAAAAACCGCCAATTGGCCGGGCGGATTGCGGCGGAATAAGCCAAAACCGTCTCGATCTGCTTTCCGATTTTCGAACATTGACATAGTCGCATTCACCAAACTCACTGATCCTTCAATGGAATGAATTTGCCGTTTGCGTCCTGAAGGCGTATCGGCAGGAAAAACAGCAATGGGATCGGAAACATCATGAGCGAAGTTGCAGCGCCAGCGGGCGAAAACCGCGATAGCCTGCGTGGCTTTCTTTTTGCGCTTTCGGCCTATCTGCTCTGGGGTTTTCTGCCCCTTTACATGAAGGCCGTCGCGCATATTCCGCCCATGGAAGTGATCGCCCATCGGGTGCTGTGGTCCATTCCGGTGGCCGGTCTCGTTCTTCTGGTGTTGCGGCGCACCGATGACCTGAAGCGAGCACTGCGCAATCCGAAAATGATCGGCATGGCGGCAATCACTGCCTGCCTGATCAGCGTCAATTGGGGCATTTATGTCTGGGCCATCGGTGCCGGCCACGCGCTGGATACCGCGCTCGGCTATTTCATCAACCCGCTGTTTTCCATTCTACTTGGTGCCGTGCTGCTCAAGGAAAAACTGAAGCCGGCGCAAATGGCCGCGCTGGCGCTGGTGGTGGTCGCCGTCGTCATCCTGACGGTCGATGCCGGACGCCTGCCGCTGATCGCGCTCAGCCTTACCTTTTCCTGGGGCTTCTATGCGTTTTTCCGCAAGACGCTGCCGATTGGCCCCAATCAGGGCTTTCTGCTGGAAGTGCTGTTGCTGTCACCTTTCGCCCTGGCCTACCTGATCTATCTCGGCGTGACCGGACAGTCACATTTCCTGGGGTCGCCGGATACCAGCATGTTCAACAATACCGTGCTACTGGCCTCGAGCGGGTTGGTCACAGCCGTGCCGCTGATCCTCTACGCCAATGGTGCCAAGCTCCTGCGTCTCTCCACCATCGGCATCATGCAATATATCGCCCCGACGATGATTTTCCTGATCGCCGTCTTCCTGTTTCATGAGGAATTCAGCACCGCCAAGGCCATTGCCTTCCCGCTGATCTGGGTTGCACTGGTCATCTATACCTTACCGATGCTGAAACGGCGCTGATCAGAGCTTTGACAACACCTCCGCATCGCCGGAGATGCGACCGAGTTCTTCCCAGCGATCGACGATTGTCGGCACGATGGCCTCGATCTCGTTAATCACCAGCGGCTGCACCTTATGGCCGGTATGGACGAAGCCCTCCTGGCGCATATGGGTGATCAGCTCCAGCATCGGGTCCCAGAAACCGTTGACATTGGCAAAGACCATCGGCTTTTCATGGCGGCCAAGCTGGCCCCAGGTCATGATCTCGACGATTTCCTCTAGCGTACCGATACCGCCCGGCAAGGTGACGAAGGCATCGGCGCGCTCGAACATCTTGTGCTTGCGCTGATGCATGTCCTGCGTGATGATCAATTCGTTCAGCTGGCCGAGAGAATGACGTGTAGCTTCCATATCGACCAGGAATTCCGGTATGATGCCCGTCACCTGGCCACCCGCGTCCAACACGCCGCTGGCAACGGCACCCATGATGCCCTTGGTGCCGCCGCCATAGACGAGGCGCAGGCCATGAGCGGCAATTGAGTGGCCAAGTGTGCGGCCCGCAGCCATGTAATCGGGATCGCGTCCGGGCCGTGAGCCACAATAAACGCAGATGGATCGAATCGAAGAATGGTTTTTTGTCATACGTTTAGAATGGCCATCGCGGCCCGCTGACGTCAATAAAATTAACGAAAACTCCAGGAAGCCTATGAACAAACCGGGTTCATCGCTTGTGCAGCGATTAAGGAAACGTTACTGCATAAACTCTTAAATCCCTATGGATGTAAGAGATCGGACCAAAATGCGGGACGCGATTTTTGGAAAATCCGATGGAAATGCCAAATCCGTAGTACCGCAGCGGTCTGCGGTTTTGAGCTGGGTCATGCAGTGGGGACAAAACTTTTGGGCGTCCTTCATGGGGTATTCATACGCCATGGCGCTCTATCAGTTTCAAGGGATATGGCGGAATAATCCGCCCGGAGACGTTGGACTATGAAAAACCGTGCCGGTTGGCTGGCTCTCGGCGTGCTTGCCATTGCGACAGTATTGATGGTGTTTTTCGTGCTTCCGCAAATTGGCGGCACAAAGAAGACGGCAGAAACACCTGCTGCCCCGGCTGAACAGGCGGCAGCGCCCGAAGCGTCCGGGCCTTCCTCACCCACGCCTGCCCCCGATGGCCAGGCCGCCGCCAAGATGCAGCGTCTGACCAAGGCCGCAGAGCAATCGGTGGCCGCCTTGGAAAATCTGTTTGCCGATCAGAAAACCCCGGCACCCGAACTTTACGCCACAGCCCGTATTGCTGCATTGACAGCCCTGAAAGCCCTATCGGATGCCGATCTTCCCGCCGGGATCGAAGCAGGCCTTGTAGACAGCCTCACCAAGGCAAAGGCCTCGGCTGCCCATGCCTTGCAGTTGATCGCCAAACTGCCCGCCTCCCCGCAGGATGCCGCCGCCATGATCGCCAATATCGGTCGGGCCATGCGCGGCGAACCGGAAGTGGCTATCGATCCAGACATGCCGCGTTTTGACGTGCTCCGCGTTGAAAAAGACGGCTCGACTGTGATCGCCGGCAGCGCGGCACCGGGTGCCAAGGTCGAGGTCCATGACGGCTCCAGCAATATTGCCAGCGCCACCGCCTCTCCAAACGGCGACTTCGCCATCGTGCTCGACAAGCCTCTGTCGCCCGGCGATCATTCTCTGGATTTGAAAGCCACGACCAAAGAAGGCAAGACCATCGGGTCCGAGGAGCAGGCTACGGTTTCCGTCCCGGCCGATCCATCCGGTGACGTGCTGGCCATGGTGACCAAGCCCGGCGAAGCCAGCCGGCTGATCAGTGGCCCGCAACAGGATCAAGTCTCGCCAAAGGATCAGAGCCAGCCACAGGCTCCGGAACAGATCAATGGTGTCGACAAGCAGGGCCGCGTCGCCGCTGCTACGCCCACGACGACGCCTGGATCTGCGTCCACCCCATCCCTGTCCGCTGCCGATTTGCAGATCACCGCGGTCGAGCTTGAAGGCGACAAGATTTTCGTGGCAGGCAACGCCCAGAAGGGCCGCACCGTGACCGCCTATGCCGATGGCAAGCAAATCGGCTCGGCGGATGTCGACCAGAAGGGGCATTTCGTGGTCGAAGGCCAGATGCCGCTTTCCGTCGGCCAGCATATCATCAGCGTCGATCTGAAGGATGCCAATGGCAGGGTCACACTGCGCGCGTCGGTGCCGTTCAACCGGCCGGAAGGCGATCAGGTTGCGGTTGTCGCACCGGAAGCCCAGCCCGGCGCCGCCGGCAGCACCGTCAGCCCGGCCACCGTCGATAGCAACCTGTTTGATCGGCAGCGCGATACACTGGCCAAGTCCTTCACGCTGCTCAGCAACCTGTTTGCCGATGGCAAGACACCGACACTGGAAAGCCTGGCGGCATCGCGCTCGGCACTGGAATTTGCCCTGAAAGCAGTTGCGGATTTCCGCCCGACCCCCAGCACGGACCAGACCGCCAGCGCCTTCATGGCGCGCATGGCAGACCAGGCTGACAAGGCACTCGTGGTCCTCAAGCAAGTGCCGACGGCGTCGGTCACGGCGATGGCTAATGCCTTGCCGACCCTCAAGTCGCTTGTCGATGCGGCGCTGGAACCCATGCCAGCCAAAATTGCCGCTGCGCAAGCCGCAGCGACGCAAAACCCGGCACCGACCTTGGCGCCAGCCGATGGTACATCGCCGCCGGTGCTGAGCCAGGCGCCGCTGACCGAAAGCAAGAATGCGGTCATCATCCGCCGGGGCGATACGCTCTGGCAGATTTCCCGCCGGGTCTATGGCCAGGGCGTGCGCTACACGACGATCTATGTCGCCAATGCCGAACAGATCAGCAATCCCGACCTGATCGAGCCCGGCCAGACCTTCACCGTGCCGGATCAATCCATGCCGGATGACGAGGCCGAAAAAATCCATCGCAAATGGATGCGGGAGCACAAGCGATAGTCTGAAGTGCGGGCGATAGTCTGAAATGCCGGCAAGGGCAGACGAATGTTTCCAAGTCCTTGCCTCTTTCGTCAGCATTGCCTATATCAGCACATAACAAAGGCGGCCTCAGGGCCGCCTCTTTTTTGCCGCCTCTTCCGGGCGCCTCCTTCGGGAACGGACCGCGCTTCCACCAGCCCGCGCGCAGGACATAAAGCATGCATCAGAAAGTCAAAACGGTTTCGGCCGAAAGCAGCAATCCGTGGCGCACCATCGTCAATCTCTGGCCCTATATGTGGCCAGCCGAGCGCCTCGATCTGAAAATGCGGGTGGTCTGGGCAAGCCTGTTTCTGGTGATCGCCAAGCTGGTGCTGATGCTGGTGCCCTATTATTTCAAATGGGCCACCGACGCGCTCAATGGCAAGATGGATGCGACGGGCCTGCTGCCTGCCTTCATGCTGTCAGCGGTGATGCTGGTCATTGCCTATAATCTGGCCCGCATCGTGCAGATGGGCATCAACCAGTTTCGCGACGCGCTGTTTGCCAGCGTCGGCCAATATGCCGTGCGGCGGCTGGCCCATATAACCTTTCTGCACATGCATCAATTGTCGCTGCGCTTCCATCTGGAGCGCAAGACCGGCGGCCTATCACGCATCATTGAGCGCGGCACCAAAGGCATCGAGACCATCGTCCGCTTCACCATTCTCAACTCCATCCCGACGCTGATCGAATTTGCCCTGACGGCGGTGATTTTCTGGTGGAGCTACGGATTTTCCTATCTGGCGATCACCGCCGTCACCGTCGCCGTCTATGTCTGGTTCACAGTCAAGGCTTCGGACTGGCGCATCGCCATCCGCCGCGCCATGAATGACAGCGATACCGACGCCAATGTCAAAGCCATCGACTCGCTGTTGAATTTCGAGACGGTCAAATATTTCGGCAATGAAGACATGGAGGCCCGCCGCTTCGATGCATCCATGGCCCGTTACGAGAAGGCCGCCACCCAGGTCTGGACCTCGCTCGGCTGGCTGAACTTCGGCCAGGGTCTGATTTTCGGTGTGGGCATGACAGTGATGCTGGTGTTTTCGGCACTGGCCGTACAGCGCGGCGAGCAGACCATCGGCGATTTCGTCTTCGTCAACGCGCTGCTGTTGCAGCTTTCCGTGCCGCTGAATTTCATCGGCATGCTCTACCGCGAAATCCGCCAGGGCCTGACCGATATCGAACAGATGTTCGACCTTCTGGCGGTAGAGCCGGAAGTGCGCGACGCGCCTGATGCGAAGCCGCTTGCCATCGCCAAGGGCGCTATCACCTTCGAAAACGTGCATTTCGCCTATGACCCGGCAAGGCCGATCCTGAAGGGGATTTCCTTCACCGTGCCGGAGGGCAAGACAGTGGCCGTCGTCGGCCCATCGGGCGCTGGCAAATCGACAATTTCACGGCTGCTCTACCGGTTTTACGATGTGCAGCAGGGCGCGATCCGCATCGACGGGCAGGATGTCCGCGATATCACGCAGACGTCGCTGCGCGCCGCCATCGGCATGGTGCCGCAGGATACAGTGCTGTTTAACGATACCATCGCCTATAATATTCGCTATGGCAGGCCTGGGGCCAGCGATGCCGAGATGGAGGCCGCCGCCGACATTGCTCAGATCAGCCGCTCGATCCGTGAACTGCCGCAGGGCTACAAGACCATGGTCGGTGAGCGCGGCCTGAAACTGTCGGGCGGAGAAAAACAGCGTGTCGCCATCGCCCGCACCGTGCTCAAATCACCGCCAATCCTCATTCTCGATGAGGCGACCTCGGCGCTCGACACCACGACCGAGCAGGATATCCAGGCGGCCCTCGACATTGTATCGCAAAATCGCACCACTTTGGTCATCGCCCACCGGCTATCGACCGTGATCGGCGCCGACGAAATCATCGTTTTGAAAGCGGGCGAAATCGCCGAGCGTGGCACACACGCGGAACTTCTCGCCCAAAACGGCCTTTACGCCTCGATGTGGAACCGGCAGCGGGAGGCGACCCAGGCAGAAGAGCATCTGCGCCAGGTGCGCGAAAGCGACGATCTCGGTGTGGTCACGCGCCTGCCGCCTGCTGTGTGATCGCATGTATAAAAGTGCGGCGGCTTTCCCGTGAGGGGCCTCAATCAGGCCCGGCATTGCCCCTGAACACGTTTCGCGGTAGTCACGTCATCAATAGAGTTTTCAGGAGAAGTCCTACCGATGTCCTTGTTCGATACGATCCGCAATACCCTCGTCCCCGTGCATAAGGAAGGCTATATTTTTGTCGGCGCTTTCTTCGTCGGGTCGCTGGTGCTCGGATGGATCTGGGAGCCGCTGTTCTGGGTCGGCCTGCTGCTGACACTATGGTGCGCCTATTTCTTCCGCGACCCGGAGCGCCTCACCCCGCAGGATGACGATCTGGTGGTCAGCCCTGCCGATGGCCGCGTGTCGATGATCCAGATGGTCATCCCGCCGGAAGAATTGCAGCTGTCGAGCGACCCGATGTTGCGCATCTCTATCTTCATGAATGTCTTCGATGTTCATATCAATCGCGCCCCGGTACGAGGCGCAATCCGCCAGGTTGTCTACCGCGACGGCAGTTTCCTGAATGCCGAACTGGACAAGGCCAGCAGCGACAATGAGCGCAATTCGCTGGTCATCGACGGCCCACGCGGCGCCATCGGCGTGGTGCAGATCGCAGGCCTCGTGGCCCGCCGCATCCTGTGCTGGTCGGTCCCCGGTCAGGCGCTCGGGGTTGGCGAACGTTTCGGTCTGATCCGATTTGGTTCGCGACTGGATGTCTACCTCCCAGCCGGTGCCGAGCCCCGCGTTGCGGTTGGCCAGCGTTCGATTGGCGGTGAAACCGTGATCGCGGAATATGGTTCGGCAAAGGGCCCGGTCATCAGCCGCCGCAGCTGAGACGATTTTTGCAAGCCATAACGGAGACAGGCCAGCCATGACCAGCGACACGCCGCAGCATCAGGCACACCCTTCGCAAGAGCATGAGGGACCGAAAACTCAGGCGGATGAGAATCAGCCGGGCCAGCAGGAGGTCAACGAGGCTTCACGCGGGCCTCGGCTGCGGGAAATTCCCCTGCGGCTGATGATTCCGAACCTGATTACCGTTTTGGCCATATGCGCTGGTCTGACCGGCGTCCGCCTGGCCTTCGAAGGACGTTTCGAGCTTGCGGTCGGCATGGTGCTGGTCGCCGCTTTTCTCGATGGCATCGACGGACGCATCGCCCGCCTGATGAAAGCCACATCGAAATTCGGCGCACAGATGGACTCGCTTGCCGATATCGTCAATTTCGGCGTGGCGCCCGGTCTGGTTCTGTATGTCTATATTCTGGATCAGGCCCGATCCTTCGGCTGGATCGCGGCGCTGATCTTTGCGATATCAGCAGGCCTGCGGCTTGCCCGTTTCAATGTCATGGACGAACGTGCCATCAAGGCCCCTTGGCAAAACGCCTATTTCGTCGGCGTTCCCGCGCCTGCTGGTGCGCTTCTGGTCATGCTGCCGATCTATCTCGGCTTTCTGGGTGTGGAAGCCACGCCCGGATTTGCCTTTGCGTCCTCAGCCTATACGATGCTGATCGCCTTCCTGCTGATCAGCCGCTTGCCGGTCTGGTCCGGCAAATCTGAAAAGAAGGTCCGCCGCGATCTGGTTCTGCCACTGACGATCGCCGTGGTGCTTTATGTCGCCCTGCTGATGAGCTTCACCTGGGAAGTGCTGTCGGTGACGGTCATTGTCTATGTGCTCTCCCTGCCCTTCGGCGCCCACGCCTGGAAGCGGAAATACGGCACCTTGACGGTCATGGAAGACCACGACGACCATCACGGCGCCGGAATGGATCGAGGCCTTTAAAACCGGAAATTGTAAAACAGACTCACGAAAAGTAGCAGTCTTTGATTTAAATTAATTTGCATTATTCACGAAAGTGTCATGATCTCTCAACCTGAGCAGTCAGGAAAACGACTGTTCGGGAGTTTGTCACGGGAAAAACGCAACCCGATTTTCTCGATAAGGACAGACTGAAACAAGGGAAATGCATGTCCCTCAGGTTGCAAGCAAACCTGACAGGCCGCAATGGAAACACTTTGGAGAACATCATGCCCGCCCCCCTGCAAGCCCCCGCGCTCCTGCAAGCCAAAGAAGCCCCGCAACCGGCCAAGCCGGAATTGAGCGACAATTACCGCCCAATCGGTTTGAAAGCGGTGATTGCCGCCGCTCTGATGTTGAAGCGAGCGCCGATCAAGAAAGTCGCTTGAGGACGTCCTTTTTCCAATACCGTTCAAAACAGTGATAGCTGTTCAGAAGGCGGCTTAGGCTCGGCTTTCGGCATCGGGTTTTCGACGCGGACCTGCACATCCGGGCCGGTATTGGCGACCTTATTGACCTTATCGGAAACCGGAATGGCTTCGAACATGTCCTCGCCTGCCGGTTTCAACAGGTCAGCCACGTGGCGTGGCTCCTGGCGCTTGCAATCCAGCCAACGCTCGAAATCCTCCGGGCCGATCACGACAGGCATGCGGTCATGGATCGCTCGAATGGAGCGATTGGCACTGGTGGTCAGGATGGCGCCGGTATCGATTTCAGATCCATCAGCGGCGGCAAAGGTTTCGACCAGACCACCGAACGCGACAATACCGCCCTGGGTGGGGCGGATCCAGTAAGCCTGCGGTTTTTCACCGCTTTCTTTTGCTGGTCGATACCATTCGTAGAATCCGGAGGCCGGGATCAAAACACGACGATGGCGCATGGCGCCGCGAAACGACGCTTTCGTTTCCGCCGTCTCAGAGCGCGCATTGATCAGCAACGGAAAATCACTTGGATCTTTCACCCAGCCGGGCAGAAAACCCCAGCGCACCAGCAGCGCCCGCCTGCTCGGCAGGTTGCTGCCCACCATAGGCACCTCCCCATTGCCAACCGTCAGAATCGGCTGGGTCGGAGCAATGTTGAACCGGGGCGGAAAGGCCTCGAGTTCGTGCAGACCGAAGGCCTCCACGATCTCGCCCGGTGTCACGGTCAGGGCAAAACGTCCACACATGGTCTTGTCTTCGCAGTCGCAGAGCCTATCGTCAAGCGACCTTACAACGACTGCCTGGCGCGTCAGATCAGCAAACAGAACGAGCACCGCATGACCGAGCAACCCGTCCCGGTTTTTTTCGCCCCCGCCTCCTCCGCCATCGTGATCCGGCAGGGCAAGCTGCTGCTGGTCAAGCGGTCGAAACCGCCCGCCGCCGATCTCTATGCCTTTCCGGGCGGGCGTGGCGAACCCGGCGAAACACCGGAAGAGACCGCCTTGCGCGAACTGAAAGAGGAGACCGGGCTATCGGCCCATGCGCCCAGTCTGTTTGCCAGCTACGACCTCTACCCGGACCCGGGCGGCCCCAGTCACCATCACTTCCGGCTTTCCGTTTTCCTCGTCACCCTGGACGATCCGGCGGCGGCAGCGGTCGCCCAAAGCGACGCCGCTGCGCTGGGCTGGTACAGCCCGGCAGAAATCCTGGATCTGCCCGCGCCACCCAGCGTGCGTGACTGCGTGGAAAAGCTGGTGGCTTGCGGTAAAGCAGCGTAAACGAAGGCGGGAATCGTGATAACGTTGACGTTAATCCCGGCGACCCCGCCACATATGCCACGGATATGCATGACCCGACCAATCCTGCTTTTTCCTGCCCTCTGTACCGTGTCCGTCCTTATGGCGGGACTTGCGGCAGCGGCAAATGTCGCACCTCCAGCAAAGCTGCCCGGCGAGGCTGCAACGCCTGCGCAACAGGCAACACCCTATGACGGACAGTTGAACCGGCTCTCGGAAATTCTGGGGACCGTGACCTATCTGCGCAATCTCTGCGCGGGCCAGCCGGAACAGCAATGGCGGGCTGCGGCCGAAAAGCTCATCGCGCTTGATGCAGGCACTGAACCGGCTCGCAAGCAGATGCTGACAGCCGCCTATAACCGTGGTTATCGGGCCTTTGCCGCAGTGCACCCCTCTTGCACTTCCGCCGCTCGGGTGGCAGAAAGCCAGTATCGTGCTGAAGGCGCAACACTTGTTCGGGAAATGACGGCGCGCTTTGGAAATTAACCAATAATTCATCCGATTTAGCATTCGCCCGTGTCGTTTTGATAAAACACTGATAGAGTCGTTAACAACTGAGTAAGTACCGCTTCGAGGACATGCAGAATGGAACCACGCCGCAACGAGATTGACGACATGATCGTTCATGAAAAGATGCAGGCTGCCCTCGAATATCAGAACGAGGCATGGGCCGATGGCATGGCTGACGGTATCGAACCGGAAATCATCGCCGATGCGGCCATTGCACTGGCCATGCGCGAAACCATCCGCATTCATGGTGAAGATGGTGCGGAAGCCATGTTGGAGTCTTTGCGTGCCCGCATGCTGGCCGGTGAGTTTTCTCCCAAGCGAAGTGTTCAGTAAGTTTCAGAGGCAATAAGATGCGCAAGGCATGCCAGACCGGAGCAAAGGCGACCGGTCTCAAGAACAATGTAAAAAGAATGCTGGTCTGCGGCTGGATGGCAAGTATTGCCGTTGTCGCTCTGCCCGGCAGCAGTTTCGCTCTGTCGGAATTGCAGGGCGGCGCCAAGGATGCGGCGCAGCAGGGGCAGCAACCGCAAACCGGTCAGCAGCCGGGCCTGCCAACCGATAGCACTTCCGACCCGAAAAGCGCCCCCAGCGCCGAACCACAGCAGGCGACACCCGCCGACAAGGCGAAGGGTGCGGCTGCCGAAGCGGCTCCGCACACACCTTTTGAGGTAATCTACGATATCAGCAAGGCGCCTGAACCGGTGCGCAAACTGCGCGAAAAGCTGGTGGAAGCCGCAGCCTCCGGCGATCCGGAACGGTTACGCGCTCTTCTGGCGGGCGGCAACGATCCGACGGCTCTGGCGCTTGGCAATGACAATGGCGACCCGATCCAGACGATCAAGAGTGTTTCCGGCGATCCCGATGGCCTTGAAGTTCTGGCCATCATGCTGGACGTGCTGTCGACCGGCTTCGTCCATGTCAATGCCGGCACCCCGGAGGAAGCCTATGTCTGGCCCTATTTCGCCGAAAAGCCGCTGACAACGCTGACCCCACCGGAAAAGGTGGAATTGCTGCGGCTGGTGACAGCGGGCGATTTTGAAAACATGCTGGAAGTTGGCAATTACAATTTCTTCCGCATCGGCATTGCACCCGACGGCAAATGGAAATTCTTCACGGCAGGCGATTGATGGCCGAATGTTTGCCTTAAAGTTGTCAGGGAAAAGCCCAACCCGCTTTTCCCGACAAGGCAAACGGCGTCAAGGTATTTCACCTCGCGGCAATCGATTTTGCTGACGAGAAAAATGTGCAATCCACGGCTTCGCCCAATGCCGCCGTGGTTTCGTAAGATGTGATTGGATCGTCTCATGCCAGCCGTTTTTCTTGAAAACCGGGCTTTTCTAAAGGTCGCTGGAGCAGAGGCCGCGCATTTTCTCAACAATTTGCTGACAGCGGATCTCGGCCTTATCGAACCTGGGCAAGCCGCACCCTCGGCGTTGCTGACACCCCAGGGCAAGATCCTGTTTGACATGCTGGTTTATCCGCTGGCCGATGGTTATCTGCTGGAGGTGGCATCTGACGAGCAGGAGGCCCTGCTGCGCCGCCTGACGCTCTACAAGTTGCGCGCCGCTGTCACCCTAACCCCCGCTGAATTTTCCGGAGTCACGGTGATCTGGGACAACGTGCCGGCCGGAGCTTTTCAGGATCGTCGTTTCGCTGCTGCCGGTGAAACGGTCTGGCGCGTGCCGGGTCGCGTCAACTCGGCTGTGGATGATATCAGGCTTTATACAGCGTTGCGAATCAAGGCCGGGGTGGCCGAAGCGGGGCTCGACTATCCGCTTCAGGATGCCTATCCGCACGACATATTGTTTGACCTCAATGGCGGCGTCTCCTTCAAGAAAGGCTGCTATGTCGGGCAGGAAGTGGTGTCGCGTATGCATCACCGCAAGATGGCCCGCCGCCGGATCGCCATCGTCTCCGCTGACACTGCCCTGCCCGCAACCGGCACCGAGCTTCGTGCCGATGGTAAGCCACTCGGCACACTCGGCACGGTTTTGGACACCATCGGATTGGCGATCCTGCGTATTGACCGCACTGGCGATGCGATGGCAAACGGCACACCTATTCTGGCCGGTGATCAAGCCGTGCGTCTGCACCTGCCCGCCTGGACCGGCCTGGATTTTCCTGCCGCGTCAGACGAGGACTGACATGCCCGCCGCCCCTCCTCCGATATCGGCGCGGGCTTGGCAGCGGATGCTGTCGGGCCGTCGCCTCGATCTTCTGGATCCATCACCGCTTGATGTCGAGCTTTCCGATATTGCCCATGGCCTGGCCCGCGTCGCCCGCTGGAATGGCCAGACGATTGGCGACCATGCCTTTTCCGTGGCCCAGCACAGCCTTGTGGTTGAAGAGATCTTTCGCCGCTGCAATAGCAAATACAATGCCAACGACCTGCAAATGGCCTTGCTGCACGATGCCCCGGAATATGTGATCGGTGACATGATCTCGCCCTTCAAGGCTGTGGTGGGCGGCGGCTATAAGCTGGTCGAAAAGCGGCTGGAGGCGGCCATCCATCTGCGGTTTGGGTTGCCCTCGCATCCCACGGCCAGCCTGAAAAGCCTGATCAAGAAAGCCGATAGCATCGCCGCCTATTTCGAGGCCACCGAGCTTGCCGGATTTACAAGCGCGGAAGCCGTGCGGATCTTCGGCCAGCCGCGCCATATAACCGCCGACATGCTGCCACTTGCCCCCATGCCAGCCGTTGAAGCGCAGCGGCAATTCGCGGATCGTTTTGACGCCATCGAGCGGCTGCGTGAGGCGGAAAATCACAAAAAATCCGGTACGGGTGCGCCATGAGCTATTTCGTCGTCAGCCCGCTGGCCCGCCTTGCTGAAATGGCGGTGCGCCACAAGGCGAAAGAGATGATCAGCCTGCTGGCCAAGGGGCAGGATTTTCATCGCCCCGCAGTGATTTCTCCGGATCGCCATCTGACGCTTGCGTTGAACGATATTACCTTTGCCGGCAGAGGCGATCTCATTGCCCCGCAAGATGTGCATGTGGAACAGATCATTCATTTTGTGAAGGATTGGGACCAGACTGCGCCGCTGCTGATCCATTGCTGGATGGGGGTATCACGCTCTCCAGCTGCGGCCTTGATTGCCAGTCTCGCGTTGCATCCCGAACAGGACGAGGAAGCCCTGGCGCTAGGCTTGCGGGCCGCGTCGCCTTTTGCGACGCCCAATATCCGGATGGTGGAGATTGCCGATACCTTGCTTTCACGCGGGGGGCGCTTCGTTGCGGCGATGAAAAAACTGGGCCGTGGCCAGGATGCCGATGGCAATGCGCCGTTTGTGCTGCCAATTCTAGCAGCCGATCCGGTTTCCAGCTCTGCTTGATACGGATAAGCGCTCGATCCGAGGGATCTATAAATCAGAATTGAATGGGATAAAGAAGGAATAGATTTGGAAAGCTTGATGCGGGTTCAATCGGCATAGGCATCATGTCTCCATGCCGTTTGTTTGCAAGTAGCGGCCCTTCAGGGCAGCATTCAGCCTCATGGCTGATATAATGTTCTCCCAGTCTCAGTACTAGAACGATGAGCTCCAAAGCCCTGCACCGGGATGGCCGGGTGCCGTAGCAACCCGTCAGGCAGCGGCGGTTTGTCCGGTCGTATCGGTTTCGTCGGCAGTGCCGCCAGCGGAACGATAGGCATTGATAACCGAGCTCATCTGGCTGAACACATCATCCATGGACATGCTGTCTTCACTGCCACTGCTGTCACCGGACATCATACTGCTAAGGCTCTGCATGTCGCCCATACCACCCATACCGCCCATCATCATCGGAGGAGGCATTTTAGTCTCAGACTGCAGCTGGTCTTCGGTCACATAGCCAGCATCATCCGAGTCGATGGCCTCGAACATCTTGGTCGAATCTTCTTCCGACGCACCCTCTGGACGTGCGTTGACAAATTCTTCCTGGGTTACTTTTCCATCGCTATCAGTGTCGATGGACTTGGTTGAATTCTGGTCGGTAGAAGAGCTGTCGCCACGGGCCAGAACCATGGCCATCATATCACTGGAAAGCTGCGAGGATGTGCTGTTGGCGGCACTATCGCTCAAAACGGTCGGATCCTGGGTCCGGGTAGATCCCGCGGATTGCTCTTCCGCAGAAACGACACCATCGCTATTGGTGTCCAGGCTGGATGTCGAGCCGACGTTGTAAGACGACACCGACGAAAGAGACGCTGAAGAAACACTCGTCATTGAAAACCCCTGTCTAGGTTGTTTCTATTTTTATAGCGCCATTTAAACGCGAGACAGGACGGCGCTACGCGATGCCTATCGTGATTTGGGGTCATTCGTCAAAAGGCAATTGTTATAGGTGATAATTTGTATGAGCTGGATGATTTCCCTAGAAATTCAGGGTTTTCTAGAGGTTGAGTTGAAAAACGCTCAGCTGTTGCCGCGCGGGATCACGGAAATATGCGTCCTTGCGTACCGCTTTTCCACCCTGCGAAGGCCAGGGCAAAATCATGCGATTTTGAGGGTGGATTTATCCTTCAATCTCAGTGGATTTGGGCAATGATACAGCAGAACCAAGTGATTCCCTGCGAGAAGATGCCCCGATGATCACCACAGCCTTCACCCCTCATGAGCATCTTGCCAAATGGCTCCTGCCGCATGCCACTGAGGGCAATGACGGCTCGCATGACGCCGCCCATATTTTGCGCGTATTCAAAAACGCCATGCGCATTCACGCGCTCGAAGGCGGCGACAGTCAGGTTCTTGCCGCAGCCGTTCTGCTGCATGATTGCGTCTCCATGGAAAAGAACGCACCCAACCGCGCGGATGCGTCCCGCCTTGCCGCAAAGAAAGCTGAAGCAATCCTGGCTGACGACAGACAATGGCCAACAATCAGCATCCAATCGGTCTCCCACGCAATCCTCACCCATAGTTTTTCGGCCAATCTTGCGCCCGAAACGCTGGAAGCAAAAATCCTGCAAGATGCCGACCGGCTGGATGCCATCGGAGTGGTCGGTGCGGCGCGTTGTTTTTATATTGCCGGGCGGCTCGGCTCCGGCCTTTACGATCCAGCCGATCCGAAGGCCTTACAACGCCCGCTGGACGACAAGCGCTTTGCCATCGACCATTTTCAGACCAAGCTTTTCAAGCTGGCGGATGGCTTCCAGACCCCGACCGGGCAACATATGGCGCACGAGCGCCATGCCCGCCTACAGGCAATTTTCAGCGATTTTCTTGAGGAGATCTGATTCGATGTTTCTCTCCGACCTTTGCATCTATCCTTTAAAAAGCGCGCGGGGCCTCGCCCTGGGCCAAGCCGACATTCGTCCCGAGGGTCTTCGCCGCGACCGCCAGTTGATGCTGGTGGAGCCCTCAGGGCATTTCGTCACCCAACGAGAACTGCCGGAACTGGCCCGGCTGGATGTGCGTCTGGATGGGGAGTTTTTATACCTGCGACTCGATGACGGTCGCAGCATTAGCCTGTCACTGAAAAGTTTTACCAGCCGCAAATCGGTCACGGTCTGGCGGTCATTGGTTGATTCGGCCTTGGCTGATCCCGCCGTCAACGAAACCTTGTCGCAATGGTTCGGCAGGCCGCTCGAACTGGTGTTCTTCGATGAGCGGGCCTCGCGCCTGGCCAATGCAGACTGGGCCGGACCAGACACGCCCGTCACCTTTGCCGATGGCTATCAGGTGTTGATCACCACGACAGCCTCGCTCGACGCGCTGAATGCCGATATGGAATCCCATGGGGAAGGCATGGTTGCCATGGACCGCTTCCGGCCCAATATCGTCATCGACGGCGCACTGCCCTGGGAAGAGGACCAATGGGCCAGCATCGCCATCGGCGGATTACGCTTCGATCTCGTCAAGCCCTGCGCCCGCTGTATCATGACAACACAAGATCAAAAGACCGGATCGCGGTCCGGCCCCTCGCCGCTTGCTGCCATGGGACGGCTTCGAATGTCAGGCGATAAGCGCGTTCCCGGTCCGCTGTTCGGCTGGAACGCTATTCCCCGCGCTATCGGCACACTGCGCCTTGGCGATACTGTTGAGGTGCTGGAAAGGCGACCGGAAGGCATTGAACTTAGGAAACGCCGGTAAACGGTTCTCTTAACCGACAGATATTTTGCATAAAAATCCAATATTTCAATTTTAACGGGAATTTTTTCTGACTTTTTGCGACTGCGCAGATTTTGCCGCAATGCGAACGCTATTTTCCGAAATGGGGCATTTGGGATTCATTTTGCCATGAAACCTTCATATTCAATCGATCACAAAAATATATTTTGTTTTTGATTGGAGCGCCATTGACGGATCGACCCATTGATCTTACCTTCAACGCTGTCGACAAGGTGGTGATACACGCTACCAGGATCTGTCAATCAGACAGGAAATCCATCGACACGTGTTCAATGTAGAGCCGGTTCCATAACCGGCTCCCAGGCAAGGAGGTAAAGCATATGCGCAGACTATCGCACCATGCGGCGCGCTCCTCGCATCTATGCCCGCTTGGCGTGAGAGGCGTTATGATGATGTCTTTCATTTGCTGTCGAATGTGACGCGTTCTTAAAACAAGACACCACAATTGATCGACTATTGGCCTGCGTATCAAAGCGGGCGGGGATATGACTATGGAAAAACAAGTTATTGAATATGCCGGTGTTCCGGTTGGAATCAGCGTCCCGGAAGGCAACCGGGTCAAATTTATCGCCGTGAAATTTCCAGTCATTGATCTGGATGGCGGCGTTTATAGCAATGTCACCGAACTGCAACGCGCCATCCGCACGCATATGAAAAAATCCGACGAGAATGCCTATGGCACCCTCACCGGTTTCGGGGCAGCTCCACCCAGCACACTCTCATCCGGCGTCTCCAAGGCTTTCAGCGCCGCCTGACAGAAACCATCGCGCGCGGCTCCAGCCGTGAGCCCGCGCGGTTCATACACATGTCTTTGTAGAAAATAACCGGTCAGCCGGAAGGCCTGTTGCAGGGCCTGCGCATCGGCCTGTTTGTCTTTGCCGACGCACGGCTCCGGTTGCAGGAAAACCGGAAGAGTAAGAAGGCGATCCGCATAGGGCAGACCGGCGGCATGGGAAACCGCTCTTCCCGTTTTCGGCGAGACGAAAACCAGATCCTGACGCCCACCGGTGGCTGCGCAGGCTGTCAAGTCCAAGCCGAAACCAAGATCGTTCAGGATTGCCAGTTCAAAGCGGATGAACAATTCACCTGCCGACGCGGGTTCATGCAGGTGATCGAGAATAATATTCATCGCTTCATACAAATGCCCATGCGGCTCGCGCTCCGGCAGCAGCCGCAGCAGAGACGCAAGCGCCTGCACGCCATAGACCGCCGTGGCCGAACTCATCAGATGACCAGCCCGCAATTGCAAAGGCTCGACGCGGAAATCGCCCAGATGCTCTTCCAGCCGCGCCCGCCAGGTGACTTCCACGACATTGCCCGGCTGCAACACCGGCTGCATGGTGCGTGATCGCCCGCCCCGCACCAGACCGAGATGGCGGCCCCGCGCCAATGTCATCATTTCGGCAATGACGCTGGTTTCGCCATGCCTGCGCACACCCAACACAATTGCCTGATCGGTCCATTCCATAGATTGTTTTTATACCAGAGCGATGATGTTCGCCCGTAAAAAATCGGGATATTCCCCTTGATCTGGTCCCAAGCGCGCTATTCTTATGGCCGATGGAAGCATGGCAGCCATGCGATAGTCTTCGTGCCAGAATTTCACATGGCGTTGAGAAGAAGATCGCCCTATACAAAACCCGCCCTTTTCAACCTGCGGCATGCTGCACTTCAGCGCCGTATCCCTGGTTCAGATCCCGCAAGACGGCATGACATGACCCCAATGGACACGAAAAACACCGAACCCGCCTTGGGCGATGGCCGGCTGACAGCGCTTCCATCCGCGCTCAAATGGATGCTGCTGCTGCTCTTGTCGCTGCTGGTCGCCGGGGCTTTGGAATATGTCCGCTTCCCGGCAGCGCTTCTGCTTGGGCCGATGATCGCCGCTATCGTGTTTGCCACCAATGGCGCAAGACTTTCCCTCCCGCGCCCGCCCTATATCGCCGCCCAGGCTCTAGTGGGCTGCATGATCGCCGAGTCGCTGAATGGCGATATCCTGCGACGGTTCTTGCAGGATTGGCCGCTGTTTATCGGCGCGACGCTGTCGGTGATCGCGCTCAGTTCACTGCTCGGCTATATCATGGCGAAGCGCCAGGTTCTGCCGGGGACCACAGCGGTTTGGGGCAGTTCCGCCGGAGCGGCCTCAGCTATGGTGCTGATGGCGGAAGCTTACGGCGCCGACACAAGGCTGGTTGCCTTCATGCAATATCTGCGGGTGGTCTGCGTGGCCTCGGCGGCTGCGGCCATGGCGGCCTTCGTTTTCAATATCGCCGGCGCGGAGCCACCACCCCTGGTGTTTTTCCCTGAAACTGATTGGCAAGCTCTGGCCCTGACGCTGGCGGTGACCGCTGCGTCCACTGCCGCCGGTCACTATCTGAAAATCCCGGCAGGCACGATGCTGGTGCCAATGCTCGTCATGGCCGTGCTAAATTCCTTCGGACTGGTGAAGATCGAACTGCCGCTCTGGCTGCTCGCCGTCGCCTATGCCATGGTGGGTTGGCGCATCGGGCTGGCCTTCAGCCGCCGTCTTTTGCTGCATGCAGCCAAGGCGGCACCACAGGTTGCCCTGTCGATCCTGATCCTGATTTCCTTTGGCGGCTGTCTGGCTTTTCTGCTGTGGTATCTGCTCGGCGTCGATCCGCTGACCGCCTATCTCGCCACCAGCCCGGGCGGGCTGGATTCGGTGGCGATCATTGCCGCCACCACCCATGTGGACCTGCCCTTCGTGCTGGCCCTGCAAACGGCACGCTTCCTGATGATCCTGGCGCTCGGCCCGTCGATTTCAAAGTTCATCGCCAACCGGATCAAGCAATAACCCGAAAAGCGGTTAGTCCCTCGGAAATTCCAGGCCCATTTCGCGGAATCGTTCGGGATCGTTGCCCCAGTTTTCACGGACTTTCACGAACAGGAACAGGTGAACCGTCTGTTCGAGAATTTCCGACATTTCCTTGCGCGAACTGGTGGAGATCGACTTGATGGCATCGCCATTCTTGCCAAGCACGATCTTCTTCTGGCTGTCGCGCTCGACATAGATCACCTGCTCGATCCTGACCGAGCCATCCTTGCGTTCTTCCCATTTCTCGGTTTCGACATGAGAAGAATAGGGCAATTCCTGATGCAGGCGCAGGAAGAGTTTTTCACGGGTGATTTCCGCCGCCAGCTGGCGCATCGGCAGGTCGGAAATCTGATCCTCAGGATAGTACCAGGGGCCTTCCGGCAGGTAATCGGACAGATAATCCATCACGTCCTGGCAACCAGAACCGTTGGTGGCGGAGATCATGAAGGTACGCTCAAACTTCACCGCCTCGTTGGCGGTGGAGGCCAATTTCAACAGGTCTTCATGACGAACCTGGTCGATCTTGTTCAGCACCAGGATTTTCGGCTGATGCACATCCTTCAGCGCTTCCAGAATGGCTTCGCCATCGCCGCGCAATCCGCGTTCACTGTCGATCAGCAACAGGATCACGTCAGCATCCTTGGCCCCGCCCCAGGCGGATGTCACCATGGCGCGGTCCAGCTTGCGGCGCGGCTTGAAAATGCCAGGCGTATCCATGAAGACGATCTGCGCATTGTTATGGATGGCGATGCCGCGCATGACGGCGCGCGTCGTCTGCACCTTGTGGCTGACGATCGACACCTTGGCACCCACAAACCGGTTCACCAAGGTCGACTTGCCGGCATTGGTGGGACCGATCAAGGCAACGAAGCCAGAATGGGTCGGCCGAACCACAGCCGCATCTTCAGCGACGGTGTCTGCGATCTGGCCATCGCCAGTCGGTTGGTTTTCATGCTCGGTCATTGTCATCCAATCAATCTGAGGCGGTGGATCTCGTCCACACGCCTTCTCTTTCCAGAAACCGGGTCGCCGCCGCTTGTTCTGCGGCGCGCTTCGACCGGTCAATTCCGGTTTCCGGCTCCAGCTTGCCGATTTCAACCGTGACCGTGAAGCTGGGATCATGATCCGGTCCAGAGCGGTCCGCAACCCGATAGACAGGTGTCACGGCAAATTTCGCGTGTGCCCATTCCTGTAGCTCGGTCTTTGCGTCACGCCGACCGGCATCCTGCCGGGAGGCACGCTCAGCCCAGAACTTCAACACGAAGGCACGCGCCGCTTCCAGCCCGGCATCAAGATAAATGGCGGCAATCAGGCTTTCCACCACATCGGCCCGCACATTCAGCATATTCTTGTCTGTCAGCTTTTTGACGTCGGCACCGGTGCGGATATAGCGATGCAGCTGAATTTCATCGGCCACCGCCGCACAGGTCTCCGCGCTGACCAATTGGTTCAGCCGCACCGACAACTCGCCTTCGGTGGCAGCGCGAAACACCTTGAACAAATGCTCGGCCACGCAAAGGCCAAGCACCCGGTCGCCCAGGAATTCCAGGCGCTCATAATCGCTACCTTTAGCAGGCCTGGCACTGGAATGGGTCAGCGCCTTATCCAGCCGTTCCTTGCCGATAAAGTGGTAGCCGATCACGGCCTCCACTTTTTCGCGTTCTTCAGCAGTCAGGGCCTTGGGAGCCTTCATTGAACAACCTTGAACAAACGGTCCCACCGCATATTGGACGGCCATTTCCAAATTTCACGGAAGGACGTGTTGTTGCCAAGCGAGAAGAAGATCACCGACGCACGGCCAATGAGGTTTTCAGCCGGAACGAAGCCGACATCAAAACGGCTATCGGCGGAATTGTCGCGGTTGTCGCCCATCATGAAGTAGTGACCGGCGGGAACGGTGAATTCGCGGGTATTATCGCCAGCTGAATTCTGGATTTCATCCAGCGTGTCGTAATTGACACCATTATCAAGCGTTTCGCGGAAGACCGGCACGTCGCGCCCGGCATCCATCCGGTAATCGGAGGTGAAGGTTCCGTCCGGCACTTTGGGTATCGGCTTGCCGTTCACCAGCAACACGCCATCGGTCACCTGGATACGGTCGCCCGGCAGGCCGACAAGGCGCTTGATATAATCAATGTCAGGATTGGGCGGAAAGCGGAAGACAACGACATCGCCGCGCTTGGGCTCACTCGCCAGAATACGGCCGGAGAACAGATCGAGGGAAAAAGGCAGCGAATATTTCGAATAGCCGTAGGAGAACTTGTTGACGAAGATATAATCACCCACCAGCAGCGTCGGCATCATCGAGCCGGACGGAATGGTGAAAGGCTGGAACAGCACGGTGCGGATCACCATGGCAAGCACCAGCGCCTGAATGATGACCTTGATGTTCTCCCAAAGGGCATTCTGCTTCTTTTCGACTTTATCCGTCACGCCGGTCTCTTTCATAATTCGTCAGTCTGACGTTTCTCTAGTCGTTTCAGGCCGAACCGGCAACGGCAAAACCGTTGCATCACGCGCTTGCGTCCCGATAACACGACAGGAGCGCACACGGATCAGACAATTATCGTTGAGAAACGAGCCTTACGAGAAAAGGCGGCATAGGTCGGGGTCGTCGGTCTTCATCACAGTGCTGCCGATGCGCAGCCGATAGACCAAGCAATCCAAGTTAAACACCTGGCCAAGTTAAACACTTGGCCAAGATATATAACCGTTACGGAGGCGAGCTTATTCCCGGAAAAACATCAGGAATAAAAATTTGATATGAGCTGATTTGATATTTTGATATCAAGCAGCACCCGAACGCATCTCGTTCGTCGGCGAGACCACCCAAAGATGATGGTCACGTATCAGGAAACACGACGTGGCTGGATTTGCCTCGTCTTTCATTCACAAGCCCCGGCAAGACCGCGACCATCTTTTTCATCATCCAATTCCACTTCACCCGGCATAGCTGATTTCACAGGTCAGCCATGCGCCCGGCGTATAGCGATTAACGGATGCGACGGAACAGGCCACCATCGATTTCGCGCTGGCGATATTCCAGGTCGAGGCGGTCATGGGCAGCGTTCAGGTAAGCCATTTCACGTTCCTGGGCAGTCGGGACGCGCAGGGCGCGGGCAAATTTGCGAATAGGACCAAACATTGTCTTATCTCTCTGTGTTTGTTTCGATGACCTCAATATACGAGTGCACTGCACAAAGAACCAGAGACAAGGCGCGTTGCCAGCCATGCGCATAATGCATGGCATCGTTAAAAACCGTGAAATTTAGCCAGAAACTGCACGAAATTTGATCAGAAACAAGGCTCCGATGTCAAAACATTGGCAGCACCGACGAAGCGGACAGTGAGCATTTACAGCGCCGTGCGTGTTATAAAACACAGCGATGACGCTGTACCGCTTTGTATCGGCAGCATAATTTCAATCGAAGTTGGCAATCCAAGCCTCAGTCATAGACCCGCTTGGCGGTTGCCACGCAATCCAGCTCCTTGAGCTGGGACAAAAGCTGGTTGAGCTGACGCAGATCCCAGACATCCAGATCGAAGGCCATTTCGGTGAAATCGGCAGCGACGCGCATCATGGACAGAAGCCGGATATTGATGTCCAGCCCGGCAATCAATTGCGCCACCTTGGCCAGCGTACCCGGCTCGTTGATGGCATTGATCAGGATGCGGGAATGGAAGCGCGATTTGTTGGCCTCATCCAGATCCCAGCGGACGTCGATCCAGCGTTCCGGCTCGTCATCGTATTTCTGCAAGGCAGACGCCTGGATCGGATAGATGATGATCCCCTTGCCGTCTTCCATGATGCCGACAATCCGGTCACCGGGAACGGCACCGGCTGCGGAGAAATGCACTTCGAGATTACCAGCGAGCCCTCGGATCGGCAGCGGATCCAACTCCTCCGCAAGACTGCCATCGGCAGGCTTCGCGGCGTCAGACGCCTTCTTGCCTTGCGGCAGCTTGAACATCATGCCGCTGGCCGAGCGCATATTGAACCAGCCATCGTCCATGGCAGGCTTTACCGTAACACGCTCGTCCTGGTAATCAGGGAATACGGCGCGCAGCACATCAAGCGAAGACACTTCGCCGCGACCGACTGCCGCGATGGCATCCTCGACATCCTTATGGCCCAGTCGGTGCAGAACCGGTTTCAGGATCTCGCGGGAAAAGGTCTTGGCGGCACGCTCGAACGTGCGCTCGAGGATTCGGTAGCCGAGGCCGGAATATTGCTTGCGGATCGCCATGCGGGTGGCCCGGCGGATGGCGGCGCGGGCCTTGCCCGTGACGACAATCTCTTCCCAGGCCGCCGGCGGCACCTGCACGCCGGAGCGAATGATCTCCACCTCGTCGCCATTGGCCAGACGGGTGACCAGTGGCATGATCCGGCCATTGATCTTGGCGCCAACAGTGGTATCGCCGATATTGGTATGAACGGCATAGGCAAAATCAATCGGCGTAGCGCCCCGCGGCAGGGCAATCAGCTTGCCCTTCGGGGTGAAACAGAACACCTGGTCCTGGAACAGTTCCAGCTTGGTATGCTCAAGAAACTCTTCCGGATTGTTGGCTTCCGCCAGAGCCTCGATGGTGTGGCGCAGCCAGGAATAGGCATTGCTTTCGCGTGACAGCAGCTCTCCTTCGCCACCGCCCTCACCATCCTTGTAAAGCGCATGGGCGGCAATACCATATTCGGCGATTTCATGCATCCGCCGCGTGCGGATCTGCAACTCGATACGCTGGCGCGACGGGCCGACGATGGTGGTGTGCAGCGACCGGTAGTCGTTCTGCTTCGGTGTCGAGATATAGTCCTTGAACCGGCCAGGTACCACCCGCCAGCGGGTGTGGACAATGCCGAGCGCCCGATAGCAGGCCGCAACGCCATCGACCAGGATGCGAAAGCCATAGACATCCGAAAGCTGCTCGAAGGACAGCGATTTGGACTGCATCTTGCGAAACACCGAATAGGGTTTTTTCTGGCGCCCCTTCACCGACGCCTGGAGCAGGCCATTGGCGACCAACAGTTCGCTCAACTCGTCTTCGATCTTCTTGATCAGGCCTTCATTGCGTCGGGAAAGCTCTTCCAGCCGCTTTGTAACAGTCTCGTAAGCTTCGGGATTGATATAGCGGAAGGACAGATCCTCCAGCTCGTCGCGCATGTCCTGCATGCCCATGCGACCGGCCAGCGGCGCATAGATTTCCATGGTTTCCTCGGAAATCCGGGCGCGCTTGTCGGGGCGCATATGCTCCAGCGTGCGCATATTGTGCAGGCGATCGGCCAGCTTGACAAGCAGAACCCGCACATCGTCGGAAATCGCCAGCAACAGCTTGCGCAGGTTTTCGGCCTGCTTGGCTTTCTTCGTGACAAGGTCGAGTTTCTTGAGCTTGGTCAGGCCTTCGACGAGCCGGCCGATATCCTCGCCGAACAATTCGTCGATTTCGGCCCTGGTCGCCGTGGTATCCTCGATCGTGTCATGCAGGAGGGCAACCGCGATAGTGGACTCGTCCAGATGCATTTCGGTGAGGATGGCGGCCACTTCCAGCGGATGGGAAATATAGGGATCGCCGCTGGCTCGCTTCTGCTGGCCATGTTTCTGCATGGCGTAGACATAGGCCTTGTTGAGCAACGCTTCGTTGGCGTCGGGCTTGTACTTCTGTACCCGCTCCACGAGCTCATACTGCCGCATCATGCCAAGGCTACTCCATCAATCGAAAATCAGGCCACAACAACGCTGGTCGAAGACGCACTCTCAAAAGAAAAAGCGCGCCAACCTTCCGATTGACGCACAGAGAGTTTGAAAGATCGGACCACCTCAAGACCGGTACGCCGATCTTGAGACTTCGGCAATCAGTAATCGTCGCTCTTTTCCGGCGGGACAAGGCCCTCGATGCCGGCCAGCAGCTCTTCTTCCGACATCTGGTCGAAGGCTACGGTTTCCGGCATTTCGTCCTCGTCTTGCGAGCCACTGGTCAGCTGGCCTTCGGCAATGGAGGCAGCATCCTGTTCCGGCTCGTCGACTTCGACATGCTTTTGCAGGGAATGGATCAGATCTTCTTTCAGATCATCAGGCGACAGGGTCTCGTCAGCAATTTCGCGCAGGGCAACGACAGGATTCTTGTCATTGTCGCGGTCGATGGTGATCTGAGCGCCCTGGGAGATCTGACGGGCGCGATGGCTTGCCAGCAGAACCAGTTCGAAACGGTTATCGACCTTGTCGATGCAATCTTCCACGGTGACGCGTGCCATGGTCTGTCCTTCTTTTTACTATTTAGTCCTGGGGCTTTTAATATTTATTCCTGAGGGATTGACAGACCGGATACATGTATTATCGCCGGAGTTCAAGTTTTTCCTGAGCGTCGTTTCAGCCAGACTCAACCTAGAAATTGTAAAAAAAATTGGAAACTCATAAAGATTCAATCAACAGGCGGTTGGAATATGCTCTATCGCTGGATACATAATTCATATATGATTAAATCATAATACATTGAGTCGGGTTGGAACCCGAGGCTGGCCATACATGATGCCGCGCTAATGTATATAACAAAGGATGTTGAAGGATGTTTGATCCGAGAGAAAAAATAGCGCTTTTCATAGATGGCGCAAATTTATATGCGGCTTCCAAAAGCCTTGGTTTCGATATCGACTACCGCAAGCTGCTCAAAGCATTTCAGAAGCGTGGCTATCTGCTGCGCGCTTACTATTATACCGCGTTGATCGAAGACCAGGAATATTCGTCGATCCGTCCGCTGATCGATTGGCTGGACTATAACGGCTACAAGGTCATTACCAAGCCGGCCAAGGAATTCACCGATTCCATGGGCCGCCGCAAGGTCAAGGGCAACATGGATATCGAACTGGCCATCGATGCGATGGAACAGTCCGAAACTGTGGATCATCTGGTCATCTTTTCCGGCGACGGCGATTTTACCACGCTGGTCGAAGCCCTTCAGCGCAAGGGCCGCAAGGTTTCCGTGGTTTCGACTATGTCGACCCAACCGCCGATGATTGCCGACGACCTTCGCCGCCAGGCAGATCATTTCATCGATCTCGTATCGTTGAAGGCTGAAATCGGTCGCGATCCAAGCGAACGGCCGATGCGCCAGGTCGAACCCATGCTGGCCGAGCCGCAGATCTGATCGCCGATAGCGCCGTGCCAAATATGGCGCACTCAGCTTAGCTGTAGCGCTTTTATTTGTTGCACAATGAGACGACCCTGGGTCAGCCAGGGTCCCCTCAACCACGGTCGGGCACATGTCTTTTCCTGCATTATTCAGGGACATAAACTGATGGTTGCCACGCAACCGCCCTGCCGTTTGCTTTCTTGATAAAAAATATTCCGGCTCAAATAAGACGCGATACACGCATAGCGGATCGCGACACGACTGTATCTATTAGATATTCGGCAACGTAAGCTCTGCGTATTTTAAGGGTTTTTGCGATAAAATCTTGGTTTACCCGCTCCTGCGGCTAGACGCTGGCGACCGCCTTATTATCCTATTGTTAAATTTCTGGGCGTTAACATTTCCATGGGAGGTGAGATCCTAACGGATCCACAACCGGGAGAATAATGACCGAAAACACAACCATAGCGCGTCTCTAGGCTGAGTATTTTTCCTCGGATAGCGACAGAAGGCTCGAGGCGCCACCTCTTGCATCCTGTCTTCAACACCTTGGACAAAATGGGATGTAGCGGAGACCTCGCGTTATGGCAAAGCGCAACGCCGATCTCCGTGTTGAATGGCTGACGATCGTGCATTTGTAAAACAGGATAAGTGAACCAGGGTGTTTCATGACTAATGCAACCGATGACAATGGCGAACTTCACAAGCGAATGGCTTTCCTCAAGCTGACGGCAAGCGATCTGCAGGTCGTCGCCGGCTTGCAGCCGATCATTGCCCATTCCATCGGTCCGACGCTGGATATCTTCTACCAAACCGCCAAACAGCATCCGGAAGCGGCGAAGTTCTTTTCCAGCGACAGCCATATCGAACATGCCAAACAGAAACAGATCAAGCATTGGAGCCATCTGCTTTCCGGCCATCTGGATGGTGCTTATGTTGCCTCGGCAACCACGATTGGCCGCACCCATGCAAAGCTGGGCCTTGACCCGCGCTGGTATATCGACGGTTACGGGCTAATTCTCTCAGGCCTGGTCACCGGCGTGCTGGAAGCAGAGATGCGTGGAACGCTGTTTGGCAGCCGATTGAAAGGCGCCATTCCAAAAATCTCCGCGCTGATCCGCGCCACGATGCTGGATATGGATTTCGCCATTTCCACCTATGGTGAAGCATTGAGCGAGGAGCGCAGCAAAATTGCCGCGGAGCGCGCCAGAATCGAAGAAGAACAGCAACAGGCTCTGAGCGCCCTGGACAATGCATTGGCAGCGCTCAGCAACGGCAATTTGACCGCACAGATCACCACGCCGCTTGCGCCACAATACGAGGCCTTGCGCGGCAATTTCAACAAGGCCGTCGCCACCCTGGCGGGCGCTTTCGACGAAATCAGCCACGAGGCAGGCCAGGTCAATGCCAATACCCGTGAACTGACCCGGGCGACCGACGACATGGCCAAGCGCACCGAACAACAGGCCGCCGCCCTCGAAGAGACGGCTGCGGCGCTGGAGGAAATCAGCGTGATTGCCAAGCAATCGGCGCAGCGCAGCCGCGAAGCCCAGACGGTGGCCAGCCATGCCGCAGAGGCCGCCGGCAAATCCGGCGAGATCGTCGGCAATGCGGTCGCGGCCATGAGCGCCATCGAGGACAGCTCGACCAAGATTTC
Organism: Agrobacterium vitis; assembly: GCF_014926405.1. Taxonomy (NCBI): domain Bacteria; kingdom Pseudomonadati; phylum Pseudomonadota; class Alphaproteobacteria; order Hyphomicrobiales; family Rhizobiaceae; genus Gillisella; species Gillisella vitis. The sequence continues at coordinate 2,031,449 of NZ_JACXXJ020000005.1, forward strand.
CTCGATCATCAGCGTCATCGACGAAATTTCCTTCCAGACCAACCTGCTGGCGCTGAATGCCGGGGTGGAAGCCGCACGGGCGGGCGAGGCAGGCAAGGGTTTCGCAGTCGTGGCCCAGGAAGTGCGTGAACTAGCACAGCGCTCCGCCAATGCCGCCAAGGAAATCAAAACGCTGATCGACCGCTCGTCGAAAGACGTCGCCAATGGCGTGGCCCTGGTCAACCAGACCGGCGACGTCTTGCGCACCATCAGCGATCAGGTTCGTGAAGTGGACGGACATATTGCAGCCATAGCCCAGGCCGCCCAGGAACAGGCATCCGGCATGAATGAAATCAATGCCGCTATTTCCAGCATGGACCAGTTGACTCAGCAGAATGCCTCGATGGTGGAGGAAACCAACGCCTCAACCCATACGCTGCAAGGCGTATCCGACCATCTGGCATCACTGCTGGCCCGTTTCCAGACGCAAGGGACGAAGGCGCATACGCCACGGTCCGGGGCCTATCACCAGAGCTACGCGGCCTGACGACCGGATAAAAATGAACCGAGTTATTCAGCCAGAACATTTTTGAAAACGGGCATATCCATGCCCGTTTTTCGGCGGCGGAGTCCGGTGGAATGACGTAAAACCTGTTCATGCTGTTCAAACAACCTTCCGACGACACCCTCTACGCCGCACTGGTCGCCAAAGATGCGTCCTATGACGGCTTCGCCTATGTCTGCGTCACCTCGACACGGATTTTCTGCCGTTTCACCTGCACGGCGCGCAAACCCAAACCGGAAAATTGCCGGTTCACAGACACCATCGCCGCCTGCCTTGAAGGCGGCTTTCGCCCTTGCAAGCGCTGCCGCCCGCTTCTTGCCTATGGCCACGCCGATCCACTGGTGAAAACCCTGCTAGATCTTCTGGATGCCGATCCTGGCCGCCGCTGGCAGGAAGCAGACGTCGTTGCACTCGGTCATGATCCATCCACGGTCCGGCGCGCGTTCAAGCGTCGGTTTGGGATCAGCTTCATCGAAATGGCGCGATTGCGCCGGATCAGCCTTGGCACCGAAGTCCTTGCCGCTGGCGAGACTGTGATCGAAGCGCAGATGGAGGCTGGATATGAATCCGGCAGCGGCTTTCGTGCCGCCATCACCCAATTGCTCGGCAATGCTCCGGCACGGATGAAGGACCTCGACCTGCTCAAGGCTGACTGGATCGACACGCCGGTCGGGCCGATGCTGGCGATTGCCGACGATCACGCGCTGCATCTGCTCGAGTTTGCCGACCGGCCTGCCCTGCCCACGGAACTGAACCGTCTGAAGGAACGACAAGGCTGCGGAGTAACAATTGGGCGAACCGCCGTGACCGAACAGATTGCGGCAGAACTGGCACGCTATTTCAGCGGCGATCCCAATGGATTCCAAACCCGGGGATTCCAAACCCGGCTGGCCGGACATGGAACGCCATTCGAGCGCGATGTGTGGCAAGCGCTGCGGCACATTCCGGTGGGGGAGACCTGTAGCTATTCAGAGCTGGCGACATCCCTTGGTCGTCCAAGCGCCGTGCGGGCTGTGGCGCGGGCAAATGGAGCAAACCAGATCGCTATCGTCATACCATGCCACCGCGTCATTGGCGCGGATGGCAGCCTCACCGGCTATGGCGGCGGGCTGTGGCGCAAACAGTGGTTGCTCAATCACGAACGACGCGTAAAACACAACTCATAAGCGTTGCTGATCGTTGTCATTCAAAACATTCGCTGGACGATTTGACGCATCTCGGTCATTTTTCGCGCGTCCACTGGCAGCCAGAGTATTTCCAGGAAAAGGGAAAACCTCCCTGTTTCCATGATGGATAACAAGGCTCTCGGCCTGCCACCTTTTCACCCCTCACCCATCGCTTGTCTGCGTCGTCGAGACGCAGGCTCCTGTCCTCGTGCCCGCTTGAAAGGAAAAGATCATGCGCACGACAGAACCGACGAAAAACAGTGTTGTCCTGGCCCCCAGAGGCGGTTTCACCCGTCGCTTTGCGATGGCCTATCGCTGGATCGCTTCGGGACTGGCGCGCCGTGCCTTACGCCGGGGCAATGGAAAGCCGAGCAACCACATAAGTGAGTTGAATGCGCATCAATTGCGCGATATCGGCCTCGACGAAAGGGACATCTCGTCCCGGGAGGAGCAGGAGCGGCACGCCCGGCTGGCGGCCTATGCCTTCCTTATCGGGATGCACGGGCGGTAAAACTCATGCCATGCCTGTCAAAGCGCCGTACGAGAGTCTGTCAGGTTCAAATTGAACCAGACAGACTCTAGATTCTTTTGTTTTCGTTGTCTTTTCGGGAAAACCGGGTTCCACTTTTCCCTGACAAACTCTATGCGGCGCTTTGACAACTTACACGCATCTCAGCCCGTCTTCAGCAACCGGCTTTTCTGCCGGTTCCAGTCGCGTTCCTTCTCGGTCTCGCGCTTGTCATGCAATTTCTTGCCCTTGGCCAAGGCCAGTTCCAGCTTGGCGCGGCCTTTTTCGTTGAAATAGATTTTCAACGGCACCAGCGTCATGCCTTCGCGATTGATGGCAACGCGCAGCCGGTTGATCTCGCGCTTGTTGAGCAGCAATTTGCGGCGACGGCGCGGTTCATGGTTGAAACGGTTGGCCTGAAGATATTCCGGCAGATGCGAATTGATCAGCCAGATTTCCTCACCCTCGTCCGAAGCATAGGATTCGGCAATATTGGCCTTGCCTTCACGCAGAGACTTGACCTCCGTGCCGGTCAGCATGATGCCAGCCTCGTAGGTATCGATGATCTCATAGTTAAACCGCGCCTTGCGGTTTTCCGCGACGATCTTGTTTACGGTGCGCTGGCTGCCTCTGGGTGCCATGAACTCTGTCCAATCCGACCTATGCTTTTTGCTTTTTCTTACCGCCGGCGGGTTACTGCTCCGGTCTGTCAGGACTTATGTAATACAGCAGTACCCGTAATGGAAGAAGCCGGAGCCAATGTGTACTCCGGCCCAGCCCTCAATTGATGATCTCAGTTCATCAGTCCCGCATGCTGAAGGGCCGCGTCGATTGCGGCTTCGGTAGAGGCTTCCAGTGTCGACAGCAGCGGCAGGCGGGCGGTCCGGCCCATCCGACCGAGCTGAGACAGGGCATATTTCGCCCCGCAAAGACCTGGCTCCAGGAAAATTGCCTTATGCAGCGGCATCAGCCGGTCCTGGTAATCAAGCGCCTTGGCGAAATCCCCGGCCAGCGTCGCTGCCTGGAACTCGGCGCACAGGCGCGGCGCGACATTGGCCGTCACCGAAATGCAGCCAACCCCACCATGGGCGTTGAAACCCAGCGCGGTCGCATCCTCGCCGGACAGCTGGATGAAATCGCGCCCGCAGGTGATCCGCTGTTCGGAAACCCGCTCCAGCTTGCCGGTGGCGTCCTTGACGCCGACAATGGTTTTATGGGCCTGGGCCAGCTTGCCCATGGTTTCCGGGCTCATGTCGATCACCGAGCGCGGCGGAATATTGTAGATGATGATCGGCAGGGAGACCGCCTGCGCAATCGCCGAGAAATGTGCGATCAGCCCCTTTTGAGTCGGCTTGTTATAATATGGCGTCACCACCAGCACGGCATCAGCCCCGGCCTTTTCAGCGTGCTGGGCGAGATCGATGGCTTCCATCGTATTATTGGAGCCAGCGCCGGCAATCACCGGAACCCGCTTGGCGGCCACTTCGATGCACAGCTCCACCACCCGTTTGTGCTCGGCATGGGTCAGGGTTGGCGATTCGCCTGTCGTGCCGACCGGCACCAGGCCGGAACTGCCTTCGGCGATCTGCCATTCGACATGAGCGGCAAAGGCTTTCTCGTCAATCGCCCCGGTTTCGGTGAACGGCGTGACAAGCGCGGGCATGGAACCCTGGAACATGCATAGAACTCCCAACAGCCGCCAATCCCTGGTCAGCCGTAAATGTGCAATCAAACGGGGGCACATTACTGCTAGGCCCGCACCGGTACAAGCACGGTTCGGCCGGTTTTATGACAGTTTTTCAATGCGGAATTTTCGTCGCATTGACGCCATTTCATTAAGCATTCATTAATCGGGGTCAGAGTTAATGGGAGCTATGCGCATTTTCCGGACGAGTTTGCCGATGAAACGGACCATTTTGCTCAAGCTTGCCCTGTCCATAGGTGTGGCGGCGCTGGCGCCTGCCGGTGTGTCCTGGTCCCAGCCGCTCCTGGGTGGCGAGGATGTGCCAGCACCTGCCAACCGTCCGGCAGCGCTTTCGGCCTCTTCCGCATCCTCTGTTTCTGGCGACATTACCGGCTCCATCCCGGTTGTCACGCCCATGCCGGTCGAACGGTCGCCACTGAAATCCGGCCTCGACGCGCTGTCGGACCGCAACGGAGCGCTGGCGCTGTCGATTCGCGATGCCATGCCTCAAGGGCTGGACCGGCATATGCTGACATGGTCGATTGCCATGTCCGGCCTTGCTGGTATCCCTTCCTCAGAAATTGCCAATGCCCAACGCGAGCTGAAAGGCTGGCCGGGGCTTTCCGCGTTCCGCGCCAATTCGGAAAAAGCGCTGTTGCGCGAAAACCCACCAGCGCCGGATGTGTTGGCAGCCTTCGGAGAGACCAAGCCGGAAACGGCAGAAGGCACGATCATCCTGACCCGCGCCCTGGTGGCAAGCGGCAACCGCAGCCGCGCCGTTTTCATCCTGAAAGACCTGTGGCGCAGCCAGCCACTGGAGATTGCCACCGAAGACCGCATCCTGAGCGAATTCGGCGGTTTGTTGACCCGCGCCGATCACAAGCTGCGGATGGATTATCTGATGTATCGCGGCCGCACCGCCCAGGCCAAGCGCTTCGCCTCGCTTGGCGATGCGCAGGCTCTTTATGTCGCCTGGATGGCCGTTAACAGCCGTTCTCCAAAGGCCGTGGCGCTGATCCAGGCCGCCAGCGCACGGTTTGGCAATGATCCCGCATTGCTGTTCGTCAAGACCGAGTATCAGCGCCGTCAGGACAATTACCAGGAAGCGGCAAAGCTGCTGGCGCTTGTGCCCAGAGACGCGTCACGATTGGTCAATCCGGGCGAATGGTGGAATGAACGGCGCATCGTGGCGCGCGGCCTTGCCGATGACGGCAAATACCGGCTGGCCTATCAGGTTGCCGCTGGCTATACCGCCACCGACCCGGTCGATATCGTCGATGCCGAGTTTCATGCGGGCTGGTATGCCCTGCGCGGCCTCAATGATCCAAAAACCGCAGCCCAGCATTTTCGCCGGATTGTCGAGGCATCGAACCGGCCCCTCTCGGCCTCGCGCGCCTATTACTGGCTGGGGCGTGCCGATGAAGCGCAAGGCAATCCGACCGCAGCGAGGCAGGATTTCGTTCGGGCTGCCGATTATCCCGGCACATTCTATGGACAATTGGCAGGCGCCCGCCTGAAGCAGACACGGCTCGACATTCGCTACCCCACACCGACGGACGAAGACCGGCGTCGCTTCGCCAGCCGGGAAGCCATTATCGCTATTGATCGCTACAAGGCCGCCGGTCACGAATGGCGCGGCGCAAGCCTTTACCGGGCCTTGGCCGAACAATTGCAAAGCCCTGGAGAACTGGCGCTTCTCGCCTCCAAGGCCGAACGCGCTGGCAATCACCAATTGTCCTTGCAGGTGGGCAAGACCGCCTATGGCCGTGGCATCAACGTGCCAGCCCTCGCCTTTCCTATCGGGGTCATTCCGGCTTCCGCCAATATCGCTGGTTCCGGCAAAGCTATGGCCTATGCCATTGCCCGCCAGGAAAGTGCCTTCAACCCGGCAGCCGTATCCGCCGCCAATGCCAAGGGCCTGTTGCAACTGATGCCCGCCACGGCCAAGGCCGTCGCCAAGCGTCATGACATGGCATTTTCCCCTGATCGGTTAACCCAGGACCCAGCCTATAACGCCACGCTTGGTGCCCATTATCTGGGTGAACAGATCGATGCTTTCGGCGGCTCCTATATATTGACGTTCATTGCCTATAATGCCGGACCGAAGCGGGTGCCGGAATGGATCAACCGCTATGGCGATCCGCGTGGTATGCCAATCGATGACGTCGTCGACTGGATCGAGCGCATCCCCTTCCCCGAAACGCGCGGCTATGTACAACGCGTCATGGAAAACTACCAGATCTACAAGACCCGGCTGGGGCAGACCGCAGATATCGAGCACGATCTTCGCTATGGCCGCTGACGGTGGATAGTGGATAGTGGATAGTGGATAGTGTGACGACAACAGGAGTTCACGGCATGCAACACCTGGAGAATGGGACCTTTCAAGACCGGACGGTTACAGCCGCCGACGGTATCCAACTGTTCGTGCGCGATTACCAAGCCAGCAGCGATACTCATCTGGCCTCCCTGCCCCCGATCGTCTGCCTGCCCGGCCTGACCCGCAATCACCGTGATTTCACGCCCCTGGCGCAACGGCTTGCTGCGGGCGGAAGACGGGTGATCTGCATCGATTCGCGCGGTCGTGGCGGCTCTGGGCGAGATCCGGACCCGAAGAACTACAATCTTTTGACGGAAATGGCCGATGTGGTCGCAGCGCTGGACGAGTTGGCCATCGCTCAGGCGGATTTTATCGGCACATCCAGAGGCGGGCTTCTGCTGCATTTCCTGGCCGTCATGCATTCCAGCCGTATTCGCCGCGTGATTCTCAACGATGTGGGACCGGTTCTCGAAAAAGAGGGCCTAATCGCCATCCGTGATTACTTGGGCAGTGGTGGCGGACCAAAGACCTGGGCCGATTGCCCCGCCTATCTCAAATCCGTGCATGGCTTGACGTTTCCGGTGCTGGAACAGCAGGACTGGGAAGACATGGCGCAAGCACTCTACCGGGACGAAAACGGTATTCCCGTCGCCGACTACGATCCCGCGATTGCCGCGCAAATCTCCAGCATCGATTTCAGCAAGCCCATCCCGGATCTATGGGTGCAATACGAGGCGCTGGCCCCCTTCCCCCTGCTGATCATTCGCGGTGAGCATTCGCAACTGCTATCGAAGCAGGCAAGCGAATCAATGATCGCTCGCCATCCATCGGCCAGCCTGGTCATCGCCAAGGGCCAGGGCCACGCGCCCTTGCTGCACCTCATGCCGCTTGCAGACGAGATCGAGCGGTTCCTGAGCGGCAGGTAAAACGATAACGCGTTCAACGACAACAGCGCGCCGTTGCGATTGTTATGACATGACTGAATGGAAGTTTGTTTAATGGCGGAGAGGATGGGATTCGAACCCACGATACCATCTCTGGTATACTCCCTTAGCAGGGGAGCGCCTTCGACCACTCGGCCACCTCTCCGGTGCGGTCTGATTATGTCGTCGTAGATTCGATTGCAAGCGCTTTTCGCCAACTTCCACGATAAAGGCGCCATTTCCTCATAACAAACAAAGCAAACCGCACACCATTGTGCCAGCCTGGACAATTCCGCCATACTCGCCCCCGGCGACAATGCTGCTCTGTCTCGTTTTGATTGCCCTTAATTGCCCTTATAAGAAGACTGCCCTTATCAGAAGGCGGGCGCACTCTCCCTGTAACAAGCGGGCCCTGTAACAAGCGGGCTGCATGCGCGAACCTCGTCAGGTAACGAGCGACACCGCGATTGGTTGAGAGAATCGCTAGAGTCTAAAATAGAATCGCCACCGATTCCGGCTGTCCTCAGTCCGATTTTGCTACACTGCGAGCCGAAGAGGCTGTTGAAAACATCGTCTCACCTTGAAGCGACTTTGCAGCAGATCGCCTTCAAATAGCACTCGTCGGCACCGAATCGCCCGGATTTGCCGCATTTCGGATGAGGTCGGAATTCAAGCCGGTTTTCAGTTGATTGACGTTAGCCTTTGTTTTTCAAAGTGTTTCTTAACAAAGAGTAAACAAATGCCCCGCTTCGGCCATAGCTTTGTGTCCTTTCAGCAACATCAAACAGGGAAGGCTATGGTGAAACTGCCCCGTTTGCCGTTTGTCGATTGCAAGCGCAGCAGCGTTTTGTATTTTCAAATCCAGAAGCGAGGCGGTGGATCGTCCGTTTCATACGTTAACGGGAATGGGGGCAGGAAATGCTGTCCTTCAGCCAAACAAGCCCAGACCCTAATGAAACTTGACTGGAGGTCATTATGAACATCAAGAGCCTTCTTCTCGGCTCCGCTGCGGCTCTCGCAGCAGTATCCGGCGCCCAGGCAGCAGACGCTATCGTTGCTGCTGCTCCGGAACCAGCTGAATACGTCCGCGTTTGCGACGCCTTCGGCACTGGCTACTTCTACATCCCCGGCACCGAAACCTGCCTTCGCGTTAAGGGCTATGTCCGTTTCGAAGTTCAGGGCAACAGCAACGACGGCGACTCGTCCTGGTCGGGTAACCGCGACTGGAACTCTCGTACTCGTGGCCTCGTCACTTTCGACGCCAAGAACGACTCTGAAATCGGCACGATCGGCTCCACCATCACTGTCCGCACCTGGGCTGATGAAAACGGCGGCAGCCTCGAACTCGACGAAGCCTTCATCACTGTTGCTGGCTTCCAGGTTGGTGAATTCTACAACTACTTCGATACGGGCCTCTCCGGTGAAACCGATGACCTCGGCTCGAACCGTCTGAACTCGATCGCTTACAACTACAAGTCCGACACCTTCTTCGCCGGCATCGCTGTTGACGAACTGACTGGCTACTACAGCCGTCCACGTGACCTCAGCCAGGCTGATGCTTACGGCCAGAACAAGCGCGTTGGCATTGAAGGCCAGGTTGGCGGTTCTTTCGGTCCAGTAACAGCAACCCTGTTGGGTGGCTGGGACGCAGTTGCTAACGACGGCGCTGTTCGTGTGATCGCAACCGCAAACCTCGGTCCTGGCGTGCTCGGCGTCGCTGGCCTGTACTCGACCGGCGTTTCGGCTTACTACGACAAGGCTGAGTGGACGGTTGCTGCTGAATACGCAGCAAAGATCACTGACAAGCTGACCCTGACTCCTGGCGTTCAGTACTTCGCTAACACCCAGGTTGACGGTAGCGGCGATTACACCGGTCGTGACATCTGGAAGGGTGGCTTGACGCTGGACTATAAGCTGGCGCAAGGCCTGACCACCAAGGTTTCCGCTCAGTACCAGGATCATTCCTGGAACAACAGCGACGACGTATGGTCTGGTTTCGTTCGCTTGCAGCGTTCGTTCTAATTATCTCTTAGGAGATAAGACTAAGACTAGGCCCCGCTGGAATTCGGGGCCTAGTCAGTATGCCGGGGGGCAAACAACAAGAGCGGTTCATAGAGAGAATATCTCTATTTCCTAAACGACAAACTGGAGATCAAAAATGAATATTAAGGGCCTTCTTCTCGGCTCCGCTGCGGCTCTCGCAGCAGTATCTGGCGCACAGGCTGCTGACGCTATTGTTGCCGCCGCCCCCGAACCTGCTGAATACGTCCGCGTTTGCGATGCTTTCGGCACTGGCTACTTCTACATCCCTGGCACTGAAACCTGCTTGAAAATCAGCGGCTACGTTCGTTTCGAAGTTCAGGGCGCAAGCAACAACAGCCTGGGCGATGATCGTAACTGGAATGCTCGTACGCGTGGCCTCGTTACTTTTGATGCCAAGAACGACTCCGAACTCGGCACGATCGGCTCCACCATCACGGTCCGCACCTGGGCTGATGAAAACGGCGGCAGCCTCGAACTCGACGAAGCCTTCATCACTGTTGCTGGCTTCCAGGTTGGTTCCTTCTACAATCCTTGGGATAGCGATCTGTCCGGTGAAACCGACGATATCGGTTCGAACCGTCTGAACTCGATTGCTTACAAGTACAAGGCTGACAATTTCTTCGTATACGGTTCGGTTGACGAACTGACGGGTTACTACAGCCGTACTCCGGCTGCTGGCTCTGATCCGTACAGCAAGAACAACCGCGTTGGTCTTGAAGCTCAGATCGGCACGACCTACGGTCCGGTTACTGCAAACCTGCTCGGTTCTTGGGACTTCGCAACCAGCAACGGTGCTGTCCGCGGCTTGGCAACAGCTGAAGTTGGTCCTGGCGAATTCGGTATCGCTGCGATCTACTCGACCGGCGCAAGCACCTATTACGACCTCAGCAAGTGGACTGTTGCTGCTCAGTACGCTGCAAAGATCACTGACAAGTTGAGCCTGACTCCTGGCGTTCAGTACTGGGGCGAAACTCAGGTTGACGCCGATGGCGATTACTTCGGTCGCGACATCTGGAGAGCTGGTCTGACGGTTGACTACAAGCTGGCTGAAGGCCTGACCACTAAGGTTTCGGCTCAGTACCAGGACCACGATTGGGATGGCAACGACGACGTTTGGACGGGCTTTGTTCGTCTGGAACGCAAGTTCTGATCGATTGTTGATCTTCAGTTGACAATTGCCTCCGGGTTTACGCCCGGAGGTTTTTTATTGCCTTGACGCGATGCGTAATCTCACAAGCAGGGTTGGATATAAAGCGCGACTGCGCTTATTGCCCATAATCCTCTCTTATAGGACTGGGTTCGAAGGATTGGGTTCTAGGATTGTCTGGGGTCTTTCGGCTTCGATTGAACCATACAAACTCTCCCGTCTTGTGTTGCCGTTTGTCTTTTCGGGAAAACCGGTTTTCGCTCTTCCCAAGGCAACCTCTCACTCTGAAAGAATTTGGCTTGCCTTCTATCAAGGCACGGATACTCACGCATTGCCGCTTTGAACGAGATGCAGATGCTTCCACGCCTCAAGGGCCTGAGGTGCTTTAAAATGGCCCCGAGAGCTATTTCGTCAGCGCTGGATCAGGCCAGCAACTGCTTTAAATCTTCCTGCGGATTACCAATGATTGCCTTATCGGCGGACCGGCCGGCTTCCAGAAGCTTCTTAGCCGTGACATAGGCTTTCGCATCATTGATGGCATCGACCGCAAGGAAACGGTCCTGGCGATAATACCAGACGGACAGGCTACCCTCGCGCATGCCCGGCCTTATAATCGTCTCGTCATAGCCCAAGTTAAGCCCGGCGATTTGCAGTTTCAGATCGTATTGATCCGACCAGAACCATGGTTTTGGCGTGTAGGGCGTTGTCCCACCTGCGAGCACCATGGCGATGGCTTCCCCTTGATCGACGGCATTCTGAACTGATTCCAGCCGGACAGCCCCCTCACCCCAAGGAAGCAGCGCGCAATCGCCAGCAGCGGATATGTCAGGATCAGATGTCCGGGCATAGCCGTCGACAATAATGCCATTCTGCACATGCAGTCCGGCGTTGCGCGCCAATCCGTCATTGGCGGTCGCGCCGATACCGACGATCACCAGATCGACATCGAGCCTGCTGCCATCTGAAAGCTCGGCAGCGGTCACGACACCATTCTTACCCAGAAGGCGTTTCAAGCCCATGTTTTCGCGAATCATCACGCCATGGCTCTGGTGAACGGCACGTATGAAATCGGCAGTCTCCTTTGCAGCAACACGCGCAAGAATGCGGTCGGCCATTTCGATCACAGTGACCTCAAGGCCGAGATGGCGCGCCACGGCAGCAGCCTCCAGGCCAATATAGCCGCCCCCTATGATCAACAGCCGCCGCCCTGGTTTCATCACCTCAGCCAGGCGGTCAGCATCGGCCTTGTTGCGGATCGTGTAGACACCAGCAAGATTGCCGCCAATTTCCTGCGGCAATCCGCGCGGCGTCGAACCGGTGGCAAGCACGAGCGTGTCATAGGAAAGTGATGAACCGTCCTGAAGCCGAAGCAGCTTTTTCGGTCGATCAATTTCCTCCACCCAACTGGAAAGGCGCATTGTGATCGCGTTTTCATCGTACCATTGGGCGGGCCGCAACAGCAGTCGATCAAAACTCATTTCACCGATCAGATATTTTTTTGAAAGCGGTGGGCGCTGATAGGGTAATTCCGGCGCAAGGCCAATCATGGTAATCGGTCGTTGGTCGTTCAGTGCCCGTAGTTTTGACGCAACAGAAAAACCGGCCTGCCCTGCGCCGACAATCACCAATGAATTTTCCACGCCATCCCTCCAGAAAAATCGCGAACTCTCTGCCGAAAAAATGCGGCGGTCAGCGCGATGACCATTCTCATCAACGGGTAAATACCGGATGCCAACCCGTCAAGTTCGGTTGCCACGCCTGGATGTAATAATGCCAGGTTCCGAAGGTCGGCCACTTCCTCACCTTGGGACGTCGCAGAAGAGAGTTCGCAGTTCGTCAGGCTCGAAAATTTTACCGAAAAGATGAGGCAAACAATTAGGAAAACTGCGTTAAACTGGGATACCAAGAAGGAGAAGAAGGACCGGTGTCATGCCCCTGCAGAACATTCTCGATGCAAAAAAGGACATTCCGCGGGACCTTGTCTATAAGAAATTCGGCATTGACCGACCTGGCAAAATCATCTTTGTCGGCCATCATCTCAGCACCAAAACCACGGTACGCTGCCTGATCCGCAAAATCTCTCTGCAAGGTGCGGAACTCGAAGTCAGCCGCATGCTACCCGTGCCGAAAAACTTCTTTCTGGAAATTCTAGGCATTCGCGACGAGATCGGCTGCACCTTGATGCGCAGAGAGCAAGAGACCGCAGTGGTGAGCTTCAACATGCTGATCGATCCCGAATTCCTTCATCACGTCGTAAAGCTCTCCTTCGAATTTGGACCGTAATGGCACAGACTAATATAGGTTGAACTTGAGATTGAGTTGCGCTTCTTTATGTATTCTCGTTTTGGTTTTAAAATTAGTCCAATCGCTCAAATTTGATGGAATAGATTTAACGCTCTGAAATGCCATTGCGGCAAACTTCTCCTGACAACAAGGACAACCGAGGAGAGATCATGCTGCAAGGAACCCATTTAGCAACCGTCACTTCAGAAATGTATGAGCGGCGCTGGGACCGTTATCAGGTTCGTCGGCCGGCTCGTATCATGGCGGTCCGCGCTGGTTTGAGCGGCGTGACCATGCGTAGCGCCACGGTGCTGGATATTTCCCGCGGTGGCGCCGGTATAGAATTGGATACCGGGATCGGCCTTGGCAGTCACTATTATCTGGAGGTTTTAGGGATTGCTACACGTATCGGCTGTGCCGAAGCTTATCGAAACGGCACAAGGGCTGGCGTCAAATTCCTCATGCCGATTTCAGAAGTCTTGTTGCAACGGATTATCCGTACCGACTTCGTCATGAGCGCCGACCGCACCAAAGACAATGCTGGAAAAACCGTTGCGCCAGGAACAGGCAGACTTGCCCGGTGAACAGGCGCTCAAACCTCGTTGCGCACCATTTATTTTCAACCAACTGCCGTCGGCTGCAATAAAGAGGGCTAGCCGCTGCTGTTTGATCTAATGCCCCTTGGCGGCTCCTTACAGCCTTTCTATTCTCAGCGACACCGATTCGCCAGGAATAGCGTTCATGTCATCCTTTTCGCGGTTTACGCCGCTTATCTCCCGCCTGCCCGCCACCGTTCCCTTTGTCGGCCCAGAGGCTATCGAGCGCCAGCGTAGTCTGCCGGTCAAGGCCAGGATCGGCGCCAATGAAAGCGGCTTCGGCCCCTCGCCCAAAGTTCACCTGGCGTTGCAGGCCGCGTCATCCGAAATCTGGAAATATGCCGATCCTGAAAATTTCGATCTGAAGGCCGCCCTGGCCGCACATTATGGCCTTGCCGCCGAAAATTTTGCGGTTGGCGAAGGCGTCGATGATCTTCTAGGCCTGACCGTGAGGTTGGTGATCGAACAGGGTTTGCCAGTCGTCACTTCGCTTGGCGGTTATCCGACCTTCAATTTTCACGTCAGTGGCTTTGGCGGGCGACTGGTGACGGTGCCCTATCGGCAGGACCGCGAGGATCTCGACGGTTTGCTGGAGGCAGTCCGCCGCGAAAATGCTCCGCTGGCCTATCTCGCCAATCCCGACAATCCGATGGGAAGCTGGCATGAAAGCCACGACGTGGTTGCCTTTGCCCGCGCCTTGCCGGAGACATGTCTGCTCATTTTGGACGAAGCCTATAGCGAAACTGCCCCGGTTGGCAGCATCCCTGCTGTCGATGCGCTGATCGATCTGCCGAATGTGCTGCGGATGCGGACATTTTCAAAGGCTTATGGCTTGGCCGGGGCACGGATCGGCTATGCGATCGGCACGCCTGGAACGGTGTCTGCTTTCGACAAGATCCGCAATCATTTCGGCATGGTGCGCACCTCCGTCGCCGCAGCTCTGGCCGCCCTCGCCGACCAGGATTATCTGACCGCAACCGTCGCGCGGATCATCGCGGCACGGGAGAGAATTTCCTTAATTGCCCGCCAGAATGGCCTGCAACCATTGGCCTCAGCGACCAATTTCGTGGCGGTGGACTGCGGCCGCGACCCGGCCTATGCCCGCGCAATTGTCGATGGACTGATGCAGCATGGGGTGTTTATCCGCATGCCGGGTGTGGCGCCGCTCAATCGCTGTATCCGCATCAGCGCTGGCTTGCCGGAGGATCTCGATTTGCTGGAACAGGCGCTGCCAGTCGTACTGCGTGATATCGGCTAACACGGCGACAATACCGTTTGAAAACAAAAACCGCGCCAGCCTTGTTCCTGCTGGTCGCGGTTAAATAGTTTGGCATTACCCTGTTTCGTTGATGCCCTGTTTGGATGGCGGTGGATCAGTGGGAGGTCATCCATTCACGGGCGTCACGCAGCGCTTCGGCCAGCTGGCTTTTGGTCATGGTCGAGGCCAGATCGGAGCGGAGGCCGACGGAGCGGTCACAGCCTTTGATCGCGGCGATATTCAGCCATTTATGGGCAGACACCAGATCCTGCTCGCAGCCACGACCGGTGGCATACATCAGGCCCATGATCCGAAAGATATCAGCCTGGGGCTGACCACCAATCGTGGCCATATCGTCTGCCTGCATATCGAAACGTGCCATGGTCTAGTCCCTGTCCAATTTGGTTTCGGTTGGTCTTTTTTCAGTGTCATGGCGGGTTTCCGGCTTATCACTGCGCCGGAATACTCCGCCAGGCTAAGTCCCTGTTTTTATGTCTGAACCGTCAACATCCTGGCGATCTAACGTCGCTTTTCGGTGTTTGCGGTGCGGCAGGTTTTCCCTGCTCGTTTGATGGGTTCATTATGTCGGACGGGTTTCAAAATGCGCTTAAAATGCTTGCTTAACGGGTGGCAAACGGGCTCGAAACCCTTTGTCAACTTGTCTTTCCGTTAAGCATTACAGCGGCTGGTTTACCGGCAAATAGAGGTTAATTTTACCGATTTTTCACGGTTGTGATTTTACTCTTTGTTCACCATGATCAAGAGAGGCGCAGAAATGTTTCGAAATGTCAGCCTCGTCATGGCGCACTTCACATCGCAGCGGAGCCCTATTTACGTTTACGTGCGCGTCATTTAATTTGATGGTCTTGCTACCCGAAACCATATCGGGGGCGGAGGATCGTGGAGGAACGGATGAAAACTATTCTACTCGCAGCCGGACTACTGGCCTTGAGCCTGACAAGCGTCAGCGCGGCGGAGCCGATCGAAGGCAAATGGAAGACGGCGAGCGGTGAAACTGCCGAGATCGCCAGCTGTGGCACAGCCTTTTGCATCACCTTGAAGACGGGCAAGCATGCAGGCAAGCAAATCGGCAAGCTGAGTGGCGCAAGTGCCAGTTATACCGGCGAAGTCACCGATCCCGACAATGACAAGACCTATTCCGGCTCGGCAAATGTCCAGGGCAAATCCCTCAATTTGAAGGGCTGCGTGCTGGCCGTACTGTGCAAGAGCCAGACCTGGACCAGACTGTAATATTTCGCCGCGCCGGATCATACCGGCGCGGTATTGACTGTTTTAGAAGACGCCCGCTTATCGCGCCTTTTGGCCAAACAGGACTTTCTTGGCTTCCTCATCGGTGGCGACATTGCTGCGCCGCTCGGCGCCAACAGCAATACCGGCCTTGACCGCCGGGCGTTCCATCATCGCCTCAAACCAGCGCTTCAGATGGGGGAAATCGTTGAGGTCCTGTCCCTGATTGGCATGGGGTACGACCCAGCCGATGCAGGCCATGTCGGCAATGGAATAATCGCCCGCCAGAAACTCCCGATCCGCCAGCCGCTTGTTCATCACGCCATAGAGACGGTTGACTTCATTGGTGTAGCGGTTGATGCCGTATTCGATCTTTTCCGGCGCATATTGGCGGAAATGATGCGCTTGTCCGGCCATCGGACCGAGGCCGCCCATCTGCCAGAACAGCCATTGATCCACCTCGACGCGGGCGCGCTCGTCCGTGGGATAAAATTTGCCGGTCTTGCGCCCGAGATATTGCAGAATGGCGCCGGATTCGAACACGGATATCGGCGCTCCGCCCGGACCGTCCGGATCGATGATCGCTGGCATACGGTTATTGGGCGAAATTTTCAGGAAATCCGGCGCGAATTGCTCGCCCTTGCCGATATTGATGTAGGTCACCTCATAGGGCAGGCCGAGTTCTTCCAACAAAATGGAAATCTTCCAGCCGTTCGGCGTGGGCCAGTAATAAAGCTCGATAGGCGCTGTCATGGGCTCTCTCCTTTGAAGCATCACGCAATGTCTGCCTGCCCCTGAGGTAAAGATCATGGCGCCAAGTTCAAGGGACAAACGCAAAAGCGTCAGCCAGAATTCCAGCCTCGCGATAGCTTGATCGTTTCATATCAAAACCATCAAGCTATCGGGGGATATCATGAGAGACATTACACTACGGCTGACGGCAGTGACGGTTATCATGGCGGTGTTCGCGGCGCTGTTTTCCATACTGGTCATCAATTCTACCCGGATACCGCAAAACCTGCGCACGGGCCTGACGGGAGAGCGGCTCTATTCGCTGCAAAACGGGTCGGCGCCGACCATCCAAAGCATCGCGGCGCGCAGGGGATAAATTCAGCGGAAATGCATGGCTGTCGTTTGCTTGTTATTCAGACCGATATATAACGTCTCATGAGCAATAGAATCGTCAATTCCATCCCTGGGCCTATCCCTGTCACCATCATCAGCCCACCCGCTTACGAGGCAAGGCTGTTTGCCGACGCCCGCGAGGCCGTCGATGCGATTACAGAGATTTATGAGCGCAATACGGCGTTTCTCATCGATGCGTTTACAGCCCTTGCCAATGGCGCACCGATAGAGGGCCGTTATCGGGCCTTCTATCCGCAGGTCAGTATCGAGACCAATAGTTTCGGCCATCTGGATACCCGACTTTCCTATGGCCATGTCACCTCGCCGGGCATCTATACGACGACGCTGACCAATCCGAAATTGTTTCGCCATTACCTGAAGGAACAGCTGTCCCTGCTGATGCGCAATCATCAGGTTCCGGTCAAGGTCAGTGAATCGACAACGCCGATCCCGTTGCATTTTGCCTTCGGCGAAGGCGCCCATGTCGAGGCCTCGGCTACCGGCTTTTCCGATATCCAGTTGCGCGATATTTTCGACACGCCTGACCTTTCGACCACGGACGACGAAATCGCCAATGGCGAATATGAGCCGCCAGCCGGTGAACCGTTTCCACTGGCGCCTTTCACGGCGCAGCGGATCGATTATTCGCTGGCGCGGCTGTCGCATTATACCGCGACCAGCGCCAAGCATTTTCAGAACTTCGTGCTGTTCACCAATTACCAGTTCTATGTCGATGAATTCTGCGCCTATGCCCGCACCCTGATGGCCAATGGCGGCGAAGGCTATACAGCCTTTGTCGAGCCGGGCAATATCACTACTCTGGCCGGGGAAAACGCACCCTCCTCCGGCGCGCCGCTTGGCCGCCTGCCGCAAATGCCAGCTTACCATCTGAAAATGAAGGGGCATGCTGGCATTACCATGGTCAATATCGGCGTTGGCCCGTCCAATGCCAAGACCATTACCGACCACGTGGCCGTGCTGCGTCCGCATGCCTGGCTGATGCTTGGCCACTGCGCCGGTCTGCGCAACAGCCAGCGGCTGGGTGATTATGTGCTGGCCCATGCCTATATGCGTGAAGACCACGTGCTGGACGACGACCTGCCCGTCTGGGTGCCGATCCCGGCACTGGCCGAAGTGCAGCTGGCGCTGGAAGATGCCGTCGAGGAAATTACCGGTTATGAAGGCTTCGAGCTGAAGCGCATCATGCGCACCGGCACGGTAGCCACCATCGACAACCGCAACTGGGAACTACGTGACCAGCGCGGTCCGGTGAAGCGCCTGTCGCAGTCGCGCGCCATTGCGCTCGATATGGAATCGGCGACGATTGCCGCCAATGGCTTCCGCTTCCGCGTTCCCTATGGCACCTTGCTCTGCGTGTCCGACAAGCCGCTGCATGGGGAGTTGAAGCTGCCTGGCATGGCGACGGCTTTCTACAAGACGCAAGTCAGCCAGCATTTGCAGATCGGTATCCGCGCCTTACAGAAGCTCGGTGCCATGCCAACGGAAAAACTGCATTCGCGCAAGCTGAGAAGCTTTTTCGAAACGGCCTTCCAGTAAGCATCTTCGATGCCTTGCCGTTGATGCCTTGACGTTGATGCCTTGCCGTTTTAGGGCTTTCGCGCAGGCGAAGGGAAGACCGCGTGCAGCGCCAGCGAGAGCGCTGCACTGAGCAGGGCCGAGACGATGACGATCAGATGCAGGTTGACGGCAGCCTTGGCCAATCCGTCCATATCCTGCACTGCCGCTCCAAGAGCCGCCGCACCGGCGACGATGCCAGCCGGATAGGTGCCGACGCCAGCGGGCGCATGAAAGGGAAGGACGGAGGAAAGCTCTCCGCCCAGTGCTCCGCCAAAAGCCGCCGATAGCGGTGTTACCTGCATCAGGCTCAACACCCAGGCAAACACCAGAACCTTGGTCCCCCAAGTGACGATGGTCATGGCCCAGGCCCGGAAAAAGGCCCCTTTATGCGCAGGCAGGCCTGCCTCCACGCCTTCGACCATCTTGAGCAACCTGCCGGAAAATCGCGTCTTGGCAAACAGGATTGCCGGGCGTTTCAAGGCAAAACCGATCAGCGGCAGGACCAGAAACAGCAGCCAAGCCATTCCCCACACTTGCGGCTGCGGCCTTCCCAGCACCAGACCGAGACCGGCGGCAGCCAGAAGCGCATGCAGATCCAGGAGCCGCATCACCAGCAGCGCCGAGGTACCTGACAGTAGCGGCACGGAAAATTCCGAGCGCATCAGCAGCGGAAAGCTGGTCTCACCACTTCGAAACGGCAAAAGAATATTGAGGAGATTATGGACCTGTGCCAGATGAAACAGCGCGGTGAACCGGCCCGAGGTTTGGCGTGGGAAATAATCGTAGATCCGCCATGCCCGCACCAGAGAGGTGGACACCAACAGGCCCAGCGCCAGCAGCACTGTTGAAAGGCCCAGTGCCTGCCACTCTTGCAGCACCATGGACCAGCCCCAGACGGCTTCGACAAAAACCACATAAGCGGCAATGGCGATAAAGGCGACGAGTGAAACGCCATGGCGCTTTATCCACGATTTGCGGTGACTTTGATCGATTGAGGTCATTGCCCTGACAGTTCCGAATTGCGTGGCCGCGCCGGTTCCTATAACACCCGGACTTATAAAGGCCAGCAATTTTCGGAGTTCCTCCCTTGCCGACAGACAGTTTCGCCGCCGTAACCGGCCCTGCTTCCTCTGATAATGCCGCATCCGCGATTGAACTGTCGGTCGTCGTGCCCTTCATGAACGAAGAAGACAATATTGGTCGCATGATCGAGCGGGTGATGGAAGCGCTGAAGGATTTCGGCAAGCCCTGGGAATTGATCGTCATCGATGACGGCTCCACCGACCGGACATTGAGCCGGGCGCGAACCTATCTCGGTCGGGAGGGCCTGGACCTGAAAATCATCGAATTTCAGCGCAATTTCGGCCAGGCAGCAGGTCTTCAGGCCGGTTTCGACGCCGCACGCGGACGGCTGATCGCCTCGCTGGACGGCGACCTGCAAAACGATCCGCACGATATTCCCGGCATGATCGTTGAGTTGGAAAGCCGTGATCTCGACCTGCTCTGCGGCTGGCGCAAGGCAAGGCAGGATGCGCTGGTGCTGCGCAAGATCCCCTCTTGGTGCGCCAACCGGCTAATCGGCAAGGTGACTGGCGTGCGCATCCACGATTATGGCTGCGGGCTGAAACTGTACCGCGCCCATATCATCAAACAGATCAGCATCATGGGCGGCATGCACCGGTTCATTCCGGCCTGGGTCGCCAGCGTCATTCCATCGTCGCGGATCGGCGAAACTGTGGTCAATCACCACGCCCGCCAGTTCGGCACCTCGAAATACGGTATTTCCCGCACCGCCCGCGTCGTGCTCGATCTGCTGGCCGTGCTGTTCTTCATGCGCTTCCGCCAAAGGCCCGGCCATTTCTTCGGGATGATCGGCTTCTTCATCGGCACGCTCAGCGCGCTGATCCTGTTTTATCTGTTCGTCATCAAGCTGATGGGCGAGGATATCGGCACACGGCCGCTGCTGCTGGTCGGGGTTATGCTGTTCCTGGCCTCAATCCAGATGATCACCACTGGCATTGTCGCGGAAATGCTGACCCGTTCCTACGATACACCGCGTGCCTATGTGATCCGCAAAACCTATGACCAGGCTCCGGATACCAAGGATATCTGAGATGATTTCGACGCTCCGGCAGAAGCCCGCTTCGCTCTTCCTTCTCCTGGGCGTCTATTTCATCGTTCAGGTGCTGGTGCGCCTGGCCCTGCCTGCGTCGCTGGAACTGGACGAAGGCCAGCAGCTCTATTATGCGCAATGGCTTTCAATCGGCTACGACAGCCAGCCGCCGTTCTACAACTGGATCCAGTATGGCGTGGTGGAGCTACTCGGCCCCAACCGGCTCGCGCTGGCGCTGTTGAAAAACCTGATGCTGTTTGCCAGCTATGCGCTAATCGCGCTGGCCGCAGCACAGGTGCTGAAAAGCCGGGATCTCGTCATCATCGCCTGCCTTAGCCTGTTGACCATGCCGCAGATCAGCTTTGAGGCACAGCGAGACCTGACCCATACTGTCGCGCTGATTTTCTGCACCGCGCTGCTGCTGTTCGGGGTGTTGCGGACCCTGAAATCGCCCAGCATCTGGAGCTACGCCCTGACCGGGGCTGCCATTGGCTGTGGGTTTATTTCCAAATACAACTTCGTTCTGTTGGTCAGCGCCGCCTTCCTCGCCATCCTGGCGGAGCCGAAGTTTCGCCGGCGTGTACTGGACTGGCGCATCCTGCTGACGGCTGGCGTGGCACTGGCGATCTTGCTGCCGCATGCCCTGTGGTTTTTCCAGCATATGCAGGAAGCGACGCGCAATACGCTGGGTAAAATGACCGATGACAATATTACCAGCCTGCCACAGCAGATCTTCAAGGGTCTGACATCGCTCAGCACGGCGGTTCTGGCCAGTGCCGCTCCCACTATGGCGCTGCTGCTGATCCCCTTCGCCCGCACCCTGCCCTTCCCGCATCTGCCGCGCCCAGCTGCCTCCGTTTTGTCCGCCAGCAATGAATGGACCCGGCTGCTGGGCCGGATGATGCTGCTGGTGGTCGCCGTTCTGGCACTGATGGTAATTTTTGGCGGCGTCAGCGCCATCAAGGACCGCTGGCTTGCGCCCTGTTTTCTGATGCTGCCGCTCTATCTCTGCCTGAAAGTCGAAGCGGCGGGCCTGGGCGAAGAAGGACAGTTGCGCCGCTTTCTGGTCGTCGCGCTTGCTATCATGGTGCTTGTGCCGGTCATCCTCTATGGTCGCGTGGTCGGCGCTGGCATTATCGGTCATTACCAGAAGCAGAATGTACCCTATGGCCAGGCCGTTGCCACGGCGCTGGCCTCAGCGCCAAGCCGTCCAGTTCTGGTGCTGACCAGCGATCAGCAGATGGCGGGCAACATCCGTCTGCATGCACCCGATATTGCTGTCACCGTTCCCCCAACCAGCGGCGTACCTGTACCGGCGCGTTTCGACGCACAGCATCCGCTGCTGGTGATTTGGCGCAATTTCGGCAGGCCCAACCCTGAAATGCCAAAGGCCCTGAAGGACTGGATCGCCACCTATCCCGGTCTACAGGCCCAATCGGTCGGCGAAATCGCCCTGCCCTTCCTGCATGGACGGCCGCATTCGCTCTATTCCTTCGGCTACGCCCTCTATTACTCCACCACGCCCTGACATATTCCGATTTGGCAAAAAAATCGCAATGCCTCTTGATAGATTTTATCTAAGATATATCTTAGACCTATAAAAACTTATCGGAGATAGATAATGCGATTTTCTCATTCACACGAATACCAAGGGGAACATGGTGGCAGACATGGCGATCGAGGGGGCCATCCACTTGCCGACCTGATGCACGCGATGCGTGGCGGTCCCTTTGGACACAAGGGACCAGGCGGCAAGCACGGACGCGATGGCGAACGTCGCCGGATGTTTGAGACCGGCGAATTGCGGCTGGTGCTGCTGAAGCTGATTTCGGAACTGCCACGCCATGGCTATGACCTGATCCGCGAGATCGAGCGGCTCTCAGGCGGTGCCTATGCGCCCAGCCCCGGCGTGATCTATCCGACCATGACCCTGTTGCTGGATATGGGTCTGGCCGAGGAACAACAGACCGAGGGCGCGCGCAAATTGCTGGGTATTACCGAGGCTGGAAAAATCCACCTCGACGACAATGCCGAAGCGGTAGAGATTGCCATCGCCCGGCTGACCGCCCTTGCCAAATTGACCGAACGCACCGATGCCGGGCCAGTGCGCCGGGCAATCCATAATCTGCGCGCCGTGATCCATGACCGGCTCGCCCAGGACGACGTATCGCGCGAGACACAATTGGACGTCGCCCGCATTCTCGATGAAGCAGCCAGCAAGATTGAAAGGCTTTGACCATGACAAAAACCATTGCCACCGTCCCCACCGAACACGGTTGGAAATATGTCCAGCAGCTCTGCAAGCACTGGAGCCACAAGCTGACCGTCGAGCTTGGCGAAAACCAAGGCACAGTGACCTTCGACACGGCCACCGCCGTGATGACCTGCGACGAGGCAGGACTGACGGTCACCATCGAAGCGGAAAACGACGAGTTGCTGGAGCGCTACAAAGGTGTGGTTTCCAGCCATCTCGACCGTTTCGCCTTCCGCGAAGCGCCTCTGCCCTTTGATTGGAAGCCTGCCTGATACCAAGGTCATTGAAAATGACCTTGTATTCCCTTTGCAAATATCTCAAGCCGTGCAAGCATTTGAGATATTTGCAATGCCTTCAAGGCGAGGATGCGTGAGCATGTCAGAGACTTGGCAATAAAGTGACCTATTCGCGATAATTGTCGCGCAGCCAGTCCAGCGCCTTGCCCAAAACCTGCACCGCCTGATCGACCTCGGCGCGGGAAATAATAAATGGCGGCGAAAACAGCATGCGGTCGCCGGTGGCGCGGACAATCACGCCATTGGCAACGCACTGATTACGCACCTGCGCGCCAACATCGTCGGGCTTGGCGAAACGACGGCGTGACGCCTTGTCCGCTGTCAATTGCACAGCGCCGATCAGCCCAAGACTGACCACCTCGCCTACCATCTGATGATCGGCAAGCGACGCCAGCGCCGTGGCGAAATAGGGGCCGATATCGTCGCGCACCCTCTCCACCAGCTTTTCCTCTTCGAGGATACGGATATTTTCCAGTGCCGCCGCCGCGCATACCGGATGGCCAGAATAGGTATAGCCGTGATTGAAATCGCCGACCTCGTTGATCAGCACCTCAGCCACCCGGTCCGAAACCAGCACGCCACCAACCGGTAGATAGCCTGACGATAGGCCCTTGGCAATCGGAGCCAGATCCGGCTCGAACCCGAAATGCTGATAGCCGAACCAGCTGCCCAACCGGCCAAATCCGCAGATCACTTCGTCCGA
Source organism: Agrobacterium vitis (assembly GCF_014926405.1). Taxonomy (NCBI): domain Bacteria; kingdom Pseudomonadati; phylum Pseudomonadota; class Alphaproteobacteria; order Hyphomicrobiales; family Rhizobiaceae; genus Gillisella; species Gillisella vitis. The sequence goes on from NZ_JACXXJ020000005.1 coordinate 2,055,238, forward strand.
GACCAGCAGAACGTCATAGTGCTTGCAGATCCGGACGATCTCCGGCCAATAGCTATCCGGCGGAATAATTACGCCGCCCGCCCCTTGCACGGGTTCAGCCACGAAAGCCGCAACGTTTTCCGCGCCAAGTTCCAGAATTTTCGCTTCCAGTTCCTGCGCGGCCTTAAGGCCGAATTCCTCAGGCGAAAGGGTGCCGCCCTCGCCATACCAATAGGGCTGATTGATGTGGTGAATGCCCTCAATCGGCAGATTGCCCTGTTCATGCATGTATTTCATGCCGCCCAGCGAAGCGCCCGCAACGGTCGAGCCATGATAGCCGTTCTTGCGAGCAATCACCTGGGTCTTGGTGGGGTGGCCGAGTGCCTTCCAATAGACCCGCGCCAGGCGAAACCATGTATCGGTGGCCTCGGAACCCGAATTGGTGAAGAACACATGGTTCATCTGCGGCCCGGCCAGACTTGTGACCTTCTGGGCCAAGAGTGTCGCCGGTGGCGTGGTGGAACCGAAAAACGTGTTGTAATAGGGTAGTTCCTGCATTTGCGCATAGGCCGCATCGGCAATCGACTTGCGGCCATAGCCGACATTGACGCACCACAACCCACCAAACGCATCCAGATATTTCTTGCCCGTCGCATCCCAGATATGGACGCCTTCAGCACGCTCAATAATGCGCACACCTGCCTCGTTCAGCTTTTTGGTATCGTTGAACGGGTGCAGATGATGGGCGGCATCGATGGCGGCAAGATTGGAAAGGACGGCAGGTTTCTCGTTCATGGCAGGCATCCTCAGGCGGCGGTGTCGCATTGAAAGGCGGCAATTTATCCGCTACGACCATGACGATATGCACCAGCTTTGGCAAGAACCGCCAGGGGCTGGCAGACCTCTTTCGAAAGCCCGCCATGACCCAGATCGACGCCTCCACCAGCACCGCTCCCGACCCGCAGGCCCGGATCGAAATCCTGCTGGTCGGCATGAACGGCGATCTGCGTGGCAAGATGATCCCGCTGAACGCCGAGGACAAGGTCTGGAAAAACAGCGTCCGCCTGCCCGCCTCCACCCAGTCGCTGGATATCTGGGGCGATGATAATGACGACCTGACCGGCATTTCGCTGACCTTGGGCGATCCAGATGGCCTGTGCATACCCGACAAGCGTTCGCTTAGCCCCATGCCCTGGGCACCATCAGGCTCCAAACAGGTGCTGGCCACTATGCATACACTTGAGGGCCAGCCGCATTTCGTCTGCCCGCGCGCCATTCTGGCCCGGGTGCTGGAGCGGTTTGCGGCCTTGGGCCTGACGCCGGTCGTGGCGACCGAGCTGGAATTCTACGTGATGGAAGATGATTGGCGCGAAACTGGTCGCCCCATGCCGCCCAAGGCGCTGACCTATCGCGGCGAGCCGAACGGCTTTCAGCTGTATGACATGCGGGCAACCGGGGCGATGGAGGATTATCTCGCCACCGTGCGCGCCTATGCCGATGCCATGGGCCTGCCCGCCGATGCGACGACGGCGGAATTCGGACCCGGCCAGTTCGAGGTCAATCTTCTGCACCGGCCCGATGCCATGGCAGCGGCGGATGACTGTATCTACCTGAAGCGCGTCGCCGAATTTGCCGCCCGCCGCCACGGGCTGAAATCCACCTGCATGGCCAAGCCCTATGGCGACCAGGCAGGCTCCGGCCTGCATGTGCATGTCAGCATTATCGATGCCGAGGGTCGCAATATTCTCGATGCCAAAGGCGGCGAACCGGTCAAACTGAAATCGGTAACGGCGGGCCTGTTGCAGACCATGCGGGAAGCGCAGCTGATTTTTGCGCCCTTCGCCAATTCCTACCGCCGTTTCCAGCCCGGCTCCTTTGCACCCGACCGGATCGACTGGGGTTTCGGCCATCGCGGCACCGCTATTCGTATTCCAGACAAGGACGGCCCGGCAGCACGGATCGAGCACCGTGTGGCGGGTGCCGACGCCAATCCGCATCTGCTGCTCGCCGCCATTCTCGGCGGCATGTTGAAGGGGTTGGAGGCCGATCTCGATCCCGGCCCAGTGACCACGCCTGATGCGCCAGCCACCAGCCCGGACTTGCTAACCCATGACTTCCTGACCGCCGTCGATGCCTTCCGCACGTCTGATTTCATCGCCGATGTTTTCGGAAAACAATATCGCCAACTCTACGGTGATACCAAGCGCAAGGAAGCGATCACCTATCTGCGCACCGTGTCGGATTTCGATTATCGGACCTATCTGCCGCGCTTGTAAACGCGCCTGCCATGTCCAGAAATGCCGGACCATGAAAACCGTTCAGCGGAATGTGATCCCATGCCGATCGCAATCTGAACAATAAAATACTAAAATAGCGCAACCAAACAGAATGGAGCACCAACTTCCCCTAAAATCATGGGGATGTCGGGCCAGACTGTGGAAAACATTTTGCCTTTTGAGCACAAAGTGCCTCTGGTCAGAAACCGACAATGTTTTTTTGAAGGCAGGGCTTGTTTTTTGGGCAATTTTACCATTTGGTCAACAACCGAACGAATTCCCCATGGGCGCGGAGACAACAAGAATGACCCAGATGAAAATCCGATTGGCAACGGCGGTATTGGCCGGTTCCCTGCTGTTTGGTGCAAGCAGTGCACTGGCGGAAGCGGTATTGAACCGCGGCAATGCAGGCGAACCGAAATCGCTCGATCCGGCGCATATCTCGATCGACATCGAAGGCTTTGTCATTCACGACATGTTCGAAGGCCTGACGACGCATGACGCAAATGGTAAGATCGTGCCTGGCGCCGCCGAAAGCTGGAAAGTCTCCGACGACGGCACGGTCTACACCTTCAAGATCCGCGATAATGCCAAATGGTCCGACGGTTCGCCGGTAACCGCGGAAGACTTCCAGTTCGCCATGCGCCGCCTGGAAGACCCCAAGACCGCCGCCGAATATGCCAACCTGCTCTATCCGATCAAGAATGCGGAAGCTGTAAACACAGGCAAGGCGCCTGTCGATCAGCTTGGCATCAAGATCGTTGATGCCAAGACACTGGAAATCACCCTGGAGCGCTCAACGCCCTATTTCCTGCAACTGATGGCTCATTATACCGCCCTGCCGATCAGCAAGGCCAATTACGAAAAATTCAGTGATCAGTTCGTCAAGCCAGGCAATATGGTCAATAACGGCGCCTTCAAGCTGGAATCGCATGTGCCGAACGACAAGCTGGTAGTTGCCAAGAACGACCAGTATTGGGATGCCAAGAATGTTAAACTCGACAAGGTGGTATTCTACCCAATTGAAGATGACGCCGCCGCCGTTCGCCGTTACGAAGCCGGTGAACTTGATGTCGTCTACAATTTCTCCGCCGACCAGTTGAAGCGGTTGCGCGCTGCCTATAATAGCCAGGTCCATGTCGATCCGGGTCTGGCAACCTATTATTACACATTTGACATGCGCCAGGAGCCTATGAGCGACGTGCGCGTTCGCAAAGCTCTGTCTATGGCCGTAGACCGAGATTTCCTGTCGAGCGAAATCTATTCCGGTGCGCAATTGCCGCTCTATTCCATGGTGCCTCCGGGCATGGAAGGCTATGAAAAGCCGGCCGCGCCCGATTTTGCCTCGCTGTCGCAAATCGACCGCGAAGACAAGGCCGTGGAATTGATGAAGGAGGCCGGTTACGGCCAAGGCGGCAAGCCGCTCAACCTCGAAATCCGCTACAACACCAATACCAACCACGAGCGCGTGGCGACCGCCATTGCCGATATGTGGAAGACCACCTTCGGTGCCAAAGTATCGCTCGTCAATCTAGACGTGGCCTCGCACTATTCTTACCTCAAGGAAGGCGGCAAATACAGCGTCGCCCGTGCTGGCTGGGGGGCAGATTATGCCGACCCGGAAAACTTCCTGGCGCTGACGATCAGCACCAACACGACCTTCAACTACAGCCACTGGAACAATCCGGAATTCGACGCGCTGATGAAGAAGTCCTATGACGAAAAGGACCAGAAGGTGCGGATGGAACTGATGCATAAGGCTGAACAGATCCTGGTGGATCAGCAGCCAGTGGCCCCGCTGATGAACACGGCCAATCTTTGGCTGGTATCCAGCAAAGTTTCCGGTTGGGGCGACAATGCCGTCAACGAGCATTATTCCAAGTATCTCAGCGTATCCAAGTAACGTCGAACAGGAGAATGACGCGCGATGGGCCAATCCGGTCCGTCGCGCGTCGGCTATTTGACCATGATCAATTTCGTCCTGCGCCGACTGATGAGCGCCGTGCCAACGGTGTTCGTCGTCATCACCATATCCTTCTTCCTGATGCGCTTTGCGCCGGGCGGGCCGTTCGACCTCGAGCGCCCGTTGCCGCCTGATATCATGGCCAACCTGATGAAGACCTATCAGTTGGACCAGCCGATCTGGCAGCAATATATCACCTATCTCGGCAATGCCCTGCGCGGTGATTTCGGTCCAAGTTTCATCTACAAAGACAATACCGTTGCCCAGTTGATTGCCCAGGCCCTGCCCTATTCGGTTCAGCTTGGTGCTACCGCCCTGCTGATCGCGCTGATAGGCGGCGTCATCCTCGGGACTATCGCCGCGTTGCGTCAGAATGGCCTGATCGATTTCGTCGTGATGACCTTCGCGACAGTGGGCGTCACAATTCCGAATTTCGTCATGGGACCAGTGCTGACGCTGATTTTTGCCCTGATGCTATCCCTTCTACCTGCGGGCGGATGGGGTGACGGCTCGCCCTATTATCTCGCCCTGCCGATCACCGTTCTGGCCCTGCCGCAAATCGCCATCATCGCGCGGCTGACGCGCGGCTCGATGATCGAGGCACTGCATACAGACCATATCCGCACGGCCCGCGCCTATGGCCTGCCGTCGCGCACCATCGTCATCACCCATGCCTTGCGTGGCGCCATGCTGCCGGTCGTGTCCTATCTAGCGCCCGCAGCCGCCGCCCTCCTGACCGGCTCGGCTGTGGTCGAAAGCATTTTCACCATTCCGGGCGTCGGCCGCTTCTTCGTCATCGGTGCGCTAAACCGTGACTATCCCTTGGTCATGGCCACCGTGGTTCTCGTTGCGGTATTCGTGATCGTTTTCAACCTGATCGTCGACATCGCCTACGGCCTGCTCGACCCGAGGGTTCGCCATGACTGATATTTCCATTACCTCTCCGGCGGTCGAAGGCCGCAGCCTTGGCCAGCTGGCTCTCTTGCGCTTTCGCCGCAACAGAGCGGCCATGGGCGGCTGCTTCGTTTTGCTGCTCATCACCCTCTTTGCTTTCGCAGGCCCGCTTTTCGTGCCGCATAACTACGATCAGGTATTTCCATCCTATGTTTCGGTACCGCCGAGCCTCAAGCCCTTCCCGGATCCGGCCACACTTCAACAGGTTGCCGAGGGCGCGGCCAATCGAGCGCGGCTGAAGATCAGCGCATTCGCTGTGGAAAACGGCAGCTTCACTGCCACGATCACGTCAGACAAACCGATCGACCCACGCACCGTGCGCTATTTTGACCGGGTCAATGAGTTCAAGGAAACGCGGGTCGCCCAGACCACCCCAGACCAGCTCAGCATGGTATTGACCGGTCGCGTTTCTCAGGAATATTTTCCGTTCGGAACCGATAGCAATGGCCGCGATCTTCTGGTGCGTGTCATGCTGGGCGGTCAGATTTCGATTGCGGTCGGCCTTGCCGCCAGTCTCGTATCACTCGGAATCGGCGTGATCTACGGGGCCACCTCCGGCTATCTGGGCGGGCGGGTTGACAATGTGATGATGCGCATCGTCGAAATCCTCTATTCGCTGCCCTTCGTGTTTCTAGTCGTCGTCATGGTGGTATTTTTCGGCCGCTCCATCTGGCTGATCTTCATCGTCATCGGCGCTGTGCAATGGCTGGAAATGGCCCGGATCGTCCGCGGTCAGACCTTGTCCCTGAAGCGCCGTGAATTCGTCGGTGCGGCGGAAGCACTGGGTCTGAACGACTGGCAGATCATCCGCCGTCATATCATTCCCAACACCATCGGCCCGGTCATCGTCTTCGTCACCGTCGTGGTGCCGCAGGTCATCCTCACCGAAAGCTTCCTCTCCTTCCTCGGCCTTGGCGTTCAGGCTCCGCTGGCCAGTTGGGGAACTCTGATTTCCGAAGGTGCGAAAAACATGCAGAACGCTCCGTGGCTGCTGATCTTCCCCGCCTTTTTCTTCGTGCTGACCCTGTTTTCGCTCAATTTCGTGGGCGACGGGCTGCGCGATGCGCTTGATCCCAAGGACCGATAAGCATGGACAAGACCGAAAACCAGACGGTGCTGACCGTCAAGGACCTGAAGGTCACATTCACCACGCCCGATGGCGAGGTGAATGCCGTCAAGGGCATTTCCTTCGAGGTCAAGAAAGGTGAGACGCTGGCCATCGTCGGTGAATCCGGCTCCGGCAAAAGCCAGACGATGATGGGCATTATGGGGCTGCTGGCCTCGAATGGACAGGTGGTAGGCTCGGCCCGCTACGGCGAAACCGAACTGGCAGGTGCCAGTATCTCGACGCTGAACGACGTGCGCGGCTCGAAGATCACCATGATCTTTCAAGAGCCGATGACCTCGCTCGATCCGCTCTACACGGTCGGCAAGCAGATTTCCGAGCCGTTGATTTTTCATCGCCGCATGAGCCGGTCGAAGGCGCGCGCCCGCGTGCTGGAACTGCTCAAGCTGGTCGGCATCCCGGAACCGGAACGGCGGATCGACAGCTATCCGCACGAATTGTCCGGCGGCCAGCGCCAGCGCGTGATGATCGCCATGGCGCTCGCCAACGAGCCGGACCTGCTGATCGCCGACGAGCCGACCACGGCGCTGGACGTGACGATCCAGGCGCAGATCCTCGATCTTCTCGCCGATTTGCAAAAGCGCTTCGGCATGGCCATCGTGCTGATCACCCACGATCTCGGTGTGGTCAAGCATGTTGCCGACCGCGTGGCGGTTATGCGGCGCGGCGAGATAGTCGAACAGGGCAGCCGCGACGATATTTTTGAGCGCCCCCAGGCCGATTATACCAAAATGCTGCTGGCCGCCGAACCATCAGGTTCCAAGGCCGCACCGCCCTCCGATGCACCGGTTATCCTCGAAGGCCGCAATGTCGTGGTGGATTTCAACATCAGCTCCGGCATCCTGTTCAAGGGCAATCGAAAGTTCCGGGCCGTCGATCATGTCAATCTGAAGCTCCGGCAGGGCCAGACCATCGGTATCGTCGGCGAATCCGGTTCCGGCAAATCCACGCTGGGACGGGCGTTGCTGAAGCTGCTGTCCGCCGATGGCCGGTTCAGCTTCGAGACCACGGATATTTCCGGCCTCGACCGCGCCGGGATGCGTCCCTTCCGCCGTCAATTGCAGCTGGTGTTTCAGGACCCCTACGGCTCGCTCTCGCCCCGCCAGACGGTCGGTGAGATCATCACCGAAGGGCTTTACGTGCATGAGCCTGATCTTAGCAAGGCGGAACGCGACAAGCGTGCCATTGCCGCCTTGAAGGAAGTCGGCCTCGATCCGGCCTCGCGCAATCGCTATCCGCATGAATTTTCCGGCGGCCAGCGTCAGCGTATCGCCATCGCCCGCTCGATGATCCTCAAGCCGAAAGTGGTAATCCTCGATGAACCGACCTCAGCCCTGGACCGTTCGGTGCAGCGGCAGGTGATTGAGCTATTGCGCGACCTGCAACAGAAACACGACCTGTCCTACGTGTTCATCAGCCACGATCTGTCGGTGATCAAGGCGATTTCCGACCATGTGATCGTGATGAAAAACGGAAAGATCGTTGAAGAAGGGCCGACGGAAGACATTTTCGAAAGCCCCGCCGAGGACTATACCAAGGCCCTGATTGCCGCTGCGTTTACGCATTGAAGCTTTTTGGAAAATGTCACAGTTTAAACGCCCGGCTCGTCCGGGCGTTTTCATGAGATGGACTATGCCGAAAGGGCGGGCGCCAAGACTTTTAGTTCCCCTGGATGGATTCTGATCTCCACATCGCGCGGCATCCGCAGCAGTTCTCCATCAATCACGCAGGCAACACCGTGGCGATGTTTTGGGAAATGCAGCTTGACGATTTGTGAGGTGGCCGACGTGACGGCCTGGTTTTCCGTGAGCTTGCCGCGCAGAATATCAATCGCCAATCCCGCCAATCCGACCGAATCAAGTGGGGCAGCAAGATAAATTCCGAGTTGTCCTGTGGTAATATCATCGGCATAAAACAACGGGTTGGTTCCAACCGGGTTGTTGCAAACCGAAACGGCTGACACTTCCTTGCTATCCTGTCGTCCATCGGCGTCGATATCGAAGACGACGTCGAAGCGAGGCGGATTGAACATCACGCTGATCGCAGCGCTGGTGCTGGCCCGCATCTTGCCGAAGCGCGAAGCATAGTCCATCCGGTTGCGCAGACGGACCATCCGGGCGTGCAGGCCAGCGGAAAACTGGTGCACATAGGGCTGACCATTGGCAGTGGCGATGTCAACAGACTGGACCTCCGCCGATGCCAGCACGTCCAGAACCTGCCAGATATCGAGCGGCAGTTTCAGCGAGCGTGCAAACAGGTTCATCGTCCCGGCGGGGACGACGCCGAGCGGCAAACCGGCTTTCCAGGCAATGCCGGCGGCCGTCGATATGGTCCCGTCGCCGCCACCGGCGATCAGCGCGTCATACCCCTGCTTTGCAGCGGTCTCGAGGGCCTTGACGATATCACGACCATCAACAGCCATGGTTTCGATCTCATGACCGGCATCGCGGAAGATTTGCTCGGCACGTGCGCAATAGGCATCCATGTCGGTAGTGCGAAAGGTCCCGCCCTCCCGGTTGAAAACGGCCATGATTTTCATTCCCGCGCTGCTCCTTTTGACCGCCGCCCAGCTCCAGGCTGGTGTGCCTTACGTTGAAACCGCACGACAACGCATTTTAACGATCCACCACCGATTATGTTGCATGCGTCTGCTGCAAATCGGGTTTGCAGCCGAAAAGATCAAGATCATCATTATCATTCTACCGCAACGCACACATGCATGCTAAGGGTAACGGCATCACGTTTGACCATCCCCGTCCGCAGGTTTGCGACTTTGACTGTCTTGCCTTGCGCATGACAGCACAAGGTTAGCGGCGGCATTGTGGATGCGCCAAATGGGTTATTTCGCGATTCAGCTGCGTCGAGCAGTTTTCCCTGCTGCATTTTCTATTGAACAGCACCAGCCTTGCTCCGGTGCCGGGATGATTTTATGAACGATACGATCCGCTTCGCACCCTCGCCCGTCAGACCCAGTTCAGACCGGATCGAAGCCGCCCTGTCGCCGCGCACCGTCCTGTTGATTGAATTTGCGCTGGCCGTCGGTGGGTTTGGCATCGGCACCGGAGAATTCGCCATCATGGGCCTGTTGCCGGAGGTGGCGCAGACCTATTCCGTCAGCGTACCCGAAGCGGGCCGGGTTATCAGCGCCTATGCTTTGGGCGTGGTCGTCGGAGCACCGATCATTGCCGCACTGGCGGCAAAACTGCCACGCAAGACATTGCTGCTGATGCTGATGGGCCTGTTTGCTCTTGGCAATATCGCCAGTGCAATGGCCCCGGGCTTTCTGAGTTTCACCGTCCTGCGCTTCATCACCGGGCTGCCACATGGCGCCTATTTCGGCGTTGCCGCCCTGGTGGCCGCATCTATGGTTGAGCCGCACAAGCGGGCCCGCGCCGTTGGCCGCGTCATGCTAGGCCTGACCATTGCGACGCTGATCGGCACGCCATTTGCCACCTTCCTTGGCCAGATGATGAGCTGGCGGGCCGCCTTCATGCTGGTCGGGGCAATTGCCGCGCTGACGGCGGTGCTGATCGCGTTCAACCTGCGCAAGGACACGGTAGCCGAAGGCGCCAGCATTCGCCGCGAGCTCGGTGCTTTCGGCCGGTTACAAGTGTGGTTGGCGCTTGCCGTGGCTGCGGTCGGCTTTGGCGGCATGTTTTCGATCTTTAGCTATATCGCCAAAACCACCACCGACACCGCCGGGATGCCCGCCTCAATGATTGCTGTGGTGCTGGCGCTGTTCGGCATCGGCATGAATGTCGGCAACGTCGTTGGCTCACGCATGGCCGATTATTCGCTAAACGGCACAATCGGCGGCATGCTGGCCTTCAACGTCGTGCTGATGACGATCTTTTCGCTGACTGCCGCCAATCCAGTCATGCTGTGCATTTGCGTCTTCCTGACCGGCTGCGGTTTCGCCGCCTGTCCCGCCGTGCAGACGAGACTGATGGATGTCGCAGCCGATGCTCAGACGCTCGCGGCAGCATCGAACCACTCGGCCTTCAACATTGCCAATGCACTCGGCGCCTGGCTTGGCGGCATGGTGATTTCCGCCGGTTACGGCTATGGCGCAACGGGCTATGTCGGCGCGATCCTGTCTTTCTTCGGCCTGATCGTCTTTCTCATCTCGGTGGCGCTACAGCGCCGATCCGCATCCTGACCGGCCCTTAAACCGGCCCGCGCCAGCAGCGTGGCTTGAGCGTGTTCTGTGTGCATGGTTAACTGAGCGTGAGTGCTGCGCCCACCGGTTTTCCCTTTCGAAGGCTTACCAAGCCACGGTGGAATTTATTGAGTAAGTCCTTGCACTATCTCGGAAATTTCCGCACCCTCCGACCCGCAGGATAGCGGAATAAAAATCGAGATGACGCCTATATCCAGACAGAACAGGCAATCACCGATTTGTGTAGTGCGCCGCACGCTTTCGCCCCGGTTTGAGCCACCATCCCCCTCTTGACTTTGCGCAGACAGAGGCGCAGCTAATATGAACGAGCGGGAACTTCCCGCACGGATATCAACGGAGTCATCGATAAGATGCCAAGCGACAGTAGCAGTCGATTGTCCATGCCGTACGCGGCCTTCCTGCTCTGACGGTTCCGTCAGCTTGCCGGTCGGTTGCGCTACGGCGGATCGACGGAAAGGCAAGCACAATGAACATCCAACGCCTTCCTCTGCGGGCCGGTCATGCTGCCCGCCACCTTCTCAACGACAGCCTCAATGTCGTCACCGTTACGGACCGGATCGAACAGCTGAATGCGCTGGACGTTTCCGAGGCCGCCGCCATGCTGGCAAACCTGCCGCAGCCAAAGGCGCTACGCGTCATTGCCCGCCCAGAATTGGTGCATGCCGCCGACATCATCGCGACCCTGCCGGTCGATACAGCCGTGCGCCTGCTGAAAGCCACCGCCCACGACCGGGTCGCCGACATTTTCCAGGCGATGGACGACCGCTGCCGCATGGTGATCTTTTCGCGGCTCGATCCGGCCACGGCCCATGCCGTCGAACATTTGATGGCCTATCCGCAGCGCACCGCCGGATCGATCATGACGACGGAATTCGTCAGCGTTCCCGATGATTTCACGGTGGCTGAAACGCTGGCCCATGTGCGGATGGTCGAAAACGCCAGCGAGACCGTCTATGCGATCTATGTGCTTGACCGTATCACCCGCACGCTCATTGCCGTGGTCACGCTGCGGCGGCTGATCACCGTAGAGCCCGAGGCGTCCATCCTGTCGGTCGCCCAATGTCATGGCGTCGTGCATGCAGGCCCGTTGATGACACAGGAGGAAGTGGCTCGCCTGATCCGTCGCAACAACCTGCTGGCCCTGCCCGTCACTAACGACACAGGCCAGATGCTGGGCATTGTCACGGTCGATGACGTGATCGACACGATGATTGCCGACACGACTGAAGACGCCCAGAAATTCGGCGGCATGGAAGCGCTGGGCAGGCCCTATATGCAGATCGGCTTTGCCGGGATGATCAAGAAGCGGGCCGGCTGGCTGGCTGCCCTGTTCCTTGGCGAAATGCTGACGGCCAGCGCCATGCAATATTTTGAAGGCGAGCTGGAAAAGGCCGTGGTGCTGACCCTGTTCATTCCGCTGATCATGAGCTCAGGCGGCAATTCCGGCTCGCAGGCCACCTCGCTGATCATCCGGGCGCTGGCGGTGGGAGAATTGAAGCTCTCGGACTGGTGGCGGGTTGCAATCCGTGAATTGCCCACGGGCATGACGCTGGGGACCATTCTCGGACTCGTTGGTTTCGTTCGCATCGCGCTGTGGCAGCATATGGGTCTCTATAATTACGGCGACCATTGGCTGCTGGTTGGCTTCACCGTGTTTGCCGCCCTGATCGGCATCGTCACCTTCGGCTCGATGGCGGGCTCAATGCTGCCCTTCCTGCTGCAACGCCTGCGCCTCGACCCCGCCAGTGCCTCGGCCCCGGCCGTGGCAACGCTCGTCGATGTCTCCGGCCTAGTGATCTATTTCACCGTTGCGCTGGTGATTTTGAGCGGGACGCTGTTGTAAGCAACCAAGTGTCGCCCATCCCCGCGATGGGCGACACCCTCACCGCTCCGACAGAATATAATCTCGCGTCAGCGGTAGGACGTTGTTTTTCTTGGTTATCTGGATCTGGAAGACCACGAGATCCTCGTGATAGAAGGCGGCCTCGGCGGTTGATAGATAATAGTCCCACATCCGGCAGAAGCGCTCGTCATAGAGGGCAGCCGCCTCTGCCCAGCGGGCGGTGAAGCGGTCTCGCCAGTGGCGCAAGGTCTTGGCATAGTGGATGCGCAGCACCTCGACATCCGTGATCGTCAGGCCAGCCTTCTCGATTTCAGGAACGATTTCCGAGAGCGCCGGAATATAGCCGCCAGGGAAGATATATTTGTCGAGCCATGGCGTGGTGAAGCCCGGCGTTGCGGAACAGCCGATCGTGTGCAGCACCATCACGCCATCATCGGCCAGCAGTGTGCTGCATTTGCTGAAAAATGTCCTGTAGGCCGCAAGCCCGACATGCTCGAACATGCCGACCGAGACGATGCGGTCGAATTTGCCGTCCAGACTGCGATAATCCATCAGCCGGAAATCGACATTGGCTGCTTCTGTCGCAGGCTTGCGGGGCCGCTTGAGCGCATAGGCTAGCTGCTCTTCGGACAAGGTGACGCCCACGACCTCTCCACCCACCGCCCTATCGGCCAGATGAAGGGCGAGACCGCCCCAGCCGCAGCCAATATCCAGCACACGGTTTCCCGGCTTGAGGCGCAGCTTGGCGGCAAGATGGTCTTTCTTGGCGCGCTGGGCATCGTCCAAGCTCTGGATATCATGCTCGAAATAGGCGCAGGAATACTGCCGGTCTTCATCCAGGAAGAGTTCGTAAAGCCGTGCATCCAGATCGTAATGGTGCGCGACATTCTGTTTGGATCTGGCTGGAAGATTGCGATGGCGAAAGATCCTGAACCGGGTCCGCACATCGTCGATCATTCGGGCGATCAGCGGATGGGTAGCGTTTTGCGCCTCCCGCAACACCATGGATACGAAATCGAACATGGTTCCCTGATCGACAAAGAACCGCTCATCCATATAGAGCTCGCCCAGCCGCATATCAGCATCGATCAAAAAAGCCCATTGGGCAGCCGTATCGGCGAAGCGAACGGTGACAGGGTCACCCGTACGGTCACCAAATGAAAGCGTCTTGCCACTAGCCGTCACAATATCAAGACACCCAATGGTGACGATGCGCGACAGCGCCGAGGCCAAGGCCCAATCCGAAATGGCGTTAAAAATGGATCTTGGTGGTTGTTTCAAGCGGTCTGCATTTCCGGGATGCACTGCCATGATCTTCAACAGCCCTTACAGTCTGTCGGGGAAAGGTTAATGCGATTTTCCCGAAAGACAAACGAGAACAAAGGAAGCGTGAGTTTGCTTGGCTTGCAAGGGAAACCTGCGTACCTAACCAGGCAAACCATAAGAACAAATTATGCGCAAAATGTGAAAATCTACAGACAACCGTAGAATGTGCGGTGTTTTATATTGCACGTCATGCAGTAAATCATGCCGAAACATAGAAAAGAAAATCATATTTACTATTGAGAATATAATTAAAAAGGCCGGGATCACTCCCGGCCTTTTGTATCAGACGCCTTCGATCCGCCGCACCCAGCCATGCGGGTCATTGCTCTTGCCGCGCTGGATATTGACCAATTGCTCGCGGATTTTCAGGGTGGTCGGGCCGGTCTCGCCATTGCCGATCACAAAGCCACCGTCGGTGAATTTGACTTCGCCGATGCCAGCCACCACAGCAGCCGTGCCGCAAGCGAAGGCTTCCTTCAGCTTGCCACTTTTAGCATCCGCCTGCCACTCATCGAAGGAATACGGGCGTTCATGCACAGTCATGCCCTGGTCTTTGATGAGCGAGATCAACGAATTACGGGTAATGCCCGGCAGGATGGTGCCGCCTAGAGGCGGCGTCACCAGTGAACCGTCGTCCATGACGAAAAACACGTTCATGCCACCCAGCTCTTCCAGCCACTTGTGCTCGGCGGCATCCAGGAAGGCCACCTGATCGCAGCCATGCTCAACCGCTTCCTGCTGGGCAATCAGGCTTGCCGCATAATTGCCGCCGCATTTGGCGGCACCGGTGCCGCCGGGCGCGGCGCGGGTGTAGTTTTCCGAAACCCAGATCTTCACCGCCTTGGCGCCGCCCTTGAAATAGGGGCCGACCGGCGAGGCGATGACGCAGAAAATATAATCTCGTGCCGGGCGCACACCGAGAAACGCTTCGCTGGCGAACATGAAAGGCCGCAGATAAAGGCTGCCCTCACCGTCTGGAATCCACTTCGCATCGGCCTTGACCAGTTTATCGATGGCTTCGAGAAACAGCTCCTCGGGAATTTCCGGCATCGCCATGCGTCGTGCAGACTCGTTAAAACGGCGGGCATTTTCGTCCGGGCGAAACAGCACGACGCGACCTTCCGCCGTCCGGTACGCCTTCATCCCCTCAAAAATTTCCTGGGCGTAATGCAGCACTGCGGCTGCCGGATCGATGGCAAATGGCCCGCGCGCGGTAATCTCCGCCGAATGCCAGCCCTTCACCACATTCCACTGAATCACCGCCATATGGTCGCTGAACAGCGTACCAAAGCCCAGGCTCTGGAACGCCTCAAGGCGCTCTGTTTCCGGCATGGGGTTCGCATTCGGCTTGACGATGAATTCCGGCTTTGCAGTTGCGGCAGACATGACAGGTGATCTCCTCAAATCGGTCAATAGGTCAACATTACTGACCTATTGACGTTTCGTATAGACGATCACCAGCTTTCGCAAGGCATTTCAAGTGCAAACCGGTACGGTTGACAAAAATATCCAACCAACGGCCTTATTCAGGCATTAAGGACGTGCGGGCCGCCTCACCCGAACATTACATGTTCGGATAAACCGGCCCTTCGCCTCCTTGTGGCGGCACCCAGGTGATGTTCTGGTTCGGGTCCTTGATGTCGCAGGTCTTGCAGTGGACGCAGTTCTGGGCGTTGATGACGAAGCTCGGCTCGCCCTCCTTCTCCACCCATTCATAAACCCCGGCGGGACAGTAGCGGCTGGACGGACCGGCATAGACGCCAAGCTCGGAGCTCTTCTGCAGGGCCATGTCCTTGACCTTCAGATGCACCGGCTGGTCTTCCTCGTGATTGGTGTTGGACAGAAACACCGAGGACAGGCGGTCGAAGGTCAGTACACCATCAGGCCTGGGATAATCGATCTTCTTATGCTGTGCCGCCGGTTCAAGGCTCTGGGCATCGGTCTTGCCATGTTTCAGCGTGCCGAAGACAGAAAAGCCGAGGAGCTGGTTGGTCCACATGTCCAGCCCGCCCAGCGCCACGCCGAGCACCGTGCCAAGTTTCGACCACAGCGGCTTGACGTTTCGCACTCGCCGCAAATCCGTGCCGATTTCGCTGCCGCGCCAGCTGTTTTCGATCTCGACCGGCTCATCATTGGCGCGGCCTGCGGCAATTGCCTCAGCAATCTTTTCCGCCGCCATCATCCCCGACAGCACAGCATTATGGCTACCCTTGATGCGCGGCACATTGACCATGCCCGCCGAACAGCCCAGCAACGCCCCACCGGGGAAGGACAATTTCGGCACCGACTGATAGCCACCTTCGGTAATCGCCCGCGCTCCATAGGAAATCCGCTTAGCACCCTCAAAGGTTTCACGGATCGCCGGATGGGTCTTGAAGCGCTGGAACTCCTCGAACGGATAGAGATAGGGGTTCTTGTAGTTCAGATGAACGACAAAGCCGACCGCGACCTGATTATCCTCGAGATGATAGAGGAAGGAGCCGCCACCGGTTTTCATGTCCAGTGGCCAGCCGAAAGAATGCTGGACCAGGCCAGGCTTATGGTGCTCAGGCTTGACCTGCCACAGTTCCTTGATACCGAGGCCGAATTTCTGCACATCGCTATCGCGTGACAGATCGAATTTGGCGATCAGCTGCTTGGCAAGCGAGCCACGCACGCCTTCGCCGATCAGCACATATTTGCCCAACAATTCCATGCCGCGCGTGTAACTGGAACCGGGTTCGCCGTTCTTCTCGATGCCCATGTCGCCCGTGGCAACACCAATCACCGCGCCAGCCTCATTATAAAGCATTTCAGTGGCGGCAAAGCCCGGGTAGATCTCGACGCCCAGCGCCTCGGCATGGCCCGCCAGCCAGCGACAGACGTTGCCGAGCGAGACGATGTAATTGCCGTGATTGTTCATCAGCGGCGGCATCAGGGCGTTGGGCAGGCGAATGGAGCCTGCGGGACCGAGAAACAGGAAATGGTCGGCGGTGACTTCGGTCTTGAACGGATGATCGGCTTCCTGGCGCCAATCCGGGAGAAGCTTATCGACGCCAACCGGATCGACCACAGCCCCGGAGAGAATATGGGCTCCGACTTCCGCACCCTTTTCCAGCACGACAACCGTCAGATCGGGATTGACCTGCTTGAGGCGAATGGCAGCCGATAGGCCCGCAGGCCCTGCCCCAACAATCACCACGTCAAATTCCATGCTCTCGCGCTCGGGCAGCTCTTGTTCGCTCATCGTTGTTCTCCGCTCGGCTTTTTCCCCAGATGGACCTCTTCCTTGTCAAATCAAACCGGGCTTGTCGAGCCAGGTTGCGACAGGGCAAGGCGTGAAATCCCTGCTGGGTGCTATGAGGCGCAAGAATATCTTCCGTTTACGTGCACGTCAATTACTGCAAGAGCAGGAAATGTGTGACATCCTTGATCACCGAAGCTTATCGCTTTCTGCGCCTTTGATTTTGCATCCCCGCTTGTTACGGTCTGATCGACATCGCATCGTCATTCACAAAAAGGAATTCACAATGGATCTCGGCATTTCCGGCAAGCGGGCGGTTGTTCTCGCCGCATCCCGCGGACTTGGGCAAGGCATCGCCAATGCACTGGCCGCCGAAGGCGCACATGTGCTGATCTGCGGACGCACAAAAGATAAGCTCGAGGCCAATTGCGCTGACATCGTCAAGGCTGGCGGCAAGGCGGACTATGTGGTGGCGGATCTCTCGGATACTGATTTCGTCGCCACGCTCGTAGAAGCGATCGCCGCAAAACTTGGCGGCATCGACATCCTCGTCAACAATACGGGTGGGCCGACACCCGGCACCGTGGAAGACATGGACGATGAAAAGCTCCACACCTTCTTTCAATCCATGGTAGTGCGTATCATTACGCTGACCAACGCGCTGGTTCCCCAGATGAAGGCGCAGGGCTTCGGACGCATTCTCACCGTTGCTTCGTCTGGCGTGATTGAGCCAATCGCCAATCTGGCACTTTCCAACACGTTGCGCGGCGCGTTGGTCGGCTGGAACAAGACGCTGTCTTCCGAAATCGCCTCCTTCGGCATCACCGCCAATCTACTCCTGCCTGGAAGGATCCATACCGACCGGATTGATGAACTGGACGGCGCCAATGCCAAACGCCAAGGTAAAACGCTGGAAGAGGTTCGCGAAAGCTCGATCAAAACCATCCCGATAGGACGGCTTGGCAAGGTGGAAGAATTTGCCGCCGCAGGTGCTTTTCTCTGCTCGGTCCCTGCCGCATACATCACCGGCACGATTCTGCGGGTCGATGGCGGCGCCGCCAAATCTCTTTGAACACAGTAGCCCAATCGCCGTATTTAGTGACGAACGAATGTTACTGTCACTAAATACGGGTTTATTACAAGAATTTAAGGATAACTCACCGCGAGTTGATCGATAGTGTGCTTCACTGTTATTTTCGCGGTGCATTAATTCAATAATGATAGGATGAACGACCAGCTCAAGCTTTATCAGGCCCTGACACATGAAAAAATTCTGGACCGCCTCCAGCATCATCGCAATCCTTGCCGTCGGCGGGTGGATATATCGCGACCATATTCCTTATCTCGACAAGGTTCCGTTTCTGAGCCAAGCCAGCCAGACGGCGGGCCACAAACCGGGTACCGAACAGGCAGCCCAAGCCAATGGGCAGCCAGCAGGACAGGAAGCCGGCAAACCGGCTGGCCAGGGAAGTGGCCAAGGGAGCGGCCAGGGGAACGGAAAGAGTGGTGGCCGGCGCAATGGCGGGCCAGCATCGGTCAAGACCGTTGCCGTCAGCATGGGCAATCTGCCAATGGATGCCACGGCGACTGGCTGGGCCGAAGCGGAGGATACCACGACACTGGCGGCCCTCAAGAGCGGTCTGCTTCAGGACGTGATCGCCAAGGACGGACAGGAAGTAAAGGCCGGAGATCTGATTGCCCGGCTGGATGACCGGATCGCAAAGGCGACAGTGGACAAGGACCAGGCCAATATCGTTTCCGATCAGGCCAGCCTGGCCGAATACGAGGCTGCCTTGACGCGCGCGGAAAGCTTGCTCAAGCAGAATGCGCAATCACAGCAGGCCTACGAACAGGCAAAGGCCTCGCGGGATTCGGCCGCCGCCAAGGTTGACGCCGATAAGGCCACGCTGGCCTCAGATATGGTCGACCTGGAGCACATGAAAATCCGGGCACCCTTCGATGGCCGGCTCGGAAGTATCCAGCTCAGCATCGGCGCCTATGTCAGCGCCGGAACCGCCATCGTCAGCATCACCCGTTACAACCCGATCTATGTGAAGTTCCAGATGGCGGAACGCTACCTGCCGCAATTGCATCAGGCGTTTGCCGGCAAGGATGTTGTGGTCGATGTCGATCCAGCCTCGACCGGCGGCGTGCCGGTTCAAGGCAAGCTGTCCTTCTTCGACAATAGCGTGGACACCTCCTCGGGGACTATTCTCGTCAAGGCAGAGTTTCAAAACGACAAGGGCATTCTTTGGCCCGGACAGAGCGCCAATGTTACTGTTCGCTTCCAGACCGAAGACCGCAACATCCTAGTGCCAACTGTCGCGGTTCGCCCCGGCGCTGAAGGCTTCTTTGTCTATACGGTCAATGGCGATAGCAAGGTCAAGGCGACCAAGGTTTCCGTCCTGCGTGCCAATGGCGACATGACGGCGATTGCCTCGGGTCTCAAGGAAGGCGATCACGTCGTGGTCGAAGGCCAGGTGCAGCTTGCCGACGGCCAGACTGTTCTGGAACAGTTTGCCGGCCAGAAAGTGGCTGAAAACGAGCCGAAGGATATCACCCGATGATCCCTGCTTTTTGCATCAATCGGCCTGTTGCCACTATTCTACTTGCCATCGGCCTGGTCCTGGCTGGATTGGCCGGTTATCGGCTTTTGCCGGTGGCCGCTCTGCCCAAGGTGGACTTTCCCACCATCAACGTGACGGCGACCCTGTCAGGCGCATCGCCGGAAACCATGGCGACGTCGGTTTCCACCCCGCTGATCAAGCAGTTCGAGACCATCCCCGGGATCAGCGAAATCAGCGCGACCAACTCGCTGGGCAATTCCTCCGTCGTTCTCCAGTTCGATCTGAACCGTGATATCGATGCCGCCGCCGCTGACGTTCAGGCGGCAATTTCCCGCGCCAGCCGCCAGTTGCCCAGCAACATGACGTCGGATCCGAGCTATCGCAAGACCAATCCAGCCGACTCGCCGGTGCTGCTCCTGGCCATCAACAGCGATGAGATGCCGCGCAGTCAGGTGGATTCGATTGCCGAAAATATCATTTCCCCGCTGCTGTCGACACTGAACGGCGTGGCGCAGGTCAGTATCTATGGTTCGCAGACCTACGCGGTGCGGATCGGTGTCGATCCCGCCAAGCTGCAAGCGCGCGGGCTTGGCGTCGACACGCTGACCTCGGCGATTGCCGATGCCAATAGCCAGGTGCCGATCGGCACCTTGCAGATGGCAAATCAGTCGCTGACCATCAATGCCAATACTCAGCGCACCAATGCCGAGGAGTTCAAGTCACTGGTGATCTCCACCAGCAATGGCGCCCCCATCCACCTTTCCGATGTCGCCAATGTGCGCGACAGTGTCGACAATCTCGACGCGGGCAGTTGGTTCGATGGCAAACAGGCGATCATCCTCGCCATTCAGCGACAGCCGGACGCCAATACCGTCGAGGTGGTCGACGAGATCATGGCAAAGCTGCCTGCCCTGCAAAAACAGCTGCCGCCTTCGTTGAAGATCAATGTGATGAACGATTCGTCAAACTCGATCCGCGAGGCGATCCATGACGTTCAGTTCACGTTGTTCCTCACCATCGCCCTTGTCATCCTGGTCATCTATCTGTTCACCGGCCATCTGACCGCGACCCTTATTCCCGGTCTTGCCGTGCCGCTTTCGCTGATTGCCACCTTTGGCGGCATGTACGTGCTTGGCTACAGTATTGACAATATCTCACTGCTCGGCCTGACGCTGGCAGTCGGCCTGGTGGTGGATGACGCTATCGTCATGCTGGAAAATATCCTGCGCCATGTCGAAGAAGGCATGCCGCCGCTTCAGGCCGCCCTTAAAGGCGCCGGCGAGGTCAGCTACACGATTATTTCCATGTCGATCTCACTGGTGGCGGTATTCATTCCTATCCTTTTGATGGGTGGTGTTGTCGGACGCCTGTTCAATGAGTTCGGCATGGTCGTCACCATGGCCATTCTGTCTTCCGCCCTGGTGTCCCTGACGGTCACGCCAATGCTGGCAGCCCGCATTTCCTCCCACAGCAGTCGCCCTCCGCTGATCGTGCGCTGGTTCGACGCCGGTTTTGCCAAGACGCAGAGCGGCTATGACAAGTCTGTCCGCTGGTGTCTCAACCACCGTTTTGTGGTGATGATGGTCTTTGTGGCCTCCATCGCAGGCTCCGGCTGGCTGTTCCACACGCTGCCATCCAGCTTCTTCCCACAGGAAGATATTGGCCGGCTGACGGTCAGCACCCAGGCCCGTGAGGATATTTCCTATGCGGCCATGCGCGATCTTCAGCAAAAGGTCGCTGACGAATTAAAGACCAATCCGGCTGTCGATCATGTTACCTCCATCGTCGGTGGCTCAAGCCGCAGCCCGCTCAACAACGGCACGATCTTCGTGCAGCTGAAACCGAAGGACAACCGTCCGCCTCTCGCTCAAACCCTCAACGAGATGCGACAGAAGCTGTCCAAGATCGCCGGCATCCGCAGCTATATCACCCCACAGCAAAATCTGCGTTTCGGCGGCCGAAGCACCGCCAGCCAGTATCAGCTCGTCGTCCAGGCACTGAGCACGACAGCAACCGATGAATGGTCATCGAAGATCCAGGCCGCTATGCGCCAGGACCCGTTGTTTACCGATGTGACCAGCGATGCGCAGAACAATGCTATTGCTGCCGATATCAACATCGACAACGGCAAGGCCGCCGCTTTCGGCATTACCAACGACCAGCTTCGCAAGACCCTGGAAATGGCGTTCAGCGGCTATAATGCTGCCCAGATTCAGTCGACCGGCGACAGCTACGATGTCATCGTCGAGTTCGACAGGAACAAGCCATGGGACGACGAGTTCCTGCGCGATATCCTGGTGCGGTCATCGTCCACGGGAACGCTGGTGCCGCTGTCGAACTTCGCCACCGTCAAGCGTCATAATGCGCCTGTCACTGTGAACCAGACCGGCCAGCTGGTCTCGACCACGGTGTCGTTCAACCTGCCTGACGGCATATCGCTTAGCGACGCTACCGCCCGGATCGATCAGATCAAGACCGAGATTGGCGTGCCCAATGACGTCTTCACCTCCTATGGTGGTACGGCGGCGATTTTCCAGCAGTCGCAAAGCAATACCGGCCTGCTGATCCTGGCTGCCGTGCTGACGATCTATGTGGTGCTGGGCGTGTTGTATGAGAGCTTCATCCATCCGCTCACCATTCTCTCCGGCCTGCCAGCGGCGGCTTTCGGGGCGCTTCTGGCCTTGAAACTGCTGAATTTCGACATGTCGGTCATCGCACTGATCGGCCTGCTGATGCTGATCGGCATCGTCAAGAAAAATGCGATCATGATGATCGACGTGGCGGTGGAATTGATCCGCGAGCATGGCGAGACACCGGCAAAGGCCATTCACGAGGCCTGTGTGCGGCGTTTCCGGCCGATCATGATGACCACCTTCTGCGCGCTTCTCGGAGCACTGCCCATTGCGCTTGGCCATGGCGCCAGTTCCGAACTCCGCCAGCCACTTGGCATCGCCGTTGTCGGCGGCCTGATCGTCTCACAATTGCTCACACTGTTCATCACACCTGTCATCTTCGTGGAAATGGACCGGTTCGGCAAATTCCTGACCCGGCTCGTTCGCCGCGACAAGGGTCACCACGCGGCAAACAGCGAAGATGGGCCATCCAAACCAGCCATGGCGGCTGAATAGCGGGAGCAAGTCAAATGATTGTCGTGCGTTGGGCTTTAACAATTGTCGGCTTGCTGGCCATCGCCATGGGCATTCTGTGGATGGCGCAGGGTGCCGGGATTTTCCCCTACCCACAATCCAGTTTCATGATCAACCAAAGCCCCTGGATCATCTGGGGGGGCTTGCTGGCCCTGTTCGGCCTTGTCCTAACCTGGGGGTCGGGCCGGATTTTGCGATAACCTCGCGCAGTTCATAATTGCCGCTTCAAAGCGCCGCGTTTGACCGAACGCGGCGCTTTCATCTGTCAAGCCGTAGACGCGCTGGCAGCGGCTCTTTCTGGAAATCGATCCTTGCATCCTGCCCCAGCCTGTGTCATCAGGCCCGCTCGTTAAGCAAAGCCCCTCTCAGGCAGAGGCGCGCCCGCAACCGTCCAATCATTCACGCCAATAGACAGGCATCAGGGAGCAGCAGCCATGGCAAACGCGCTTGGGCTTGATTTCGGCACGACCAACACGGTCCTGGCACAGAGCATCGACGAGACCACCACCCATTCGGTGCAGTTCACCTCCATGGCCGGAACCACTGACAGCATGCGCACGGCGCTGTCCTTCATGAAGGATGCCCAGCTTGGCGCGCGCGCCCTGAAGGTGGAGGCCGGGCAAGCTGCTATTCGCCAGTTCATCGACAATCCCGGCGATTGCCGTTTCCTGCAATCGATCAAGACCTTTGCCGCCTCGGCACTGTTTCAGGGTACGTTGGTCCATGCGCGACGGTTTCAGTTCGAAGACCTGATGGAAGTGTTCCTGAAACGGCTGGAAGCCTATGCTGGCAATGGCTGGCCTGCGAATGCCAGCCGCATCGTCGCGGGCCGGCCCGTGCATTTCGCCGGTGCCTCCCCCGATCCAGAGCTTGCCATGCGCCGCTACAACGAAGCGCTGACCCGGTTGGGCTTTCCGGAAATCCACTATGTCTATGAGCCGGTGGCCGCGGCCTTCTATTTCGCCCAGCACCTGACGACGGATGCCACGGTGCTGGTGGCCGACTTCGGCGGTGGCACCACCGACTATTCGCTGATCCGGTTCGAGCGCAAGGCAGGCGTATTGTCCGCAGTGCCGGTCGGCTATTCCGGCGTCGGATTGGCCGGCGACCAGTTCGATGCGCGGATCATCGAGCATCTGGTCGCCCCTGAAATCGGCAAGGGCAGCCAGTTCAAGAGTTTCGACAAGATCCTGGATATTCCGAGCAATTATTACACCAGTTTTTCGCGCTGGAACCAGCTGTCGGTGTTCAAGTCCTCCAAGGAATTCGCTGATCTGAAGCAATTGGTGCGCCAAAGCCTTTCCCCGGACAAACTGGAGCTGTTTATCGATCTGGTCGAGCATGACGAAGGCTATCCGCTCTACCAGGCGGTATCCTCCACGAAAATGGCGCTGTCTGCGGCGGATGAAGCGGAATTCAACTTCTCGCCACTTGGCGCGGCCGGCCGCAAGACCGTCAAGCGCCAGGATTTCGAAAGCTGGATTGCCGACGATCTCACACGCATCGAATCGGCACTCGATGATGTTCTCACCCGGACAAACACCGAGGCAGGCGCCGTGGACAAGGTGTTTCTGACCGGCGGCACATCCTTCGTTCCGGCAGTGCGACGGATCTTCACTGAGCGCTTCAGCCAGGACCGAATCGAGAGCGGCGGCGAAATGGTATCGATTGCCCACGGACTGGCGCTGATTGGCGATCGCGACGATATTGCTCTTTGGACCGCATAACCGGGAGAAAATACGGTTTTCTGTTCCTTTCTGCCAATTGCTTGTCTAGAACAGACCAATGATTACCGCTCAGGACATGACTGCCGCCGAACTTGCCGCCCTTCTGGCTTTTCACGCCGAAGCCGGGGTCGATTGGCTTGTGGAAGATGCGCCTGTTGACCGGATCGCACAATTTGCAGCAGAACGGCAGGCGCGGACCAGGGGTGCGCCACAACAGGCCCCAGTTCAGGCCCGGGACCAACGGACCTCAGATCAGCGGATGGCGACCGCCCCTGTCGGTTCGCAGAATGGCCCTGCCCTCAACCGCGACCGCCCGGCGCCTCGGCCTGCTGCATCGACACCGCTTGCCATTCCCGATGAAACGGCAATCAACGACGCCCGGTTTGCCGCCGAGAGCGCTCGTTCGCTGGCTGAGTTGAAAGCGGCTTTGGAAGGATTTTCCAGCTGCAATCTGAAGACCAGTGCCCGCTCCACCATCTTTGCAGAAGGCCTCGCTGAGGCAGGCATCATGGTGATCGGCCCCATTCCGTCAGCCGATGACGATCGCGAAGGTCTGGCCTTTTCCGGCCGGACTGGCGCGCTTCTCGACCGGATGCTTGCTGCCATTGGCCTTCGTCGCGACGCGCTGCTATTGACCACCGCCATTCCCTGGCGCGGCCCTGGTGACCGCATGCCGACCCCGGCTGAAGCCGCCATCTGCCGACCCTTCATAGAGAGACAAATCGCACTGGCTGAACCGAAAGCCGTTCTCCTGCTCGGCAATTTCACCGCCCGGTTCTTCTTCGGTGGAACGGCGACAATCCATTCGATGCGCGGAGAGTGGCGTGACGTGGCCGCAGGCGGTCACGGCGTTGCGGCCATGGCAACCTTTCATCCGCAGGAATTGCTGCAAGCCCCGGCCACCAAGGCACTAGCCTGGCGAGATCTTCTCGCCTTCCGGCAGCGATTGGCTTGACACACAGCTTGCGACGATTGCCGGTTGTTCGCTTTCTCAACGAACCCATGCGCAAACCGCATGGCAGTCATCATTTTAGAGCCATTGAATTTTCTATATTGCAGTGCAATATATCCACTGTTGCAGGTGTTTGTCGGACATGAATGGTCGGCAATCGCCGCAAAGTCTTGGGAGGACCCTTTACAGGAACCAGGACGATGAACCGGAAACGCATTACACGGCCAATCCATAGCAAGTTCGAAACAGTGCGCGGGCAAATCCGTTCGCTTAAGGGCCTGCATAGCTATTACCGCATGGGCTATGTCGCCTGCGAACAATTGGCCTCTACGGCCTGGATACGATTGGAAAGAGACATTCGATGACCCACAGTTTCGACGGGACAAAGGCCAGACGCCTCGCAATCCGCCCGATGCGGGCTATTCAACAGATCCACGCGGCGGTCAGCGCATCGCGCGATTTCAGCCGTTCCGCCCGCACCGACGGGGATGACACCGTGCTGCAGGCAGCCATTCCATTTTAAAATGATCCCGCTTGAAAGCGGGACGGCGGTTTTCATCTGGAATGGATTTTGACTGAAACATCCTTGGTTGCGGCGTCTCGTTCAGCATCCTCTGCTTGATACCGAACGCGCTGCCGCAATAGGTTCGTTTTGCGGATGTGCTTGCTCCACTCCTGCGGCCAGCATCACCTCTTTTTCAAAGACCGCATCGAGAATAGCTGATTTGCGCGCCAGCCAATCGCGATATTCCTGATAGAAGTCTGCCGCCAGCCAGATGTGGCTGGCCCGGCCCGATCCGTTACGGCGAATGCAGCCGTGCTGTTCGGCCTTTCTCAAAGCCCTTTGCAGATGAGTGCGTGACATGACGAAACGTTCTGCCATGGCCGGGATGTCAATTGTCCCCAAATCGTAGAAATCATCCTCAAGGACTGCATTGGGTGTGAGGGATATGAACCTATCCATCACCAGAGCACCACTTTCCGTCCAAAGAAACAGGCCGATACGCTCACCTGGCTCGCGCCATTGCCGATCATCAAGGCACAGGCGCGCAAATTCCGGCTGAACCAGGAAAAGCAATTCTGGACGCTGCCGAAAGTGCTGCAATCGCTCACCACCATCGACATGATCGAGCACGGCGAGATTAACGCCAAGCCATCGCTGCATGGCGTCAATGCTGGCCTCGCTTGCCTCAAAACTGCGCGGGCGCTTGGCGCTGGCGGGGTGAAGGCGGATGAAGCGATAGGATAATAGTTGATCGACATAGGTCAGAACCGTATTGCGGCTGGCAATTTCGGTCTGGCAAATCCAGTCCACCAAGCCGCTGGCCGTCATTCCAGGACCGCTACTGCGTCCCGCCAGGTGATCCGCATAGAGCGCAAAGGCGGCTTGGGTCATCATCCAGCGCTGGTGCGAAACAAGCGCACGCGCCAATCGTGGCGTCTCATCGAACTGATCGCCGAACTGTGCCGCCATGACAGCTATCGCCTCGGCGAAGCGCCAGGAGGATGCAAGCGTTGCAACAGAAAGCGCCATGGACAATCCCAAGTTCAGCAATACATGAATAAGGAAAGCAGCAAAAGCCTACACCCAGCGAGCCATCGCCACCTACATCATTAATTTTTTATTGATCATAACAACAAAACCCGCCCTATTGCCAATCAATTCTTGTGAGACCCATCACAATTGCCAGGAATACAAGGAGATGCTTAACCTAAAAATGATTGATACGGTCATGCCACTTGAAATAGTGTCATTTTTACAAAACCAACATTATCCAAACTACGTCATCCTCATCCAAACGGCGCATGTCCGTCGTAGAGAGGCGATATTATACCATGTCACAGTCGACTTTGGAGCATCTTTTCACTACAGCATCCTTTATGGCTCCCTATCGCACGTATCCCAGCACTCAGAGCAAGGACCTTTCCACGACGCGTAACACGGAAAACCACTGAAAATGGCTCTTCGTATTCCACTTTTGCGTATCTTAAGCCTCCGGTGCGTTTGAGGGATTCAAAATTCATACAAGGCGAGGATGCGTCAGCGTCTTCGATGCCTTGTTCTATAAAGCATGCTGTTGCCTGTCATATCTGCGGCATAATCTTCGCCGTAAGTGGGTCCCAGTTAGAGTCGCTTCCCAGTCGCAGCCCCATTCCTGTTCGGACCATGCCATGATTGCCAGTCTCGCCTCCATCGGCGCCCTCATGCTCTCAACCCTGCTGATGATGGCTGGATTCGGGCTGATGAATTACATGCTGCCAATCCGGGCGATTGCCGAGGGGTGGTCGACATTCACCATTTCAATCATCGCTACCGGTTATACATTTGGCTTCACCACATCCTGCGTCGTCACGCCTCGCCTGGTGCAGAAGGTGGGACATGTCCGGGTTTTTTCCGCCTTAATCACTCTCCTGACCATGTCTGTCCTACTCTGCGCCATCGTTGTCGACTGGCGGGCCTGGACCTTGTTCCGAGGCATTGCTGGCTTTGCCATTGCCGGCAGCTACCTGATCATCGAAAGCTGGCTGAATGAGCGCAGCAACAATGAAAACCGTGGCGGATTGTTTTCCATCTATATGATTTCCTGCCTGGTTGGCTCGATTGGCGGTCAGTATATCGTGCCGCTTGGCGATCCAAGCCAGGTGACACTGTTCGTCGTCTGCGGATTGATTTTCTCCGCGGCTCTGTTTCCAACCGCTCTCTCCACCGCCCAATCGCCGGCACCACTGGCCCAGGCACGTTTCGACCTGAAGAAACTCTATATCCGCTCGCCCATTGCGTTTGTCGGTTCACTGCTGTCAGGCGCTCTATCGGGAACCTGGAGCAGTCTCGGCGCAGTTTACAGCCAACGGGTCGGTCTTTCGACGGCGGAAGGCGCTACCTTTCTGGCAGCCGTACTGGCCGGAGGCGCCATCGCGCAGATGCCGCTCGGGCGGCTGTCCGATCGCATGGACCGCCGCCGCGTTATGGTTGGCGCTGGCTTGTTCGGGGTGTTTTGCTGCGCGGTGATGATCATGCTGGGGGGAATTTCGCCATTGGCGCTCTATATCTGCGGCTTCTTTGTCGGCACCGTGCTTTATCCGGTCTATTCACTTAATGTCGCTCATGCCAATGATATGGCCGATCCCGATGAATATGTGACGATTTCCAGTGCCATCATGATTCTCTACGGCTTCGGCACCGTCACCGGTCCGCTGATAACGGGCGCAATCATGCAGGGCGTCGGTCCCAACGGACTGCTATTCAGCCTCGCCATCAGCTTTCTTCT
Organism: Agrobacterium vitis; assembly: GCF_014926405.1. Lineage (NCBI taxonomy): Bacteria > Pseudomonadati > Pseudomonadota > Alphaproteobacteria > Hyphomicrobiales > Rhizobiaceae > Gillisella > Gillisella vitis. Next base: position 2,083,769 of record NZ_JACXXJ020000005.1, read on the forward strand.
CTACGCAGGCTATGCAGCATGGCGGATGCGGCAGCGCAGCGCTGTCCCTGACCAGCCCGGCAAGACCGAGTTTCAGGCCTCCTCCATCCCGCTCCAGGGCACGGAAGCCGTCTCCAGCAAGATCACCGATCTCTAACCCAATGCGGCTCAGGCGCCAGGAGTGGATGCCTTGCGCGCCGCACGGCGCTCGAGTCCCAATTGATGCTCGCGCAGGATGATGAAAATTCCCGCACCCGCCACGATCAGCGTGCCAACCAGGGTGTGAATGCTCGGAAGATCGTCAAACAGCAGATAACCGATCAGCGAGCCAAACAGGATGGAGCTGTATTCGAACGGCGCAATTGTCGAAATATCGGCATGGCGGTAGCTTTCCGTCAGCAAAATCTGGGCGAGGCCGCCGCAGATCCCCGCAAAGGCCAGGAGACCTAGCTGGCGGATGGAGAGATCGTTCCATCCGAATGGCAGACTGACAAGCGATATCAGCGCCGCGATGATCGAGAAATACAACACGATCGTGGCCGTTTTTTCTTCACGAATGAGTTGGCGGACCTGCAACATCGCTGCGGCTCCAAGCGTAGCGGAGGCGAGCACGGCAAGCGTCCCCATGCCAACCTCGGAACCATAAAACCCGTCCTGCAACAGGGTCAGCTTCGGCCAGGAAATAATCACCACACCGACAAGGCCGATGGCAACCGCCGACCAGCGATAGAGCCTGACGGTCTCGCCCAGGAAAACCGCAGCAAACACCACGGCAATCAGCGGCATGGCATAACCGATGGCAATAGCATCCGGCATCGGCAGATGCACGAGGCCGTAAAAGCCGCAAGCCATGGCGGCGATGCCGATCAACCCGCGCTTCACGTGCCCAAACACATTAGCCGTTCTCAAGCCGGTCCTGATCTGTCCCAGGCAGGCAAGATAGGCCAGGATGGGGATGAGCGCGAAGGCGGAGCGATAGAAAGTGATCTGTCCTGCAGGCACGTCATCACCTGCCAGTTTGATCGCTGTCTGCATGGCAACAAAGACCGTAACAGAGGCGACCTTGAACACAATGCCTCTGATCGGGCCTCTGATCGGACCCGCCGATACTTCACTGTTCATGACGCTGGACTCACAAGGCCGGCTGATATGCGGGCCATGACATCAGGGAGACGACCGGCCATGGGGTATCAGCCAGCACGTCAGATAACTCGACCATTGCCGATTCGGACCAACCGCGCAAGAACAAGGTCAGCATTTACGAACATTACCGCCTCGCAAACATGCGAAGCGCACTGTTGTTGGACAACCAAGAATACTGTCGCAACCATAAATAAAAATTACACAATTATTATTTATAAATCATACACTTAACTCAAATCGACAAAAATCATTAATCTATCCTCGACAACAAATCGCACCCAAAAACAATAGATTTTAATTTATTATTACTTAACCAAGTCATGCGTTACTTTGTTGCAAAGCAATATATTATTTTTCTTCCCACTTTGGGTCATCGCGCCCCTGGCTTCAGGATTTATCGCCATGTCAAATTCGCCAGCACCCCTCCGCCAGAACCGGGTCGTGAACGCAACGCCTCGCTCCATGCGGCTGATCACCGAAAGCATTGGCGGTGATCTCGAAACATTCAGCATGAACAATACATTGGTGGTCAAGCAGATCCGCCTGCTGGCGATCAATGCCCTGATTGAAGCCGCGCGCGCCGGTGACACGGGCAAGGGCTTCGCGGTCGTGGCCAATGAAGTTCAGCGCCTGGCTCAAAGTGCAGCCGACATCGCCAAACAGTTCGAGGACAATGTCCTGAGCCGCATAAAGCTTGGCAGGGCCATGGCCGATGGTTTGGTTCAAGAAATGGAAGGTGTGCGGCTGACCGATCTCTGCCTGACGCTGGTGCAGTTCATCGTCCGCAATCTGTTCGAACGCACCGCCGATGTCCGTTGGTGGGCGACAGACACCGCCCTGTGGTCGGCGTTGCAAAATCCAAACATCGAAAACTTCAACCATGCCTCGGAAAGGCTGGGCGTCATCAATCGGTTCTACACGGTCTATCTCGACCTGGTGATGACGGATGCCAGTGGCCGTGTCGTCGCCTCTGCCAATCCGCGCTACCGAAACAATCTTCAAAACAAGAATTTTGCCCAGGAACCATGGGTCAAGGCCGCCGGTCAAACGAAAAGCGGCGACGACTATATTGTTGACGAGGTCAAAAAAAGCCCTCTGCATGACAACCGAGACACGCTGGTCTATGCAACCGGCATTCGGGCGGGAGGCCGTTCGGACGGCGAACTGCTAGGAATGCTTGGCGTCTATTTCGACTGGCAGGCCCAGGGTCAAGCCATTGTCGAAAAAGAAGCCAATCTGCCGCCGCATCTCGTCGACAAGACCCAGGTCATGCTGCTCGATGGTTCGATGAGGGTGATTGCCAGCTCCCATCCGAGCCGGATCTACACCCATTTCCCGCTGCACAATAGCCAAGCAAACCAAAAAGGCAGTTACTATGATGACAGCGGAAACATCATCGCCTTTGCCAAAACTCTTGGTTACGAAGACTATGACGGTCTTGGTTGGTACGGCGTGATTATTCAACAAACCGAGGCGGATCAGGATATTCGCGCAAAGCTTGATATCGGTCTGTGACCCAGGGCAATACCCCGGTGGTTCCAGCTGAGACCTGCCGGCACACCCAAAGCCAGACCTCGGCCCAGGATATTTCTCGAGCATTTCCAACAAAAGTACAATGCGGCTTTGGCAAACGGAAATCTTTGAAAACAATGAGATAGCTCATTTTTCTGTTTTCGTGAGACAAGGAAATGATCTGGTGCCATCAAGAATAGACAATAATAGATCGGATTTTAGCAATCGTTCAGAAATTGATGTCATCATACCCATGAATTGCGCTGGCCCGTTCCATCGAAACGCTTGCGTATAGTCGATTTGCAATAGGACGATCAGGATATATTGATGCGTACAGAAACGGGCCAGGTTGTCAGCCTGGCGGATTATCGCCCGACCGAGTTTGTCCTGGAGCGAGTGGACCTGACTTTCGAGCTTGATCCAACAGACACAAAGGTCGAGGCCCGCCTGATCTTCCATCGTCGTGAAGGTGCCGATGTCGCCGCACCGCTGGTGCTGGACGGCGATGATCTGGTTCTCTCCAGCGTGCTGTTCGACCAGATCGAACTGGAGCCGGAGCGCTACAGCGCCACCGCGCGCTCATTGACGATCCGCGACCTTCCTGCTGCCGAACCCTTTGAGATCACCATTACCACGCTGATCAATCCTGAGGCCAATACCCAGTTGATGGGGCTTTACCGCTCGAACGGCATCTATTGCACCCAGTGCGAGGCCGAGGGCTTCCGCCGCATCACCTATTTCCCGGATCGACCGGACGTGCTGTCGGTCTATACCGTCAATATCATCGCTGACAAGCAAGCCAATCCGCTGCTGTTGTCGAATGGTAATTTCCTGGGTGGCGCGGGCTATGGCGAGGGCAAGCATTTTGCCGCATGGTTTGATCCCCATCCCAAGCCCAGCTACCTGTTTGCACTGGTGGCAGGCGATCTCGGCCTGATCGAGGACACGTTCACCACGGTGTCGGGCCGCGAGGTCGCGTTGAAAATCTATGTGGAGCACGGTAAGGAACCACGCGCCGCCTATGCCATGGATGCGCTGAAGCGCTCGATGAAATGGGATGAAGATGTGTTCGGGCGCGAATACGATCTGGATATTTTCATGATCGTCGCCGTGTCGGATTTCAACATGGGGGCCATGGAAAACAAGGGCCTGAATGTCTTCAACGACAAATATGTGCTGGCCGACCCGCAAACCGCCACCGATGCCGACTATGCCAATATCGAAGCGATCATCGCCCACGAATATTTCCATAACTGGACCGGCAACCGCATCACTTGCCGCGACTGGTTCCAACTCTGCCTGAAGGAAGGGCTGACAGTCTATCGCGATCACCAGTTTTCCGCCGATCAGCGCTCACGCGCCGTCAAGCGCATCGCCGAAGTCCGGCATTTGCGCGCCGAACAGTTTGTGGAGGATTCCGGACCGCTCGCGCATCCGGTACGCCCGAATACCTACAAGGAAATCAATAACTTCTACACAACCACCGTCTATGAAAAAGGCTCTGAAGTCACCGGCATGATCGCCACCATCCTCGGGCCGGACCTGTTCAAGGCTGGGATGGATCTCTATTTCGAACGTCACGACGGCGATGCGGCAACGGTCGAGGATTTCGTTGCCTGCTTTGCTCAAGTGTCCGGGCGCGATCTTACCCAATTTTCTCTCTGGTATAACCAGGCCGGTACGCCGAATGTGACGGTATCCTGCGACTACGATGCTGGCACGAGCCTGTTTACTGTCGAGTTGGAACAAGTGATCCCGCCGACACCCGGCCAGCCAAACAAGCAGCCGATGCATATACCGCTGCGCTTCGGGCTTCTGGCGGCGGATGGCACACCACTCGATACAGCAACTGTGGACGGTGGTGAAATCAGCGGCGACGTGCTGCATCTGACCGAACGTCGGCAGGTATTCCAATTTTCAGGCGTGAAGGAACGTCCGGTCCTGTCGCTCAACCGGGGCTTTTCGGCACCCGTCATCCTGCATTTCAGCCAGGCAAGTGCGGATCTGGCGCTGATCGCCCGCCACGATAGCGACCTGTTCTCTCGCTGGCAGGCGCTGACCGACCTCGCCTTGCCGGTTCTATGCGACAACGCGCGCCAACTCTCCACCAAGAGCGGCACAGACAAGAGCGCAACCGATAAAGCATCCATCGCGGCAAGCGATGCCCTGAAACAAAGCCTGCTTGCCATCATCGCCAACGATGCGCTTGAGCCTGCCTTCCGCGCCCAGGCGCTGGCGCTACCGAGCGAAGCCGATATCGCCCGAGAACTGGGCAGCGACATCGACCCGGACGCCATCCATCAGGCACGCCAGGCGGTGCTGGCTGATATCGCCATTGAGGGCGCGGATCTATTTGCCCGCCTTTACGATAACATGGCGACTGAGACCCCCTACAGTCCGGATGCTACTGCCGCAGGCAAAAGAGCGCTGAAAAATGCCGCGCTTGGCTATCTCGTTCAGGCTAAAGGCGAGCCGGCCAAGGCCGCCGAGGCCTATGGCAAAGCCGACAATATGACCGACCTGTCGCATGCGCTCGGCGTTCTCGCCTATCACTTCGGCGATACGGAAGAGGCGCAGGCTGCACTGGCCAATTTCCAGACCCGGTTTGCCCAGAACGCATTGGTACTGGACAAGTGGTTTTCCATCCAGGCCACCATTCCGGGACACGGTGCGCTGGAACGGATTGAAGCGCTCATGCAAAATCCGCTGTTCAACGCCAGCAATCCGAACCGCGTTCGCGCGCTGATCGGCAGCTTTGCCTTTTCCAACCCGACCGGCTTCCACAGCGCCGATGGCAAGGCCTATGACTTTCTTGCCGAGGAAATTCTGGCCATCGACAAGCGCAATCCGCAGCTTGCTGCCCGCCTGCTGACCTCGATGCGCACCTGGCAAAAGCTTGAGCCCGTTCGTGCAGCCAAGGCCAAGGCGGCCCTTGCCCTTATCGAAAGCTCAAACGGCCTTTCCAACGATGTCCGAGATATCGTCGAGCGGATGCTGAAAGGCTGAATGCCTCCCGCGTTTGGTCTTCCCAAAGCGGCGGTCGCACATGCGTCCGCCCCTTTTTTCTGCGCAAGCCTGGAGTGAATGCTCATGTGCTGACAGCGCAGGCCTGATTCGAGGCCTGATATGTGCGGCTGCAACAGTCACGCGATCATGAAAAGCTGATTCTTCGCAAGAGGTTAACAAGCGGTTAGTTTTTTCGACTGGACAGGAAGAATCCCTGATGATTCATTAGGTTAGATTTGGAGCGAGCGGCGCGCCGAATCAGGACGAGGGATCAAGGCAGGGACAATGGCAAACGTGCAGCGGGCGACCGCAGCCGATGATCGGTTGCGACCGGAATTTCCCGGATATCTGTCATTTCTGGATGCGGTCAAGAACCACGGAGGCGTTGCATACGTCGTCCGAAGCCTTTCGATTTCCAATACTGATGCGGCTCTTCGCCAAGTCATTCCTATTCTGGTGGTTGCTTTTCTGATCGTCATCGCCATGGCACGCGGCATGGGGCTTGTCTCGGAATATGCGCGAATGGAAAGCGCCATCCGTCATTCCACCGCGATGATGGCCTCTGCGGCGGCGGCCGCCTTATCATCCGGCCCCGAGCTTCCGGCAGAACTTGGCAGGGATAAGGCAGAAGCGCTGATCAAGCGCTTCTTGCCACCCAATCTTCTCGATGACGAAAGCTTCGTTCTCTTGCTCGACCCTGAAGGCAGGGTGGTCGCCAGTTCCGGCAATGGCAGCAGTTTTGTCGGCATGCAGATCATGGCGCTGTTTCCGCAAGTCGCGGTGCTCCGTAATTTCGGAGACCAGACGGGCGCGGTAGAAACCGACATCAACGGCTTTCGCCATATCGCCGTGCTGACCCCAACCGGCACGGACGGCGCCCTGGTATTGGCCGCCCATTCGCTGAAATCCGCCGCCGATTACTGGCGGGCGGAACTCGCCCTCAACGTCACACTGTTTTCCGCCATCTCGCTGATCCTGATGGGCATTCTCTATGCCTATTTCGCCCAGGCAAAACGGGCGCGGGAAACCTCTGACGTGTTTGTCGATTCCAACCGCCGGGTCGAAACCGCCCTGTCTCGCGGTCGCTGCGGATTGTGGGATTTCGACCTCGCCAGCCGAAAACTGGTCTGGTCGCGCTCGATGTTTGACATTCTCGGCCTACCGCCGTCCAACGAACCGCTCGGCTTTGCCGACGCTGCCCGGCTGATGCACCCCGATGACGGCAATCTTTATGCGCTGGCCCGCACCATTGGCCGGGATGGCGACCGCCATATCGACCAGGTGTTTCGCATGCGTCACGCCAATGGCCATTATGTCTGGCTGCGCGCCCGCGCCCAGGTGATCCGCACCAGTTCCGGCAGCCCGCATGTGATCGGCATCGCGATGGACGTGACGGAGCAGCACCGGCTGGCACAGCGCTATGCCGAGGCCGACCAGCGGCTGGCCGATGCCATCGAATGCACCTCGGAAGCCTTCGTGCTCTGGGACAAAAACGACCGGCTGGTGATGTGCAATGCCCATTTCCAGCATGTCTACGGCCTGCCCGATAGCGTGCTGGTGCCAGGCGTCGAGCGCGCCGTGGTCGATGCGGCGGCTGCCCGACCCATCATTCAACGGCGCATTGCCGATCCCTCAGCCAAGGGAAGCTCGCGGACTACCGAGCTACAACTGGCCGACGAGCGTTGGCTGCAAATCAACGAGCGGCGCACCCGCGATGGTGGCCTGGTCTCTGTCGGTACCGATATTACTCTGCTGAAGCGCCATCAGGAGCGGCTACGCGAGCAAGAGCGCCGGCTGATGGCGACCATTGGCGACCTGTCTTCGTCGCAGAAAAAGCTGGAACGGCAAAAGGCGGAACTGTCGGAAGCCAACGAGAAATATCTGGCCGAAAAACAACGCGCCGAAGCCGCCAACAAGGCCAAGTCGGAGTTCCTCGCGAATATGTCGCATGAGTTGCGCACGCCGCTCAACGCCATCCTCGGCTTTTCCGAAATCCTCTCCACCGGCATGTTCGGGCCGATCGGCTCGCCGAAATACGGCGAATATGCGCGCGATATCCACGATAGCGGCAAGCACCTTCTCAACGTCATCAACGACATTCTCGACATGTCGAAGATTGAGGCAGGCCATATGCTGCTGAGATGCGAAAATGTCGATTTCGCCTCGCTGATTGATGAGACCCTGCGACTGACGACGATTTCCGCCAAGGACAAGAATATCGCCATTGAGCAACGCATCGCGTCGGGCCTGGCCATGACCGCCGACCGGCGCGCCCTGAAGCAGATCCTGCTCAACATCCTGTCGAACGCAGTGAAATTCACCAATGAAGGCGGACGGATTTCCGTGCGCGCCCACAAGATCGATGGTGCCGTGCGGCTTCTGGTGTCGGATACCGGCATCGGCATTCCCAAACAGGCCATCAGCAAGATCGGCCAGCCCTTCGAGCAGGTGCAGAGCCAATATGCCAAGAGCAAGGGCGGATCGGGCCTGGGTCTGGCGATTTCCCGCTCGCTGATCATGCTGCATGGCGGCAGCCTGCGGATTCGCTCACGCGAGGGCAAGGGGACGGTCGTCTCGATCAACGTGCCGGATAGCCCCTCACCACTTCCCCCCTGCCGCAAATCCGCCGCTCAGGGCCGGGTGCTGACAACCGTCTGAAAAATCCGCCGAACCGCCTTGGACAGTCGTTTCAACTCGGCCTCCAGCACTTTCAGGTCCGGGCAATCGGCAACCCGCAGGACGACATCGATCAGGCCCGCTGGCGCATCCTGCGGCCTGAATCCTCCCTCGACACAGGCCCTGATTGCCTGCGACAGTTCCGTGTAGAGCGTGAGGGCTGCAACGCAGAGATCGAGATCACCCGCATCCATCGCCCGCTCACCACCCTGCTTCAAACGCTGGGCGGTGGTGATATCCGCCTGCGAAAATCCCGGCCCGTCCTGTGCCTTCACTCCATGAACCGGTTCTATCAGGGCCAGATATTGAGCGAGAAATTCCAGGTCGACCAATCCGCCGGGTATCAGTTTAAGGTCCCATCCGTCCTTAGGCGGCTTTTCGGTGTCGATCAGGCTGCGCATCTCACTAACATCGGCTGCAATCGCGGCGCGGTCGCGGGTCTGCGCCAGGATATCGACAATGATGGTTTGCGCCTTGGCAACCAGCGGGCCATCGCCGGTGATCAGCCGGGCGCGGGTCAGTGCCATATGCTCCCAGGTCCAGGCCTCCTCACGCTGATAGCGCTCGAAAGCTCTCAGCCGGGTTGCCACCGGCCCCTTGTTGCCGGAAGGGCGAAGCCGCATGTCTACCTCATAGAGCACGCCTTCTGCAGTCGGTGCGGACAAGGCTGCAATCAACCGCTGGGTCAGACGGGTATAATAGCGCACGGCATCGAGCGGCTTTGCTCCATCGCTCTCCCCGGCACTGGCTCCAGCGTCATCATCATACTCATAAAGCAGGATCAGATCGACGTCGGAACCTGCCGTCAGTTCCCGCGAGCCAAGCTTGCCCATGCCGACCAGTGCCAGTTGCCCGCCAGCGATCCGGCCATGCACCCGTTCCACTTCACGGCGCACGGCGTCGAAGGCCTGCTCGATCACCAGATCGGCGAGATCGGTAAAGGCATGACCTGCCACCGTTCCAGAAATCGCCCCGGTCATCAGGCGAATGCCAATCAGGAAACGCTGTTCGGCGGCAAAGATCCGCAGGCGGTCCAGCAATTCCTCGTAATTCGAAACACCGCCAATAAAAGCATCGAGCCGCATGGCGAGATAATCGCGCGTCGGCAGATCGGCCATCAGACCGGGGTCGAGCATGCCATCAAAAACATGCGGGCGGCTGGCAATGGTGGCGGCAAGCCGGGGCGCGGCGGCCATGATGGTAACGATCAGTTCCAGCAGTGCCGGGTTGTTGCCAAGCAGAGAAAACAGCTGGATACCGGCGGGAAGGCCCGACAGAAACGCATCGAACCGCAACAGCGCCTCATCGGCGCGGCGGCTTTCGCCAAATGCCTTGAGGAGACGCGGGGTCAGCTCCGTCAACCGTTCGCGGGCCTCCACCGATTGCGTGGCGCGGTAGCGTCCGTAATGCCAGGTGCGGATCACTCGCGAAATGTCTTCAGGTCGCTGAAAACCGAGCTTTTCCAGGGTCTTCAGCGTATCGGGATCATCCTTCTGACCGGTAAACACCAGATTGCCGCCGATAGAAAGATCATCTTCCTGTTCAAACAACTGACCGTAACGCCGCTCCACCAGCCGCAGCCGTTTTTCCAGGGCCTGCGAAAAGCCCGCCGGTGTGTCGAAACCGCACATCAGCGCGATCCGCTTCAACTCAGTCTCGGTGGTCGGCAGCGTATGGCTCTGCTCGTCATGCACCATCTGGATGCGGTGCTCGATATCCCGCAGGAACCAATAGGCCTCCGTCAGTTCATCGCGGGTGGTCGCATCGATCCAGCGGGCCTGTTCCAACGCCGCCAGTGCTGCCTCGGTGCCGCGCACCCGCAGATCCGGCATCCGTCCGCCAGCGATCAATTGCTGGGTCTGGGCGAAAAATTCGATCTCGCGAATGCCGCCGCGCCCAAGCTTGATATTGTGGCCCTTGACCGCAATCGCACCGTGGCCCCGGTGGCTATGGATCTGCCGCTTGATCGAGTGAATATCGGCAATCGCCGCATAATCGAGATATTTTCGAAACACGAAAGGTGCCAATTCCTTGAGAAAGGCCTGACCTGCGGCAAGATCCCCTGCCAGCGCCCGGGCCTTGATAAAGGCGGCCCGCTCCCAGTTTTGCCCACGTCCCTCATAATAAATCAGCGCTGCCTCAACCGGCATGGCAAGCGGTGTGGCCCCCGGATCGGGCCTTAGCCTCAAATCGGTGCGGAACACATAGCCATCACCGGTGCGCTCCTGCAGAATGCGGATCAACCGGCGCATCATCCGGCCATAGGTTTCGGTTGCTTCCTCGGGCGCAACCAGGATTGCCGCATCCGGCTCGAAAAACACCACGAGATCAATGTCCGACGAATAGTTCAGCTCAAACGCGCCAAGCTTGCCCATGCCCAGCACGATCAGGCCGCTGTGTTTCGATGGCGCGTCGCGGTCGATAAGCCGCAACTTGCCCGCCTCATGGCCCGCCAGCAAAAGATGGTCGATGGCGCAGGCGATTGCCGCATCCGCCATTCGCGACAGCCATAGCGTCGTCTGGCGGGGATGAAACAATCGGCCCAGATCGGCCAGTGCCAGCAAAAAGGACAGGCCCCGCTTGGCCTGACGCAACCTGGTCATCACCATGGCCTCGGTCGGCGGCACTCCTCCCTGCTCCGGTCGCCAGGCATGGCGCGCATGCTCCACCAACCCATTCAGGCTCTCCTCCAAAGGGGTATGCAGCGCGCGCAGAAGCAAATCAGGACGCAGCGCCGCCGTCTCACGCAGATAGGGAGACAGCGTCAAGGCAGCGATAATGAAGGATTTGAGCGGCGTCTCATCCGAAAGCAAGGCTGCGATCTCAGGCGTGTCCCTGCCAAGCTCCTTCAGCACAGCAAGGATAGCCTTGGTCTCGACCTTGTTCAGCGGTTTGACGACATCTTCGGCGACATCGCGCAGAAAGACGGTTTCCGGCGAAACGGGCTGATCCTTGGGCATGCACATCCTCCATCCCGCCTGTTTATGTCGGTCCTGCCTTTTACAAAGCGGCCATAGCGGGTTGGGAGAAGTTTATGCGGTTACACGCGGAAAGACCATGGTGGCCGTCAGTCCGGGACACTCGGAATTGGCCGTATCGGTATCGCTCAGCTCCAGTCTGCCGCCATGCAGCGCCATCACCGCCTCGACCAGCGACAGGCCAAGACCGGTGCCCGGTTTACTGCGGCTTTCATCCAGCCGCACGAAACGCTTGACGACATCTTCCCGGCGCTCCGCCGCGATGCCGGGGCCATGGTCGCAGACGCTGAGGCGGGCCTCGCCGTTCGCTGCCGTCACCAGTTCGACGCGGATTTCGCTGCCGCCTTCACCCGCATATTTGATGGCATTGTCGAGCAGATTGAAAATCGCCTGACCGATCAGTTCGCGATTGCCCCGCACAGTGATGCCGGGGACAATAGCGCTTGCCAGCACATAGCCCGCCTCCTCGGCCACCGGCTCGTAAAGCTCAGCGGTATCAGCAGCAATGGTGGAGGCATCGAGGTCGGAAAGCTCGGCGGCAATCGAGCCTGCCTCTACGCGAGAAATCATCAACAGCGCGTTGAACGTGCGGATCAACTGATCCGATTCGCCGATAATCCCTTCTAGCGCCTGACGGCGCAGCAGGTCATCATCCTCGGCCAGCGCATCGGCGGCCTTGTTGCGCAGCCGGGTCAGCGGCGTCTTCAGATCATGCGCTATATTGTCGGAGACTTGGCGAAGGCCCTCGTTGAGCTTTTCAATCCGCTCCAGCATATCGTTCAGCGAGCGCGACAGCCGGTCAAATTCATCGCCGGAACCGGAGACCGGCAGACGCTGGCCAAGATCCCCCGCCATGATCTTCTTGCTCGCCGCAGACACCCGGTCGATGCGCTTTAGGGCATTGCGACCGATGGCAAACCAGATCACCAAAGCCCCTGCCCCCATGATCGCCAGCGCCACCATCAGCGCCTTGCGCACCAGAATGCGGAATTTGGTCGGCTCACCCAGATCCCGCCCGACCAGAATGCGCAGCCCATTGTCCAGCGCCAGCACATTGGCAATCGCCAGATGCGGGCGGGCAGGCCTTGTTTCGGCATAGCGGTTATAAGCGAAGGGAAAATTCGTCCAGCCCTCGCGGTCCAGTACGCCCGGCTCGACGGAGCTGACATTGCCCGCCAGAAATTCGCCGTTTGGCCCGGCAATGACATAGAGATTGGCACCGGGCTGACGCATGCGCCGCTCCATCAGCCGCAGCAGATTTTCGACGCCACCTTTTTCATAAGCGCGCTCGATTTCGGTCACTTCCTGTTGCAGGCTCTCTCGCGTCTGCTGATTGAGCAGCCGTTCCGAAAGCGCCGTGACATAGATCACCAGAAGGGCGGCGCAAAGCGCGAACAGAATGATGTAAAGCGCCGAAAGCCTGACGGCGGTAGACTTGAACAGAAATCCGGCACGCGACATCAGGGTTCGTCAGCTTTCGTCTTTGATCATATAGCCGGCACCGCGCACTGTCTTCAGCAGCGGCCGGTCGAAATCCTTTTCGATCTTGGAGCGCAGCCGCGACACATGCACGTCGATGACATTGGTCTGCGGATCGAAATGATAGTCCCAGACATGTTCCAGCAGCATGGTGCGTGTCACCACCTGCCCGGCATTCTTCATCAGATATTCCAGCAGGCGGAACTCACGCGGCTGAAGCAGGATTTCCTTGCCCGCCCGGCGCACTTCATGGGAAAGCCGGTCAAGCTCCAGATCGCCGACCCGGTAAATCATGTCCTGTTCCGGCGTCCCCTTGCGTCGCCCCAGGACTTCAATCCGGGCCAGAAGCTCGGAAAAGGCATAGGGCTTGGGCAGGTAATCGTCGCCACCGGCGCGAAGGCCAGTCACCCGGTCATCGACCTGGCCAAGGGCAGACAGGATCAGCACCGGCGTATTGATGCTGCGCTTGCGTAATTCTGAAATCACCGACAAGCCATCGCGGCGCGGCAGCATCCGGTCGATAATCATCACGTCATAGGTATTTTCGCAGCCCATGAACAGGCCCGCCTCGCCATCACTGGCGTGGTCGGCCATGATCCCCGCCTCACGGAAGGCCTTGGTCATGTAAGCGGCGGCTTCAAGATCGTCTTCGATCACAAGTATTTTCATGCGTGCGACATTAGTGCCCGCATTGCCCGATGCACAGCCTGTTTTACCGGTTTCCATGGTTTGTCCCGTCCCGAATGCCATGATCTGCGCCTCTTCGTTCACGAAAACACATCCTGCCGGAAGATTTGGCGGCGACTGAAATGGTCCAGCCGCCGCCAGAGGCCTGATCATCAGCCCTGGTTGATCGGCAGGGCGATGAAGCGGCTGCCATTGTCGGTTTCCACCTGGAAGAGCGCCTTGGTGCGACCGTCCTTCTTGGCCTGTTCCAGGATCTTCTTGACCTCGGCGGCGCTGGAGACCTGCTGGTTGTTAACGGACGTGATCTTCTGGCCCGTCTTCAGCCCCTTGTCGGCAGCGTCGGAATCCGGATCGACATTGGTGATCGTCAGGCCCTTGCCGTCATCGGCACGCTGGACAGTGACTCCGAGATTGGCAAGCGCCTGCTCGGTGGCCGGTGCATTCTGTTCGGGCGCGCCCTGGTCCTCATCACCGCTGGCCGTTTCCTTTTCAGCAGGCAAGGTGCCGAGATCGACCTTGACGGCAGTCGGCTTGCCATTGCGCCAGATCGAAATATCGACCTTGGTATTGGGCGGGAAGGCAGCAATGCGCTTGGCGAGGTCACGCGGGTCCTTGACCGGATCGCCATTCACAGCGGTAATCACGTCGCCCTGCTTGATACCGGCCTTTTCACCGGGAGAACCGGTTTGCGGCTCAGCCACCAGCGCACCCTTGGCATCGGCCAGACCGAGCGATTCGGCGATATCCTTGGTGACGGGCTGGATCTGCACGCCAAGCCAGCCGCGCTGCACCGAGCCATGCTTGATCAATTCAGCAACCACATCCTTGGCAGTCGCCGCCGGAATAGCGAAGGCGATGCCGACGCTACCGCCCGATGGCGAGAAGATCGCCGTGTTGATCCCGACCACCTTGCCGCTGAGGTTGAAGTCCGGTCCACCCGAATTGCCCCGGTTTACCGGTGCGTCAATCTGGATGTAATCGTCATAAGGACCGGAGCCGATATCACGGCCAAAAGCCGAAACGATACCCGAGGTCACGGTTCCGCCGAGACCGAAAGGATTGCCGACAGCCACGACCCAGTCACCAACGCGGATCTTCTCGTCCTGCGCCCATTCGACATAGGTGAATTTCTTGGTCGGCTGATCGACCTTCAAAACGGCAAGGTCAGTGCGCGGGTCCTTACCGACCAGCTTGGCATCATATTCGGTGCCGTCATTCATCACCACTGTATAGGCCTGGCCATCGGAAACCACGTGATTGTTGGTCACGACATAGCCGTCCTCAGAGATGAAGAAGCCCGACCCCTGGGCAATTGGACGAAGCTTGCCATGACGCTCGGCATGCGGGCCACCCTTGGGGCCTCCTGGACCACCCGGACCGCCGGGGCCTGGCATGCCCCATTCCTTGAAGAAGCGCTTCAGCGGATCGGGAAGCTGGTCGAAATCACGGCCATTGAAGGAGAAATTGCTGCCGTCCTCGGAGGCCTGCTGCACATCCGATTTGACGCGGATGGAGACAACAGCGGGGGAAACGGCGCTGACCAGATCAGCAAAGCTCGGCACCTGCGGCGCCTGAACCTCGACGGGCGCGGCCAGCGCAGGCGTTACCGTCACGGCACCCGCCAGCATCAGGGCCGCCAGCCCTGCCGCGGTACCTGCCCGCAGCCTGGAAGTAACGGAGCGATTATGGAAGGATTTCGACATGGATCTCTACCTTATCTTGTTCTGGTTGGCATCGTATCGTGCGAAGACCGGAGCGACCCGGCTTCAGGCGGTGGATGACAAAGATATAGGATGGATCACGTTACAACGAACTGTCCGGAACATGAAAAATTGGTAATGCGGAAATTTACGCGCCGGAAAGGTTTTTCAATAGGTTCGATGACGGGCGCTTGATAAAGTTTGGACGGCCTTTACACATCCTGAGCCGATCCGGGGATTTCTATGCATCGTATTTCACTCTGTTTATTCGCGGCAATACTGACAGGCTGCGCCGCCGCCCCGCACAAGGAGATTGGCGCCATTCGTTTGGTAACAGACGCCAAAGGACGTCCCGCAAAGATCTATATGGAAAAATCAACCGGCAACGCGATAACCGATCGTCGAGTCATGCTTTTCATGCGCACAACTTTCGCCAAGCGCGTGCCAGCCCCGCTTCCCAACCATGTCTATCGTCAAGGCGTGAGTGGCGTGGCGAGCGATCACCCCACAACGATCGAGATCCCGCTTTTCTGACAGGGACATATCCCCGCGTCCTGCCGCAGGACTCCTGCCGGTTTTCGTGGGAACCGGCCCCTATTCTTCCAAGAGCCGCTTCAACCGCGCCTCTTCATCCGCACTCAACGGCTGCGCCGCAGCCACGCTCCTGCGTCGGCGGCTGTAGGCAAAGGCTGCGCCCACGCCGACGACAAGCAACAGGCCGGGCGCGCCCCATAGCAGCAAGGTCTCTGACGTCAATCGCGGCTTCAGCAGCACGAATTCACCATAGCGCGACACCAGATAGCGGATGACGTCATCATCGCTATCGCCCTTGACGATCCGCTCGCGCACCAGAAGCCGGAGGTCGCGGGCGAGTTCGGCATTGCTGTCGTCGATGGATTGATTCTGACAGACCATGCAGCGCAATTGCCCCGACAGGTGCCGGGCACGGGCCTCCAAGGCCGGGTCTTTCAGCATTTCATCGGGATTGACGGCAAAGGCGGGCTGGACCAGCAACAGCCAGAAGCCGAGGAAGATGGCAAAAAGCTCCCTCATTCCGCCGCCTCCAGGCCCTTGACGGCACCATTGGCCGCCACTGCCTTTGCCTTGCGGTTTGGAGCACCGACGCGCAAACGCCGGTCGGAGAGCGAGACGAAGCCGCCGATCATCATCACCAGCGCCCCGCCCCAGATGCAGAGAATCCAGGGCTTCCACCAGATTCGCACCACCATGCCGCCATCGGCCATGGCATCGCCAAGCGAAACGTAAAGCTGGCTAAAGCCGAAACTACGGATACCCGCCTCTGTGGTGGGCATGCGTCTTGCCGTATAAAGCCGTTTCGACGACCAGACATCGCCCTCGGAGACCCCACCGCGCCGGATGGTGAAATGGCCGCGATCCTCGGTATAATTCGGTCCCTTGGCGGAGCGCAGCCCGTCATAGGTCAGGGAAAAGCCCCCGGCCTCCACGGTCTGACCGGGCTTCATCTCCACCACCATTTCACTCTCAAACGTGGTGACAGCAACAATGCCCAACACAGTGACGCCGAGGCCAAAATGCGCGAGCGCCGTGCCGAAAGCCGAGCGCGGCAGACCGATCAACCGGCGGAAGGCGACGCTTGCCGTCTGCTTGCCGAAAGCCGAACGAAAAGCAAGATCGGCCAGCGCACCGAACATCAGGAAAAAGCCCGCGGCAAGCCCCAGCACGGACAGAACCGGGCCACCATTCTGGAGATAATAGAACACAAGCCCAACCAGAAAGGCCAGCGCCGCCACCAGATAAAGCCGTTGCAGCGCCCCTAGCAGATCGCCGCGCTTCCAGGCCAGCATAGGCCCGAATGGAACAGCGACGAGGAGCGGGATCATCAGCAGGCCGAAGGTCAGGTTGAAGAAGGGTGCGCCAACCGAGATCTTCTCACCGGTCAGGGTTTCCAGCAGCAGCGGATAGAGCGTGCCGATCAGCACGGTCGCGGTCGACACCGTCAGGATCAGGTTATTCAACACCAGTGCGCCTTCGCGCGAAATCGGCTGGAACAGCCCGCCCGCCTTCAAATGCGGCGCGCGCAGCATGAACAAAAACAATGCACCGCCGATGAACAGGATGAGGATAGCCAGAATGAAAATCCCACGGCTGGGATCGGTGGCAAAAGCATGCACCGAGGTCAATACGCCGGATCGCACCAGGAATGTGCCAAGCAGCGACAGCGAGAAGGTGAGGATGGCGAGCAGCACCGTCCAGATTTTCAGGGCATCACGCTTTTCCATCACCAGCGCCGAATGCAACAGCGCAATGCCTGCCAGCCAGGGCATGAAGGAGGCGTTCTCAACCGGGTCCCAGAACCACCAGCCGCCCCAACCCAGCTCGTAATAGGCCCAGTAGGAGCCCATGGCGATGCCCGCCGTCAGGAAGGTCCAGGCCGCCAGCGTCCAGGGCCTGACCCAGCGCGCCCAGGCGGCATCGATCCGCCCGTCGATCAGGGCGGCGATGGCAAAGGAAAAACAGACGGAGAAGCCGACATAGCCGAGATAAAGCAGCGGCGGATGAATGGCGAGGCCGGGGTCCTGCAAAACCGGATTGAGATCCTGCCCCTCAGCAGGGGCCGGATTGAGGCGGATGAAGGGATTGGAGGTGATCAGGATGAACAGGATGAAGGCCGTGGAAATCCAGGCCTGAACGCCGAGCACATTGGCTTTCAGCCGGTCGGGCAGATTGCTGCCGAACAGGGCGACCAGCGCCGAAAACAGCGTCAGGATCAACAGCCACAGCATCATCGATCCCTCGTGATTACCCCAGACAGCCGAGAAGCGATAGATGGCGGGCATCAGCGAATGGGAATTCTGATAGGCATTCAGCAGCGAGAAATCCGAGACCAGATAGGCGTAAGCCAGCACACCAAAGGCAAACAGCACCAACGCAAACAGCGCATAGGTACCGGTAACCGCCGTCTGCATCATGGCGGTATCGCCCCTGCGGGCGCCCAGCATCGGCAGGACCGAGAGCAGGAGTGCGGCGGCCAGCGCCAGCACCAGCGCGTAATGGCCGATCTCAATGATCATTTCGCCTCTCCCTCGCCCTTCCAGACGCCGTCCTTCTTCATCCGGTCGGCAACTTCCTTCGGCATATAATTCTCGTCATGCTTGGCCAGAACCGTATCGGCATCAAACAGCGTGCCGCCAGCGCCAAACACGCCTTCCGTCACCACGCCCTGCCCTTCACGAAACAGATCCGGCAGAATGCCCGTATAGGTCACCGGCACCGTGGCCGTACCATCGGTCACGGCAAAACTGACGGTGGAACCGGTGTCGCGCTTGACCGAGCCTTCCGCCACCAGTCCGCCCAGCCGGATGCGGGTGCCCGGCCCGACCGGTGTCTTGGCGAGATCGGAAGGCATGTAGAAATAGGCGATGGACTGGCCGAAAGCGAACAGAACCAGCAGCACGGCCGCCATGATGAAACCGACGCCCCCGACGATGACGGCCAGACGTTTCTGCTTGCGGGTCATTTCAGCGCCTCCTCGACCGGCAATCCCAATTGCTGCGCCATGGCGATCAGCTGCTTGCCTTGCTCCCCGTCGGCGGGGAAGGTCTTCAACCCGGTTTTCAAGGCCTCGAGCGCCCGCTGGTTGTCCTTCAACACGGTATAGGAGCGCACCAGCCGCACCCAGCCTTCGAAATTGTTTGGATCGGTTTTCAGCTTGGCATCCAGGCTTTCAACCATGCCCTTTATCATCGCCTGACGGTCGCCGTCCGGCAAGCCCTGGGCTGCGGCCACAGCGGCGGCATCGGGATTTCCGAGGGGTGCCGCCGTTGCCGCAGCCTGAGGATCATTGCGGGCGATATGCCGGGCGACCAGCGGTTGCCACGGGGCATTGGGCGGGGATTGGGCCGCAATCGCCTTAAAGGCGGCCAGCGCCTCGTCGCGTTTGCCGGATTGTTCCAGCGCCAGCGCCAGATAATAGGTGGCACGCGGATTGTCGCGGTTCAGCGCCACGGATTGCGAAAACAGATCGCGTGCGGCATCGGTCACCACGCCGTCGCTCTGGGCGATCAGCGCTTCGCCAAGCCCGTTGAGCCGCTCGGGGCTGGCGCCCTTCAACCGGATAGCGTTGCGAAAGGCCAGTTCCGCCTCGCCCATGCGGTTTTGTTGCAGATAGATGGGAGCCAGTACATCCCAGCCTGCACCATCATCGGGCTTTTGCATCAGATGGCGTTCAGCCTGGGCAATCAACAGGCTCATGTCATTGCCGGGATTTTCCAACCGGGCCTGCAAGGGTTGTGATGGCAGGCCGGGACTGCCGAGGGCAAGATAAAGCCCAAGGCCGACTGCTGGTACCAGCAGAACAACAAAGGCCTGCGCCAGACCATTGCGCGAGGTTTTGCGAGGCGCACTTTTGACAGCCTGAGTTTCATCACCCTTATCGGCGGCCAGAAGGCGGCGGGCAATCTCGGCGCGGGCATAATCCACCTGCTCGGCGGAAATCAACCCGCCCGCCCGGTCACGCTCCAGTTCCTGCAATTGATCACGATAGACGGCCATCGCACCATCACGGGTCTCGCGCTCGCCACGCTGCTGCGCTCGCGTCAGTGGCAACAGAAAGGCTGCCGCAACGGCAAAGGTCAGAACAGCAATTTCAACCCAGAACAGCATAAGGCTCCCTAGAGTCTTTCAGCGAAACGCTGAAATGCTCTATCTCTTTTTTGTACGCATTTCCGGACGGAAAACCGTTTTACACTTTTCCTGGAAATGCTCCGAACCCGAAGGGTTCCATGACGTTTTGGAACGCCGTCCATACTATCGTGCAACTGATGACGTTTTAAACAACCGACCTTCCATCAGCCTTGACTTAAGTCAAGGGGAAGCTGCATCGACCCGCGATGATGTGATTCAGGTCAGAGGCGTCCATGTCCCGTCCTCATTGCGGCAGGCAACGCCGCGTGCCTCAACCGCTTTGCCATCGACGGTCACCTTGTGGCGATATTGGCGGCAGTTCTGATTGCCCACCTGATAAGGGGCTGCGGCCACCACTTCGCCGGAAACATCGTCATCGCGCCATGTCACCGTCTGGCCGCCGGGGGCCACTTCCAGGGCCTGATATTCGGCCGCCAGGGCCCGCTGCTTCTGGCTGTTGTCCAGTTCAGCACCGGTCCGCGACACAATGCCGCCCTGCAGCGCGTTGAGATAGAGCGAGCTTGAAGTGGTGGATTTGCCAAGCAAGCCGGTGCTGCCACCGGTCGTCTTGCAGGAGGTCAGTGCCAGGGCGCAGCCCAGCAGGGCAAATGCAAAACCGGTGCTGATCTTCCTCATAGCCTGCAATTCCAAATTCTGTTTTTCATGACATTTTGTGGGCAAACCACACGTTGCTATAGTCTCTTATGATAAGCCCGACACCGCACGACTTTGCAAGCCGCCATTTCGATCCCTGCCATAGAGTTTGCCAACTTGACATTTGTTAAACTGGAGCGTGTCAGGAAAAATCCGAATTCGGCTTTTCAATCCGACATCCGCTGGCAGACATCATCTGGCGCCAAAGCCACCTCACGCTCCGTCCCGCGACAGGGCCGGTAAAACCAGCCTGGCCAGCAGCCCCCCGTTGACGCCGCGCGACAGGCCAAGCTTGCCCTGGTATTCCGAGGTTATTTCCTTGACAATCGACAGGCCTAGCCCGGTCCCGGGCTTGCTTTCATCCAGCCGGCGACCGCGCTTCAGCGCCTCGCCGATCTGATCCGGGTCAAGACCCGGGCCGTCATCCTCGACGATGATTTCCAGCCAAGCCCTACGACCCGGATCGAGCCCAACTTCGCCGGTCGGCGCGATCCGGGCCGTCACCGTAACAGTGGTTTCTGAGTGCCGGGCAGCATTTTCCAGGAGGTTGCCAAGGATTTCCTCCAAATCCTGGCTTTCCATCGCCAGAACCAGGCCTTGCCCCGAGGCTTGGCTCTCCAGGTGAACCTCGAACTGCTTGTCCGGATTGAGCTTGCGCATCACCCGTACCAGGCGCTCCAGAACGGGTTCCACCTCGGCGCGAGACAGCACCGATTCGCGCTGGGCAGCGATGCGGGCGCGGTTGAGATAGGTGCCGACCTGGCTCTGCATGGCTGACGCCTGGGCCTTGATGACCTCGCCATGCGGCGGGTCGAGCACCCGCGCCTCGTTGAGCAGCACGGCAATCGGGGTCTTCAGCGAGTGGGCAAGATTGCCGACCTGCATGCGGGCGCGCTCGACAATGCGATGGTTACTATCGATCAGAGCGTTGATTTCATTGGCCAATGGCTCGATCTCACGGGGGAATTCACCCTCAATTCGTTCGGCCTCGCCGCCCCTGATCCGCTCCAGCGCCCGACGCGCCCGATCCAGCGGCTTCAGGCCGAAGATAATGGTAACGGCATTGACCAACAGGCCGCCGACCCCGAACATCGCCAGAACGGCGTAAAGCCGGTGGGAAAATCCGGTGATTTCGTCTTCCACCACTTTCAGATTGCCCGATACCCGGAACCGTGCCGCCCGGCCGGATTCGTCCAGGATAACCTCGGTCTCGGCGATCCGCAGCCGGTTGCCGAAACTGTCGGTCATGCCGTAAAAACGCTCGTAATTCTGGTCGAACGGGCTTTCCTCAAAGCTTGGCACCGGCAGATTGGTCAACCCCAATGAGGTGGAGGCCAGCGGCGCGGCATTGAAGGAACCGAGCGGCTCGACCAGCCAGTACCAGCCGGTTCCGGGCTGTGAAAACCTGAGATCGCCGAGCGCCGGACTGCCAGACAGGCTTTCACCATCGCCCACCGTGACGGAATTGACGACATTATAGAGCTGGGCGCGCAACAGATCGTTGAAGGAGCGCTCTGCCCCCTGCCGATACAGCGCCGAAATCACCACGGCCATCGTCACCAGCGCGATGATATACCAGAGAGTGGCTGACAGCAGGACGCGAAGGGTGAGAGAGTTGACCCGGAACACCTAGCCCTCGACGCTGTCAGGCGCTTTGATCCGGTAGCCTAGACCGCGCACGGTCTCGATCATGTCCAGACCGATCTTCTTGCGCAGCCGCCCGACAAACACTTCGATCGTGTTGGAATCGCGGTCGAAATCCTGGTCATACATATGCTCGACCAGTTCGGTGCGCGACACGACCTCCCCCATGTGATGCATGAGATAGGACAGCAGCCGGAATTCATGCGAGGTGAGTTTCAGCGCCTTGCCCGAAACCGTGACTTTGGAACTCTTGGTATCGAGCCGCACCGGCCCGCAGGCGATTTCCGAGGAGGCATGGCCGGCGGCACGGCGAATCAGCGCCCGGATGCGCGCCAGCACCTCTTCGACATGGAACGGCTTGGTGACATAGTCGTCGGCACCGGCATCGATACCGGATACCTTGTCGCTCCAACGGTCGCGGGCCGTCAGAATCAGCACGGGCATGACGCGCCCGGCAGAACGCCATTTCTCCAGCACGGTAATGCCATCCATGGTCGGCAGACCGATATCGAGGATCACGGCATCATAGGGCTCGGTATCACCGAGATAATGCCCCTCTTCGCCATCCATGGCCTGGTCGACCACATAGCCTGCCTCCTGAAGCGCTTCGACCAGCTGGCGGTTCAGGTTGACATCGTCCTCGACGACGAGAATGCGCATTCTTCACTTCTCCGTTTTGCCATGCTGGCGCCAGCCGGGCGATCTTGCGTGCAGGCCCCGAAAACCAGGCCGCATGAGAAAAAATATCCAACAGATAGAAAGCCTTACACTACTCCTTGGCCCAAAACCAGCCTCAGCGGGACACCTGGACCGTCATCTTGCGGGGCCTTGCATTGTCGCCAGTCCCCGGCACGAGGATGGTAATCACGCATTGACCGCCCGACAGCCGCACGGAAAGCAATTGCCCACCCGCCTGCTCCACGGCTCTGAGCGCCGCCGAACGGCAATCGACCCTGCCATTGGATTTGCTGTCGTTACTGTCGGAATTGTCGTTGTTCTGATTCTGGTTCTGCGCCTGGACGATGACAGGTGCAGACGACCCACTGGGGCCAGACACCATCTGCGACATAGGCACGGCATCGGGGACCGGCGTTGTGGTCGCCGGTACCGTCCAGGCAATAAGCCCGGCTGCGATACTGCCTATGATCGATTTGGATGCCATCAACTGCCACTCTGCCGCATTCGGTTATCGTGGTGTCAGTGTTACCGAAGAGCGGCTGAATGGCAAATGAATGCATGGTAATCTTGGCCTGTGGCACGATCTGCATGACAGATCTGCGACAGGGCAAGCATTTCAATTTATGAGATTATTGGCAGATTGAATGCGATATCCATTGCCGTTCAGGGTTTTTCCGGGGGCGGCCGGTTCGCCTGGGGGACGATGGCGTGGCTTGCCACCAGCCGACCATAGAGCGCCACCAGCCCGCCCACCGATCCGGCCAGCGCCACCAATCCGTCGGTCAACTGCCCCTGTTCCAGAAGACCTAGCTCGAACCCGCCAAGTTGCAGGCCGGGCGCCAGGATAGCGACCAGCGCACCCCAGACAGTCTTGGACAGATACCACGGTTTGCCGTCATTCATGTCGATTTCCCTTGCTGTTCGGTTGATATTTTCGGGTTGAAGATCAGAAAGTGAACTGTGCTTCAGCCGCAATGCCGCTGGCATGACGGCCAATCTGGCGGACCCGGATGGCGAGCGCCGAGGGTGCTGCGCCAAAGTCTTGGGCCTGCAAAGCGGCGCTTTAGGCATAGGCCGCAGAGGTCAGGGTGACGCTGCGCAGCACCGCCTTTCCAGCGTCGAGAATATCGAGTTGGTAGCGTTCGCTTTCCTCATCGAGCGGAATATCGGATGGCGTCCAATTATCGGCATCGGTGCGGCCGCGTCGGACCCAGCTCAGCGCAATATCGCCGCTTGCTCCCCGGCTGGCGCGCAGATGCACCGGGGCAAGCGGGGTCAACGCCCGCACTCCGCCGGAAAAGCTGACCGGCCCCTTGGCCGCAAGGCTGGTGCCAGCGGCCTCGGCGATCCAGTTCAGCGTCAGGCCGATTTCGCTATCGGCAAGGTCAAGCGCCGTCACCGCGTTGTTGAGCAGAACCACCTGCGCGCCCGAGACCGCGCCCGCCGCCATGGCATCCTCCGTGCCATAGAGACCGCGCAGCAGGCCGGACAATTGCCAAACGCCGCTTTGCAATTCCTCCGCCGTCAGAAAGCCAATCACCTCCCAGACATCGTTAGCGGCCTTGACCGCCAAGCGGTTGTCGCCATTCAACACCGACAGGCGGGAGCCGGAGGAAAAACTGCCATAGGACAGAGTGACACTCAGACGATTGGTCCTATCGAACCGGCCCGACACGCCCGAAGCCAAAGCCGAAGACAGGCTACCAAGCGTCGCAGGCCCTTCCACCACGGCGCGGGTCGCATAATTCTCGGTCTCGGCGGATGACGACAGTACGATCTTGCGCCAGGGACTTGCATAGGCCGCCGCGCGCGCAAAACTGCCGTCCTCGCCATCATCAAGGCGTGGCAGGTCCATCAGCCGCCACAGCGGCGCAAACCCGTCCGAGGCCCGCCCGCTCTGCACCCGCCCGCTGCTGGCAACCGTGATCGCACTGGACACCGGCGCTGCCACTTCGGTCAGTTCCAACGACAGCGTGCTGCTGTCTTCGATCCGGGTGATCAGGAACCGGCCGGATGGCCCTTCCGGCAAGGTCAGCACGTCACCGGGCTGAAGCGCCAGCTGCGAGGGCGACAGCGACAGGGTCAGGCTGCGCCGCCCGATCCGGTGATCGCGCAATTGCGTTTCAACCACGGCCAAAGCGCTCGCCTCATCGAGCACCCCGGGCAGATCGCTGGATAAAAGCTTCGCGGATGTTCCCACCACGCGGCGCGAGCGGACACTGGCATCCTCGTAATCATTGGCGGGATCGTAAAAATCCAATACGGCCTGCCCAGCGTAATCGGTGCTGTCGCCCCGGGTCTCGGTCCAGAACGGCTCATCTTCGGTATCAACGAAAACCCGGGTTTCGATGGCCTTCAGGCTGGCGGCCTGGCGGGAGCGGAACCGCAGCACGGCACCGTCCTCGATCACGTCGATCAGGAAAGCCTCGGTCAGCGGCTCGATCAGGCTACGGGCCGAGGATATATCGCCCTGCACATAGCCCGAGAGATCGCCGGTGACGGCGGACACATCGTAATCGGTAAAGCCGCAATCTTCCAATATCGCGGCAATCACCTCGGCCAGCGTGCCGCCGCCCAGCCGCCCGTTCAGCCAATGGCCGCTGCGCCAATTGTCGCCATCAGCAAACAGATCAGTATCATAGGGAAAGGCCGGAAAGGGCCGGCTATCCCAGGTCCAGAGAAAGATATGATCGGCATCGACCATGCCAGCGGGTGCCGCTTCCCCCTGCCAATAGCCCAGATGCGCCTCCAGAAACCGCCGCTGCATGGCATCCGAGCGCATGCCGGAAGAGAAATAGGGAAGCGCATTTTCCGAGGATTTCGGATCGGGAAACACGTTCGGCTGGTTGGCACCACGCTCCACCGCCGGGCAGCCCAATTCGGTAAACCAGATCGGTTTCTGCTTCGGCATCCAGGCGCTTGGCGCGGAAAGCTCAACACCGCCGACCCTGTTGTAATGGTGGTTTTCCCACCAGGACTGAATGTCCTTATAGCGATAGACCCAGGGCTTGCCCGCCAGCCCATCCGTAATGGCGGCACGCTCGCGTTTCTTACGGGCGACAAGACTTGGATAATACCAGTCATAGCCCTCCCCGGCGGCAATCTGCGCCTGCATGGCCGTCCTGTCATCGGCAATGGTGAAGCTATCAGGATTGTCAGCGGTGAAATCCGCGTCATTCCAATCCGACAGCGGCATGTAATTGTCGATGCCTACAGCGTCGATGGCCGCGCAGGCCCAGAGCGGATCGAGATGGAAGAACACATCGCCGGACCCGTCATCAGGGTGATAGCCGAAATACTCGCTCCAATCGGCCCCGTAGGTCAGCTTGGTCTGGCTCCCCAGAATGGCGCGCACATCCTCAGCCAGCCGCATCAAGGCGGCAACGAAGGGAAAGCTGTTGCCCGCACCGCGCAGGGTGGTCAGGCCCTTCAGTTCCGAGCCGATCACGAAACTGTCCACCCCACCCGCCGCCTTGGCCAGCAGCGCAGAATGCAGCACCAGCCGCCGATAGCCGCTATCGCGGCCGTTCTTGTTGCCGGTATAAAGGATCGTGGTGCCGAGCACGAAGAAATCATCGACCGTGGTCTTGCCCATGAAGGCCTCGATGATGGCGTCCACCGCGTCCGTGCCATCAGGCGAGCCGGCAAGATCAGGGGCCGGTGAACAGGTGATGCGCCCACGCCAGGGATAGGCCGCCTGTTCTGTCCCGCCATAAGGATCAGTCAGTCCGTTATCTGAGGGAATATCCATCATCACAAAAGGATAGAGGCAGGTGGCAATGCCCCGGCTGTTCAGATCCTTGATCGCCTCAATCACGCTTTTATCGCTCGGTGTGCCGCCATAGGCGGGGCCGCCACCGTTCTGGCTGACTAGCCGGGCCTGTGAGCGCCCAATGCCCGCAACACTCCAGGCGCGGCTCTCCTCGTCACGCCTCGCCACTTCGACACCCGGCACGATGGCGCATTGATCGGCCCGCAGATCGGTGCCGAACCAGCTGACAACAAGGGCGGCACGGACGAGATTGGGACACACCGCCTGCAATTCATCCAGCGAGGCCTGCCAATCCGTGGCGGCCACCAGCGTGTTGCGGTTGATGATCCGCTCTTCGCCATCGCCGGTTTCCTCGGTAATGGCTTTCGTCGCATAGCCATGCTCGGTGGCACCGGGAATGATGGTCACAGCCCTGACCTGGCTTTCCAGCACGCCCAACGAGCGGATCACCTCGAATTGCAGCACGGGAAGACGGTTGCCGTAATCATCAAGCGGCAGGCGCTCAAACACCACATAGGCGACGCCGCGATAGGCGGGCGCATTGCCCTCGCCCTGTTTGGCGGCAATCAGCGGATCGACGCCCTGATCCTCACTGCCAGGATAAAAGCGCATCTCAACCTCGGTCAGATCCACTTCCTCACCATCGGCCCAGACCCGACGGATCGCCGCCACAGGGCCTTCGCACAAAGCCAGCGCCAGATTTCCGTAATAATCATAACTCTTGGTCTTGCTGCCGGTGGATTTACTGCCGGAGGTTTCGGTGGTGGTCTTTTCCTCAAACCGCGTCGCCCAAATCAGCGTGCCGCCAATGCGCACCGTGCCATAGGCCCGGTTCAGCGCCGTGCCTTCGCTGGCCCCACCGATCCGCGCCGACGACAGATGCGAGCCAGACGTGGTGGAGCTGCCGTTGATCAGCGCCTGATCGACCATATTGCCAGCCAGCGACCCGACGGCGCGGCCCAGCATGGTGCCGACCGACCCGAATATGCCGCCGATGGCCGCACCGGCTGCCTGGAAAACAAGAGTTGCCATCGATCACTTCTCCGGAAAACGATAGACGCCCGCGACACGCCGCCGCCAGGCGGGCACCAGAGCGGAGCGAACCACCGCCGCCTGCTCATAGGCGTGAATGAAATGCTGGTCGGGTGCCAAAAGCCCCAGATGCTTGGCGGCGTAATGGGCGCGAAACCGGAAGACCAGGAGATCGCCGGGCAAGGCCTCGCCAAAGCTGTCGATCGAGATGAAATGCCGCCCCGCCGCCTCAATCAACCGGTCCTCTCCCGACCGCTCGGCCCAATCAGGCGCATAGGCAGGCGTTACCTCTGGCTCCTGCCCATAAAGCTCCCGCCAGATGCCTCGGACCAAGCCAAGACAATCGCAACCGACGCCCTTGGTGGAGGCCTGATGGCGATAGGGCGTACCAATCCAACCCTCGGCGAGGGTGAGGACATCCGTGTTGATGGAGGGCATGCAATCCCCCTCACTCAAACAGCACCGACCCGTCATGGGTCGTCTGGCCGCTGACATAGGAATAGGCGAAATCGCTGCCAGGCATATGCGGGAAGCCCCGGAAGTTGGCGGCGTTGGCAAAGCTGTCGTGGCAGGTGGCGAAGCGTTTGTCGCAGCCGATGGTAACGGTCAGTGCATCGCCCGGTGACAATGTCACTTCCAAGGGCAGCCACAATGTCAGCTCTGTGCCGTCCTCACCGGGGCGGCTGGTCTCGACCTCGGCGGTCAGGCCGGTCTCGGCCCCTGATGTGACAGTGATCCGGCCATAGCGGAAATGGTCGTCGCCATAGGCATCCAGCCCCGAAACGATGAGCCGGTCGGACCCGCTCATACTCACCAGAACAGCGCTGACGGTGCGGCCCTCAATGCTCAAGTCGATACCGCAACGATTATCGCCCAGGCTGGCATCGCAGCGACGGCCAAGTGTGCGGCCCTGGTCCTGGGAGAGCTTGGCGGCAAAGCTGCGCAATTCGGCGGTAAACTGCCCCGTTTGGCGCTTGACCTCGCCAACATCCTGCACCTTGAGCAGAACATGCTGGTCCGGCACCTGCCAGTTGACACGGTAGACCTCGATGCGCGCCCCATCATAGCGCCCGGCAATCAGATCGGCTTCGGTAATCACCTCGCTGGAAAAACCACCGGCAACTTCGGAGGTCGGAGCCGACAAGGTGTTTTCCGCCTCACCATCGCTGGCGGAAAAACCGCTGGCGGCATGAAACAGCGTGCCGCGCAGGGTCAGATCCCGGTCATGATCGGTAAAGCCCAACACCAGCCCATCGCTGCGGGTGACGCGCCAGCAGGTGCAGAGCGTCGTGGCGTCGCCCGCCAGATGGCGCGCCAAAGCGGCATCGATTGTCCTCATGGAAGGATCTCCGTCAGCGAAATGGAGGGAATGCTGCCAGCATTAAAGGCTTCGAGATTGATCTCGATCCGGTCAGTATCGAAACGCACCGGCACGTCGAATTGAAAGCCCGCCCTGATAACGGCACCAGACATAGGAATAAAATCCTGATTAAATGTCACCAGCCCGGTGGTGCTATCGCAGACGAAGCCGTTGACCGGCACACCATCCACCGAGATCAACACCGTGCCATCGACCGGCTTGGCAATGGTGCGGTTCCAGCCGCCACCGGCATCGCCATAGGTCTTGACCAGTTGAAAGCTGGTGGTGACGCCATCGCCGATGCCGATCTGCTGGTCTTCAGCGCTTATCGCCCGGCCCGGCCCGGCAGAATTGGCATCCAGCGGATCTCGAAACCGGAACCCGGCCATCTGGCCACCGCGCGCCTCGAAAAACTCCAGTATCGTGTAGAGATCGGCAAGCGATTTCACTCCCGATCCGGCGTCATAGCTGCGGCGCGAATTGGCCCAGCGCTGGTTGCGCACTTCGCGCCCATTCGACAGGTTGACAATATCCGTGCGCCGCACCGGCCCGCCGCTGGTTGAAAGCGACACGCGCAGCGGAAAGCGCACCTCGTGAAAGGCGGTTGCCATGGTTTCACCTCACAAATTGCGCTGACCGCGCTTGACGGAACGCGCCAGCAGGCTGGAAATCTGCGACTGGCTCTTGGTGAAGCTCGACGCATCCTGGGTGGTGACGTTGACATTGACCTGCGTGCCGGAGGAGCCGCCGCCCTGGGTGGCAACCCCAAGCGAACCGTCCGAACCGCGTTTCAGCGGCAGGATCGCCTCGCTGCCCGCCTCACCCATCAGCCCGGTATTGCCGCCATCCATGCCGAAATAGGTGGGGCTGGACACCACCCCACCTGACGCAAAAGGCGTGATCGAGCCGGGCACGCCGCCCTTCTCGAAGGCAAACAGCGAGCTGATCCCCGATGAAAGGCTGGATGTGGCGCTGGAGGCCAGCGACGACAGACTGCTTTGCAGCGGTTGCAGCCCGGATGACAGGGTAATGCTGGACAATTGGCTCGCCAGCGATTTCAGCGTGTCTTCCAGATCGCCACCGCCGCTCGTGGCGGATTTCAACGCTGATGTCAGCGCGCTGCCAAAGCTTTTCGAGCGGCTTTCCAGATCGTCGAGGGTCTTGGTCGCCCCGGAAGCATCGAGATCGATCCCGAAGGACAGGGTTTCGTCATCGGCCATGGTCTACCTCTTCTAGAGTCTGTCAGGTTCAGATTGAACCAGACAGACTCTCGATTCCTTTGTTTGAGTTTGTCTTTTCGGGAAAACCGGATTCCACTTTTCCCTGACAAACTCTATGTTGCGGTCAGGAAAGCATGGTCAGGATAGCGGGCCATCAGCACCTCCAGATCGGCACGGGCAAGCTCAGTGCGGGCGGTGGCGACGGGGCGAAACGCCCCGCTCATGGCGGCGAATTCACGCGGGGTCAGCGCCCAGAAGGCCTGCGGGGTCAGCCGCAGCAGGTGAAATCCGGCATGCATCACCGCCTCCCAGGGAAAGGGAGGCGGCTTTGCCATGTCGGATCGACCCGCTGCGGCACTCAAGGGCGGGCGGGATCGCCCTCCATGGCCGGGGCGTGGCCGGTCGAGGTGTGGCCGGTCGAAGCCGCCTGATCAGCAGTTCCAAACGTAACGAGCAGCAATTCGCGGACAATGGCGACGCAGGCCGCAAGCCCACCCTCGACGCACATGTCGGCGACATCCTCATCGGCGCAACAATTGCCGCCGCCCCGCAAACCGACCGCCAGAATGCGGATCAGGTCGCGGCTGGAAAGCTTGCCGCTGGAAAACCGCAGGGCAAGATCCGCCAGACTGTCGGCGGCAAAGGCGGTTTCCAATTCGGCCAGCGCGCCCAGCGTCAGGCATAAAATCCGCCGCTCGCCATCAATCACCGCTTCCACTTCGCCGCGCCTGCGGTTGGCGCGCACGCCCATACTAACATTCCCCGTCCCCCCGTTCATGCCGTCACCTCAAAGGCAATCGCCCCTGCCGATTCCAGCGCGATGTCGAATTTCAACTCGCCATCATGCTCGCCGGAATAGTCCAGCGCCGTCACCTGAAACAGGCCGGTCACCGTGCCAAAAGCCGGGATCACCACCTGCCAGCTCAACACTGAACCGGCAAAAAACGCCGCCCTGACCAGTTCATCGGAGGACTGGTCCTTGAACAACCCGGCCCCCGATAGCGAGGCGCGTTTGGCACCGGCACCGGCCAAAAGCTCACGCCAGCGCCCGGCGCTGTCGGCATCGGTCACATCGACGGTTTCGGTATTGAAAGCCAGCTTGCGCGACCGCAATCCTGCAACGGTTACATAATCGCTGCCGCTGATAATCTTCAGCAGCAGGTCCTTACCCCTCTGGGCCACCATAAAAAATCTCCTTGAAAATAACTAGAAATCCGCAAACCGGCCGCCAACCACGCCAGGGCGACATCCACCCCCTCCCCGTTTTCAGGGGTCTCTCCCACGCGCGGACCCAGCCAAACCGGCACGACCGCCCGTCCCTTTTTCAGAGAGAAAACCCAGGACGAAGGTAAGGAGACCAAGAGGCCCGCAGGGGAAGCACCAAAACTGGTGTGACCGCGAAAACTCGCGTAAAAAGACAGTAAAGGTTGTCCGCACCGATGCTGCAAACAGATGTAAATGTCTGGACCAGACACAGCCGTGTCTTGAAACTTACACAGATGCGGCACTATGCTGATCTGCCGATTAGGTTGCTTGCATGTCCGCTCTCCCCGCCGATTCTCCCAGTCCCGTTCCCCACAATGCCGCATCGCTGGCGCGCTTGCGGCTGCTGGCCGTGCTATCCATCAGCCAGATTGTCGGCTGGGGCACGAGTTTCGACCTGTTCGGCATTCTCGGTCGCACCATCGCCGCCGATATCGGCATCAGCAACGAGACCGGCTTTCTCGGCGCCACGGTGATGCTGCTGATCATGGGCTTTGCCGGACCGGCCAGCGGCCGCCTGCTGGAAAGGCACGGGGCCGCCAAGGTCATGGCGGCGGGTTCGGTTGTGTTTGCTTTCGGCCTCGCACTGCTCTCGCAGGCGCAAGGCATGGCTTCCTATTTCGCCGCCTGGTTCACCATCGGCATTGCCGGCACCTTGGCGCTCAGCGTTGCCTGCTATACGGCAGTCGTCGAGCGCGAGGGCTCGTCGGCGAAAAGCGTCATCGGCCTGCTGATGATTTTCACCGGCCTTTCAACGGCGATTTTCTGGCCGCTGCTCAGCTGGTTGAATGGCCTGTTGGGCTGGCGCGATACCTTGCTGATTGCAGCAGCCTGCCATCTTCTGGTGCTGGTTCCCCTGCATCGCTTCGCCCTGCCACCCATCAAAACCCGGTCGCAAACGGCGCAGGCCGCAGCCGACCGCGAACCAATGCCGCTGACAGCACTCCAACAAAAGCGGGCGATGATCGCGCTTGCCGTCATCAGCATCGGCTTCAGCAGCGTCACCTTCGGCGTCTCGTCATCGCTGATCGAAATGCTCACACAGGCTGGCGCCACACCGGCGTTGGCGCTGCAACTGGGGTCGCTGCGCTCGGTGCTGGGCATTTCCGCCCGCGCCGCCGATACAATTGCCGGAAAACGCGCCTCGCCCGTCACATCCGGCCTTGTGGCCACCGGGCTGATCGTCATCGGCTTTCTGGCGCTGATATTCGGCCATGGCTCCGTATGGATGCTCGGCCTGTTTATCGGCGCCTATGGCGTCGGCTCCGGCCTGTCGGCCATTTCGCGCACGGTGTTGCCGCTCGGCTTTTTTTCCGCCAGCCGCTACGCCGGGATTTCCGCCAAACTGGCACTGCCCGGCAATATCTCGCAAGCATTGTCGCCGGTGGTGATCGCTGGTCTGCTGGATCGCGGCGGCCTGCCGCTGCTTCTAACCTTCACCCTCGCCGTCAGCGCTCTGGTGCTGACAGCACTGATCTTTCTGGCCATGCTGGCGCGCCAGGCCAAAATCATTCGATGACAGCGCGAAATTGCAGCTCGGCCAGATAAAGGCCGGTCTTTGCCTCGCGGCGACTGACAGTCTTGATATGGCGCAACGCGATCAACCGGGCATGGGCCAGCGATAGCGCCGCATCCTGCAACACGGCACGCACCATCGCCGCCAGGCTTTCCGCCTCGCGGCGACTGAGCGAGGACCAGGCCTGCACACTGACCAGCGCCTCAATCAGCCCATCATCATCGGTGGAAAGATCTGTGACCGTCACCTCACCCACCATCAGGTAAGGTTGGGCGGAGCGCAGCAACCGCCGATCCTTCATCCCATCGGCGCCGATAATCGCCGCAATGCCGGTATCGGCGAGCGCCGCCGCCGTCATCGCGGTGAGCAGGTCATTGACCGGACTGTGCGTGGTCATCGGACATCTCTCCAATTTTCTCGCCCTTCGGCACCTCAGCCATGCCTTGCCTGTTGGCAGCCACCCGGCTGGCGGCCTCTTCCACCCTGCGCCGCAGCGCAGCGGTAAAATCCGCCACGGCACCCTGCTGCCCGCTTGCTGAAAATTGCAGGCTCATCCGACCTCCTCCTCACAATCCAGCAGCAGAAACCGCTTGGTCTCATCCGGGTCGCGCAGCGCCCGGACCGCGAGAATGCGCGTTCCCTTCACCAGCCGATGGCCGCGCGCCACATCAGTGCGAAAGCGAATGGTCACCGTCTGGTTAATGGTGGCTATGTCCGCTTCGCCCCGCTCTTCACGGGTGAAGGATTGCGGCTCTATCAGCGCCCAGAGCGTGGCAATCGCCTGCCAGCCCTGGCTCACCCCGCCCTGGCCGTCAGGCTCATTAACTGGCCGTTCCAGCGTGAGGCGCGCCGTCATCCGGCCCGGATCGAGCATGGTGAAAGCGCCCATCACAGGCGCCTGCGGCAGAAAGGCGCGATCAGCCGCTCATAACCGACCGGCACGGCGGCAGGCTGATCGGCCAACGAGACTGCGCCCCGAAACGCATGCATGGCCACAACATGCAGGCTCATCGCCCGGCGCAGCGTATCCGGCACATCGGTGGCTGCCGTGCCAAAGCCTGCGGTAAAGTCGATCTCGATGCCGTTGATTGGCCGTCCAGGCAAGGGCCGGTCGCGCAGCCACAGCCTTGATGGCCGCGCCTGTCCATTCAGCAGATGATCTTGCAGTGAAACATGAAGTTCATCGCCGTTCTCATCAAAAACCGTCACGGCATCAATGGTTTGCACCGGACCGCTGGGAAGCTGAATCACGTCGCTGTCAGGCCAGTCATCCAGATAGAGCCGCAGCGATTGGCGCATCAGGCAAAGCCCGGTCTCGGCCTCCAGATGCAGGCGGGCAGCGGTGATCAGGCCGGAGAGAAGATCGTCTTCATCATCGGTATCAATCTTCAACTGCGCCTTCACATCGACAAGGGTCAACGGCTCCGCCTGCGGCGGAGTGAGGGTGGTGATGGTCATGTGTTGGGGGTCTCCGGAAGGTGAAATGCCCAAAATACAAAGGGCGCTCTCCGTTTACGGGAGCGCCCTTCCTGCCGCAGCCGACAGCTCGTGCAGGAATTCCTGCTGACGTGGCGAAAATGGTGAATTCGAGAACCGGCGCGCAGCGTACTCAAGTACGTGAGCACTGGAAGCGCAGAATTCGCCATTTGCAGCCCGTCAGCGGGTATTCATGCGCGGGCTGTCAAGCGGCAGCAAACTTGATCAGCTTGAGCGCTTCAAAGTTCTGCATTCCACCGCCAACCCGCTTGGTGGTGTAGAACAGCACATAGGGCTTGGCCGAATAGGGGTCGCGCAACACTCGCACGCCCATCCGGTCAACCACCAGATAACCGGCCTTGAAATCGCCAAAGGCGATGGAAAAGGCGTTGGCGGCGATATCGGGCATGTCCTCGGCCTCGGCAATCGGAAAGCCCATCAGTGAGGCCTCAAGGCCGGGGCCTGCGGGCGGCAGCCAGAGGTAATTGCCGTCAGCATCCTTGAACTTGCGGATTTCGCCTTGCGTCTTGCGGTTCATCACAAACGTGCCGTTCTGACGATGGCCGGCCTTCAACGCATAGATCGTGTCGAGCAGCACGTCGGATGGCCCGCTTGCGGCAAAGCCACCGGCGGCACCGGTCGCCTTGAAGCCGATCTTGCCCCAGGCCCAGGCGCTGTCGGCCACCGTGTCATAGGCCAGGAAGCCCTTCGGCTTGTTGACGCCGTCACCCGCCACAAAGGCCGCCCCTTCCTGCTCGGCAAAGGCGATGTCCACCTCGCCTGCAATCCACGCCTCGACATCAACAGCCGCATCGTCCAGCAGCGACTGGGTGGCGGCGGGCATGGCGTAAATCTCCATGGTGGGAAAGCTGAGTTCCGTCAGCTGCGGCGTATCGGTCTGGGTGCGCGCCGCGGTTTCCGCCACCCAGCCGGAGGCCATGCCCGTCGGGGCAAACGGCTTTTTCAGCACCGCGCCCGACACCTGGCGTACGCTGGCCAATTGCCGGATCGGCGAGATGGAGGCGAGCCTACGGCCAATCTCGCTATCGGTCTCATCCGTCACCAGATATCCGCCATCCGCATCCGACCCAATCGCCATGGATTTGGCGTCAAGATCGCGCAACGCCGTCTCATCGCCGCGCCGGATATAGGCCTCGAAGGCCGCCTTGCGCTCCGTCATGTCAAGGCTGGTGGACCCGCCGCGATTGCCGTTCGACCCCAGCGCCGGGCGCAGTTTTTTCAGCGCCAGCTGGTCCAGCAACCGGGACTGTTCGTCCATTGCCTTGTTGATCCGCTCCACCTTGTCGCGGGTGACGACATCGGCGGTCAGTTTCTGCTCGATTTCGCCAAGCCGCTGGTCATTGGCCTGCTTGAAGCCTTCGAACGCTTCCATGAAATCGTCGAAAGCGGCGGCCATGGTTTCTGGGATCGCCTTGATTTCGGGGGCAGTCATCTGATGATCGCTCATAAATCCATCCTTTATTTGAAATTGCTGGTGGCCATCGTCCGGGCTGCCCGGCGCATCGCCCGGATCAGCTCGGTATCCTTGTCGCGGAAAAACCGCTGATGCTTGACATTGGAAACCCTGGCCGAAGGGGCCATGGGAAAGGTGACGACGGAAATTTCCCAGAGATCGGCCTCCAGAATGCGGCGAATGCCGGTCTTGGCGTCCTGACGGGATTTCACCGTCTGGAAACCGATCGACAACCCGTCCAGCGCGCCTGATTTCATCAGCGCGCGCACCTCCTCGGCGCGCTTGACACCGGGGGAAAGCCGCCCCTCGACATAGAGTCCCCGCGCATCTTCCTTGAGCAGCGTCCAAC
Source organism: Agrobacterium vitis (assembly GCF_014926405.1). Lineage (NCBI taxonomy): Bacteria > Pseudomonadati > Pseudomonadota > Alphaproteobacteria > Hyphomicrobiales > Rhizobiaceae > Gillisella > Gillisella vitis. The sequence goes on from NZ_JACXXJ020000005.1 coordinate 2,120,032, forward strand.
TGCCAATCGGCTGGTTCGGATCATGCTGGTAAAGCATGCGGATGCCGGTGGCACCACGCCCCTGCAAGCTGGTGCGAAACGCCCCTGGCTCGATCACGTCGCGCCCCAGATCCACCTCGCCGAACACGCTGGCATAGCCGCTGAACGTGCCGTCGCCGCTGAGATCCGACAAGGTCAGATCGGCAAATTTGCGCACCAGCTTTCCTGGCCCGCGATAAGCGTGCATGAATTTCTCCTTCAATGGTTGAAATTGTGAGGCTGGCTCAGCCGCCCTTGGAGCCGTATCTGCCCGCCAGCCGCGCCAGCGCGCCCAGCGCCCACCAGGCCGAAAGGCTGGCAAATGTCGCCCCCGCCAGCATGATTTCGGCACCGGACAGGCTTTGCAGAATGTCCAGCTTGCGGGCCAGCCATTGGCCGGTGGCGCCGCCGAAGATCAGCCCGAAGGCCAGCCCGGTGAAAAGCCGGCTGGCCGCCTCGCGCCGGCCCCTCGGCAGTAGATAGACCAGCGAGATGGCGGAGCCCGCCAATGCGCCCGCCAGCCGCGCACCCCATAAGGGGGTGTCGGGTGTAAAGTCGCTCATTTTGTTAATCTTTTCGTCTTATGATTGTGGAAACGGACACCAATCCGCCCTGGTTTATCCGAGAATTCTAATCTTTAGAATCGCTTAGGCGCGTCTGCTCGCAAACAGGGTGCAGATGTTCACACTCTGAATCACCCTTCTGCGCAACAGAGTCCGGATCAGGCATCAACCTCTTGAAACTTCCAGGCTTTACGCGTCATACCCAACCGCCTGGCGCTTTTCCTCGTCGGTGAGGAAGCTGGCGGAGCCAACCCGTGACCACAGCGCGTCACGCTCGCTGGACAGGCCCTCGACCTGATCGAGATCGGGCTTCAGGCACAAGACCTCGCCAAACCCATCGGACAGAAACCCCGACAGGCTGGCGGCGGTGCGGCGGATCAGCGGCAGCACCGTCAGCCGATAGAAGGCGCGGTTGGCCTCCTGGTAATTGGCATAGGTATTGTCGCCGGGAATGCCCAGCAGCATCGGCGGCACGCCGAGCGAGAGCGCGATATCACGGGCCGCGCCATTGCGGGCATCGGTAAAATCCATGTCGCGTGGGGTCAGGCTCATCGCCTTCCAGTCCAGCCCGCCTTCCAGCAGCATCGGTCGGCCCGCCTGCATCGGCCCGGAATAGCCTTGTTCCAGCTCCTCCTTCAGCCGCTGATATTGCTCCGGGGGCAGGTTGCCGCCCTCCTTGGGCTGATAGACCAGCGCCCCGGAGGGTCGGGCGGAATTGTCGAGCAGCGCCTTGTTCCAGGTGGCAGCGGCATTGTGCAGGTCCAGCGCGTTATGGGCCGAGGCCAGCGGCGCATAGCCGCTGATGTCATCGAGCGGATGAAACAGCTTGAAATGCAGGATCGGCTGCGGCTCGCCCTCGGCAGCCAGACGCCGCGTCACCCCGGCGGCGCGATAGTCATAGGCGACCGGCCAGCCATCGGCCCCCTCGACGACGCTGACCCGGTCGGGCCGCAGCAGATGCAGTTCCATCAGCCGACCGCCAAGCCAGAGCGGCTCCAGATAGGCATTGCCCGACAGCAGCAGATGGCCATAGAGCATTTCGAAAAAATCCGCCCCCGTCGCCCGCCCGGTAGGCCGGGCCAGAAGCGCCAGCGCCGGATGCTCGCTCAATTCCCCCGCCCCGTCCTGCGGCAGGCCCTGATAAAGCAGAAGCGGCACAGCCGCCGCTGCCTCCGACAGCAGCCGCACCGCCCGATGCGCCACCGGATTGCCGAGAAAGCCCGCGCGTGACAATGCCGCATAAGACCGGCCCGTGCCGCGCCCGGCACCGGTGGAGAGCAGCATTTCCAACCCCGCTCGGGGTCTTACTCCTGCTTTTGTCTGGCCGGACTTTGTGTTGAGTGGGTCCGATGACGACATAGCAGCACGATTGGCCCGCCGGAACGGCAGGCGAAAGGAAGACAGCATGATGTTCTCCTGAAATTGAAAGTGTCCCGTCGGGTATTTGCGCAGATGTGTCCATCAACAGAGAGAAAGACACGACACATGCGGCTCTTGCCGCTTCTCCTCATCCTTTCGGGAAAATTGGCCTCTCGGAAAAATTGGCCTCTCGGGAAAATTGACGGGGAGAAGAAGGAAAAAGCCGCAGCGTTTATGGCTTCCTCTCCCCAGCGGGGGTCCGCAGGACGGGCAGAGACCCGTGGCTCTGCCCCGGTCAGTCCGCTGAGCGTAGCGGAGGCGGGGTGAGGGGGAACCCAGCACGCAAAGCTAAAAGTGACGTGTACTATGTCGCCTTACAAAACCCATGGCGCTTTCATCCACGCTCTCAGCAAACCTCACCCCAACCCCGCAAAGATCACCCGCCCATACCCGGCCACCAGGTCCGCCCGATCTTGCCCATTGACGATACGCCGAGCGCCGGTCCAGTCGCTTGCCGTGGCGGTGAAGACATCACCAAGTCTGACACCCGAAAACAACCCCTCGCGCATACCGACCACCAGAATATCCGCCGCCGTCGCCATATCCAGGGCGCGGGCAGGATCAGCAATGAGATCGACGCCCAGCGCCACCGACAGCGCCTGATAATTGCGCTTATGGGTGAGCTGCACGAAGCCTCGGCCAAACCAGCTGCGCCCCGCCTCGTCCAGCCGCCAATACGGCGCGCTCACCTGCGGCAAACGGCCTGCCGCATAGGCGCGCTCCAGCCGGTCGATGGCCTCAGCATCGGTTTTCGCCAGCGTTTCCCGCAGGGGCTGAAAGCGACCCGCCGTTTCATGAAAGGCTGTGGCCAGCACATAGGCGATATGGCGGTGGTCGGTCAGACCATGGCGCGCGCAGCCCGCCAGAATGGCGTTGATGCCCTGCACCTGAGCCGTGCCGAGCCGTCCGCCACACAATTCACCGCGGATCAGGTTGAAGAGCCATTGCAAAGCCGTGCTGTTCATAAACTGTCGATTCCCCTTAAAATAGCAGGGTCCAACCGAACGCGGCGAGATTGAACCCAAAAAATGCTGGGATTTAAATCGGTTAAACGAAATTCAATCGGTTCAGGCGCTGTCACGCCATATTTACAAAGATTTAAGCTTATGGAACTTTCAGCTCCACCGCTGGTTATGAGCGGCACAGAGCAACAAGCCCTGCCGCGCCATGACGGGCGCCGGGCGGTTAACACAGGAGACATGTGATGGACGCCAAGAGCAGCAGCCAGATCAGCAAGACGATCGCAGAGGCCAGCCGGACCATTCCTGCCCATATCGTTGAACGCCTCGAATCCGAATGGCGCCAGATGCGCCAGCCTGCGCCCCAGCCTACCCCCGCCACCAAGTAATTCCACCAAGTAATTACAGCGTGCGAATGCGCGGCTCGCCCGCGCCTTCCAGCAAAAGCGCGGTCAAGGCCCAGACCAGCGCATCGAGCCGGTCGGGAGACCGGCCATTCGACAGACCATCCGGGCCGAAATCACACATTTGATCTTCCAGATCGGCAAAACGGGCTGCGTGAAAAACGCGGCCCTGTTCATAGAGAGCCGCCACTGGCTCGGCCCGCAGAAACTTGCCACGCGTCGCCCGCACCATGCGCACCGGCAGATTGGCATCGACGCTTTTCAACAGCGCCCCAACCATTTCGCCGCCCTGATTGACCTCCGCCACCACCCGGTCCGCTTCAAACCGGCGAAAGGCCCGCACCACAGCGGTCGCCCAACTGGCCGGGCTTTCCCCCGTCACCGAACAATCAGCCAGCACCACCGCCCGGCCCAGCCGGTCGAGACCGGCAACAACGATGCCGCAGACCGATTGCGCACCCGCCCCGGAGGGCGGATCGACGCCGACGACAATGCGGTGCAGCGGCTCACTGAGCCTGACCGTCAACTGCTCCAGCCGGTCGCGCCGCCACAGCGCATCCTCCCGGTCCTCAATCAGCTCGCCATCCAGTTCCTGACGGCCAAGCCGCGTGCCACCGTAACGGGCCTGCAAGGCCTCGATAAAGCCGGGCGCGAGATTGCCAGCATTCCCGAAGGTGGAAAGCCGGGTCAGCCGCGTGCCGGGGTCCGCCAGCAATCGTTTCAGGATCGGCACCGGGCGCGGCGTGGTGGTAATCACCTGGCGTGGATCATCGCCCAGCCGCAGGGAAAATTGCAGCATATCGAAGGTTTCCTCGCCATGCTTCCACTTGGCAATCTCATCGCACCAGGCATAGTGAAACTGCGGGCCGCGCAGGCTCTCCGGGTCTTCAGCGGAAAACATCTGCGCCATCGCGCCATTCGGCCAGACCAGCCGGCGCCGGGAAATTTCCACCTCCGGCCGCTTGTGGCGGGCAATACGGGCAATGCCGGACAGACCATCCACCATCACCTCGCGAGCATCGCCCAGGGTTTCGCCCACCAGCGCAATCCGCACAGCGGATTTATCGCCAGCCGAAGCAATCTCATGCACCCATTCTGCCCCGGCCCGGGTTTTGCCGGAACCGCGACCGCCCATCAACAACCAATTGCGCCATACCCCCTCGGGCGCTGCTTGAAGGGGATGCCGCAGCAAGGCCCAACTGCGCGCCAACCGCTGCAAGGCTGCAAGCTCCAGCCCCTGCATCATATCAACGCCGTTATTTCCATCCGCCTGACCAGCCAGAACCGGAGAATTATGGCCCTGCCGCGCGATGATCGTCTGCGCCAGCAGCGATCCCTCATCGCCCAGCGCCGAAACCGTGTCGCGCAGGTGTTGCATCTCCCGGCGCAGGGCGGATAAACCATTGTTTTCGGTCTGCGATGCCGCCAGAAGAGCCGCAACTGATATGCCCGCCGACAGCCGATCCAAACGTCTTGTCACCCGCGGCCCTCACGCTGTTGTCTGAATTGGCTGCTCACTTGTCGCGCCCGGGGGGCCAGTTGCAGCAAGACTTTCTGCTTTCCACCGCTCAAACAGCAGCGCCGCCTTGGCCTCCGCCTGGGTTTCCACCAGCGCCAACAGCCGCGCCTGTGCCACATCCAGCGTTTCGGTCTCGCCCGCCCGCTCCTCCTCGGCTTCGCGGTCACGGACCAATTGCCGTTGCAGCGCATCGATTTTTTCCAGCGTGCGGACAATCACCGACATCGCTTCGGTCGCCGCCTTCAGATCGGCACGGGCGAGCTTTGCCGCCGCCTCATCGCCCCCCTCCATCAGCGCCGCCGCCCCTTCGCGCAACAACCGGAACTGCTCGAATTGCGCCGACATTTCCCGCGTCAGCTCATTGAGCAGCCCAGCATAATGATCGCTCAGGGCAGTAAGATCCGCAGCCTTGATTTCCAGCCCGTCATTGAGGGTTAACCCATGCCGGTCGCAGGCAAAGGACAGCGCCGGTAAAGGCCAGCAGCCGTAAAGCGATATATCGAAATCATCCATGATGAATATCCTCCCGGCAGGCGAGGCTCCCATCACAAGGAAGGGAAACCGCAACAACCAGAGTTAAAACGCTGTAAATGTATGAAAGAGAACGTAAAAATCGAACCGGAAGGACCGACGCCGCAGATTTCCGCCCGTAAACAAAACCTAACAGAACACCGTCACGGTGTCAATGCTTATTTTCCTATTTAGGTTTTTTTTCTCATTTCTGATTGTGACGAAGACAGCCGTCTTCCACAATTGGAGGCTCACTTAACGCCCAATCAGCCTATGAGAGAAGAGTGGTGAGACCCCGTCCGGTTCAATTTCACAATTACCGGTTCTAGCGCGGTGCATTTTGTAAAATGCCAAAGGACGCTGTAACTCTTTAGAACTGCTGTTTTTATAGGCTCAGGCTGTTGAACCCGCCCCTCGTGAAGACACCACGAACCGCACAACAGAGACGCACGGGTCTGTCTGGTTAAGCATACAGCCGACTGAGGTCTTGATTGACGGCCGGTCTTGCGACCGGCCGCCCGCCCCATTCCCCCGCCCCCAGGGTTCAGGTGCGTCCGACAACGGGTCTTGTCACCCGTATTTATTCTGCCGCCAGTCAAGCACATTGCGGCAGATATAAAGCAGACAACCACAGCGGATGAGGCTTTCGTCTAACCCGTTATGCCGAGGCTCAGGCCTCTTCCATTTCCACCTTGCGGCTATTGTGCGTGGGAGAACCACCGAGCTTTTCCAGGATCGGGCAATCCGGGCGGTCGCCCTGCTCGCAGTGATCAACCAGGTTTTTCAACGTGTCGACCATGGCCTGCATGGCTTCCATCTTGTCTTCGAGTTCGCGCAGATGGTTCATGGCCACCTGGCGCACATCGTCATTCTTGCGGCCAGAGTCGCTCCACAGCGCCAACAGCCGCTCCGTTTCCTCCAGGGAAAACCCGAGGGTCCGCGCCCGCCGCACAAAGCGCAGACGGTGGACTTCATTTTCGCCATAGACCCGATAATTGCTTGAGGTGCGCCGTGCCGGCAAAACCAGCCCGATTTCCTCATAGTAGCGGATCATCTTCGCAGAAACGCCGGAGGCTGCGGCGGCTTCTCCGATATTCATGAGCTTGTCCTTCCTGGTTGCAAGCAGAAATAGTAAAATATCCAGCTCGCGACGTTTTCAAAATTGCATTCTAGCTTTTAACTATCAATATCGGCAGAAGTAAATAACCAAAAAAAGTTACATCGAACTCACACATTTTTACGTGAATGACAGCAAGAGCCCGGCGTCTGCAGCTCGAATTGCCAAACACTCCTCATGCCTGCAATTTCACCGAAAGCGTATCGCGGTCCGATACATTCGCGTCTTGAAACGATACAGGAAATAGATCAGCAAATATAAGATGACGATAGTACAGCCCGCAGTCTGCGGAACCGCTATATAACCAATCACAACCTAAGGTGCAATCCTCAACCGACGCGATGGTGCAAAAATCCAGCGGGCGTGCCGAAGCTGAAGGGCCAGCAGAAGCAAGGCGTCAATCCGGCAATATTTCAGAGAAGTCAAAATCATCGCGATAGAGATCAAAACTCGCCCTGATCCGATCCTTGACACGCTGAGGCAATTGGCTGCCCCGACCGCTGACACCCTTGTTGAACCGGGCATGACCCGTCTGGATCGTCTCGGAAAACACCTCGGACAGCTTTGCGGAATCGAGGAATTCCGGCCCGACAAAGGCGGCGATCCTCTCGGCCAGACGCTGCTTGTTGCCGAGAAAATCCTCCTCGTAGGAGACCCAGAGCGGCTTGACCAGACCAAGCGCTTCGCAGCGTTTCCAGCTCATGAAGAATTGCAGATACCAGGCACATTGGCGATCCACCAGGATCAGATAGCGCGTCTCGTCGTCCAGCTCACAATAATTGGATGGCAAGCCGTCGCTGAAATAGATCGCGTCCTTGTCACGGGTCGCCGCCCATTCCTGCTGCTGCTTGCGCATCATGTCATCCAGACTGACCAGACTGTCATAGACATTGCGGTAGGTGACGATCGGGCGAATATTGTAAAGCTCAAGCTGCTGGCAAAGATAGGGTGTGCAACGCAAATGGTGCTGCGCCACATAGCCAAGACCATTATTGCCGTATTGGATCAACGCCAACTCGTCCGTTTCCTGCTCACGCAGGGTAATGCCCATGGAAAAAGGCGTTTGCGGCGACAAGGCGGAGGACATCAGCACCGCCATCGGCACATTCAATACTTTCATCAGGCTCTGACCGATGAAGGTGGAAGCCGATTTGGGCAGGCACGCCACCAGAACATTCGGCTGATGCGCTCGCGAGGCCGTCAGCCGTGCCCGCATGAGAGCCTCGCCGAGTTCCGGCACAGAAATCGCCAGACTGTCGGCTGCGGCATCGCTCATCTTTGGCACATAGAAAGGATGCGCCAGCGAGAACACACCCGAAATCGCAAAAGCATCGGCGGGATCGGTCCGCCGGAGGAACTCATCGAATTTCCGCGATACCCATTCCGCGTCGGGCACCGGGGCCGCTTCGCGAACAAAGCTTTTGACAAGGGACCAGTCCAGTCTCGACATAGGCTCTCCATTGCACCGAAACGGTTTCAATCGAGATGAAATTATAGTGTAAAACTTGTACGAGACTTACTCTAAGGATAAACTTGCAGGCAATTGTCAGGGCGTGTCCCCAGCCACCGTCAAAGGCCAGTCGCAGAGATAATCCTCGAAATCCTCGACAGAAACATGCTCTTCGCTGACCGTGCGGCCCCGGGCGGAAATCCCGGCCTGATGGACGGTTTCAGGGTCGCCCGAAACCAGCGGATACCACCAGTAGAGGTCCGGCCCTCGTGGACGAGGTTGTAAGCTCCTGCCTGGCGCAAGCTTCCTCAGTCAGCTTTACGCCATAACGTTTTCGCCCCTTGCGAATAATCCTTTGGTACAGACACACCCCGGTGCACCGACGCATTCACTTCAGTCATGCTCTCATGCACCAAGCTTTTGTTTATGCGTCGATATATCCAATTCGGCCAAAGCCTCCCTTTGGATAGACGCAGCAGGATAAGGACAGGTTGCGGCATGGAACATGCGGTCGGCATCCGGACGAATGACAAGGCAGGTTCGAACCTGGAAGACACGCTGGGCCAGACGCTAGCAGACATCTCCACCCTGGCGCCGCGCGAAGCACTAAGCCTGGGAATGGATTATCTGTCCTCCGTGCCGCCAAACCGGGCTCTGGAAGTCGCCGCGGCCCTTTGCCATGCCAATCCGTTCTTTCTGCCCGCCGTAAGCGATAGCGACGCCCAGGGTTTGAAGCTGTCGACTTCCCAACTTGCCGAATTGACATTTCGGGCGAGATTGACGGCAAGCCGGGCCAGACAGCCGAATGTTCTGGTGGCCTGTGCGCCCAAATCGGCCTCGACTTTCATTTCGATGGCGTTGGTGCAGGCACTGGATATCCCCCTGGCCAACCTGGCACTTCCCAGCTTCACACCCGGTAGCGGCTCTGCACTGGGAGGCAATCTGCGCTCGCAGGAAACCGATGAGCTTGCACTTATGAGGCATGGATTGAACGGTCGTGGCTATGTCGCCCAGCATCACATTCGATGCACGCCCTATCTGGCCCGCCAGATGACACTTTACAACATCCGCCCTATCGTCACTGTCCGTAATTTCTTCGACACGCTGATCAGCCTCGATGATATGTTCCAATCCTGGCGCGCTTCCAACCGTCCGGTCGACACCATTTTTTTTGATGACGGCCTGCCAAGCAATTACCACCAGCTGCCCTTCGAGGAGCGGCTTGAGATGCTGGTTGCGGCTCAAGCGATCTGGTATGCGCAGTTTCTGCTGAGTTGGCAGCGATGCGAAATGCTCAATCTGGTCAAGCCGCTGTGGGTTTCCTATGAAACGGATTTCCTCGGTGACAAGGCGGTTCTGGCTGATCGGATCGCCACCTTCACCGGAGCGGACAGCCAGGCGGCTCAGAAAATCACCGAGGCGCTGGCCGACAAGCGTGACGGTGAACGCAAGCGGATCAATCAGGGCATCGCGGGCCGCGGAGCCGAAGTGCCGGAAAATATTCGTCGGCAGGCCATGGCCATTTTCGACCGCTATGCCGTCAATGGCGACCTGACACTTCTGACCGGACCGGTGGCAGCCTAGTGGAATGAATTTGACATTTGACACCCCCCTTGCCGCACCCTTGAGGATCAAATGTCAAATTTTTAAATTCCAATAGAAACAGTGACTTGCTCGTGGTCCTGAAGATTCCGACATTTGCTCTCGAGGGTGCTGCGAACGGTAGCAAATGTCAAAATCATACCACGAGTGCATCGATCCAAACGAAAGCTTCAGCCGAGTTTGGAAAAAATCCGTCTGCTTCTGTCGTCATTTCATGCCCCTATTGGTCGCCAGATTCTTCGGCCTGCAAGAGCACCGTCATAGGCCAGTCGCAGAGATAATCCTCGAAATCCTCGACAGAAACATGCTCTTCGCTGACCGTGCGGCCCCGGGCGGAAATCCCGGCCTGATGGACGGTTTCAGGGTCGCCCGAAACCAGCGGATGCCACCAGTAAAGGTCGCGCCCCTCGTGCACCAGCCGGTAGCCGCAGCTGGGCGGCAGCCAGGCGATGTCCTCGACCTGATCCGGCGTCAGTTGGATACAATCGGGCACGGTGGCCTGCCGGTTGGGATAGTCCTTGCACCGACAGCTTTCCCCATCCAGCAGACGACAGGCGACGGAGGTGAAGACCACCTCACCGCTTTCCCAGTCCTCCAGCTTGTTGAGACAGCACAGGCCACAGCCATCGCAGAGGGATTCCCACTCCACAGTGTTCATCTCATCAAGGCGCTTGGTCTTCCAATAGGGTTCGCTGGTCATCATGCCCTTGGCCATCGGTCGGATGCGAGCACCCAATCCGCGGCAATCTTATAGATTCGTTAAAAGTTAAGTCGCATATGATCCATTGGCTGGGATATATCGCGATCAACGCAGACATGGGCGCAAGCTTGGCGCCTGTCAAGCGTTGCATGTGAAGCGTTGCATATGCCTACAGCATCCTCGGCACCCTATGCCTGTGATATTGTAGCAGATCATCTTAAGGCTCGGCCCCGGAACCGCCATGCAGAAGAAAAAGCGGCATATCTTTCTCAAACTCGACGCCTGGCTGGATTCCACCTTATGGAATACCGGCTTCCAGGCCGCCGAATTCTGGGAGGAAACCACGATCTTCTTTCGCCGCTTCCGGATGCGCGGTTGGAAAAAATGGCTGTTCGAAGCGTTGGGCGAAGCGATGACACTGGGCACCGCCGGTGCTGTCGTCATGCTGGCGCTGGCCATGCCCGCCTTTCAGGAAACGGTCAAGGATTGGCGCAATCGCGGCGATTTTGCCGTAACCTTTCTGGATCGCTACGGCAATGTCATCGGCCATCGCGGCATTATCCATGAAAATTCCGTGCCGTTCGAAGATCTGCCCGACAATCTGATCAAGGCGGTGCTGGCCACCGAAGACCGGCGGTTTTTCGATCATTTCGGCATTGATTTCATCGGCCTTGGCCGCGCACTCAGCGAAAATGCCAGGGCTGGTGGCGTGGTGCAGGGTGGCTCAACGCTGACCCAGCAGCTCGCCAAAAACCTGTTTCTCACCAATGAGCGCTCCATCGAGCGCAAGATCAAGGAAGCCTTCCTGTCGTTATGGCTGGAGGCCAATCTGTCGAAGCAGGAAATCCTGTCGCTCTATCTCGACCGCGCCTATATGGGCGGCGGCACATTCGGCGCGGCGGCGGCCTCGCAATTCTACTTCGGAAAGAGCGTGCGCGACGTCAATCTGGCCGAGGCCGCCATGCTGGCGGGCCTGTTCAAGGCACCGGCCAAATATGCCCCGCATGTCAACCTGCCTGCCGCCCGTGGCCGCGCCAATGAAGTGTTGAGCAATCTGGTACAAAGCGGCTTCATGAGCGAGGGTCAGGTCATCGCCGCCCGGCGCAATCCGGCCACCGTGGTCGACCGGGCCGAGCGCGAGGCCCCGGACTTCTTTCTCGACTGGGCGTTTGACGAGGTGCAACGCATTGCCTCCCGCTTCCCCGAACATTCGCTGATCGTGCGCACCACCATCGATCCCGGCCTGCAAAAAGTCGCCGAAACCGCTGTCAGCAATACGCTGCGCGAATATGGCGAACAATATAACGTTAAGCAGGCCGCCCTCGTGACGCTGGAAAACGGCGGGGCGGTGCGCGCCATGGTCGGCGGGCGCGATTATGGCGAAAGCCAGTTCAACCGTGCCACACGCGGCCTGCGCCAACCCGGCTCCTCCTTCAAGATCTACACCTATGCGGTGGCGATGGAAGCGGGCCTGACCCCGGAGACCACCATTGTCGATGGCCCCGTCAATTGGGGCAATTGGAGCCCGCATAATTACGGCAACAGCTATGCCGGGCGCATTACGCTAACGACTGCGCTGGCCAAATCGATCAACACCGTGCCGGTCCGCCTCGTCAAGGACCGGCTGGGCGTCGATTCCGTCATCCGCATGGCGAAAGCCATGGGCGTGGAAACCCCGATCCGTAAAGATGTCACCATTCCGCTCGGCACCTCGGAAGTGACCGTCATGGACCAGGCGACGGCCTATGCCGTGCTGCCATCCGGGGGCCTGCAATCACGCCGCCATGGCATTGTCGATGTCAGAGATTACCGCGGCCATGTGCTCTACGATTTCGACCGCGACGAACCGGCCCCGCGCCGGGTGCTGACCGAGCAGGCCGATAACTACATGAACCAGATGCTGACCAAGGTTCCCTATATCGGCACGGGCCGCAAAGCCGCCCTGGACGGCATTCTGACTGCCGGCAAGAGCGGCACGACGCAGGCCTACCGCGATGCCTGGTTCGTCGGCTATACCGGCAATTTCACAACCGCCGTCTGGTTCGGCAATGATGACTATACTTCAACCAACAACATGACCGGCGGCTCACTTCCGGCCATGACCTTCAAGACCATCATGGATTACGCCCACCAGGGCGTCGCCGTCCGGCCAATCCCCGGCGTACTGGAACCGGCAACCGTGGCAGTGAAAGCACCGGCACCGGCCAAGGGCGAACCAAAGGGCGCAGCCCCCGCCCCGCCCGAATTCGTCCGCCCCCGGACACTCTCTGTCGAAACCACCGCCCTGCTGCGCCAGATCGGCACGATGCTGACCGAGGCACAGCCGCTGACACCGGGATTGCGAGCGGCGCTGGATTGATACCACAAACTTTTGACATTGTTGGACAGCCATGAAGATGGTCCATTACAGCATCAATGCCTTCGTCACGCTGTTGCTTGGCCTGCTGCTGGCGCGCTGGATCAGCGTGTTGCCTTACGAATTTTCCCTGCTGCCCGGATTGATCGCCTCCGCCATCCGCTTGTTTGGAATGGATACGATTGAAAATGCCGATGACATTGAAACAATTGGTCTTCTCGTCATCATTGTTGCATCGGTCATGGTCATGGCCATTCCTGTGGCGGCTGCCAATCTCATCTGGCGGCGCTGGCGTAACGTGCGATGACATAGCCGCCATTTCCCTGCCCTGAATTGAGTGCTACCGCTTCTCCAACAATCAACAGGGTTCGAATCATCGCGTGCTCAGGGTTCCGCTTCTTGTCGCCATTGCGCTTGTCCTTGCTTTCGGGCTTGGCATTCAATCCACACTGATGGCGCTGAATGCCACGGTGGGCTTTGGCGAGATCGAGATTGATGGCTGGCGGGCGTTTCCGCAGGCGCAGACCGCCGATGCTGATCCTTACGCGCGCTCGCACCGGGCCAAGTCCGGGCGCTTGCTGCTGGGCAGCGCCGAAGGGCTGAGTTTTATTGCCACGACCGATACGAACGGGCGCAAGCTGAATACACGCTGCCGCTACCGGCTGGCGGGCACGGTGCCGATGGCCCGCTACTGGACGCTCTCAGCCAGCCGCCCGGATGGAACGCTCCTGCCCGTCTCACCCGACCTGCCGGGGGCGCTGAATTCGGTTACGACACTGAAAAATCGTGATGCCAGCATGGAGATCACCATCGGTTCGCAAGCAGCGCCCGGCAATTGGCTGGCCATTCCCGCAGGAAGCGAAGACCTGATGCTGAACCTGACCCTGCTGGACACGCCGGTCGCGGGCAATTCGGGTCTGGTGACACTGGCCATGCCGCATGTCGAACAGATCGGATGCGGCAATGCGTAAGTTGATCTACGCCATTGTTGTCGGCCTGGTCGGGGCCGTGGTTTTGCATATCGTCATCATCCTGGCGCTGCCGCATTTCACCGGCAAGGATGCCTATACCCGCGTGACGATGGAAGGCCCGCTCTTCAAATTCTATAGTCTCGACAGCCGGGCGGACCGGGCGGGGCTTGCCAATGGCGATCCCTTCCTCAAACTCGCCGCCTGCGCTTTCGATGTCAGCGAGGCGCCGGTGCATCTGACAGCAGAGGGCAGCGTTCCCTTTTGGTCGGTGGGTATTTTCGACCGCGATGCCAATGAAGTCTACAGTATGAACGACGCTACATCCGTCGAGGGCAAGCTTGACATTATTGTCGCCACCCCGGCCCAACTCGCCCGGCTACGCGCCACGGCACCCGATGCGCTTGCCCAGACCATACTGGTGGAAATGCCGGAAACCCAGGGTTATGCCGTGTTGCGCACCCTTGTGCCTCAAGCCAGCTTCGCGCCCGATGCACAGGCTTTTCTTACAAACGCCGGTTGCGATCAGACAGCTATAGATCCATAAAGTATTTTCGCAATCGAACAAAGAGCGACAACACTTTGGCGCGCATGTTTTCTTTATAACATTCAATTAAATCTAAAATTTTCTTCTTTCCAAGCGATAAAAAATTAAAATATTCGATTATTTTGTTTTTTCGACTTAAAATCTGATAATGTTATTCAGTAAATTGACTGGCATTGCTTCAGAAAGACATGTTTGCTAAACATAGCAATATTAATATGTGAGATTGCTATGCCGGAAACTATCATAGATTGCATTTACGAAGCGGCCGCTGAACCGGCGGCCTGGGAAAATGCGCTGGACCGCTTGGCGCATCTTGTCGGTGCGGAAGGCGCCCTGCTTGTCAATATCTCCGACGAGCTCATGCCCTTGATCACGACGCCAGGTGTGCGCGAGCTTTATTCTGATTTTTTCAAACAGGGCTGGACCGCCGACAATATTCGCACCAAAGCGCTGCTGAGTGCCAGCAAGTCGAAATTCATCAGCGATGTCGATCAGTTTTCGCATGAGCAGATGCGCGATGAGCCACTTTACCGGGATTTTCTCTGGCCGCGCGGCTTTGGCTTTGCGGCTGGCGTAAGCTTCGATCTTCCGCAGGAGAAAATCATTGCCATCTCGATTGAACGAAAGCGTGATAGCGGTCCCATCGAAGAAAAACATCTTGATCTTCTCAACAGCATTGGCCGGGACCTGCGTCGCAGCCTAATCCTTGCCTCCCAGCTTGAATTCAAGGCGGTCGACAACAGTCTGCGGGCATTGCAGCTGGCGCGGCTGCCCACCGCCGCACTGACCGCCAAAGGCAAGATCCTGGGGTGCAATACGGTGTTTGAAGCGGGCAATCCAAGATACGCCATTTCGGCCTTCGACCAGTTGCGCTTTCTCCATCCCGCAGCACAGGCAAGTTTTGAAGCCAGTCTTGCCGCGGGTATGGCAGCTAGCGCCAGCCGGGACGAGATGCAGGGCGCTCAATTCGCCTGCCCCGGCCAGCCGGGCCTGCCGCCGGCGGTCGTCTATCTCATTCCCGCCGCCCGGTTGAATGTCGGATTGTTCAGCCCGGTCAGCTTTTTCATCATTCTGGTCCCCCTCAGCCGTAGCAATGGCCTGACCTCGGAGATGATCCAATCCCTGATGAATTTAACGCGCGCCGAGGCGCGTTTGACGAAACTGCTTCTTGATGGAGAGCCTCTGCGCGATGCCGCCCAGGCCCTTGGGATTCAGCTGGAAACCGCCAGAAGCCAGATAAAAACCGTGCTGGCCAAAACCGATATGGCCCGGCAAACCGACCTTATTGCCGCTCTGACTTCGCTTCATTCACTGGAAGCGGATTGAGGGTCGTTACACCCCACTTTGTGCGGCTTCGACACTGGAACCCGCTTTAAAAGCACGTCGGCACTTTGTCATTCTGATTCCGCATCACCAATGCCCGGAAAAGCCCCTTCATACATGTCACACCTCACAGGCATAGACCAGTCTCAGGCATTGTCCGCCCTCTCGGCAAGCGTCAGGTCGCGACCTGCGCACTGGTCCTTTTGTGTACGACCATCACGGGAGGCCTGACTGCTTTGAAGCGTGGCCAGGCGCGCCTTCACCCGACGCATGACAAGGTAGACAATCGCGATGAAATAGACGCTTTGAAGAATAATTGCCGCAACAACCGTCCTGATGATTGTGGCCGCGATGAGCCCTGTCGATTGGTAATTATAGATGGCAAAACCCAGCAAAACGACAGCCATTCCTACAAACACCCGTGGTGCATACATCATGCTGTCACGATCGGGCGTGCCCGCCAAATCCTCGTCGTAGGCTTCCCGTCGATTGTTTCGAGACAATTCTGTCTTCTTCTGGTCCAACTGTTCCGCGTGACTATATCCAAGCGCAGACTCTGTATCTTTATGCATCAAATGCCCCCACTTGAAATAATGTTGTTTATTTCCAACAACGTTTATCAACCATTTTTGGGTGCTTTAAACATCCCCCAAATGGGGTAGGCGGAATTATTACTCAAATATCACGATCGTATACAAAACAATCTTTGGTAGAATTGCAAAATAAAATACCTATTTTAAATTTTTGGACCATTCTTAAACAAAGCAGACATAGGCGTCGCTGGGAAACTATGGTTGCACAACTATTGCGTATTCTCTTAAAGCGCGTCTGCTCCAAAAAACAAACTTACCCAACAAAATTGGCGGTATTAGCGCGTCTTCTGCACAGCGGATAACGTGAAGGATGCCATAGAGCGTTCCGGGGAATGCCTGGAAAAACGGCCCGGATTTCCTGATTGCCCTGAGTGCTTCATAGAAAAGCAACCGGGCTCAGCCAATGACATTCAATCCATGTGATTGCCTCACTGGTCGCAATAGCCAACGGCCAATTGATCTCACTCCACGCAGTGGAAGAGCCGCATCACGGTAACACAGGTCTTATACCAAGCTTCGAAGAGGCTCACGCATCCTCGACTTGAAAATATCTCAAATGCATCAGAGGCTTGAGATATTTTCACAGGGAATACGAAGAGTCATTTCCAGCGAATCCTCGTATTACCCCTCGTAAGGATGCATGTCCTGCGCTGGCCGCTTGCCGGTGAGCGAGGCGGCGCCGATCAGCAGAGGTTCGGTGCGGGTATAGCGCACGCCGGTAAACAGCAGGATACGGGCCTGTGTCGGTGCGGGGGTGCGGTTGACGGGCTTCTGATCCAGCCGGTCTTTCAGTTTCACGATGTCAGCCATGCTCGTCTCCATTTGGGGTAGATGAGACGGATGAAGAGATCGATTTCATCCTGCCCCGGCAAAGGGGCCAGCACATCCAGCCTTGCTGTTTTGGGCAGCAAAGACAGGCATTCTGCGCTTTTCTCCAGACATGAGGGGTAAACAGCCATCCTCATGAAAAGTTGCTTTTATACTGAAGAGCGTCCCGTTTTCCGGGAACCCTTGCTGACATTTCCGAGTAAAAGCGATGCCGCTGCAACGCTCACGCAAGGATATGCTGCTTTATCAAAGTTTCCTTATTAAACACTGTCGATGGTTAACAGCTTGCTAACGATTACCGTCTATTTTGACCGAATTGGTATTGCGTTGGGACGGGTAATGTCGTGGATCATCAATTTCGGGCGTTGGAAAATCCGAGGATCGGCCGCAAGAAGGACGTGGTTTTAATGGCCACCGTTTCCAGTTTCGAAAGCCTCGACCATCCCCGCAAGGCCGATCTCCGGCAGTTTGCCCTGCTGTTCCAGCCCCTGTTTCAATACTCGTCCGAAGAGGCCCGGCGCGACGCCGTGGCGGCGCTATCGCAATCGCCCAATGTGCCGGAAGCTGTGGCATTTTTCATCGCCAGTCAGCCGCTCGCCATTGCCGCGCCATTCCTGATCGCATCGCCCTGTCTGTCGGATGAATTGCTGATCACCATCGCCCGCACCCAGGGCATACACCACGCCCGCACCATCGTGCGCCGCGAGGCTTTGTCGCCCGCCGTCATCGATGCATTGGCCGGCCTGCGCTTCATCGACCCCCTACCCGAGCACGCCCAGCACGTGGACAACGAGGATATTGTCCAGGACATGATGGAAGCACCGCCCCGCGCCATTCGCCTGAGGTCCGACGCGGGTGCCGAGCCCGAAAACATGCCCGCTATCGCCCCTGAGAAAGTGCCGGAAGAACAGACGGTGGCGCAGGAGCCAGATCAGCTCTCCTTAGAGAAGCGGGAACAAGTTCTGGCACAAAATCCGACAAGGGCACAACGCGAGGAAGCCTTGCGCCAGACCTTGAAGGCGCTGGATCGTCACCTTCATCGCCAGGACCGTGATCGCCTGGGTCGGCGCACTCTCAGCTCCGTGCAGGCAGCTCTGCTGGTGCGGTTTGCCCGTGAAAACGAAGCAGGCAGCTTCGCCACGGCCTTGGCCGATGCGCTGTCTTCAAGCCGCTGGCTGGCCGAGCGTATCCTGCTCGACACCTCCGGCCAGCAGCTGGCCACGACGCTGACCGGCCTTGCCATGGCCATTCCCGACATGATTTTTATACTGACCCGTCTCTATCCGCATCTCAGCCAATTGCAGCAGGGCGAACCACGCGTCGCCAGACTGATCGCGGCGCTCGACGGCAGAGACTGCGAAAAGCGCATCGATGCCTGGCTGAGGGCCGACCGCTATACCTATCAAAGCAGTCAGAGCGACGTCCAACCAGTGGCGGTGTCGGCTTCTCGTTGAGACTATGTCCGTGAAAAATGGAACCCGATTGTCCTGAAAAGACAGAGGGCAGCGATACGCGTGGCCGCCCTTCAGCTTGCCTCACCGACGAGCGACAAAAGACCATCCAACTGGTCGATCTCGATTTCCACCAGCCATAGATCCGGGTCAAAACGGCGCTCGCGTTCCATCAGGGCCGCAACCTCGCAGGCATCGACCCTGTCGAGGCGGCGCTCGAAACGACGGTCGCCTGACATTTCGGCATCATCGTCTTCAATCAGGCTTTGAGGGGCTGGAGCATAAAGACTTTCCAGGCCATCGCGAAACCGCTGGCGCAGGAAGATGGCGCCGGCTTGGTCCATGCCCTTATGCTCCACAGCGGCAAAGCCGCCGGCGGAAAACACGCGGCGTAGGATGGCGGCGACGAAAATATCGGAGCGAAGGCGCATCCTGCCTATCTATAGGCAGGATTGACGGAAAGAAAGACATTCATCGGGGCAGTCGGGATTATTCGCCCTTGCCGCGCATCAGGGTCCGCATCACCATATCGACATGAGCCTCCATGTACGCCTTTTGCTCAAGCGGCCTGCGTTGCGCAAACAGGATTGACCAGAGATTGAAGTGGATGATCGGTCCAATCAGAACATCGGGAGCCGAAGCGGCAGGGCCAGGCAAAAATTCGCCGGCAGCGACGCCCCCCTCCACCAGCGTGCAGACCGTTTTCAAGAGGGGCGCAACGAATTCGTCGTAATGCCTGTCTACAATATGGGGAAAGCGGGTTCCCTCGCTCACCGTCAAACGCAGGAGTTCGCTACACTTGCAATCGCCGGCGATCATCTCATAGGCCATGCCGATCATTTGCTTCAATCGTTCGGCATGGCTGCCCTCCAATATTTCAGCAGAAGCACGCAACTGAGACAACGGCAGCGACATCTGCCGGATGGTCTCCTCGAACAAGACCTCTTTTGACGGAAAATAAAGATAAACCGTGCCCTTTGTAATGCCGAGCCGCAGAGCTACATCTTCCACACGCGTCGCAGAAAAACCTTTGTCCAGAAATTCTTCAAATGCAGCTTCCAATATTTCCTGCGGGCGCCTCGCTTTCTGCTCGGCCCGGCTGATCGTTTTCAATCGCTTTGCCATGACCATTTTCCTTGAGGTTTGAGCGAGCGGACTTGCGTGAGGCGACGGAGCGAAAGCACCCGCATTACGCTTTCAATTCCTATACCGGCAACTATCGCTCCGGCAACTATATTGACTAACCGTACAGTCATTGATATCTACTCGAAACGACCCGTGAATGCAATGGTGGGGACCTCACAGTGCGGTTACAAACGACTTTATCCGGACTGGCTTGCGTCCTGCTCGCTTTGTGTCTGGCAGGCTGCAATGAAAAGACCGAGAGCCAGTCTTCACCGCGCAGTGTCACGGTGACCAAGGCCCAAACCGCGCAATACCAGCCCTCGGTGGAAATCTCCGGATCGGTGAAAGCGCGGGTGCAGTCCGACCTGTCGTTCCGTACCGCAGGCCGGGTGATCGAGAGGCATGTCGATGTCGGCGACCGGGTCAAGGCGGGCGACGTTCTGGCACTCCTCGACAATACCGAGCAGAAGGCTGATATCGCCGTTGCCCAGGCCGGGCTGGAATCGGCCCAGGCAACGATGCGCCAGAAGAAATTGGCCTTCGACCGCTACAAGGTACTGATCCAGACCAACACCATTGCCCAATCCACCTTCGACCAGGCCCGCGAGGATCTCGCCACGGCTCAAGGCTCGCTGCAAACCGCGCAGGCCAATCTGGCCACCGCCCAGGATGCGATGACCTATACGGAGTTGAAGGCCGATGCCGACGGCATCATTACCTCGCGCAGCATCGAGGTGGGACAGGTGGTTTCGGCGGCGCAGGCGGCCCTGACGCTTGCCCATGACGGACCGCGCGATGCCGTATTCGATATGTTCGAAGCGTTTTTCCTGGAAGGTGCGCCGTCCGATACCGTCGAGGTCTCGCCGATCGGCGGCCGCGCCAATCCCCAGGACGGCAAGATCCGCGAAGTCTCTCCGGCCATCGACACCAGCGCCGGCACCATCCGTATCAAGGTCGCCCTGCCCGCGGACACGCAATGGTCGCTCGGCACGACTGTCGTCGGACGGTTCCGCGCTCAGCCGCAGCAGGGCATCGTGCTCCCCTGGAGCGCCATGGCCTCGGCCAATGGCCAGCCCGCCGTCTGGGCGGTCAACACCGCCGACAGCTCCGTCAAGCTGCGCAAGATCGACATTGCCCGCTACCGCGTCGGCGATTTCGTGGTGGCATCCGGCGTCGCGCCCGGGGACATCATCGTCACCGACGGCGGCAAGTTTCTGACGGACGGCCAGGTCGTGGCCTTTAAGGAAAAGTGACATGCGCCTCTACCGTCCAATCATCACCCTTCCCTTTCTGCTTGCCCTGGCGCTTGCCGCCGGTTGCAGCGAGAAGGACGACCAGCAGGCCACCGGGCCACGTCCTGTCCGCTCGATGACCGTCAAGGCCGAACGCCTGTCGGGGGTCAGCTTTGCCGGTGTCGTCCAGGCGCGAGTCGAAACCGATCTTGCCTTCCGCACGCTCGGCCGAGTGATCCTGCGCAAGGCCGAAGTCGGCGATCTCGTTCACAAGGGCGACGTGGTTGCCGAAATTGATCCGCTTGCGCTGCAATTTGCCGTCAACAGCGCCGAGGCCGACCTGCGCAATGCCCAGGCGGCGTTTGAGAATGCGCAGATCACCGAAAAGCGCCGGCGCACGCTCGCCACCATCAATGCCGGCAGCGTCGCCGATTTCGAAGTGGCCGAACAAGGCCTGAAATCGGCCCAGGCAAGTCTCGACCAGGCAAATGCCAAGCTGGACAAGGCCCGCGAGCAATTGGGTTATGCGCGGCTTCAGGCGGAATTCGACGGCGTCGTCACGTCAGTGTCCGTCGAAGTCGGCCAGACGGTGACCGCCGGGCAGACGGTGATGAAAGTCGCACGGCTGGACCAGCGTGACGTGATCGTCGATGTCCCGGAAGGACGGATCGGCGCGCTGAAGGAAGGCACGAAGTTCAACGTGGCGCTACAGCTCGATCCCACCAAGCTGGCTATCGGAACGCTGCGCGAGATCGGCCCGGAAGCCGATGCGGAAACCCGCACCCACCGGCTGAAGATCGCCATCAACGATGCTCCCGAGGTGTTTCGTCTCGGCGCCGTGGTGACCGCGACTGCAAGCCGTGATGAAGAGGACGGCGTCATCCTGCTGCCGTTGACCGCCATCCTCAGAAAAGACGGCGCAACCGGTGTCTGGGTGATCGATCGGGCCAATGCCACAGTCGCCCTGCGCAAGGTCGTCCTTGATGACGCCACTACCGACGGCAACCGGGTGAAGGTCCTGTCCGGATTGAAGGAGGGCGAGCAGGTTGCCGTCGCCGGCGCCAATCAGCTTGCCGAGGGACAAAAGATCAAGACCGATGAGGAGCCGCGCCCGTGAAGAAATTTAACCTGTCGGACTGGGCGCTCGAACATCGTTCCCTCGTCTGGTATTTCATGATGGTGTTTTCGCTGGCCGGCGTGCTCGCTTATATCGGCCTTGGGCGTGAAGAAGACCCGTCCTTCACCATCAAGACCATGGTGATTCAGGCCCAATGGCCCGGCGCCTCCGCCCAGGAAGTCACCCAGCAGATCACCGACCGGATCGAGAAGAAGCTGCAGGAACTGGAATCGCTCGACTATACCAGGTCGATCACCACAGCGGGCCAGACCATCGTCTTCGTCAACCTGCTGGATACCACCAAGGCCCGTGACGTGCCCGCCACATGGCTGCGCGTGCGCAACATGGTCCAGGATGTCCAGGGCGACTTTCCCTCCGGCGTCGTCGGACCGTTCTATAACGACCGTTTCGGCGACGTTTACGGCAATATCTACGCCTTCACCAGCGACGGCCTGACCCATCGGCAATTGCGCGATCTGGTCGAGAGCGCCCGCACCAAGCTGCTGACCGTTCCCAATATCGGCAAGGTCGACATTGTCGGCACGCAGGACGAGGCGATCTACCTCGAATTCTCCACCCGAAAGATTGCTGCCCTCGGCATCGACCAATCGGCGATCATCGCCACGCTTCAGGCCCAGAATGCCGTCACCCAGTCA
The DNA here is from genome assembly GCF_014926405.1 of Agrobacterium vitis. Lineage (NCBI taxonomy): Bacteria > Pseudomonadati > Pseudomonadota > Alphaproteobacteria > Hyphomicrobiales > Rhizobiaceae > Gillisella > Gillisella vitis. The sequence goes on from NZ_JACXXJ020000005.1 coordinate 2,142,489, forward strand.
GGCTTCATCGATGCCGGGCCGGAGCGGATCGCCCTTCGGGTCGGCGGGCGCTTCATTTCGGAAGACAGCCTGCGGTCGATCAATCTCAAGGTCAACGACCGGTTCTTTCCGCTCACCGATGTCGCCACCATCAGCCGTGGCTATGCCGATCCGCCGACCAGCATGTTCCGGGTCAATGGCAAGCCGGCAATCGGTCTTGCGATCGGTATGAAGGCTGGTGCCAATCTGGTGAATTTCGGCAAGGCGCTGGACAAGACCATGGCCGGCGTCATCCAGGACCTGCCGGTCGGCGTTTCCGTCGATCGGGTCGCCGATCAGCCGGCGGTGGTGGAGGAAGCGGTTTCCAGCTTCACCCATGCGCTGTTCGAGGCAATCGTCATCGTGCTGGCCATCAGCTTCATCAGCCTTGGCCTGCGCGCCGGACTGGTGGTGGCGATCTCGATCCCGCTGGTTTTGGCGATCACCTTCCTGTTCATGCAATATGCCGGCATATCGCTGCAACGCATCTCGCTCGGCGCCTTGATCATCGCGCTCGGGCTTCTGGTCGACGATGCGATGATTGCCGTGGAAATGATGGTGGCACGCCTGGAAGTGGGCGATAGCCTGCGCAAGGCCGCCACCCATGTCTATACCTCGACCGCCTTCCCGATGCTGACCGGAACGCTCGTCACCGTCGCCAGCTTCATCCCGGTCGGGTTGAACAACAGCAATGCGGGCGAATTCACCTTCTCGCTGTTCGTCGTCATCGCCGTGTCGCTGGTGGTGTCCTGGGTGGTGGCTGTGCTGTTCACGCCGCTTCTGGGCGTCACCATGCTGCCGAAGACCATGAAGAAGCATGCCGACCACAAGGGTTGGTTTGCCCGGCTGTTTGCCAGCATGCTCCACTTTTGCCTGCGCTGGCGCTGGCTGACCATCGTTGCAACGATCGGCGCCTTCGCCCTGTCGCTCTATGGCATGACCCATGTGCAGCAGCAATTCTTCCCCAGTTCCGACCGCCCGGAACTGATCGTCGACTGGAACCTGCCGCAAAACAGCTCCATCGACGAGACCAACCGGCAGATGGCCAAGTTCGAACAGGAGCAATTGGCCAACAACCCGGATATCGACCATTGGTCGACCTATGTCGGCCGCGGTGCGCCGCGCTTCATCCTGTCTTTCGATGTGCAGCCTGATGATATCACCTTCGGCCAGATGATCATCGTCACCAAAGGGCTGGACGTGCGCGACAAGCTGCGCCAACAATTCCAGGCCTATCTCAGCCAAACCTTCCCCGGCACCGATGCCTATGTGAAGCTTCTGGATATCGGACCTCCCGTAGGAAAGCCGGTGCAATACCGCGTGTCCGGCCCGGACATCCAAAAAGTGCGCGATTATGCCGGCAAACTGGCCGCCATTGTCGGCACCCACCCGCTGCTCACCAATATCGCCTTCAACTGGTATGAACCGGCCCGGGTGCTGAAGGTGGATGTGCTACAGGACAAGGCCCGCCAACTGGGTGTCACCTCCGAAGACATCGCCCAGACCCTCAACAGAGTGGTCGAGGGATCGACCGTCACCAAGGTTCGTGACGACATCTACCTGATCGATGTCGTCAGCCGTGCCGAAAAGAAGGATCGCGGTTCCGTCGAAACGCTGGTCGATCTGCAATTGCCGAGCAGCAACGGCCAGTCGATCCCGCTGTCATCCGTCGCCACCTTCCATTACGAACTGGAGCAGCCGACCATCTGGCGGCGCGACCGCACGCCGACGATCACCATCGAGGCCGCCGTCAACGGCCCCACCCAGCCCGCGACCATCGTCAACGCGCTGAGCGGCAAAGTCACCGAATTCTCCAAGGCGCTTCCGGCAGGCTATGCCGTCAATATCGGCGGCGCGGTCGAGGAGAGCAACAAGTCGCAGGGGCCGATCATCCAGGTGGCACCCCTGATGCTGTTCATCATGGCAACGCTGCTGATGATCCAGTTGCAGAGCTTCCACCGGCTGTTCCTGGTGTTTTCCGTAGCCCCGCTGGCGCTGGTCGGCGTGGTGATCGCGCTTCTCACCAGCAACGCGCCCCTTGGCTTCGTGGCGCTGCTCGGCGTGCTCGCGCTGATCGGCATCCTGATCCGAAACTCTGTCATCCTGGTGGTGCAGATCGAGGACCTGCGAAAATCGGGCGTCGCGGCCTTTGCGGCCGTGGTCGAGGCCACCGAACACCGGATGCGCCCGATCATGCTAACCGCCGCCGCAGCAACCCTGGCGCTGATCCCGATCTCGCGACAGATCTTCTGGGGACCGATGGCCTTTGCCATGATGGGTGGCATCGTCGTCGGAACCGTGCTGACCCTGCTGTTCCTGCCCGCGCTCTACATCACCTGGTTCCGGATCAAGCCGGAGAAAAACCAGGCGCACGACAGTCACGTCCCCGATACCCATGGCCACGACAACAGTGGCCCAGACAACAATGCTATCGGAGCCGAGAAATAGGATGCCGACTCTCGGCTGGCTCAAGAACAGGAAGCGGGAACACGCCCGCTCTCTCTTGAAGCGTGGATATGCCCCCACGCCTTCCGCTTCCGCATCTGGGTCGGCCGCAAGCGGGCTGGCAGGATCCAGTCCTGCTTTTGCGGGACATGCCGTCATTCCCTTAGTGATCGTCCTCGTGTTGGGTGGCTGCGCGGGCAGGCCAGAAAGTGTATTGAAGCCTGTGCCGGTTGCCAGCGACGCCAGCCAGGTGAACATGCTGGTGTTCACCACCCGCAAACCGGCGGACGATCCCGGCCTGCTTTATTCCGGTGATCGCGGCACAGCCATCTCAGTGAACAATGTGGTCGTTTCCATCCCTCCGGAGCGCAACCGCAAGGTAGGCGAAGTGCAATGGCCGTCCCGTGTGCCCCCCAACCCGGAACATGATTTCGCGGTGCTGAAGGCCGATAAGGTCCCGACAGAATCCGAGGCTTTGCAGTGGTTCAACGCGACCCGGAACAAGAAACGCCAGGCCGTGATCTTCGTGCATGGCTTTAACAATACGTATTCGGATGCGGTTTTCCGCTTTGCCCAGGTCATCCATGATTCCGGCACGGACGCATCCCCGATCCTGTTCACATGGCCGTCGCGCGGCAGTGTGTTCGACTATCTCTACGACAAGGAAAGCACCACCTATTCCCGGCGGGCGCTGGAAGACCTGATCCTGCAAGCCGCGAAGAATCCCAATGTCGGCGATGTGACGATTATTTCCCATTCCATGGGCACCTGGCTGACCATGGAAGCGTTGCGCGGCGTGGCGATGCGGACCGGCACAGTTCCAAGCAAGGTCAACAATGTCATCCTGGCCTCGCCGGATATCGATGTCGATGTATTTCGTCGCCAGTTGATCGAAATGGGGACCAAACGGCCGCATTTCACCATCTTCACCTCCAACAAGGACAAGGCCTTGTCCGTGTCGCGATGGCTGTCGGGCGGCGTCAACCGGGTCGGCGGCATGAGCCAGGCCGACCTGCAGCCGCTGGCTGGTGACCTGAAAGCGCTCGGCATCACCGCCATCGACACCAGCAGCGTCGATAGCCACGATCCGCTCGGCCACACGGCCTTTGCCGACAGTCCGGAGATCATCCGCAATCTGGGCAAGAACATCGCTGGCCAATCCATGGAAGGCGGCCAAACCACCTTGGGCGATCGGGTCGGCCTGGTGGCAATCGGCACAGCCAATCTGGCCGGTTCCGCGGCCCGTACCGTTGTCACGGCTCCCATGGCGGTGATCAGCAGCGATGCACGTCAATCGCTCAAGCAGGAATTTTCGTCGGGGCAGAAACCGCTGATAGACGGAAAAATCGCTTATTAGCGCTTACTTTTGGAAAGATGGAAATCGGTTTTGCGTTAGGACATACGCAAATGCTGGCGAAAGCCGCTTACAAAGCGCCAATGGATTTCAGCTTTTTCAGTACCGCCATATTCGGTTCGCCGGTTTCCGGCAGGCGATAATGGCGCTCGAAATGACGGATGGCGGCCTTGGTCTTGTCGCCAGCCACGCCATCCACGCTGATATCGGTATAAGCGATATTGATCAGGCCGCGCTGGATATCCATGATCAGGCTTGCTTCCCCGCTTGCACCAGTCCCATTGACACCGGCCCCATTGGCACCCGTCGTGACAAGGCTGGCAGAGGCAACAGGTGCTTGCGGCACTGGCGTATTTGCCGACGTAGCAGCCTTGGTCAGCGCACCGGACTGGGTTTTGCCCGAGGAGGCCGAGGCGGTCGACACGGGTGTTGCCGTGGGCAACCGGGAGGGCGCGGGCTGCACAGGCGCGGACCGCGCTGTGGTGACGGTCTTTTCCGCATTGCGAATGGCTGCGGCCACGGGATCAATGGCGTCATCCGCCGTCGTCGTGACTTGAACCGGGCGTTCCATAGGGCGCACTGGGGGCGCACTCCCCTTGGGGGCCGCAACCGCGGGTGATTTCTGATCGACGCTCAAGGCCGCCAGCAGGTCATCGCTGGGCGCACCGGTAACCGGCATGCCGATCCGCCGCTGATAGGCGCTGATCGCTGCATCGGTTCGGGGTCCACGTTTGCCATCGGCGACGCCATCGTAAAGCCCCAGGCGAATGAGCTGCGCCTGGATACCGGCGGTCAACCGATCGGCACCGGTATCAGTCGCCGGCACCACAGCTGTTGCTGGACCACCGGCGCCGGGCGCTGTGCTGGCGGGTGTGTTTTCCGCTGTCTGGCGCTGAATACGGAACGTGGTGACGTCATCAGGGTCGGGTTTCAGGGAATGGTTGCTGTTCAGCCCCAGCATGGCGGTAAAATCATGCGGATCGCGGGTGCGCAGGAAGGGAGACGGATGCCGTCCCGGCTGATACCAGAACGCATTGGCCGCAACGAAACCCATGACCACGACAAAGCCGACCGTGCTGGTGAACCGGGCTGGATTGCGCGCACAGAGGCGCATGGACGCTCGAGCGGCCATCATCAGAAAACCCGGCTCCTTGCGGGCCGGTTTTCTTTTATCAGGCGATTTTCGCTTTCGCGTCGTCATTCACATCCTTTTGCTGGCCCATCCTTTGGCCCGGCTGCCCGCTACCCTGCTGCTCATGCGTTTGTCCCGCACCCTCTTCAAAACAGACCTCATCCATCTGGTGCTGCCGCGACGATTGGGCAAGCCCCGCCCTGTCGCTCCCCAAGATCTCGCTCTTTGAGCCATCGAGCCTCTCGCGACCAGGCTGCCTTTCACTGACGGGCAAGCGTGGCGGAAATTCGATCTGACGGCTTTCGCCTGTGGATTGAACCCGGGCAATGCCCGATCCGTCGATTGGCAGGGTGATGGAAACCACCGTCCCCTCCCCCTCACGGCTCGTCAACAGGAATGTGCCACCATGCAGGGCAACCAGCCCCTTGACCAGCGACAGGCCCAGGCCGACGCCGTCGAATTTCCTGTTATAATCACTGTCGACCTGAACGAAAGGCTGGCCAAGCAGAAGGATGCGATCCTGGGCGATACCGATACCCGTATCGCTGACAGAGATCACCAGATCCTTGCCGAAACGTGCCGCATCCACGGTGACAACACCACCCTGCTCAGTGAATTTAATGGCGTTACCAACAAGATTGATCAGGATCTGGCGCACGGCGCGCGGATCGGCGGTCAGCTCGCTCACATCGCGGCCAATGCGGCTGGTGAGCTTCACGCCCTTTTCCTGCGCCTGCAAGGCCAGCATGTTTTCACAATCGTGAATGGTTTGCGCAAGGCAGAACGGCTCCACCAGCAACTCGTAGCGCCCGGCCTCGATGCGGCACATATCGAGCATGGTATTGACGACCGACAGAAGATGGCCGCCGGATTGGCGGATTAACCGCACATATTCCCGGTGACGTTCATCTTCCATCCGGCCGAAATAATCGCCCATCAGAATATCGGAAAAACCGAGTATGGCATTCAGCGGCGTGCGCAATTCATGGCTGACGGCAGCGAGAAAGCGAGATTTGGCTTCATTGGCCGTCTGTAAATCGGCATCAAGCTTGACCAGCCGCTGCGCCATTTGCTGTTGCTCGCGGCAATCCAGCATCTGCACGAAAATCCCGGCAATGCCACCGCGCTCGTCGCGGCGCACGGCCATGTCGAGCCCAACCGCCATCAGCGTGCCATCGGCAGCCTCGTCGCTCGTGATTTCGCCAAGCAGGTTTTCGCCGTTAGAGCCTTCAGAATGGGCATTGGTGGGGCGGGCAAGCCGCAGCTTCACACGACCGATATCCTCGCCCTGGCGCAGGGCGTCAAAGGCACGCACAAAGGCGATACGGTCGGTAACATGCACCTGATCGATGAAGGGACGGCCGAGCGGATTGCGCAGGAAAGGCAGGAAATCGCGGGCATCGCGCCCACCGACGGTCTCCACCCGCGCCTGGGCATCCAGGGTGAAAACCATGCCGGGAAACAGCGACAGATCGATAGAAGCACTCGTGTCGAGGGAATGGCGGATAGCTGGCTGGCGAGAAGACAGGCGCGCCAGCCACAGGGCGGCGACCACGGCGATCAGAAACAGGCCGGCAACAATGGCAACGCCGAGCGGCAGGGCCACGGCGATACCTTGAAAGAAGGAAAGGGTGAGCGGCACGAGGACCAGAGCGGGCAAGCAGGCCAGGACCACGCAACGTGCCGCCGCAACTTCGGCGCGAGACGGCGAGGCTTCCGCGCCGATGCGCGTCACCACCAGGGTCACGGCTTCGTCGAGAAGGGTCTTTGCCCGATCAGCGATTTTACTCAATACCAACACGCCAAATTTCCGCGACTTGCGGTCCTCTTTACTGACCAAACAATAGAGGTCGCCGCCTTAAGGAAAAGATAAAGGGAAAGCTGCAAAACCCGCCTAAACCGGTGTTTCCGTCTCGGAAAGGGACAGGGGTCAAAAGCTTTCGAAAACATGGTTAACGTGGCGTAAGCAACGGATTTTGCATGTTTTTCCGCATCACGTTAATATCTGTGGCATCAGGTGGAATGAAAAAGCCCGGGAACAGAAGGGTTCTGCCGCAATTATGCTTAACCTCGGTCGTTAAACTTTGACTAGAATGTGGTTCAAATGCGGAAAGAACGCATTTTATGAAAATACGCAGAAAATCCGATGATGTTTTGCAAAGCGATATTTCCGCGCGAATCATAGTCTGTTTCGCAGCAGCCCGGCCATTCGACCGGCGCAACCGACGCGACAGACGAGAAACTGTCGCAGAACGAGACGGATAAGCGGTCATGTGGTTTCTGATCAAGGGAGCATTCTGGTTTACGCTGGTATTGGTCGCCCTGTCCTATCTGGGCGGCGCGCCGCGTGACGGTTCGGCATCTGCACCGCAATTTGAGCTGGCAAATGCCGTTTCGGCCGCATCCGGCGCCTATGATTACGTTTCCGGCCTCTGCGGCGAAAAGCCCGATGTATGCGTAAAGGGCGGCCAGACGCTTCAGGCCATCGGAATCCGGGCGCGTGAAGGTGCGCTGGTCGCTTATCAATTGCTTAACCGTCAGTTCGGCACCGGAGAGGATCATCAGGCCATCAGCGTCGATACCGCGCCAGCCCACGGCAGCGTCACGGAAGCGGCAATCGCCACCCCTGCCGCCGCCAGCGAAGACCATATGGTCACCGGTACGGTCTCTGCGGCTGGCAATGGCGTGCCCCTGACCATCACCGTTCCAAGACCAAGGCCGAAACCCGCAGGTTGAGTGATTTTTACCGGCGCAGCCGGTTCATTTCCGCATGGGAAAGGCCTATATGGCCTCAAGCGGCTTCCAAAGCCCTCACCGGAAGCCACCTGAAACACCCAAAAAACCGCCTGGATGATCCTCCCATGACGCCCATCGACCAGATTATCGACGACTTCGCCTATCTCGACGATTGGGAAGACCGCTACCGCTATGTGATCGAACTGGGCAAGGCGCTGCCGGATCTGCCGGAAGAACAGCGTATCGCTGACAACAAGGTCAAGGGCTGTGCCAGTCAGGTCTGGCTGGTGACGAAGGCGGGCGAAGGGCCAAACCCGATCCTGACGTTCGAAGGCGATTCCGATGCCCATATCGTCAAGGGCCTGGTCGCCATCGTGCTATCAGCCTATTCCGGCAAGACCGCCTCAGAAGTCGCAGGCTTTAACGCCCTCGACCTGTTCGGCAAGCTCGGCCTGATCGAACACCTCTCCGCCCAACGCGCCAACGGCCTGCGTTCCATGGTCGAGCGGATCAGGGGCGAGGCTGTGGCGCGACTCGGGGGCTGATGGGCACGTACTCGCTTTGAAGAGACTTCGAGTATCTCAAATCCATCAAGGGCTTGAGATGTTTGAAACTTCCGTCAGGCGAGGATGCGTCAGCATCTTTGATGCCTTTGTATTCGCTGCACGGCACAAGGCCCAGCATGATGTCTAAGTCAAAGTCAGGCGTTGTCACCGGACTAAGCCATTTTCCATGACTTTTTTCTGCGCGGCACTCTAGGGGCGAACCAATGACGCTTGGTGTCGAGCCGCAAACCGGCAAAATTGATTGATGTCCACGCCAAGGAGGTACACCCAAAAAAGGCCTTTAGATTGTATTGACCGAATTTACAACCTAAAGAATATTCAATCGTTCATCAAATTTGAACGAGAGAGGAATTATTAATGAATATTGAAGTTTCCAGCGTCAAAGCCACCGCGCCCACGACACTGTTTCAGGGATATAACAGTGTCCTCGGGCAAGGCCTTTCCACGGCTGTTCAAGGCAAATCGGCCACAACCGGTGCCAGCAGCGAAGTCATCTGCTCGGTCAGCACCACAATCGAAGAATTGGCAAAATCGCTGTCGATTGATCAGTCACTTTCAGTGGGCTTTGGTCCGGTGGGCGGTGCCGACGAAAAAATGGAGTTCATGGCGTCACTCAAGGTGACCACCTACAGCGTATCGGTCACCGTCTATGCTCGGCACGGAACTGGCGGGACCAGCTTCACCGACGTGTCCTTCGAACAAGGTATCAGCATTCCGACAGACGATGCTTCGGCAAACCAATTTGTCCGCGCGTATGGCGATTCCTTCGTGTCGAGTGTCCAAACCGGCGGTGAATACATGGCGGTTTACACTTTCTACTCTCAAACCCGGGAAGAGCAGGCCTCACTCGTCACCAGCCTGAAGGCAAACGGTATCTTCGATGGCGTTTCGGTTGGCGGCAGCCTGCAAACCGCTATGACCAACTTCCTCAAAGTCACAACGGTTAACTATGCCTTCCGCCAGAAGGTCACTGGGTTGCTCAATCCAGCACTGCCACTGCCCAGCGATTTCGTAGCCTTTGCCGTCAAATTCCCATCCATTCCCATCGATGCGCCGGTGGTGACATCTATTTCCAGTACTGGATATGAAGCCGTGCCCAACGCTGGGAACGCCTTCGATAAGGTGAGCGCCAATCGCAACTACTTTACGGGCGGGAGCATTGATTCAGGCCTGACCGGTAGCCTCACGACGATTACACAAGCTTTGAACCAGATGAACTGGATCTCAAATATTTACAATTTTTACGGCGGCTTTAGCGATCAGACATTGATCACGAATACGAGTACCGCTACCAGCGATATCAATGCCATTAAAACGCAGATGAGCGCTTTCGGGACGGCGGCGGCTGGAAACTTTCCTGCTCTAAACCTCCCCTCACTCAAGAATGGCACACCGACGCTCAAATTCAATGTACAAACCAGCAGCTATTGGGGCGGCGACGGCGGCAGCCCGTTCGATGATATCGACATTAGCACCTATATTTCGCGGAAAACCCGAGTGAGCGCAATCGGCCTGCGCACAGGCAACCGCACGGACCAACTGCGCACGTCCTATATCGACGACACCGGACAATTTTCCACGAAGACCCATGGCGGCGGTGGTGGCAGCGACCGCGGAACCCTTCAGATCCTTGAGGGCCAGTTCATAACGCGGATATCGGGACGATCAGGCAACCGGCTCGACCAAGTTCAGTTCCAGATCAGCGACGGTCGCGGCATTGGCGGCGGCGGCGGCGGCGGCAGCGCATTTGATTGGTCACCCCCGAGCGGCAGTTTTGTCATGGGCTTCTCAGGTCGCTCCGGTAATGAAGTCGACCGCCTTCAGGTTTATTATGGGAAATTCAAACCTGCGAGCTGGATTATCTGAAAAATTGGCTTCAGAGAACTGTATTATTGCGGCAATACCGTCATAGCGGAATTTCTGCGTAATATCTAACAGCAATAGCGAGGCGAAGCTTCAAAAAGATGCTTCGCCTTTTTGTTACTTCGGATGAATTAACTGTATACGATATTTTCAATCACACCAAGTCTCGACGATGCTGACGCATCCTCGAATTAAAAACATCCCAAATGCATCATAGACCTGATATATTCAATGGGAATACGAAGAGTCATTTTCAATGAATCTCCGTATAAGGCAAATAGCCTGTCAATGCTTTGACAGCGCCGCTACCAGGCCCAGCCTTGACGCATTGCGGGCCGGCATGAAGCCGACGACCAGACCGATCAGGCAGGAGCAACTGAAAGCTGCCACCATGGAGGTGGTAGATCAGGGGCGAGGCTATGGCGCGGGCCTGAGGGGCAAACGGCCAGAAAGAGTATTTAAGCCGCCTGCCACCATCAAAATGATTATGCGACTTTGGTGGCCAATGCCATCGCCTGCTCAAATTCCTCCGTCAGCACGCCGACTGCGGAGCGGAGGATCATTGCCAGAATATCCTTCAATGTTTGCTCCCGACGATCTTCTTCCTCCAGAAAAAACGCCATGGCGCCCTGGCCCGCCAGAACGTGCGAAATGGTGATGGAATGGGTGAAAAACAGCAGGGATGCATCCTGCCGGTGGACCAGTCCCAGGTCCATTCCTTCCAAGAGAAGCGGCACCGTCGCATCGTGAAAAGGATCGATCAGCGAGGCTTTCACCTGTTCCTGGCGCGGGCCTTCCTGAACCATCTCCTGGAGAATGAACAGGCCATAATCCGGCAGGTCGGCGTTGAAGCGGATGAAGGTGGCATAGAAATCCGCCATTCTCTGAGAATAGGCCAAAGGGGCCGCCGAAATGGCCTGCAAGGTGCTGATGCAGGGCGCCGCGCGCAGGTTCATGCGTTCGAGGCATGCCTCCCATAGGGCGGCTTTTGAGCCGAAGTGATAATTTGCCAGCGCAATATTGACCCCGACCTGCCTTGCCAGTTCCCGCAAATTCACCCCGTCAAAGCCCTGGCGGCCAAAAGCATGAATGGCTTTCAAGAGAATTGCCTCGCGGCCAACCTCCGCTCCCAACCGGGGCCTGCCGACCCGGGTCGGCTTTATCTTGGCGGGTTGTTCGTCGCTCATGGTCATCTCTGCTTCATCGATGAGGCCGTTGGTTGATCTTTTGCCCCGTAATCGAACAGAGCGTCAATGACGACAGCCAATAAAAAAATTAAACATACGTTGCATTTTTATGCAAATGGCGTAACGTTTGGGTGTTTCATGTCATGAGCAGATGAGCACGATGCAGGACATGACATGGCGGTCACTGGGAGGAGGCCGGACCCTGAATCCATGGCTTTTCATTGCCCGAAAATCGGGCCAGCAATGGGAGCCAGCAGCAGGAAGACCGGCACCATATGGAGGAAAATTATGAATATTATCAGAAAGTTAGACGGTATCGACGTTATCTTCAGAAAAGCGGCGGTCAATGAGAACTCCCCCAATTATCGGGTGGATGAGCGCAGCTTCATTCTCAAAAAGGGCAGTACCCACCGCGAAGGCGGCATGCCGCTGCAATCGGATGTGCTGGTGGAACGGGATGTGGCCGTGACGCTGCGCGACGGCGTGACGATCCGGGCGGATCTATATCGCCCGGTCGAAGAAGGCCAGTATCCGGCCATTATCGGCTGGAGTCCTTATGGCAAACGCGGCGGCGCCCTTAACAACGATCTCTTCGGGCATCCAACACGCATGGATGTGCCCGTTGACTGGGAGGATGGACTCAATAAGTTCGAAGCCCCGACACCCGCCTATTGGGTGGCGCATGGCTATGTGGTGATCGCGCCGGACAGCCGCGGCGCCGGTAACTCCGAGGGCGACATCCATGCCTGGGGCCGCCAGGAGCCGGAGGACGAATACGACCTGATCGAATGGGCTGGGCAGCAATCCTGGTCCAACGGTAAGATTGGCCTGACCGGCAATTCCATGCTGGCGATGTCGCAATGGTTTGTCGCCGCCATGCGCCCCCCGCATCTGGCCGCCATTGCCCCCTGGGAGGGGGCATCCGATATCTACCGCGATACGGCCTGCCGTGGCGGGATTCCGGAATTCATCTTCTCGGAAGGCATATTCGGACGGCTGTGCGGTCACGGTCTGGTGGAAGACATTCCCGCCATGACGGCCACCCATCCGCTCCTCGACGACTATTGGAAAACCAAGATCTCTGGCCTCGAAAACATTGGTGTTCCCGCCTATGTCGTGGCTTCCTGGACCAATCTTCTGCATACGGGCGGCACATTTCGTGGCTGGTCATCCATTTCATCGACGGAAAAATGGCTGCGGGTGAACAATACCCATGAATGGACCGATTATTTCAACCCTGAGAATGTTGATGATCTGCGCCGCTTTTTTGATCGCTACCTGAAAGATATCGATAATGGCTGGGAGGCCACGCCGCGCGTCCGCCTGTCTGTGATGGACCCGGGCAACCGCGATACCGTCAACCGCAGCGAGGTCGCCTTCCCGCTCAAACGCCAAGTGACGAAAGCGCTTCACCTTGGGCTGAAGGACGGCAAACCTGTTTTGACCCACGAAAGCCAGGCTGAGGCCGCCAGCCTTTCCTACGATGTCGCGGACAAGGAAGGCGTGGCCTTCTCCATCACCTTCGACGAACTGACCGAGCTCACCGGTTTCTTCAACCTGAAGCTCTGGGTGGAAGCGGAGGGCAATGACGACATGGACCTGTTTGCCTTCGTCAGGAAGCGCGACAGCAACGGAAAGGTGCAGGAATGCCACGTGGTGACGGACCGCACCCATGTCGGCCCCAATGGCCGCCTGCGCGTCTCGCTACGAGCCACGGACCCCGAACGTTCGACCGAACTTGAGCCGTTCCTGCCTTATGATAGCCCGGTCAAGCTGAAACCGGGGGAGATCGTGCCCGTCGAAATCGGCTTCTGGCCTTACGGCATCCGCTGGCAACCGGGCGAAACACTGGAACTGGTAATTACCGGAACCGATCTGCTAATCAGGCCGGAATTCCCGCAATTGCCGCCTATTCCGACCCTCAACAAGGGCCGCCATATCATCCACTTCGGTGGAGACTACGGCTCGAAACTGCTCGTTCCCTACATTCCCGGAGCGTGAGGCCCAGAGCGTAAGGAGAAGAGTAGCAGGACGGCCCGCCAGCCGGTCCGGCAAGAAGGCGGGGCTTTTCTTTTGCCCCGCCTTCTCAATCCGTTTTCTCAATCCTTTGACAGTGCCGCCACCGGATCGAGTCTTGAGGCATTGCGGGCGGGCATGAAGCCGAAAACGAGGCCGATCAGGCACGAGCAGCTGAAGGCTGCCACCATGGAGGTGGTGGAATAGACCAGTTGGAAATCCTTGACCAGCAGGCTAAAGAGAAAGCCGATCGACAGCGCAAAACCAAGACCGAGGCCGCCGCCGATCAGGCAGACCAATACCGCCTCGATCAGGAATTGCTGGAGAATATCCTGGCGGCGCGCGCCGACCGCCATGCGCACGCCGATCTCGCTAACCCGTTCGGACACCGAAACCAGCATGATATTCATCACCCCGATACCGCCAACGATCAGCGAAATCACCGCAATCGCCGCCACCAGCAACGTCAGGGTCTGAGCAGTGCTGACAATGGTCTTGCGGATGTCGTCGGTGTTGAGGATGAAGAAGTCTTGTTCGCCATGGCGGCCAGCGAGAAAGGTGGTAACGGCGCTTTCGGCCACCGAACTATCGACGCTGTCGTCCAACCTGACGGTGATGCTGCGCAGCGACAGATCGCCAAGGAACCGGGCCTGGACACTGCTATAGGGCAGATAGGCCTGTAGATTGGAGTTCGAACCGAAGCCGCCTTGCTGGGCCTCGATGACGCCAACGATCCGCACCGGCACATCGGTCAGGAACACCGTATGGCCAAGCGCCCTGGCCGGATCGTCGCCAAACAGCGCCTTTGCGGCATTCTGGTCGATCACCGCCTCCTGGGTCATGGCAACGACACTTGCATGGTCGAACAGCCGCCCGGCCAGCAGCTTGGAACCCTTGGCGGTGAAATACTGATCGCCGACGCCGTTGACCAGCACATTGGCGACGGTGGCGCCATAGCGCACCGTGCCTGAGGTAGAAACGGTCGGGGTTACGGCAGAAACATAGGAGAGCCGGGCCAGCGCATCGGCATCTCCGACCTTCAGCGTGGTGATCTTTCCTGAACGGGTATCTCCAAACCCTTTGCCGGGGAAAATCTCCAGCGTATTGGTGCCGAGCCCGTTGATGTTGGAGAGCACTTTCTGCTGGGTGCCAGCCCCAAGCGCCACCACTGACACCACCGAGGCGATGCCGATGATAATCCCCAGCATGGTCAGGAAAGTGCGCAGCCGATGCGAGGCCAACGCCCTGACCGCCATCATGAAGGCTTCGCCCAGCCGGTCGAGACCGGGGAAACGATGCGGCTTGGCCGTGGATGGCAGGGTGTTTTCACGCACCAGCACCGGCTTATCCTGGCGGCGGTCGGCGATGATCTCGCCATCGGCAATCTCGATCACGCGTTCCGCGCGCGCAGCAACGCCCGGATCGTGGGTGACGATGATGATGGTGCGTCCTTCGGCATGCAATTCGTCGAGAATGCGCAGCACTTCCTCGCCGCTATGCTTGTCGAGCGCGCCGGTCGGTTCATCGGCCAGGATCACCTCGCCGCCATTGATCAGGGCGCGGGCGATGGACACACGCTGCTGCTGACCGCCGGACAATTGGCCCGGCCGGTGACGCAGCCGTTCGCCCATGCCCAGCCTTTGCAGGATTTTGGTCGCCCGGCTGCGGCGGTCCGAAGGCGAAATCCCGGCATAGATCGCTGGCACTTCCACATTGCCAAGCGCCGTCAGATCCGAGAGCAGGTTATAGCGCTGGAAGATGAAGCCGAAATGCTCACGCCGAAGCGCCGACAGCGCGTCGCTGTCCAACTGGTCGGTACGCTTGCCATCGATCTCATACGTGCCGCTACTCGGCCGGTCGAGCAGGCCGAGAATATTCATCAGCGTCGATTTTCCCGACCCTGATGGCCCGATGATCGAGACCATTTCGCCGCGATTAATGCTGAGATTAACACTCTTGAGGACGGCGACATCCTCCTCCCCGGAGCGATAGACGCGGGTGAGATTCTTCAGCTCAAGCAGGGCCATGAATCACATCCCCCCGGGCGGCGGCCCAAAGCCCCCAGGTGCCGATCTGGCGGAAGGATCGGCCTGGCCGATGACGATCTTCTCCCCTTCGTTCAAACCCGATTTCACCTCGGCATTGACCCCGTCATTCAGGCCGATTTCCACCGGTCGAGTGACAATCGTATTATCGGCGCCCACGACCCGCAGGCTGGCCTTGCCGGTCTTGACGCCGGAGCCGAGTGCCGAGGCCGGCACCGTCAGCACATTCTTCGCCGCGCCAAGCACGACATGCACTTCCGCCGTCATATAAGTGCGGAACCGCCCATCAGAATTATCGACGTCTAGGATGCCGTTATAATAGATGGCCGAGGACGATGTGCTGGAGGAACTGCTGGACGAGCTGGAACTGGACGAGGTCGAGACGCTGCTATCACTGGTGATCGATTCCGGCGCGGGCTCTATGGATTTCAGCACCGACTCGTTGCGGACGGAAGGCTGGCCGAGAATGTTGAAATAGACTGCCTGCCCCGGCCTGACATTGACCACATCGGCCTCGGAGATTTCCGCCCGCACGATCATCTGGTTCAGATCGCCCAGGATAACGATGGTGGGCGCCGATTGTGTGGCATTGACGGTTTGGCCCTGCTGGTTGACCACGGCCAGAACCGTTCCATCCATGGGCGCGGTGATGCGGGTATAACCGAGATCGGCCTCGGAGGTTTCCACGGCGACTTCAGCCTTGACGATCTGCGCCTGAAGGCTGTCGATCTGCGCCTTGGTCTTGTCGCGGGTGGCAACCGCGCTTTCAAGATCGGCCTGGGTGCCGGAATTGCTGACCCTCAGATTCTGCTGGCGCACCAATGCCAGTTCGGCGCTGACCAAGGTCGCCTCGGCCTCTTCCTTCTGGGCCTTGATATCGGCCAACGAGGCTTTCGAGGTACGCAGGTCGTTGACCTGGGTGACCGAATCGATCTCGGCGACCAGGCTGTCCTTCTTGATGGTGTCGCCAACTTTCACATGCAGGGCCGTGATACGGCCGGACACCTGGGCACCGACAGCAACCAGCCGGGACGGCTTGAAGATGCCCGTGGCAAGCACCGTCTCTTCCACATCTCCCCGTTTGACCGCCGCCAGCAGCAGCCCATCGGTCGGATTGGCCTCGGAACGCTTGAACAGAGTGAAGCCAACGGCGGCAAGCACCAGAACGACGATGACAACGACTGCGAACAGTTTACGCGACACTATGATCCTTCCTTCAGCAGTGTGAACCGCTGGAATTTCTGTCTCCGGCCAAAACGCATCAACCTGATTTTATCCAATTCTTCCAAAACGTTAAAAAATGTAAATCCGGTTCTGGGCGACGGTAAATTTATAAATGCTCTTAAGTACCGATAATCTGAGGGATCGAAGGGTGTCAATCAGCGCAAGGATTAAACTTCGGCAACAAACGGCGAACTCAAACATGTCGGACAGGGCCCGTATCAAGGGTCGGTCGCGCCAGAGCGACGAAGCCCGGAAGGAAAAGGTCGCTCCTAAGCAAAGCGGAGGCAGGGTGAGAGGGTGCCCAACGCGCGACGCTAGAGTCTGTCAGGTTCATATTGAACCAGACAGACTCTAGCTATTCTTGTTTTCGATTGTATGTCATCGAAAATCGGCTTCCGCTCCTTCTAAGAAAAGCTCTAAATCAGGGCAGATTTTCTCAACGCAGAGATGCGAATGATCAGCTTGGCGCAAGGCAACAGGTTATAAGTTATAGCTATTCACTTGCACGGCATGACGCCGTCATGAATGCGACGGGGCTAACGCCCGCTGCGCTGCATTTTGGAATGCCACCGGTCCAGGATACGGCTTTTTGCAGCAGGCGTTCCCAGTCTTTACTGATCATATCTTCACCGATCATGCGCCCAGCGCCGGCAATTATCTCCGGCCAAAGTGAGGCGGTCGCATTTTCAGTGGTTGCGTAACCGGCCATCGACCAGACCCGGTTTCAGGACAGACGCAGAATGGCACGGTCGCACACGGAGAGAGGTCCATGCAAGTTTCTAGCAGCAATGCATCGCAATCTACCTATACATCGAGTTCATCAAAGCAAAAATCCAGCAGCGGCAGCGGTGGTCTGTTCGATTCTCTGTCGGGCGGCAGCAGCGGCAGCAGTAGCGATGATACACTGCTCAACGCGCTCTTCGGTAGCGATAGCACCGAGGAGACGGATGAGAGCGACACAAGCGGCAGCGTGTCGACCGATCCGTCCGCGTCGTTCGAGGCTTGGCTGTCCCAGCTGACCTCGGCAACAGCTGCCAGCAGCACCAGCTCGGACGAGGAAAAAGACGAAGAGGTCACCGCCGGTTCATCGACATCGACAAGCACTGAGTCGCAATCGACCACAGCCAGCGCATCGGGCACGGATGCCGCCACTGTTGAAGACGATCTCCTGTCGCAGGTGTTCGCAGTGCCGTCCGCCGGCGCTTCGACGGGCGCTAGCTCGACGCAGACCTCCACGTCCTCGACAGAGGACACCGATAGCGCCACCGCATCGTCATCCACCGACAGCAGCGATGACAGCGATACCGACATGTCGGATGAAGACCTGCTGGCCCAGTTGAAGAACTATGATGGCAACCTCAGCTACTTTGCCGATCAGTTCATCAATCAACTCGATCTGCCCGGCGGCGGAGCCGCTTAATAAGCCCAGCGGCGGAGCCGCTTAATAAGCCTTGCAGATGTTGAGGCATCCTGGCTTTGAACAAATTCCGGCTATCTCAAGTGTTTAAGGCCTTGAGATAGGCGGACGATAATCGCTTTCCCCCCAATGGCGAAGGCCGGACGTTGTCCTTGCCGGTGGCGGTGTATAGTGACGGGCCAGCGCCAGAAGTGCTGTCCGCAACATCAGTTTGGCCGAGCGGGCCGGCCATTGCCGCTCCCGCTCCACGGCTTCAAGACCCTTGGCAAAACAGCAGATATCCAGAGCGACGCCTGACAACTCCGGCCCTAAAGCCGTCAGTGCCTCACCGACCCGCAGCCGTGCGGCAAGCGCGCTGTCGGTCAGATCCGGCCCGGATGGCCGGGCGCCTTTCTGTTTCTGCGCCAGGCGCGGCTCAAAGGATGCGGTGATGCGTGGCTGTAAATGACCGCGCTCGAAATCCGCTGCCAGCCGCTCCCCGGCGGCAACCGCTTCCGGTGGCAGATAGGGCTTGCCAGTCCGGTCCCGCAGCCGGGCCACCGTCGAAAAAGGCTGGTCATCAAGATTGCGCCGGACGGTGGAGCGGCTGCCATCCGGCTCCACAAGGGTCTCGGTCGCCCTCTCCCCATGCTGGCCTGCAAAGATCTCGTCTTCGCGCTCTGCCATGGCCCGCTTCAGGAAGCTTTCCGCCTCGCCGGTCGCGGCCAGCCTATTGCCTTTGCGCCGGACCAGGCCGTCCGCCAGCGTCTTTTGCAACAGCACGTCGGGTATGCGGCCCAGCAGCACGCCATCTTGGGGTCGCAGCAGCGCGGTTTCGCCGGGCCCGGCTGGCTCCAGCAACACACCCCGGCTTGCCAGCCGCAACAGCCGCAGCAGAGGCTTGATGGCCGATGCCGGATTTTGCGGTGCCCGATTTTGCTGTGCTTGATTTTGCGTTGAATGCGCTGTGGGCTTACGCATCGCGCCCATCCTTGGCCACCGTCGACAGCACCGCGACGACCCGTTCCAAAACGCCGAGAAACTGGTCGAGGGCGGCATTTTCGCGCCGGTCCTCGATGACATGGCAGGCATAGGACACTGTGCTTCGGTCATAGCCGAAAGCGCGGGCGATTTCCTGTTGTGGCAGGCTCAGCACCACATGGCAGAGATACATGGCGATCTGTCGGATATGGCAGCGCTGACGCCGCCGCCCGGCATTTACGAGACCCGGGCTCTGAAAAACCACAAATATTTCCTCCGTAACCCTGGCAACGGAATGGCACAGAACCCGGCTGGAGGCTTTGACCGGGACAGGATGTTCAAGCGGCATTGCTGACATGATAACGTCTCCCTTTATAGG
This sequence comes from Agrobacterium vitis, assembly GCF_014926405.1. Classification (NCBI taxonomy): domain Bacteria; kingdom Pseudomonadati; phylum Pseudomonadota; class Alphaproteobacteria; order Hyphomicrobiales; family Rhizobiaceae; genus Gillisella; species Gillisella vitis. The sequence continues at coordinate 2,161,831 of NZ_JACXXJ020000005.1, forward strand.
ATTTTATTCATATCAATACTCGCAATCCCTGTGAACGTATTTTCACACCTCCAAAATTATATCCTTTGTTTTCATTATTATTTTTATTGAAACCCACAGGCGTGTTCAGGATTATTTTCCACAGAACCGTGAGTTTTACCCAGCTAATTCAGGGGGATTTTATGGAAACAAGTGCAATATACAAACGTGCCGCGCATCCTGTTGATACGCGGCACGATCAAACATCGGTATCTTGCATAGGCGCTTTTGCTCGAACGCAATGCACCTTTGCAACGTGAAATTCATGTCGCAACGGATTGTCTCAGGGCTTTTGCTCGAACACCATGGAATGACCATTGATGCAATAGCGCAGGCCGGTCGGCTTGGGGCCATCAGGAAACACATGGCCGAGATGGCCGCCGCAGGTGGCGCAGCGGATTTCGGTGCGCATCATGCCAAACGCCGTATCGCGATGTTCGGTGACGGCGTCAGGCGTGACTGGCTCGAAATAGCTCGGCCAGCCGCAACCGGCATCGAATTTGGTATCGGAGTAAAACAGCGGCGTGTCGCACCCGGCACAACGGTAAAGGCCTGGCTCGAAATTATCCCAGTAAGGACCGGTAAAGGCCCGTTCCGTGCCGTGTTCGCGCAGGATTCGATACTGATCCGGCGTCAATTGTTCGCGCCATTCGGCCTCGCTGCGCGCTGCTGCGGGCTTTTCACGGCTGTCGATGCTGTCCTCGCTCATGAGACCTCCTCGTTTCGCTATCCTGTTCGGAGTTGACCCTATAGATAGTGTTTTGTCCCGGTGCTGCAAGTCGGACGACCAAGTCAGACAGGCGACGATCAGACAGGCGACAATCAGACAAGGGCGAGCCAAACCACAGTACGTGTCGCCAGCTTTTCCAACGATGGTTCATCCTGTCGTATTTGTGAATATCTCGAGCCTCAATTGAATGGGAACGTTTTGCAAGGTCTTCACGCCAAGAATGCGTGAACACCCTCCAGACCGGGTAGAAGGCTGACGACACCGATTTGGGGTGGTCGTTCCGGCTGAAATCCTTATATTCGCCAAGCAACCGCCAAATCAGGCAGAAACCGGCCAAATCAGGACAGAATCAGCGCCGCACAAACCGGGAGGCTGCTCGTCGGTCGCAGACAACAGGAGACGAAATGATCGCTGATGCCGCCGGTATGACGCTGCTGGCTTTGGTCCTGCCATTTCTGGGTGCCTGTCTGGCGCCCTGGCTGGTACGGCGGCTTGGAAGCCGGGCGGCGTGGGTTCTGGCGCTTCTGCCGCTATTATCCTTCGTGCATTTCCTCGGCTTCCTGCCGGAAATCTCCCGCGGCGAGGAAGTGACGGGCGGCTATGCCTGGGTGCCGAGCTACAATGTCAGCTTTTCCTGGTTTCTCGACGGATTGTCCCTGACCTTTGCGCTGCTGATTACCGGTATCGGCACGCTGATCGTGCTCTATGCCGGCGGCTATATGAAGGGCCATCCGCAGCAGGGCCGGTTTCTGTCCTTCCTGCTGTTGTTCATGGGCGCCATGCTGGGCGTGGTGATGTCAGACAGTTTCCTGATGCTGTTCATCTATTGGGAACTGACCTCGATCACCTCCTTCCTGCTGATCGGTTTCGACCATGAACGCCCGGCTGCGCGCCGTGCCGCGCTGCAAGCGCTGGTGATCACCGGCGGCGGCGGCCTTTTGCTGCTGGCCGGTTTGATCCTGCTGTGGAACGTGTCCGGCGTCACGCAATTGTCGATGCTGATGCATAGCAACAATATGGTCACCGCCAGCCCCTTCTATCTGGCGATCCTGCTGCTGGTTCTGGGTGGGGCTTTTACCAAATCGGCGCAATTTCCCTTCCATGTCTGGCTGCCCAACGCCATGCAAGCGCCGACACCCGTCTCGGCCTATCTGCATTCGGCCACCATGGTCAAAGCCGGGATCTACCTGCTGATGCGCTTGCAGCCGGTACTGGGCTCCACACCCGCCTGGGAAATATTGCTGCCGTTTTTTGGCGGCATCACGCTGCTCGTCGGTTCCGTGATCGCCGTGCGCCAGACCGATCTGAAGCTGATGCTGGCCTATACCACAGTCGCCTCGCTCGGGTTGATGGTGATGCTGACCGGCTTCGGCTCACCGCACGCGCTGTCGGCCGCCGTGCTTTATCTGGTCGCCCATTCGCTATTTAAAGGCGCGCTGTTCATGGTGGCCGGTGTTCTCGACCACGAAGCGGGCAGCCGCGACCTGACCAGACTTGGCGGGCTGGCACGGGCCATGCCGATTACTTTTGCCACAGCGCTGCTGGCCGGGCTGTCCATGGCCGGACTGCCGCCGCTGTTCGGCTTTCTCGCCAAGGAAGAAATCTATGAGGCGCTGGCAGGCGGCAATCTTCGCGCCCTGCTGTTTACCGCCATCGCCGTGATCGGCAATGCGCTGATGATGGTCGTCGGGTTGGCGCTGGCCTTCAAACCGTTTCTGGGGCGCGCTGCGACCAGCCCGAAACCCGCCCATGACGGCCCGGCTCTACTGTGGCTGGGGCCGTTGGTGCTGGCCTTGGTCGGACTGGGTGCCGCGGTATTTTCCGGGCTGTTTCACCAGGCGATTTCATCGCCAATGGTTAGCGCTGTCACCGGCAGGACGGTGACGGTCTCCATCGGCCTTATCCCGCATATCGGCGTGCCGCTTGCCCTGTCGCTTTTGACCATCGCCATCGGCCTGGTGCTGTTCATGCTGCTCGACAGGCTGCGCCGTCTGGTGGCAAAACTCCTGGAGACGCTCGGTCCCGGCCCCGACCAGGGCTTCGACTGCCTGATGGCCGGATTGGTGCGGCTCTGCTTCCGCGTCACCAATATTCTTCATGGCGGGCGGCTGGATGTCTATGTCACGGTGACGCTGATTGCCATTGCCGCAGCTTTCCTTGTGCCGATGATGCTGTTTGGCGAGGCGCCGTCCTGGCCGGTGCTGCCGGAGCGGATCGAGCTGCATGAAGCTGCTTTCCTGCTGATCGCGGTGGCCGGTCTTTACGGCGTATTGCGGGCTGCCAACAGGCTGGACGCCATCGTCGCGCTCGGCATCCAGGGCTTTGCGATCTCGGTGATCTTCCTGCTGTTTGGCGCGCCGGACCTGTCCTTTACCCAGTTCATGATCGAGACGCTATCGGTGGTGATCCTGGCGCTGGTGATGACGCGGCTGAAACTGCATCCCGCCGATCATCGGCCCCTACCCCAGATCCTGCTGGACGGCACGGTGGCGCTTGCCGCCGGGACCGGCCTGACGCTGATGCTGCTGAAGGTGACGCAAATCCCCTTCGACCCGACCCTGACGGAATTCTTCAACAGCTATTCCAAAGTCATCGCCCATGGGGCCAATGTGGTGAACGTTATCATCGTCGACTTCCGCGGCGTCGATACCATGGGCGAAATTGCCGTGGTGATGATCACCGGGCTTGCCATTCTGGCGCTGATCCGGCTGCGCGCGCCCAAGCCAACGGCTTCGCCGTCCGGGGTGGGGCATGAAAGCCATGAGGTGGGAGAGCGCTCATGAACAGTTTGATCTTTCGCACCGTTGCTCCCGTCGTTACTGCGCTGATGCTGCTGTTTTCGGTTTTCGTATTGCTGCGCGGTCATAACGAGCCGGGCGGCGGCTTTATCGGCGGGCTGATTGCCGCCTCCGGCTTTGCCATCTACGCCATGGCCTTCGGCGTGCAGGCGGTGCGCCGCGCCCTTTACGTGCATCCGCTGTCGGTGGCGGGTTTCGGCCTGCTGATGGCCTGCCTGTCCGGCTTCGTCTCGGCCTTTGCCGGTGTGCCGTTCATGACCGGGCTTTGGATCACCCCGCATATCTTCGGCGTCGATGTGCCGGTCGCCACCGTCACCAGCTTCGATATCGGCGTCTATCTGGTGGTGGTCGGGGCGATCACCTCGATTGCGCTGGCGCTGGGCGAAAGGGAGAATGACTGATGGAAGCGATTTTTTCCCTGCTGGTCGGGCTGTTTGCCACGACCGCCTTCTACCTGATCATGTCACGCCATATCGTGCGGGTGCTGCTCGGCATCGTATTGCTCGGCAATGCCGTCAATCTCGGCCTGTTCACCGCCGGGCGGCTGACCCGCGAAGTGCCGCCAATCATGATGAAGGGTGAGGACGTCCTGAGCATGGCCGCCGCCAATCCGCTACCGCAGGCGCTGATCCTGACGGCCATCGTGATTTCCTTCTCGTTCTTCGCTTTCCTGCTGGTGCTGTCCTACCGCGCCTACCAGGACCTCGACACCGACGATACCGACGACATGCGGTTGGCCGAACCGAAAAATCCGCCCTTGCCGCCGCTTGATTACTGAGGATTTTCCGGCAACACCAATGCTCTGAACTGAAAGACCAGAATAACCGCATGGCCGCTTCAACCATCACTGCCGAGGCTCTCGACGCCGCTCTCAAAGCCGCTTATGTGCAGGCGCCGACCACGTTTGCGCAGTGGCTGCCCATCCTGCCGGTGGCCCTGTGTCTGGCCGGTGGGGCCGTGGCCTTGATGCTGCGTGATCGCACCCGCCTTCAGCCGATGATTGCCCTTCCCACCCTGGTCCTGCTGGTGCTGATCGATCTGGCGCTGCTGGTAAAGGTCATCAAGGATGGCCCGCTGACGGTGATGATGGGCCGCTGGATGCCGCCCTTCGGCATTGCCTTCACTGTCGATATCGTCGGGGCGCTGTTTGCCCTGACGTCTGCCATCGTCGCCTTGGCCTGCGGCGTCTATGGGCTGACGGATATCAATACCTCCGGTCGCCGCTATGGTTTCTATCCGTTTCTTCTGGTGCTGATGGCCGGGGTTTCCGGTGCCTTTCTGACCGGCGATATCTTCAACCTCTATGTCTGGTTCGAAGTGCTGCTGATCTCGTCTTTCGGCATGCTGATCCTCGGTTCCGAGCGTGAACAGATCGATGGGGCGCTGAAATATGCGGTGCTCAACCTGATCGCCACCACGCTGTTTCTGATCACCATCGGCTTTCTCTATGCCAGTTTCGGCACGCTCAACATGGCCGATATCGCCCGCAAGGCCGATGGTTTGCGCGATACCGCCCCGCTGATGACGCTGACCACGCTGTTTGCCCTGGCCTTTGCCATGAAAGCCGCTGCCTTTCCGCTGAATTTCTGGTTGCCTGCCTCCTATCACACGCCGCGCATCGTGGTGTCGGCGCTGTTTGCCGCCCTGCTGACCAAGGTCGGCATTTACAGCCTGCTGCGGGTCGTGGTGATGCTGTTTCCGATTGAGCGCGAGGCGCTGAGCCTGGTGCTGGGGGTGATTGCCGCCGCCACCATGATTCTGGGTGCCGTAGGTGCCCTCGGCCAGTCTGACATCCGCCGGCTGATGGGCTTTATCGTCATTTCCGGCATCGGCATCATGCTGGCCGGCATCGCCATTGGCGCGGTGCAAGGCATCAGCGCGACAATATTCTACGCCATGCACTCGATCATGCTGATGGCGGCGTTGTATCTGGTGGTAGGCCAGGCCGGGCGGATGACTGGCAGTTTTGCATTACAGGACATGTCTGGCCTTTACCGGGCAGCACCGGGCTTTTCCTTCCTGGCGCTGGCGCTGTTTTTCGCCGCAAGCGGCCTGCCGCCATTTTCCGGCTTCTGGCCAAAGGTCATGCTGCTGAAGGCTGCACTGGATATCGGCGCCTGGTGGATGGCTGGCGCAATCCTGTTGTCCGGCTTCCTGACCACGATTGCGCTGGCCCGGGTCTTCCTGCTGGCCTTCTGGCGCACCCAGCCAGCCAAGGGCGAATCAGAGGGGAACACCAACCAGGCCGGACCAGAGATCCTTACCGCGCCAACGCTCTCAGCCCTTGCCCCGATCGTGCTGCTGGCCGGTTTCATCGTCTGGTTCGGGCTGTTTCCTGAAAAGCTGATTGCACTCTCGCAGGACGCCGCAGTCGGGCTTGTCGATCCATCGGCCTATATCACCTCGGTCTTTCCCACGGAGGCACGCCCATGAGGCTGTTGATCCTCAACCTGCTGATGGCCATCATCTGGGTGGCGGTCACCGGCAGCGCCAGCCTGCATAATCTTCTGTTTGGTCTCATCCTGTCGCTGGCGGTGGTCGGGTTGCTGCGCGAGCAGATCGGCGGCGTCTCCTATCTCAACAGAACGTGGCGCATCCTGTCCCTGCTGCTGCTGTTTCTCAGCGAGCTGGCCAAATCCGCCTGGAAGGTAACGATCATGGTCCTGTCGCCAGGGCTCGATATCAAGCCCGGCATTTTTGCCTTTCCGCTCAGCGTCGAGCGCGATTTCGAAATCACTCTTCTGGCCAATCTCATCACGCTGACGCCCGGCACCCTATCGGTGGATGTATCTGAGGACCGAAAGATCCTCTATGTCCACGCACTGGATTGCAGCGATCCGGATGCGGCCCGGCGCGACATTGCCGAGGGATTCGAGCGTAAGATCCGCGAGGCGTTCCAATGACCCATCCCGATATGACAGCCGCGCAACTCCTCGTCCATCATGCCTGCAATGGCGGGCTGCTGTTGCTGGCCATCGCCTTTTTCCTGACCGTCTATCGGGTGATGCGTGGCCCGACCCTGCCCGACCGGGTGATCGCGCTGGACATGCTGGTCGGCATCGTCATCGGCTTTATTGCCGTCTTCGCGATCAAGTCGGGCTATGTGCTCTACATGGATATTGCCATTTCACTCGGCCTGGTCGGGTTTCTGACAACCATTGCTTTTGCGCGATTCATCCTTGTGCGCGGCGTGATTGGCGAAACACCGGAAACCGAGCCGGCAATTCGGGCGGCAGCCGAACAATTAGCTGTGGAAAAGTCTCGAATGGAGCGCAGGCGCAAGCGGAGTGGTACAAATAAGCACATGTCCCAAAAGGAAACAGATTAATGGAAATGGCGGCTGCGATTTTAACATCTATATTGATTCTGGGCGGTTCTTTTTTTGCGGTGATTGCTGCAATCGGTCTTAACCGCTTGCCGGACCTGTTCACCCGCATGCATGCAGCCTCCAAGGCCGGAACGGTGGGATCGGGCCTGCTGTTACTGGCAATTGGCGTCAATTCCGCAGATTTGTCGGTTTTTGCACGGGCCTTTTGCGGGTTTTTCTTCTTTGTACTGACAGCGCCGGTCTCTGCCCATCTGCTGGCTAAAGCTGCGCGGCATGTCGGATACCCTCTGGCCCAGGCGACCGTACTCGATGAAATGAGCAACGGTATTGGCAACGGCAAGAAGGACTTAGTTAACAAATTATGAATGAGACCGTTCTAAAAGTATCATAAGAGCAGAGTGCCATTCATATTTGATCTGATCTACATTCTTTCACGCACAAGAATTAGGATAAATAGGAACTGGACATTTTTCCCGATGTTGATAATTCATTAAAAGGACTATTTGGATCACTGAACCGTTTTCAATTTCGATCTAGTTCAAAAGCAGCATGTATTTAGCCGATACAACCGCCCGGGTTGTAGACCAAAGGCGGACAATGAATTTGGAGACTAGTTTTGGGTTAATGGCGTAAATATCTAATATAACACTGCCATCCTGGCTGGCTGGCAGTGGATTTTATGTGGGGGTATCACGCAAACCAGTCGAACTGGTTTGAATTCAGTGTCGGCGGTGGGTGGCAAACGAACCGTCAGGCAGACATATGACAGGAGAAAAAAATGAGTGAAACGGCATTTGGATCGTCAGGAAACGATCTTCTGGTCGAACTGACGGCAGATATCGTTGCAGCGTATGTCAGCAACCATGTTGTACCAATCGGGGACATCAGCCACCTGATTTCGGATGTGCATACTGCATTGTCCAATACATCCTCACCGGTGCCAGTGGTATCCGTGGTCGAAAAGCAGAAGCCTGCCGTTGCCGTTCGCAAGTCGATTCAGGGCGACCAGATCATCTGCCTGGAATGTGGTGGCTCGTTCAAGTCGCTGAAGCGTCACTTGATGACCCATCACACCTTGAGCCCGGAAGAATATCGCGAGAAATGGGACCTTCCCGTCGATTACCCGATGGTTGCGCCCGCCTATGCGGAAGCCCGCTCGCGCCTCGCCAAGGAAATGGGCCTGGGCCAGCGCCGCCGCCGCGCCAAGTAATACCAAGTCTCGAAGATGCGTGAGCATCTTCGAATTGGTATTCATGCCATTCAATAGTCAGACCTCAATTCCGTGGGCCTCATAAGGCTTGCGGAATTTTGCTTATGATTGCTGATGTCAGCCCAATCCCGGCAAATAGCCTTTGGTTGGCTTGCCTAGAGTCTGTCAGGTTCAGATTGAACCAGACAGACACTCGATTCTTTTGTTTTCGTTTGTCTTTTCGAGAAAACCGGTTTCCACTTTTCCCTGACAAACTCTAGCGCGACTATCCACACGCTTATGCAATCGTCTCCTGCCGTCGCCAGGCACTGGGACTTTGTCCCGTGACCCGCAGAAACTCTCGATTGAAATTGGACTTGGTCATAAAACCGGCCTCAAAGACGATGCTGGTAATCGGCTCATCGCTCTGTCGCAGCAGTTGGCAGGCCTCTGTTACGCGGTGATTATTGACATACTGCGAAACACTCATGCCATGCACCCGGTTGACGGCATTCGACACGGATCTGGCGGGAAGGCCCAGGCGACGCGCCAACCGGCCAAGGTTGAGGTCCACATCCTTGTAGAGCTGTTTTTCCACCATCATCGCCGCCAGCGCGCTGGCAATCCGCGCGTCCTCCTCGCTCGCGGGTCTCGGCACCGGCTTGTCGCTAGCGTCGCCTGCTCGCTCCTCTTCGCGCCCATTGTCAACTGAAGGGTCTCCCTCATCTGAAGAAGCGCCACTTTCGGCCAGTGATGCAGCAAAGCCAAGCGCCAGAAGGATCATGGTCATGAAAGCCGAAACAATAGTTGCCGCATGACGGCCACCGCCAAAGGCAAAGTCGAGGCTGATGACGACATCGGCAGCCGCTGAGGCCAGCAGCGACGCTGCCATGCATTGCAGGGCACGGTAGGACCGAAGCGCCCCGTCCAGACGCGAGGCCGTCAGCCCATCCGGCCCCAGCCGCGCCAGCCAGAGCAGCGCCAGTCCATAGGCCAGGAAGGTGAGGATGATGATGGCATCGATTGGCCCACCGCCGACGCCGTTCAGCACCAGCACGATGACAGCCGGCAGGGCATGCAGCCAATCAATATGCGAGAAACCACGATCCTGCCGATCCGCACGGCTCGAGGTCAGGCTGCGAAAGGCCAGAAAGCTCAAAGGCGGGATGACCGTTCCGAGAACCGACATGGCCGGCATGACCAGCATCATGCCATAGCCCCAGCGCAAGCCGACCAGAACCGATTGGACCGCCATCACCGCCAGCAGCAGCAGGAAAGGCCTCGCGGAGGCCGGGGCGTCCTCCTGCCGCAACATACGGATCAACAGGGTCACAAGCAGCAGGGCGACGAAAAAGGAAATCGGCAGGAAGATCATGGGACAAAGATCATGGAACAAGGATTTTTGAGCGGGTGCGTAATGTATTTCAGTGGCACTTATACCCCCGATCATGATCGGCGACGACCCGAAACGTGTTTCAGGTCGCAGCATGACCTCCTTTGGCAAAGATTGGCGCATCGCAACCCATTGGAGTGAACCTCATGAAAAAACGTGTGATTGTGCTTGGCATTGCCGTAGGACTTGTTTGCATCGCCGCCATGGATCGGGCCATGGCGCTATGGCGGCACGATGTGCCGATTGGCGCGCCGCTTGACCTGTCCGCCATCTCCAAACTGCGCGTCGATGGCGCCGCCAGCCTGATTTCCGTAACCACCGATCCAGACACGCCGCTGACGGCCACCCTCACAGGCGAGCGCGACGGCTGGGGTTCGCTCTGGCAATCCGGCTGGCATGCCCGCGACTGCGCGGACAGTGGCCGGATGCATATCGATAACGACACTCTGGTTGTCGATGTCGCCGATCTGTCGCGCTATTTCGACTGGTCGGATTGCACCATAAAGCTCAAGGCCAATCTGCGTCCGCAATCTGCCGTGCTGATCCGCCAGAAGGCCGCCCGCATCGGGCTTGACGGCGATTTTTCCACCGTCAATGTGCGGGCCGATGCTGGGGATTTCACCCTGGACGGCCATGCCAGTACGCTGGATGTTTCAGGCGCGGCGCTGCGGGTGCAGGCGTTCTTCAAGACCATCAGCAAGGACGAAACCATCCTGCTGTCTGGCCGGATGATGGACGCCACCCTGCGCTTCCTCACCCCCACATCGATCAGCTATCTGGTCGAGGCCACCGCCTCCTATGTCGACAGCGCCCTGCCCAATACGCCGGGCGCCCACCCCGCCATTACCATTCGCGGTGAGATGGTGCGGGCCAGGATCGAGTAATCAACGCGCAATCGTCAGTTCCATCGCCGCCAGATCCAGCCAACGTCCAAATTTGGTGCCGACCTCGCGGTGGATGCCGACCAGGCGGAAGCCGAGCTTTTCATGCAGGGCAATCGAGGCCACGTTTCCGGCCTCGATTGCGGCGATCATCACATGCACATTTCCGGCCTTGGCGCACTCGATCAACGCCAGCATCAGCGCCTTGCCAAGCCCTGCGCCACGATGGTCCTTGTCGATATAGACCGAGTGCTCAACCGTATGGCGATAGCCATCGAAGGACCGCCAATCGCCATAGGATGCATAGCCCGCAACACGACCATCCACCTCAGCGACAAGGACCGGAAAGCCTCTGGCCCGGCGCAGTTCCAGCCAGGCACGGCGATTGTCGACATCAATCAGCGCCTCGTTCCAGATGGCGGTCGTATGCTCGACGGCGTGGTTGTAAATCTCGACAATAGCGGCAAGATCCGCTTCGGTGCCGTCGCGGATGACGTGCTGTGTGGTCATGAGAAGCCTTGAAACTTACATAGGATACGCACAGTCCTAACGTAGAAAACCGTGCACGGAAATAGGATTTGTCGTCTTCAATGACCCCTCGTATGGCGCTCCCGACAAGGGCCTTTCCGCAACTGGTCAATACCCCAACTCGAAATGGAAGAACGGATCAAATTCAACTTTTTGGATAGGACAGTCATTTGACTGAACCAAAAACAATATCCCAAGCCTTGATGTCGCTTTTGCGGAGTAAACATCGTCCTTGCGATATGGGCGGACGCTGTTGTAAAGGATCTGAGCTCGGATAAAGGCTGATATCACAGCGCAAGGTCGATCTTGCGTCGAGATTTTCCGCAATGTGTTATCAAATTTTGCAAATTTTCGCTCTTCTTCCGAAAATGTAAAGAAACGTCAAGAAACTACTCGCGTTATTCTCTTTGGAATGGTTTTTTTCGGAAATGGTTAGTGTTGGCTTCCACAATGAATCGTTCGATCATGCAGGGTCGTACCAGCGAAAATTATTCTTTAGACATTCCTAAACAGTGATAAAAATCAGTTCTAATTTTCCTCCTTGCAAGAATGTAACACATGAGCCTTTCTTCGCCCGCTAGCCGACCGCCACTCCAGATCAGAGCAACGCCTGTATGGTCGCCGCAGCGAGATGAGAACGCGGAACATATCGTCCTAAGCCCAGATGAACAGTACGAACTTGGGCGACTGGGAGAAATCATAGAGTATCGCACGGCGAAATTAGAGATATTGTCGCAAAGTGAACCCGCAGATTTCCTCTATTTGCTTATCGAGGGAGTCGTTCAGGCCTGTCACTCGCTGAAGGATGGTCAACGGCAGATCGTGGCGTTTTACTGGCCAGGCGATATCTTTGGTCTGGCGGAAAAGGGACTGTACGTTAACTCCTCAGAGGCGGTAACACCCTGCTCCGTATACCGCTTTCCGTTCCGTAAGCTCGAGAAATTCCTTCTGGAACATCCGAGGATTCAGCAGGGTTTCTTCGTCAAGGCGGTCCACGAAATTCGGACCGCACAACGACACACCATCACAATCGGACAATTAGAGCTGCCACAGCGCTTAGCTGCGTTTCTAGTAGATTGTTCGGATCATGATCGCTATTTTGACCGTGAAAACTCGACCTTATCGCTTCCGATGTTGCGCTACGATATTGCGGACTATCTTGGGACCTCGGTAGAAGCAGTGTCACGTACGTTTGCGCTGCTGGAAAAAAACGGCCTCGTCAAGCGAAAGGGGCCAAGGAAGCTCGAGATAAGCATGAAAAAACTGATCGACTTTTCAGGTATCGGCTGAGGGACTGGCGCATTACCGAAGCGCTACGAAAGTCGCTGATCTCCGAGAGGCCAACATGATATCGCCAACTCTGACTTTCTCGGCTATACAACCGCGCCGCTTCAAGACCCGATGGCGGTAACCACGGCGGAATAATGCACGGCAGCCGCAGCCACCACGAAACCGTGCCAGATGGCATTTTGAAACCGCAGCCGCTCCCAGACGTGAAAGATCACCCCTGCGGAATAAAGAATGCCGCCGATGAAGATCAGCACCATGGTGACAGGTGGCAGCCGTTCGGAAATCGGCTCCAGCGCCAGCACACCGCTCCAGCCCATGGCCAGATACAGCAGGATGGCCAATCGGTCGTAGCGGCCAGGATAGCGGCATTTCAGGAAGATGCCTGTTATCGCCGTCAACCAGATGCCGATCAACAGACAGAGAATGGCCGGTTCATCGGCGCCGCGTTCCAGAAAGGGTGTATAGGTAGCAGCGATCAGCACGAAAATCGCCGAATGATCCAGCCGTCGTAAATAGCTTTTGAAGGTCGAGCGCGGCCACATATTGTAAGTGAAGGAACAGCCAAGCGCCAGCACCAAGCCAAGACCATAGATCCAGCTGGCGGCAATCTCGCCAAAGCTGGTAAACACCGTGGCATAGAAGATCAGTGCGGTTACGCCGACCAACGCAAACACCACGCCGACACCATGCACAATGCCATCGGCCAGCAATTCGTGAAAATCATAGTGTCGCCCGAAGCGGAACTCTTCCATCGTGATGATCAACCCAAGAAATTAAAATATCTGCCGACAGCATAATCGAGAATGATTGCCAGATAATGTCGCCTGTCTCATCGTCTTCATATAAGCCTGATCAGCCTGACGATCCGGTCAATTTTATGTCTATGACGGCCACACACCGCAACCTGGAGTGATCATGATGCGTCAACTCTATCGTGTTGGCAAGACCGCCAATTGCCGCTCTTCGATCGACCATTGCAGTTTCAAGGCCTGGACTATCTGCGCCGAACATCCACGCCGGAGCGGTCATCAACCGGGCTTAAACCGTTTGCGGATAAAGCTGTCGGACCGTTCCCGGCTTCGTCCGTGAAACTGCCGTCCTCCCACCTGACAGGAAGCATCCATGCGCTTTACAGTCCTTGCCACGTTCATGGCGCTGATCGCCTATAACTGGTTCTTCATCAAGGTCGCCCGGGCGCGCCAGCAATTTGGGGTCAAGGCACCGAAGATGACAGGCGATGAGAATTTCGAGCGGATTTACCGGGTTCAACAGAACACCGCCGAGCAATTGGTGTTCTTCCTGCCATCGCTCTGGCTCTTCGGCTTTTACCTGTCTGACCAGTTGGCCGGGTTACTAGGCCTGTGCTGGACAGGCGCACGGGTGCTCTATGCCGCTGAATATTATGCGGATGCCAAAAAGCGCGGTCCCGGCGCGCTGATTTCCTGGGTCATTGCCTTTCTGCTGCTGATGGGCGGCACGGTGGCGGCACTGCTGCAATAGCCGGGCCGCGCCTGTCTGCACGTCTGTTCAGGCCGGGGCGCAATCCTGGCAAAACGGCGTGGCGGGCAAAAGGGCGAGCCGCTCGGGTGCAATTGCCGCATCGCAGGTCACGCAGCGTCCGTAGGAACCGGCCTCCATGCGGGCCAATGCCGCCTCGATGCCGCGCAGCTCGTTTTCGCCCGCCTGCCCCAGGCTTTCCAACACTTCGTCATTTTCCGATTCGATAGCGCGCTCGGCGCTTTCGGCGCTGCGCTGCTCCGAAAGGTCACCGGAAATTTTTCCTAACCGGCTGGAGAGTTCCAGCCGCCGTCCGAGCAGCGTCTGCCTATATCCATCCATGTCCATGATTTATCTCCTCAAAATGTGAAACGCCTCCCGGATACGATTACCGGTCGACAAGTACCGCGCATCGGGCGTGGCGCACGACGCGGTCGGCAGTCGCCCCGATCAGGTAGTTGGAAAAATCCGGGATATGCGAAGCGATAATGATCAAGTCGGCCTTTTGCTCCACTGCTACCGCCAGAATCTCATGGGCGGGCGAGCCGACCCGCAATTGCGTTGTCACGCCAGGCCCAACCGAAGCGGCCAGCGCGGCGAGTTTGGTGCGCCCTTCCTCCACCGCCCCATCGATGATGTCATGCGGAATATCGATGGCGAGATAGGACGGCAGATGCTCGACCACGGTCAGCAGCACGATCTCGCCACCAGCATCCAGCAGGCTCTGCGCCTTTCGCAGGATCTTGTCGCCCTTTTCCCATTGCGCGATGTCCACGGGAACGACGATCTTTCTGTACATGGCCCTCTCCTCTCGGCTGCTGAACGACTTTGCCGACAACAACCTGCGCGCGCCAATCTCCGCCCGCATTGATCCCGATCAAGCCTGGAAATCGCCAGGATTGAACGATGACAAAGACACTGTTCAGCATTATCGAACGATCTTTCGCGTATATGCGCTCTACATGAAACGACCGGCAGGCTGTATCTAGGAAGCAAGACGTTCCAAGCGCCCTCGCGCCAACCTATCGGACCTGCCGTCATGGATGCCCATCATTCCCCAAGCTTTGCCCTGACCCGCCCGATCCATATCGGACGGGCGCATCTGGTGGTTGGCGATCTGGCCATGGTCTCCAGCTTCTACCGGCATATCATTGGCCTCGCCGTGCTGGAAAGCACAGCCAGCGGCATGGTGTTGGGGGTGGGCACGACGCCGCTGCTGACGCTGACCACGAGGAGCGATGCGGCCATGGCGCCACCCACGGCAGCCGGGCTGTTCCACACCGCTTTTCTTTTGCCGAGCCGCAAGGCACTGGCGCAATGGCTGCGCCATGCCGCCCATTCCGGCGTTCAGTTGGACGGCGCTTCGGATCATCTGGTCAGTGAGGCGATCTACCTGTCCGACCCGGAAGGCAATGGCATCGAGATCTACCGCGATCGCGACCCGCAGGAATGGACCTATCAATCCGATGGCATGATCAGCATGGCCACCCTGCCCCTCAGCCTGCAAGCGCTTTACGACAGCGCCACGGATGAGGCATGGACCGGCCTGCCCGAGGGCTCAAGCATTGGCCATATGCATTTGCAGGTCGGCAATGTGCCGGAAGCAGACCGGTTTTATGAGGGTGTGCTGGGTTTGAAGAAAATGGCCTCCTATCCCGGCGCCAGCTTCTTTGGCTCCGGCCAGTACCACCACCATGTCGCCGCCAATATCTGGAACAGCCGGGGTGCTGGCCCTCGCCTCGCGGCAATGACCGGGCTTGCCGATTATTCTTTGACGTTTAACGACAAGGACGCGCTGCAAAAGGCACTGGCGACGCTGGAGGCGATGGAGATTCCGGTGACCCTGGGCGCGGAAGGCCACCGACTGACCGATCCCTGGGGAATTGGTCTGACTTTGAATTCGGTGCCGCCCATATCTGGATAAATGTCAGTTGACCGGCGGGCCTTTGACCGCCTCAACCGGACCCGCCTCGCTCAGATGCACAAACACCACGCCCCTTGCCTTCAGGGCCTTTAAACCGGCCACCACGCCTTCACCAGCGGCGTGGGTGGGCTGGTTGATATGGGCGATCAGCACGTCACCGTTTTTGGCGCGGGCAAATTGCTGCTCGGTCTGTTTGGCACCCAGCAGTGAGCCGGAATCGCCATTGATGGAAAAGCCGCCAATCTGATAGCCCATCGCCTTGATCTCGGCGATAGCGGAGGGGGAATACTTGGCCGTAGCATCCCGGTACCAGCGTGGCGGAGAAAATCCCGCGGCCCGCATGGCGTCCGCGCCGCCGGTCACTTCCCTGGCAACGGCTTCCGGCGATCCGGCGGCAGCGATGCCATAGACGGTGGTCGGATAATCCACCGCCGGGATGTGGTTTTCTCCGTGGTTTTCCACTTCGAACAGGTCCGGCCTGGACTTCAGCACGGCAACGGCCTGCGGATTGGAGCGGATCCAGCGACCGGTGACGAAAATCGTCGCCTTGATATTGTCATCCAACAGGGTGGAGAGAATACGCATATCGGTCTTGCCCATGCAGGCATCCAGCGTCACCGCCACCTGCACCAACCCTTTCGGGGCGGCATGAATATGCAGTTTCGGCTCGATCAAACCATCCGCAGCGGCAAAAGCAGGCTGTGCTGCCCCATTGAGCAGCATCGACCCCAGTAGCAGTGATGATAGGTAAATACCGATCCGGCGGACATCCAAAACAACCATGACACTCTTCTCGCGCCTGCCAGCCAGATGGCCGTGATACCAAGGCCCTCATACCAAGGTCTGGGATGCTGCATCCTGCCTTGAAGAAAGCGTTTCGGGAAAAACGCTTCTATCGTGCTGCCGTCAAGAGAATTTTATCGATGGAGCGGCTCGCTGGCCTTCCTCACGACCTCTGAAGGTTGAAAGCCAGCGCCTGGCTGTTGGGATCGCGCGGCAGAACCGAGGGCTTGGCGCCCGGTGGGACGTAGAGGCTGGAAATCAGCTCATCATAGGACACGTCCTGAATATCGGCCCGGCTGACAGCGACGAGCGCGGCAGCGGCACCTGCCGACTGTCCTGTTTGCATCAGGCTCATTTCCATGCGGATCGCCCCGAAGGCCTCATGGGTAGCGCTGAGCGCGAAGATCGACATCAGATTGGTGCATTCCGCCCGGCGCGGCACAATGGCCGACAGCGGAATGGTGAAGATCCGGTCAGCGCCGCCAGCTTCAGCCTCGAAATTGCCCTCGTTCCAGACACTGAGCGTCGGCGTACCCAGCATGTTGACCGTGGTACGGACGATGCGCTGGGTATGGTGGCTATCACGCTTGTAGGAACCAGTGGAAATCGTGTTGTTGTCGCGCAATTCTTGGTCGTCGGCGGCGGTGACGTCATGGCCGGTCATCTGATGGTCGGACACCATGCGCCGGGCTTCCCGCACATAGAGCTGATAGGGCCAATGCGCCTCGTCGTTTTCGTGCGGGTCCTGATAATGTTCGCCGTCCAGTCCATAATCAAGGAACACATCGCGCAGATGGCCCGGCATACGAGCGTCCTTGTGGTGTTGGAGCGCGTAGAACAGGCCCCGTGTCCAGCGCTCATGGGCCTTCCAGATCTTTTCACGCATGCCGTAATCGGCCTGCGGATAGCCCCAGGAGCCGCCGATATAATCGGTGGAGACCGCACCGCGATTGTTGATGTCGAAAATGCCGTTGCCAAGATCGTTATGCAGAAGAAACTGCATCTTGACGGCGTTTTCCGCGTCCGCGAGCTGGCCGCGCTCACCCAGCGCCTTGATCCAGCGAAACAGCAATTCGTAGCGGGTCGGATCAAAGCCCGGCGGCGGTGTCGAGGGCAGATCCACCCTGCGGGCCGGATCGCGCGTCATGGTCATGCGGAAATTATAGGCCTGCACAGCCCGGTCGCCCGCGCCAACTTCCGGAGAAGGATAATTGCGGATGCCCGGCAAAAGACCGCTGGCGGCCACGCCCTCGGTGACGAAAGGATCGACGCCAACCTGACCGATCACCCGCTCGAAACGGCGATGCAGCTGGAAATTATGATTATCGCCCCAGGAATCCGTCCGGGTGCCGCGAAAGCCGTTCAGCACATTGTCGCCATCCTGCGGCTCGCGGCCAATGGTCCAGGAAACACCTGAGGCGGCCATCAAGTCGCCTTCATAGCTGGCGTCGATGAACACACGGCCATTGAACACCTGGCGGTCAACCGTTTCCATCGCATCGATCCGGGGTCCGGTCTTGGCGACCCGCAGCACACCACGGCTTTGAAACACCGGAATATCATATTCGCGCAGCAGTTTTTCAAACACGGTCTGGGCAAAGCGGGGCTCGAAGGCGAACCGGTCGTCGGCCACCTGGGCCTCTTGATTGATCCTGGAAATCACATGGCGCGCCAGACCGCCGAAGGCGCTGCCGGCCTCGACATCGGTGCCGCCAAGCCCGCCCGACATCATCCCACCGGGATGACGTTCACGCCAGCCGCCAACAATTGCCACGGTTCTTCCCATGACTTTTGCCTGTATGGCAGCGGTAATCCCGCCACTGGTCATTCCATAGACAATAACATCATAGGTCGCTTGCTGTGCAAAACTTGGTCTCAACGCGAAAAGACTAGCCGCTCCAGCAACAAACACTCGACGACCCATAATGAAACGCATAGTCATCCGCCTTGTACATATTATTTACTCTATCAATGTATTGGAAACCGCGCCAAAAAACACATATTTTCAGTTGCATTTTTTGTTTTTCCAACCCTAATACAAATCTTGGTTTTTACACTTTTCAGACACTTTTATTGGGTGCATCTCTATTTTTTTGGAGCAGTTACCTGCCAGTGTCAGGGTTTTTTTGTTTCGGATAGTTACAAAAACCTCCATATCTCCATGGATGCAGACTCAAAATGCCGATTTTTCGTAGACCCCTGTAATAATAGTGGATTTTACGAAAGGAGGCTGACGCTCACGGCTGCAACCCGTGATTTAGCGCGTATATCGTGCAGAGACCCGACCCGTTCCGATCATCTGCCCCAAATTGATACAACCCTTGAATCCCGCAATTCGCACCAAAGTGGCGCAAGCAAGGCAAAATCTGGGCGGAACCACTGCCCGTTCTGCGCGTTAATTCGGGATTGCTTGTCAAAATGAGTTTTGACAGCGCTCTCGGATAGAGCATCCGACAGCTGCGCCAAATGACGACATGGCCCTCATCCTGATGGCAATCCGAAGAGATTATGTAGTAAATATAACGTGTTGCAGCTTTACACCCTCCTGGTGCCGATATGGCTGCACACAACACTGGTACCGACAGGGGCGTTAGCGGACATGATGGATGACACGGTGAAGCGGCGAATTTTACAGCCGGCAGAAACCCGGCTGGGCCGGCACCGCAAGACGGCGCTGGAACTGGCGCAGGCCTGGGCGGTGATTGGGCTCTTCATGATTGTGGCAATTGCCGCGCTGCACTACGCAGGCACCATCCTGATGCCCCTGACGCTTGCGGTTGTGGTCGGCCTTATCCTGGGCTTGGCCGCAGACCGGCTGGAGGCACTGGGTGTGCCGCCGATGATGAGTGCCGTACTGCTCACCACGGCGCTTTTCACGCTGGTGACGATCATTGCCAACACACTGGCAGGACCGCTGATGGAACTGGCGCAGGACATCCCCAGCATTGGCCAGACCATGATGGATCGGTTTACACCCTATTTTCAACGCTTTCACTGGCTGCATCTGGACAGGCTTGCCAGCGGCAACGGCCCTATCAACCTCGACAAGATGCTGGAAAATGGCGGTGGCATTCTCTCGACAGTGGCAAGCCAGGTGACGCCCGCCATCGTCCAGACATTGATTTTCTTTGCCGCATTGGTGCTATTTCTGGCCGGGAGGGTGTCGATCCGCAAAACTCTGATCGTCTCTTTCCGCGACCGCGCTCGCCGGCTCTCGGCCATCCGCAGCATCAATGCGATTGAAACGGCGCTGGGCTTCTACTTTGCCACCGCTTCGGTAATCTACGCGGGTGTCGGCTGCTGCGCGCTGCTGATTGCCTGGGTTGGCGGGCTGACGCTGCCGGTACTCTGGGGCTTTTTCGCCTTTCTCTCCAGCTTCGTGCCTTTTCTCGGCGTAACCGCCATGACCTTTGCGCTGGCCGTGGCCGGAATGCTGACCCATAGCAGCCTTCTGTTTGGCCTGCTTCCCGCCATTGCTTTCTTCACTGTCCATGCGCTGGTCGAAAATCTGGTGACGCCAGCCGTGATGGGGCGACGCATGGAGATCAACGCCTTTGGCGTGTTCGTCGCCATTATCTTCTGGACCTGGGTCTGGGGGGCAGCGGGCGCCATGCTGGCCGTGCCTCTGGCGCTGATCGGCAAGGCGATCTTCACCGAACTGGCGCCCCATGCGGCACCGAAGCCAAAACTGCCAGGGTGACAGGGCAAAAAGGGTGACAGGCGTCACCCCACGGCTTGTTGCTCGTCAATTATACAAGTAATATTTGCTCCAGCTTTCCTTGGGCACCTCGGCGCCGACCTGATAGCTGAAATTCTTCACGTCCAGGCGCTGGTTGCCGGTCTCGCACTGGTATTTCAGCCGATACCAGTGGCCCTTGCTGCGAAACACCGCGCCCGGCGCCTTCAGCCGGTTGCCATCGGCCTTGGTCTGGGCGAACGTATAGGCGATCACCTTGTCGGGCGAATAAGTTTTGCTATCCTTGCCAATCCGGCTCATCGCCTCCATGTCGCAGCGCTGTTCCAGCCGCTCGGCCGGCGACAGCGACTTGAGCTGGCGGGTGGCTGCGGCGTCAAGCGCAAAGGCCGATTGCGCAAAAACCATCGCCAAACCACCCCCTAAAATCATCAATCGCATATAGAATTTCCTAACAGATACCGATTCGGCGGAATGTATTGCCTGACTTCTGGCGAAGCCAGCACTCAAAACGTGCATCCCGCATTTGTGATCGGCTTCCTCTGTCGCTGGCACCGGCCATGGCCGGGACCACCGATTTCTGCTTGATCGGTGGTGGGCGGACGCCTATCTCTCATGCAACACATCCTACGTAACACAGGCCTTATACCAAACCCCGCCTATGCCAAAAAAAGCGAGATTGCTCTTGTCTTCATCCTCAAAGCCCCTGTTTGCCAACCTGCCCGCCGCCCCCACGGTCCAGAAGAAACCGCTGAGCGACACCCGCCACGGCATCACCCGCATTGACGACTACGCGTGGCTGCGGGCCGATAACTGGCAGCAGATGTTCAAGGATACCTCGATCCTTGATCTGGAGATCCGCGCAGTTCTGGAGGCCGAAAACATCTATATGGACGCGGCCATGGCCGATACCAAGCCACTGCAACAGCAGCTGTTTGCCGAGATGAAAGGCCGGATCAAGGAGGATGACAGCTCCATCCCGATGAAGGATGGCCCTTATGCTTACGGTTCGGCTTTCGTGACCGGTGGCGAGCAGCCGCGCTATTTCCGCATTCCACGCGACGGCGACCCGAAGGACGAGAGCCTGCGCGAATTGCTGCTGGATGGCGACAAGGAAGCGGCGGGCAAGGATTATTTCCGCCTGTCCGGCATCGACCATAGCAATGATCACACCCGTGGCATCTGGGGCTATGACGACAAGGGGTCGGAATATTACACGCTGCGCATCCGCGATCTCAAAACCGGCGAAGACCTCGCCGACGTGCTGGACAATACCGCAGGCGGCGGCGTCTGGGCACCCGATGGCAAGAGCTTTTTCTATACGCTTCAGGATGAAAACCACCGTCCGTCCAAAGTCTTCCACCATATTATCGGCGAGCCGCAATCCTCCGACCGGCTGGTCTATGAGGAAAAGGACCCCGGCTTCTTCATGGGGGTCGGCGGGTCGCTGCTCGACGACTTTATCTATATCGACATCCACGATCACGAGACCTCCGAATACCGGCTGCTCTCCACCAAAGATCTGACGGCAGAACCTAAGCTGGTGGCTGAGCGCGAGGAAGGCGTCGAATATTCGATGACCGAGGGCGGCGATGTGTTCTACATCCTGACCAATGCCGACGGTGCCAAGGATTTCAAGATCATGGAAGCGCCGGTTGGTGCGCCGGGCAAGGACAACTGGAAAGACCTCGTTCCTCATGTGCCGGGCCGTCTTATCCTGTCGCATATGGCCTTTGCCGGACATCTGCTGTGGCTGGAACGCCGCGATGGCCTGCCGCGCATCATGATTCGCGACCGCAAGACCGGTGAAGAACATGCTATCGACTTTGCCGAGGAAGCCTATTCGCTTGGCCTGTCAGGCGCTGCCGAATATGATGCCACGGTCATCCGTTTCTCCTATTCGTCGATGACGACGCCCAGCCAGCTCTACGATTACGATATGGTGAGCCGTGAGCGGGTACTGCTGAAAACCCAGGAAGTCCCCTCGGGCCATAAGGCCGAGGATTATGTGACCCGCCGGGTGTTCGCCAAGGGCCATGATGGCGTCGATGTGCCGGTTACGCTGCTCTATCGCAAGGACACGGCGCTGGATGGTTCCGCCCCCTGCCTGCTTTACGGCTACGGCGCTTACGGCGTGACCATTCCGGCTGGTTTCAACACCAATTGCCTGTCACTGGCCGACCGAGGCTTCGTCTATGCCATCGCCCATATTCGCGGCGGCAAGGATAAGGGCTTCCAATGGTATGAAGACGGCAAAATGGAGAATAAGGTCAATACCTTCAAGGACTTCATTTCCGCCGCCGATCATCTGGTAAAAGAGGGCTTCACCGCCTATGACAAGATCATCGCCGAAGGCGGCTCGGCGGGCGGCATGCTGATGGGCGCCGTCGCCAATATGGCACCGGAAAAATTCGCCGGCATCATCGCCGCCGTGCCCTTTGTCGACGTGCTCAACACCATGCTGGATGACACCCTGCCGCTGACCCCGCCGGAATGGCCGGAATGGGGCAACCCGATCGAGTCAGAAGAAGAATACCGCTGGATCGCCGCCTATAGCCCCTATGACAACGTAGGTAAAAAATCCTATCCACCCATTCTGGCTCTCTCCGGCCTGACCGACCCCCGCGTCACCTATTGGGAACCGACCAAATGGGTGGCCAAGCTGCGCGAAAACGCACCCGAGGCCGGGCCGTTCCTGCTGAAGACCAACATGTCAGCAGGCCATGGCGGCAAATCCGGGCGTTTCCAGCGGCTGGAAGAGGTAGCGTTTGAATATGCCTTCGCGGTGAAGGTGGCGGGGAAAATGTGAGGACAGCTTCCCGGCTGTTATTTCAAGTATGGATTATCTCGACCATGTCCGCTTTGGCTTTCAAGGCGGACATGGTTCTACGCGATGAAAACTTCTTCTGAGCGTTTCAGGTCCCAAATATCGGGATCTTGTTTTTCCAGCAGGTCCTCGTAACAGCTCCACCCTTGCTGTCTAATCAGGTCACTTTCCCGCTCGGTGATAGGGATCAAAAGTACAAATAGAACCGGTGGCGCAAAACAGGAAAGCTCAGAAAAACCCGTCTCGAACGACGTGGGATTTGTGGCATAGACCGCTGTTACTGTCCCCCCTTGAACGAGAGGACGGCGAAAATTGATGACCTCACCTCGGAGAACGGCTCTCTTTCTCTCCAGGATATAATCAGTGCAATTCAGCAAAATATTTGCGATGTCTCCCGCAGAACTGTTCTCATGGACGGACATTACCAGTTCCTGCCGTATGCTTCGATCCTTGGGCAGGGCCAAAGCAAATTCGCTCATGCCGAGCGTCGAATACGTCGTGATCTGATCTATTGGCTGATTTTTGAAACTGACGACTTTGAGTCCATGAGGTGTAGTCTCGTCGGACCAACCAGCATCAATTGCGCCGAGATAGCGTTCGAGATGATCCGGAACCGATCTGCTTTCGACCAATCATTGCTCCTATGACATAACTGAACATGCACGATACTACTAGGTTAGTGAAGAGTGGACCGAAATTCCATCTCCTCTTTCTGTTTTCCTTCTGGCGCTCCATGCTGGAAAATCTCATGGCTATGCCCAGCTTTCACCACGACCACCATCAATTCCCTGAGGTCGGGATAGTCACCCGGCTGATGATGACTCGGCTGAAGACGAAGGAGCGATTTACGGCTCGTACCCTCTACTGAAATGAAACAATTCCGCCATCCCGAAGGACGGCGGAAACAGTTTGTCGCATCAATTCCGGTTACCAAGCGGAGGTCTACTTACTCTCTGGTGAACTTCCGTGATGATGGGCGTTTGCCAATCCGCCCGCACCATCCGGCAAGCCGATGGAGACATTTTGCATCATGCCCTGGTCCTCATGGTCGAGGATGTGGCAATGCAGGACGAATTCGCCGATATAGCGTTCATAGCGGGTGCGGATGAAGATGCGGTAGACGCCTTGCGGCTTGGCTGCATCGGGGGTATCGGGGGCATCGGGAATCGACTTGCGGCTGAGATCGCCGTTCAGCCAGGCGGCATCGACTGCTGTCAGCGGATTGTTGACATTGCTTTTGATCCAGAGCGTATCCTTCCACACACCTTTCAGGCCAGCATATTGGGAATCCAATCCGTCCAGTTCCTTGGCGTCCAGCCCGCTGACATCCTTGCCGTCGGGGCGAAGAATGCGGACGATCTGGAAGGGATTGACGTGGATATGAAAGGGATGACTGACTAAATAGGAGCGTAACTCCCATTCCTGCGCTGTCCCCAACACCAGTTTGCGATCAACCACATTAGGATCGTAAGCCTTGGCGCCGTCTGGCACATAGACGCCGACATCGTTTTGCACGACATTGAAATTCCTACCGACCTGGAAGCCATTTGGCCCATTACCGCCCGGACCGAGATTGATGAAGAACACCAGATCCTGCTTTGGCTGGCCGGCAACTTCTTCGTCGGTAACTGTCGGATGGGGAATGAATTTCGTCAGCTTCAGCCCATCGTTCAGATCAGCGACCACCGTATTGGCGACGTCAGGTGTGTAGAAGGCATTGGCGTTGGCGATCAGCTGGCGTTTAATGTCAGCAATCGGATCACCCGCTGCGGGCGCGCCCTTGCCCCCTTTGACCCGGACGAAGCCGAGAACTGAGCGGGCCTGCTGCGTGCGCGTGACGGAATTGGCAGCGTCGGTTGGCGGGTTGACGATGCAGTAAAGACCGTCTTCCGGGAAATTCACCAGCAGGTCGTTGCGATAGCCGGGTTGCAGGGTAATATCATTGCGCACCTGGCCCTGCTCCATGGTCAGCCCGTCGGAAGCCGCCACGACGTAAGGCACCGGCTGGCCAGTGCACAGGTCAGTGGCGAACCGGTCTTCCCCATCCGCATCGGTGCTGCGTTCGCGCTTGAAGAAATCCGTGGCGTTCATTTTGCGGAACTGGACCTGGATGGTGTTGCGCACGCCCGCATGCACCAGACGCCAGCGCTCGGTCTTGCCCGTTTCAGCATTGGCAAACACCGGCCGCACCCGGCCATTGACCGTCGTGAACCGGCCGGAATCATCCCAGCTTGAGGGCGTGAACTGTTCGTAGGAAATCACCTCGCCCACTTCGCCCTTCTCGCAGGTCCAGTCGATGACATAGCTTCCCTTCGTCGGGTCGTTGGGATCGGGGACAAATGTCTGCTTCAGCTTGCCATCCTTTGTCAGGCAGGCATAGGGGATCTGCTCGAACACCAGCAGCCGTTCCGGAAATGGTTTGACCAAGGTGTCGAGGTCGCCATTGGTCTTGTCTGTTGGTGGGCGGTCGCCGCGAATGATCAGTGCGCCCGCCATGCCGCTGCCGACCTGCAAGGCGGTGGAGCCATGGCGATGCGGGTGATACCAGAACGTGCCCGCCGGATGATCGGCTGGAATATTGTATTCATATTCAAACTTCATGCCCGGATTGATCGACAGCAGCACATTGTCGCTATTGCCGGTCGGGCTGACCCACAGGCCGTGGCTGTGAAGATTGGTGCCGTTGAAGCAATGGGGCACATCCACCGATGTATCGCTGGATGTGCAGGACGGGTCGGCCGGCAGCTGGTTGTCCAGCCTTACCCGAATGGTGTCGCCCGGCATCGCCTCGATGGTTGGAGCGACAAAGGGATGGTCGGGATCGACATTGGTGCCTTGGTAACTGCGCAAGCGCACGCGATCGAAAGGGTTATCCGGCGGCCCACCCGGCTTGCGGATCCTGCCTTCCGTATAGACGACCTTGAGGTCGAGCACCTGTTCGCGCCCGGCATGGGGCAGCGGCACCGTGGATGGTGGCACCCGGTAAAGCGTACCCTTCGGCGCAACAGGCGATTGCCCCAGCACCGGCGGATTGCCGAATGTCTCCTCGCCTGCGGCAGGGCTTGTAATGGGGCTGGCAACCGGAGCGGCTTCCTGCGCCTGGGCTGGGCCTATCGGGCTAATGAAGGCAGCGGCGACGAATAGGGAACGCCATCGAGCGCTTTGCATGAAATCTCCATAAGAAAAATTGAGGGAATCGGCTAAAAGGCCAGACTTTCCTTAAGTAGCAAAAAAATCAATTGCAACTTTTCAAACGAAACCCTGAAGCCGCCGCTAAAATCTGCTGCCGCCCATCGTCATCCCATTGAATTCATAGTGAAATTTATAGAATAACTCAGCCTGAACGAGACCCGGTTGACCGACCGGCCATTTTTGGGGGCAAGTGCTGCATGCCCTTTGCATTTTCTCCTTGACGTTGCGCAGTGCAGCGGTTCTTTTGCCGCAACACCCGATCTGGAGACTGAGAATGACCGTCGATACCACCCCGCGTACCCCCACCTGGACCTATGTCGATGGCGAATGGCTGTCGGGCAACCCGCCACTGATCGGGCCGACATCGCATGCCATGTGGCTGGGCTCGACGGTGTTTGACGGAGCGCGCTGGTTCGAGGGGCTTTCGCCTGACCTCGACCTGCATTGCCAGCGAATCAACCGTTCGGCTTTGGCCATGCATATGCAGCCGACCATGAGTGCCGAGGAAATCGAGCGGCTGGCGCGCGAAGGGGTTGCCAAGTTTGACGGCAAGACGGCGATCTATATCAAGCCGATGTATTGGGCTGAACATGGCGCGCCGGGCTCGGTCGTGGCACCCGATGCTGCCTCCACCCGCTTTGCGCTCTGCCTGTTCGAGGCGCCGATGCACACAGCCACGCCGCACACGCTGACCGTGTCTCCCTTCCGTCGCCCCTCGCCGGAATGCGCGATGACCGATGCCAAGGCCGGTAGCCTCTATCCCAATTCCGGCCGGATGATCCTGGAGGCCCGCGCCCGTGGTTTTGACAATGCGCTGGCGCTGGACATGAATGGCAATGTGGCGGAAACCGCCTCCTCCAATATCTTCATGGTCAAGGACGGCGTGGTGCTGACTCCGATCCCCAACCGCACCTTCCTGGCGGGTATCACCCGGTCGCGCGTCATCACCCTGCTGCGTCAGGCGGGCTTCGACGTGCAGGAAGTCACGCTCAGCGTCGCCGATTTCCTCGGTGCCGACGAAGTATTCACCAGCGGCAATTATTCAAAGATCGCCCCGGTCTCCAGGCTTGACGGCCGCGATTATCAGGAAGGCCCCGTGACCCGCAAGGCACTGGATCTCTATATGGATTGGGCGCGATCCGGCAGCGATATGTGAGCCACGGATAGAATTGCTTCAGCCGTTCTCCCCCTGGTCGAAGCGAACCAGACGGCCACGGCCCTGGCTCTTGGCTCGGTAAAGGGCAATATCGGCGGCGCGCGTCAATTGCGCCGTCTGTGTTCCATGGTCTGGAAACAGGCTATAACCAAGGCTGATGCCCAGGGATAAGGACTTGCCCTCGAAGACCACTGGCTGGTCGGCGCAGGCGATCAGCTGCTGCGCAAGCCTTTCGGCGTTGGCGTCCGGCGCATCGTCATCATTGCAAAGAAACAGAAATTCGTCGCCGCCGAGCCGGGCGGCGAAATCGTTGCGGCCGAGGACAGCTCGGAAGCGGCAGGCCATTTCCTGCAACACCGCATCGCCAGCCGCGTGGCCATGGGTATCGTTAATGACCTTGAACAGATCGAGATCGCCAATCAGCACCGCAAACCGACCTCTGCCCTCGCTCTTGATGGCCGTCAACCGATCAAGCTGAGCCTCGACGCTGGCGCGGTTGGCAAGGCCGGTGAGAATGTCGTGGCTGGCAAGATAGGCCAGCCGACGTGCCGCGACGATCTGCTCGGTAATATCCTGCTGCACCGAAAGGATCATCCGGTCTTCGATCATCCGGTCTTCCACCGCAATGATCCGGTCGCCGATTTCGAGCTGATCCCGGCATAGACCGCCATTATCGACAAGACGCGCAACCAGGGTTTGAAAATACCGGGCCGGATCGGTATTCCAATGGGCGAGCGCCCCGGACTGGACAAGATCGCTGAAGCCACCCGCCGGGGCCAGATGCGCGGCATAATCGTGCAATGTCCGAAACGGCTTGTTGGCAAACAACAGGCTCCCGTCCAAACGCATCAGGGCGACGGCCACCCCCATATTCTCCGTGGCAAGCGTCATCGCCTCATAGTCTCCGATGTCGACCCACGGCGTGATGGCATTTTCTTCCATTGATAACCCTCAAGAGCAGGCGCGCATGGTAACCTCCATTCCCTAACCTTTGGTTGTTTTAGCGTGTATGAATTCCAACAAACTCCCTCATGGCTTCCTTCTGCTTTTTTGGCCAGAAACAATTCCGCTCCTCATGCTTTTGCGCTAGAGTTTGCTGGGAAAAGTGGCAACCGGTTTTCCCGAAAAGACAAACGAAAACAAGAAAAGCGTGAGCCTGTCTGGTTCAATATGAACCTGACAGGCTCTAAGACAAATCATGCTGGAAACCTCACCGCCCGAAATTTTCGATTGCCAGACCTGCGGCGCCTGTTGCGCCTATCAGGCGGATTGGCCGCGCTTTTCATTGGAAAGCGACGAGCAACTGGCGAAAATCCCTGAGACATTCGTGGCCGCAGATCTGAGCGGCATGAAATTCGAGGTCGATGCGGCTGGCAAAGGCCGCTGCGCGGCGCTGACCGGCGACCTTGGCAAGCATGTCGGCTGCGGGGTTTACGAGGTCCGACCCCAGGTCTGTCGTGATTGCATGCCCGGCGATCCCGAATGCAAGATTGCCCGTAAAGCGCTCGGCTTCCCCGTCGACGACCTGCCCGACCCGGACGTCTATGACTGATAACAGGCTTCGCCTGTTTGCTTTATTGTGTTGCGATAGGGTTTGAAGCTGGTGCCGTTCAGTCGATAAAGGGCAAGAATCGAGGCTCTCGGGGAAGCTCCGGACAACACTGGAACATTATACCATCCAAGGGATTAACCGAGGAAGGAAACTTCCCTAGGGGGAGCGAATTTACCATTTCGCAGGTTGCCTCTTGTGTCCCGCAATCCTATGGTCCGCTCGCTCACGATTTCCATACTCGATGCC
The DNA here is from genome assembly GCF_014926405.1 of Agrobacterium vitis. Taxonomy (NCBI): domain Bacteria; kingdom Pseudomonadati; phylum Pseudomonadota; class Alphaproteobacteria; order Hyphomicrobiales; family Rhizobiaceae; genus Gillisella; species Gillisella vitis. Next base: position 2,190,857 of record NZ_JACXXJ020000005.1, read on the forward strand.
AAGAGGAGATTTTATCATGGCTTTCGAACTTCCCGCACTTCCCTACGCTTACGATGCACTCGGCCCATTCATGTCGGCCGAAACGCTGGAATTCCACCACGACAAGCATCATCAGGCCTATGTCACCAACGGCAATAATCTGCTGAAGGATTCGGGTCTTGAAGGGCTTTCGCTGGAGGAAGTCGTCAAGCAGTCCTATGGCAAGAATGCCGGCCTGTTCAACAATGCCGGCCAGCACTACAACCACGTGCATTTCTGGAACTGGTTGAAGAAAGACGGCGGCGGCACCAAGCTGCCTGGCAAGCTGGAAGCAGCGATTGCCTCCGATCTCGGTGGCTATGACAAGTTCAAGGCCGATTTCATTGCCGCTGGCACCACCCAGTTCGGCTCCGGCTGGGCCTGGCTCTCCGTCAAGGACGGCAAGCTGGAAATTTCCAAGACCCCGAATGGCGAAAACCCGCTGATCCATGGCGCATCGCCCATCCTCGGCGTCGATGTCTGGGAACATTCCTACTATATCGACTACCGCAACGCCCGCCCGAAATATCTGGAAGCCTTCGTGGATAGCCTGATCAACTGGGATTACGTGGCCGAGCTTTACGAAGCCGCTACCAAGTAATCGGTAATAACAGACTACAGACGACAATAAGGCCCGGCGGCTTGATGCGCCGGGCCTTTTTCATTGAGCAGCCCCTCAAGCCGTGCAGGAAAAAATGATTGAATTCACAGGGATGTCCGAGGAGGACTACAGTCACTACCTCAATTATTTCATTGCGGATTACGCTGCCGAAATCGCTCTCAATTATAACGTCGCCGAGGGCGAAGCCTTAAAACGGGCAGAACACGAGATCGCTAAAAGCCTGCCGCACGGCCCGAAAACTTCGGGTCATGCATTGCTTAACATTGTTGACAAACAGCAGCAGGCGATCGGCTATCTCTGGTATCGCTTCGACGAGACGGCGAAATCCGTATTCATCCTCGATTTCTATCTTTTCCCGACCCATCGCGGCAAAGGCCAGGGCAAACAAGCCCTTGCTGCCCTGGAAACCCTGTTGGCGGAGGAAGGATACCTCGAAATCAAGCTGCGGGTCGCTGCCGACAACGACCGCGCCCGGCATATCTATGAATATGGTGGCTTTCGTGTCACCGGCGTCAACATGGCAAAGCAGATCAGGGCTTCCTGATGCCTTGCTTCTTCGCCGCCTTGTCGAAACTGTCGCGGGCCTTGGCAATACAAGCATAATTGTCGAAGGCCCAGTGGCCAAGCGCCTCGATCGGCTGGCGCAGCGACTGGCCGAGATCGGTCAATTCGTAATCCACCCGGGGCGGAATGGTGGGAAACACGGTGCGCTTCACCAGCCCATCGCGCTCCAGTCCGCGCAGGGTCAATGTCAGCATGCGCTGGGAAATGCTGCCGATCCGCCGCTTCAACTCGTTAAAGCGTTGCGGGCCGCCAGCCAGCATCATGACGATCAGCACGCTCCATTTGTCGCCGATGCGGGTCAGGACGCTGTTGACCGCCTCGCAGCTGCTGCGCTGGTTGACGGCCGCCATGGAAACCTCCGGCGCGGCTGTCGGTTCGGATGTGGTTACATTGATGTGCCCGAGTTCCAAGTCTGTGCCTCCTTGCGCCCGATTGGCAGTTACCATAAGTGTGTCGGTATTGATTTTATACCACAAGGAAAGGTCGATGACCATGAAACTTCTGCATCTCGATTCCAGCGTGCTTGGCCCCTATTCTGTCAGCCGCGACCTGTCGGCGTCGATTGTGAAGACCCTCAGCGAAAAGACCCCAGGCCTGGACGTGACCTACCGCGATCTGGCCGCCAATCCGCTTCCGCATCTGTCCGGCCTGACGCTGGCGGCTGCCATGGGCAATTACGATGCAAGCAATGACGAAGCCACCAAGGCCGATCTGGCGCTGGGCGGCGAGGTGCTGGAACAGTTCCTCACCTCCGACGTCGTCGTCATTGGCGTTGGCTTCTACAATTTCGGCATTCCGAGCCAGCTCAAGGCCTGGATCGACCGTATCAGCGTTGCCGGCAAGACCTTCAAATACGGCGCTGCCGGTCCTGAAGGTCTGTGCGGCGGCAAGCGGGTGATCGTTGCCATCTCGCGCGGCGGCATCTACAGCCAGGGCCCTGCGGCTCCGCTTGAACATGCCGAAACCTACCTGAAGGGCGTCTTCAGCTTCCTCGGCATCACCGATCTGGACTTCGTGATCGCCGAAGGCGTCAACATGGGCGAAGAAGCCAAGGCCGCTGCCGTCAAGGGCGCCAAGGATTCGATCGCGACCCTGAAGGCCGCTTGATCCGCTTGACATAAAGTCAAATGAAAGGCGCAGCGGCATCCCCGCTGCGCCTTTGTTTTATGGTGCCACGCTTTATCCTGACACCTTGGCCCAGCGCTCATGATCGCGCCATTCTCCACCGATTTTCAGATAGCGCCTGGAAAAACCTTCCTTCTCAAAGCCGCACCGCGCGACAAGCGCAATCGAGCGCAGGTTTTCCGGCTGGATATTGGCCTCGATCCGATTCAGGCCCACCTCCGTGAAGGCATGGGCAATAACCGCGTTCAGCGCGTCCGTCATCAATCCGCGCCCGCCAAAGGCAGCCATGCCGTAATAACCGAGATAGCAGCTTCTGAAATTGCCCAGCACGATCTGACTCAGGGTAAAGACCCCGACCACACCGTGACTGTCTGACTCTCGGGCAATCAGGCCGATCATCGCGCTGCTGATCGTCTGGCTGAGATAGGCTTCGAAACCATCGAGATCGGTGAAGGGCGCCGCCCAGGGCGCATGGTAATCGCGGCTGGCCAGATTGGCCGCCACCAGATCCGGGCCGTCGGCACGGCAGATGCGGGAGACTATGATCGATGACATAAGAGCACTCCAATGAAAGTGCGCCGATGTATTCTCCCGTCATCCACAGCGCAAGTCTGTTGCCGTCACGCTGCTGTTATAGCCGGGGCCTATGTCCACGGCGGATGCAACCGACCGTGACGCGCACATCATGCCCCAACTCCGCCTCGGGCTTATCGCCGATCCGCAATATGCCGATCTGCCGCCCAACCTGACCGCCAACCGCTATTATGCCCTAAGCCTCGCCAAGATACAGGCGGCCATCGACATGTTCAACGAACAGACGCTGGATGCCGTGCTGCTGCTGGGCGACCTGATCGACCGGGATTTCCGCAATTTCGCCCCGGCTTTGAAAACGCTGGAAGGCCTGCGCCATCCGCTGATTGCCCTGCCCGGCAATCACGATTTCGCGGTCTCCGACGCTCAAAAACCGATGGTGCGCGACGCGCTGGGCATGCCCGCCCCGTACTTCGACCGGGTGATCAACGGTATCAGGCTGATTTTCATCGATGGCTGTGAAATCTCCACTTTCTCGGTGGCGCGCGACGATCCTGCCAGGGAAGTGGCGGTGCGCCAGCTCCTCGCGCTGAAGGCAAAAGATGCTGCCAATGCCCAGGACTGGAACGCCGCCATCAGCCAGCCGCAGATCGACTGGCTGGAAAGCCGCCTGACGCTAGCGCATGCCGCAGGGGAAAAGGCAATCGTCTTCGGCCATTATCCGCTCCATCCCTTCACCGACCATGCCCTGTGGAATGCACAGGAGGTGGCTGACGTGATTGCCGCAGCACCCGCTGCCATCGCCTATATCAACGGGCATGACCACCGTGGCGGCTATGGCTTGATCGACGATACCCATTTCATCACTCTGAAAGGCATGGTGGATGGCGAAGAGGACACCGCCTTTTCGATTCTGACCCTTGAGACAGACGCGCTTGGGCTTCAAGGCTTTGGCCGCGAGGAAGACAGGCTCTTGCCGCTCAGGCGGCACGGCGCTTGAAAATGTCACTGATATGATTGTTATATCAGATATTTAACCATCGAAAACATCACTCTCTTGTGACTTTATTTGCTATTTGATTTACCATCAAAATGCGGTGACCGAAATTGAAGAGAATATCACGTGTGAAAAACGCCGCAGGTTCGGCCATCAACAGGAGAATGACGATGATATCAGGGCTTGGCATGAGGAAGCTTGTAACCATGGCCGCCATTGGCCTCTGTCTTGGCGCCGGCCTCAGCAGCGCGGTCAGCGCCGCTGATGAGCCGCAGGTGGTGCGCGCCGGAATGATGAAGAAAGTCGGCGGTGCTATGGGCCAGCTGGCCGCTATCGCCAAGGGCGAAAAGCCCTATGACGCAGCCGTGGTCAAGGCTTCGCTGACCACGATGGAGGAGGTTGCCAAGGCCTTCCCGGAACAGTTCCCCAAGGGCTCCGAGACCGGCCTCAACACGGAAGCCAGCCCGAAGATCTGGGAAGACCCGGCCACGTTCAAGACCAAGGCCAAGGCGCTTGAAACCGCCGCCGCAACGCAGCTCGCCACCCTGCCCGCTGATCAGGCTGGCGTTGGCGCAGCGCTGAAAAGCATTGGCGGTACCTGTGGCGATTGCCACCAGACGTTCAGGCTGAAGAAATAATTGCATCCCATGTAGAGACCCGTCCGGGCCACCCGGGCGGGTTTGATATATAAAGAAATTGGGGATGAACATGGCTGGAACGGCAAAATTCGGCATCGCGGCGGCACTCGTCGTGGGTGTAGCATTGGTCGGCACCTATGTGTTTGCCGTGGCACCGCATCGCCAGCCCGCTACCGTCTGGGCCGCAACCACGGCACCCGATCTAGCCAATGGAAAACGGATGTTTTTTGCCGGTGGCTGTTCCAGCTGCCATGCCGCCCCTGGGGCGAGTGGCGATGCGCGCCTGCTGCTGACCGGCGGCGTGGCGCTGAAAACCCAGTTCGGCACCTTTCACGTCCCCAATATTTCGCCGGACCCGAAGGCCGGGATCGGCCAATGGACGCTGGCCGAATTTGGCGATGCCGTCACCCGTGGCATCGGCCCTTCCGGCGAAAACCTTTATCCCGCCTTTCCCTATACATCCTATGCGCGGATGAAGCCGCAGGATGTAGCCGATCTCTATGGCTATCTGAAAACCCTGCCCGTCAGCAGCAATGTCGCGCCCCCGCATGAGCTGGGCTTTCCCTTCAACCAGCGCATCGCGCTGACCGGCTGGAAACTGCTGTTTCTAAACGATAAACCGCGCGTCATCCTGGCCTCTGCGGATGCGCCAGTCCAGCGCGGCCAATATCTGGTCGAAGGCCCCGGCCATTGCGGCGAATGTCACACCCCTCGCAACGTGATCGGCGGGCTGAAGGTGGATCAATGGCTGGCTGGTGGGCCAAACCCGGAAGGCGAAGGCCGCATCCCCGATATCACCCCCGGCTCAGACAGCATGGGTAAATGGTCAAAAGACGAAATCGCCAGCTATCTGGAAACCGGCTTCACCCCCGATTTCGACAGCGTCGGCGGCTCGATGGTCGAAGTCCAGAAAAACCTCGCCGAACTGCCAGCCGAAGACCGCGCAGCGATTGCCGCCTATCTCAAGGCCATTCCAGCGAAGTGAGATTCGTTTGGAAATGTGATTTCCGCTAAGCTGCACTATCTACGAGAACAGAGCCGGAAGAGGATAAGGCAACGCGAGGGACGGCATGTCATCGATGGCAAAATATCGAAGTGATTTTGTCTCAGTATCCGTCCACTTGCCCCCGCCTTCATGCACCCGGCACTTAAACAACGTCACCACATACTCGACTTGATGGCCATTCGGGTAGACGTACCGAAACTCACGTCCACCAAAAACGCCCAGAATGCCGGTTGAGGAGACGACGAGGCCAGTCTCTTCCTTTACCTCCCGGATGACGGCGTCCTGCGGCGTTTCGCCGGGTTCGATTGCGCCAGAAGGGAGGCTCCACCCCTCCCCTGATGCCTTCTCTTGCAAAAGCAACTTGCCGGTATGGTCATGAATGACGCCCGCAACAGAAGGGAGTAAAATTAAGCGGTTTCCGATCAAACCGCGAAGGTCCATAAGATATGATGTCATTGGGCACTCACTTTGATGGGGAACGTTCACTTAAAACACATTCCACACTGGCGAAAAAGGACGAGCCTCCATGGTCCTAACTTAACTATCACCAGCATCAAAACTAGGAAAAACCGTATGATGAACAAAACGGGGCGCGATGTTTTATAGCCGCTCGCACATTTTGTGATCTCTGTTTAATTGCGTGTCGTTATCGGAAAACCGAGATACACTTTTACGCGGCGGCTTTAGCTTTAGTGCTGCGAAACCGGGTTTCTCGACCATTCCTGCAATGTCGTCCTGATCAGAACCAGCGCCGCATGGCGGGCCTGATCGCGCTCGGACGGATCGACGATACCGGCAAGCCGCGCCTCAAATGCCCCTACGGTTTCGCGCACCCAGCGATGCAGGGCGGGGTCGGAATGCCGGTCGAGAAGCGCGCGGATAGCGCTTTCTATCCGCCGGTTTTCCATGGCGAGTGTCTCAGCCCTCGTTTGGTCGGTTTTCTTGAGCATTGCCGAAGTCATGCGATATCGTCACTTTCACCTTCTTCAAGAAGGTCTAATATAGAAGGCCGGGCTTGCCCCAGGCATGCCCGCAGATAAAGAACCTTGAGTGGCAAGCCATCTTCGAGCCTTCCGAAAACAGGCACGTCGTTGCGAAACCACGTCTCACGACGACTGCAAGCGTTCAGGAATGTTCAGCGGCAAAGCCCTGCATTTCCGCTTGAATCTCCGGCGTCCAGAGATCAAGAGCTTTCAGGATCTCCACCGTGAAGGTGAAGGGTGAAGTGCCGGCAGCGGTGATAATGCCACCATCCGAAACCGCCTGCGGCTGATGCATGTAGAGCGCATCTCCGAGATAGGCAGCATAGACCTTATGCGCGGCGAGACCGTTACCGGTATGGGAAACGTCATTGAGGACGCCAGTGCCAGCCAGCGCACTCGCCGCGGCACAGATTCCGGCAATCAGCGTGTTGCTGGCGCGAAACCCATCCACCAGACCGGAAAGATCCGGCGCATTGCCCTTTTCCCAACTCATGCCGCCCGGAATGATCAGCGCATCGAAGGCTTTGGTGTCCAGCGCGGCATAGGCGCAATCCGGTGTTACCTTCACGCCGCCCATGGATGTGACCGGCTCGCCCTGCGGCGACGCATAAACGATATCCAGGTCGAGAAAACTGCGCGCCACGGCGGTCAACAGAGCGATTTCCCAATCGGCATAATCCTCGGCCAAAGCGATTGCGATGCGGGTCATGATCTCGTCTCCCCTGTCGTCTTCGGCGCCTTCAGGCCAGCGCCTGAATATAGCGCATGCCGGTCACCGGACGGGCGGAGAACTCCATCTGCTCGTAGAAACGATGGGCGGCGAAATTGCCGGTGGCGGCGGACACCGAAAGGTAATCACAGCCGGACTGGCGCGCTACATCACGGGCGCGGTTGATAAGGTGCTGGCCGATGCCATTGCCCCGCTGACCGTCACGCACATAGAGATGCAGCATTTCCATGCCACGCTTGCCTTCATTGGCCCTGTAAAGCGGCATCAGAATGGCGTAGCCGATCAGCTGTTCACCGCCATCGGCCACAAGTGCTGTGATCCACGGCATGGGGCCGAACAGGTCGCGTTTCAGCGTTTGCGGGGTCATGTCCGAGGCATCACCGTGATGGGCGACCAAGGCCGCGATCATCTCGTTCAACTCCGGCAGGTCGCCGGGCTGGGCATTGCGAATGCTGACCATTGCAGGTCTTGGCAGGGTAATGTCGCTATCTTCAGTCATGGCTGCTTCCCTCTTGAAATACCGCCGTCAGGGAAGCTCGTTCAAACAACAAGGCCGCCTGACGGCGGCCTGTTGACATGGTGATCTGTCAGGCCGCCGGCTACCGGTAGGCCCAAAAATACGTGCAGGAAATGGTTGCGCGCGTGTCGATCATGATTGAATAGATCCCTCCTTACAGAGGAAAAGTCAAGTGGTCATTGTGGCTTGCCATCCGGCACAGCCAGCACGCAGCAGCACCGTTTCACCACATGAAGTCGGCGTTCCGATAGAAACCTTATAGTGGTAATTTATAAAAAAACAACTATTGTGCGCATTCCTTCAAACCATTTGCGTGAAAAATTGGAAGCTGTTTTGCAGCGCACGGTTCTTTTGTTGCTCCGCACAATGATGTGACATGCCCTCAACCTTGGAGTTCAGGTCTCTCAATATAAAGGGCATTGATATGAGCGAAAAGAAAAACGTTTTTCTTACAGGTGCAACTGGTTTCATAGGCGCATACCTTCTTACCGAAATGCTCAAAAGTTCTCATATCGGGAAAATTTATACTTTGTGCCGCAGGTTCGATCCGCAAAATGATAGGGATAGAATTCTACTTTCATTCAAGAAATTCTCCATAGAGATGGATAGGGCTTATTTATTTACCGATCAGATCCAAGTCGTGGAAGGTGACATAACAATGCCCCGTTTTGGACTGTCTGAACTCCACCTACGAAATGATATGTCAGGAAGCCGATCTTATCCATCATGTCGCCGCGCGGGTGAATCACATTCAGCCTTATCAATTGCTCAAGAAACCCAATGTAGATAGCATGGCAGATGCCATTATCATGGCTTCCCGTGGGAAGCAGAAAATCGTGAATTTCGTATCAACGTTAGGCTCCGCAGTTACGCGGGATAGCATTGGTAATTATCTAGAGGACTTTCCAGACAACACAGCCCTAGAATCTGATATGGGATATCTGCTTTCAAAATGGGAAGGAGAAAAACTACAAGCAAAATTCATAGCCGAAGGGGGTAAAACAAACCTGTTTCGCCTCGGTTATATATCCGGACACAGTACGTCTGGAGTTTCTTTATTTGAAAATAACCAGTTTATGCTTTTCGTAAAAAGCTGCATTCAACTCGGCTATGCGCCAGAGCTAGATAGAACAATCAACTTCACACCCGTTGATTACACAGTAAAAATTATGAATGCTCCAAAGTATACTATTGAGGGTGGACACGTTTTAAATCTATTCAATTTTACAGGTTTGATCGAGTGGAAAAATGTCGTTCAGTGGCTAAATGCACGAGGATATGAAATATCGATAATTCCTTTCTATGAATGGCAGAAGTTACTTTTGTCTGATGGTGACAGTAATCCACTTTATCGTCTTCTACCACTTTACGGCAGCGACAACGCTCACGAAAAAATCCTACGTTTTGGACGAGAAATTCACAAATACCGCTACGACAATGTCTGCGCTGCAACGATCGAAAATGATGTCTGGCCCCCCCGACTCAAGTTTGAGTTACTAGATACGTATTTGAGCTACTTGCAGAGTCAGGAATTCTTACCAGCACCAACCATGATGGAATCATGTGCGGCATAGTCGAATTTCCAGTCGGACCAACCCATTGATTACTTTAAGGCCTCTCGCCATGCTTGATTCAAATAGGAATCTCTTTTTTCTGGCAACAATCTGCGCCTTTTGCGTCGCAAATATCTACTACAGTCAGCCTATGTTGGGGCTTATTGCCCAAGAATTTGGCGGAGAGGCAGGCTCAGTCAGTGTCATAGCCACCATCGTCCAACTCTCTTATGCGGCCGGTCTGGTGGTCTTTGTGCCTCTGGGTGATCGGCTCTCGCGGCGCGGTCTACTTGTGGGTCTTATCACGTTAAACGCACTGGGGTCACTTTGCGCCGCATGTTCGACAAGCCTTTTTGCTTTAGGCGTGTCGAACATCGTGATTGGCATGACCTCTGTTGGTGGGCAGATTATTATTCCCGCCGTTTCTCTCTATGCACGCGAAAACCGGCGTGGCCATGCGATGGGCATTGTCACAAGCGGCTTGCTGGCTGGTGTGCTGATTGCCCGTGCGCTGTCGGGCATCATTGGCGAATATGAAGGTTGGCGCGCAATGTATGTCGTCGCAACCGTGATCAATCTGGCGCTCGTGCCTTTCGCTATGACGATCATTCCGAAAAATGTCCCAGACGTCAAAGAGCCCTATGCTACATTCATGAAATCCCTGTGGCATTTGGCCAAGCAGCCGGAGTTGCACCTCCCCGCCCTCAGCGGCGCTTTGATGTTTGGCTCCTTCAGTGCGCTTTGGGGAAGCCTTGCCCTTCTGGCGGGCCAAGCCCCATTTCATTTAAACAGCGCCCAGATCGGGGCATTCGGGTTTGCTGGGTTGATCGGAACCCTTTCAGCCCCTTTTATCGGCAAATTAGCGGATAAAATTGGCGCACGCCGCGTTGTTTTATCCGGCGCGAGCCTCAATATGCTGGCGTTCATGTTGATTGCTTTCACCACGCATCAACTGTTCTTCCTGATCATCGGAATGATTATTCTTGATCTCGGCGGCAGAGCGGGTCTGGTCGGAAACCAAATCCGCGCACTTTCACTGGACCCGCGCGCGCGCAGCCGCCTGAACACCGTTTTCATGTCAATTTATTTCCTTGGCGGCGCTGTGGGGACCAATTTGGGTGCCAGTGTTGGCGCGCACTATGGCTGGTTCGGCATTGCCGGTTTAGGCTTGTTCGCATCTTTCAGCGTGATCGGACTGAACTTCGTCAGTCGCCCCAAGAGCGCGCTCAGCCCAGCCCAGAGGCAGGATCAGCAATGATCCTGTCCTTATAAAACATGTCACTCTACGCCATGCCCAGTTTCAGAAAATTTGCGCAAGTGATCAAGGAGCGCGTCATGAAAAATCTGGAGTCTGGCCGAAGGCTTGGAAGACGCCCGCAACAGAGAGATAGGCTCGTCACCGCGTTTGCTATCGTCGAAAAGCTTCACCAGCCTCCCCGCCGTGATATCTGGCAACGCCACCCAATCCGGCAGATAAGCCAAGCCTAGCCCACCAAGCGCTGCCTGTCGCAACCCATCAAAATCATTGCAGCGAAAGCCTATGAACATGGCCGAATACTGCTGCGGATCAAGCGCTCCATGCCAGCAAATTCCAGCCGGATCATGCAATTTATCGACAATTGCATGCCCAGCAAGCTGGCTCCAGCCTGCTGGTTTTCCAGATCGATCAAGATAGGCGGGGCTTGCGCACACAAGCCAACGCTGAACGCCAATGGTTTTCGCATAAAGCCCGCTGTCGTTCAAAGGACCAATGCGCAAAACGGCATCAAGCCGTTCAATCGACGGATTGGCAATCCTCTCTGTCAAATCCAGCTCCACCGTCATGCGGGGAAAACTCTCACGCAATTTTGGCAACCAAGGCAAAATATGCAACTTGCCAAATGTGGGAAGGCAACTGATACGAAGCGGCCCATCAAGATTGTCTTTGATGGATTTGATCTCGACGCGCATGGCGTTCAGCTCGTTGAGAATAACCTCTGCCCGCGCCACCAGCACTTCGCCAACATCTGTCAGCATCAGCGCCCGTGTGGATCGCACAAAAAGTGCGGCACCAAAATAGTCCTCAAGCATGTCAATCTTACGGGCAATAGAAGAAGGCTTCATGCCTTGACGTCTTGCCACCGCCGAAAATGAACCTGCGCGCACGACATCAACAAAAGTGGAAAGATGGTGTGTGTAATTAACAGTGTCCATTTCTGCAACCTGGAGGCTAAGGCTTGCACCATTGGACGTGATGATACCCTCATGCCCCTGCAGACGACGGGGTGATGCAGATTACAACACGATCTCAACCGAAGGTTATTTAACAAAACAAGGATAAAGACAAGGGTGCAGACGGCCCACTGATCACCGCAGAGCGCAAATCGCATAGCGATGCTGGGTTGCCCGCTCTAGCCCCTTCAAAAATCCGAAATTGGCGCGTTGCGCCCGGTTGATGGCGCGCAAGTCTGTATCAACCGTCACGGAGGAAAAACCTGCCTCTTTCAACAGGGCCACAACGGCATCCGCCCTGGCGCCATCAGAAAAATACACCCGTGAGAGAATGCTCCTGTGGGTTTCCACTAGCGACGATGCCGGGCCGTGATGGGCGACGGTTTTGCCGATGCCAAGGCGTGACGCCAGCTTGGCCAGCAGGCCGGTCAGTTTGGCAAGCGGGCTGGGATTGACGAAATCGCCATCGACGATCAGCAGCTTGCCGCCGGGTTTCAGCACGCGGTGCCATTCCCTAAAGGCTGTGAGCGGATCGACCAGCGTCCAGACCAGATGACGATTGGTAATGGCGTCGTAGCTTGCCTCCGCCTCCATGGTGTTTTCGGCGTCACCGATCAGGAAGCGGATATTGCGGCCACGGGATTTGGCCTTGGCGCGGGCGCGTTCCAGCATCGGTTCAGCCCAATCCATCCCGGTCACTGAAAACCCGAGATCATCCAGCAGATGCGAGACGACGCCGGTGCCTGACGCCAGATCCAGCACCTTGCGACCCTCGCCAGCGCCCAGATGTTTACGGATCAGCGCATGCCAGGCGCCGCGCTCGTTTTCGGAAAAGATCTCGTGGCCCGGCTGGCTGTCGAAGGTTTCGGCGCGGGCCGACCAATAGGCCTTGATCTCGTCTTTCAGGTTGTAATTCTGTTGCATTGCCGTCTGCGTCATGCCCGCGAAACCCCTCAATATCTCTGGAATTCTTCTAAAAGATATTTCTTGACTGTCAAACTCATAAAAACATAAATCCACGGCGAAACACTGTGCAGGTCGAGAACGCGGGGACCGGTGGGGACGCCATCCCGCAATCAGACTTGTGCATAAGACTTGCGCAACAGCATATTATATTTGGAGGCAAACGTGTTCAACGTTCATGGGGTGGCTTGCGCCGCAGCACTTTCGCTCGCACTTTTTTCCAGCGTGGCAAACGCTGGCGAGATGGTGAAGATCAAGGATATTACCGGCCGTGAGGTCGAGGTCAGCGTGCCGGTAGAGCGGGTGATCCTCGGTGAAGGCCGCCAGATCTATTTCACCGCCGCCCTCGATACCGAAACACCGTTCAAGCGCATCGTTGGCTGGCGCGACGATTTTCAGAAGGCCGATCTGGACGGATACAATGCCTATCTGGAAAAATTCCCTGAGATGGCAAAAATCCCGACCTTTGGCGGCATGAAGGATGGCACATTCGATATCGAACAGGCCGTGACGCTGAAGCCTGACGTGATTATCATGAATATCGACGCCAAATCGGCGACCGAGGAAAGCGGTTATATCGAAAAGCTTGCCAAGGTCGGCATTCCCCTCGTTTATGTCGATTTCCGCGAAAAGGCCATGGAAAATACCGACCCGTCGATGCGGCTGATCGGCAAGCTCTATGGCAAGGAAAAGCGCGCCGAAGAGTTCGTTGAGTTCCACGATGCGCAGATCAAGCGCGTCACCGAGACGCTGGCCAACGCGAAAGACCTGAAAAAGCCTGTCGTGTTCATGGAACGCGCCGGTGGCTATAGCGACGATTGCTGCATGTCGTTCGGCAACGAGAATTTCGGCAAGATGGTGCAGCTCGCTGGTGGCGTCAACATGGCCGGAACCATCATTCCCGGCACGTTCGGCACCGTCAATCCAGAGCAGATCATTGCCTCCAACCCCGATCAGGTGATCGTCACAGGTGCCAATTGGGAATTGTATGTCCCCGGCGGCAAATGGGTTGGCGTTGGCCCCGGCGCCGACAAGGCACTGGCCCAAAAGAAGCTGGCTGACCTGATGAAACGCCCTGCCTTTACCGATATCAAGGCGGTGAAGGATGGCAATGTCCACGCCATCTGGCACCAGTTCTACAACAATCCCTATCAGTTCGTCGCCGTGCAGCAGATCGCCAAATGGTTGCATCCCGAGCTGTTTGGAGATCTGGACCCGGAAGCGACTTTCAAGGAACTGCACGAGCGCTTCCTGCCGGTTGCTTACCGTTCCGGCTATTTCGTCTCGCTGAACACGGGTCTCTAATACTTTCAAAGGCTTCCGGCGGCTGGCACTTGCCGCCGGAATTTATATAAAGAGGTTTGTTGATGACTTTCAGAATGATCATGCGGGCGCTCGTCGCCCTTTTGCCGTTTATGGCCGCACCTGCGCTAGCCGCCGAGATTACCGATGTCGCTGGCCGCACGGTGACACTCGACCTGCCTGCAAAGCGGGTTCTGGTCGGCGAGGCCCGGCAGATCCACACCATCGCGGCGCTGGCCGGGCACAAGACCTTCGACACCATTGTCGGCTGGCGCGATGACATGGTGAAAAAGGACCCCGACAGCTACGCCGCTTATGTCGAGCGCTTCCCTGAGATCGCCAAGCTGCCGCAATTCGGCTATCTGCCGCAGGGCGGTTTCAGCTTGGAAGCAGCGATTGCCCTGCATCCCGATGTGATGACGCTTAATCTGGAAGTGTTACAGGCGGCGCGTGAAAGCGGGCTGGAGGAAAAAGCGGCAGCGGCGGGCATTCAGGTCGTCTATGTCGATTTCCGCCTCGATCCTGACAAGAATACCGAGAAATCCATTGAAATCCTCGGCCAGATTTTTGGCGCAGAAGACAAGGCGAAAGAGCTGATCGCCTATCGCCGCCAGCAGATTGCAATTGTCACCGACCGGCTGACCGCTGTGAAGGACCTGAAACGCCCTGCTGTCTTCATGGAACGCGCGCCGGGCAATGATGCAGAAGGCGGCTGCTGCCGCACCTTCGGCCCGGCCAATTTCGGCCAGATGATCGAGATCGCTGGCGGGCATAATATTGCCTCCGACATCATCTCCACCACCTTTGGCGAAATCAGCATCGAACAGCTGATCGCCTCCGATCCGGCCCAGATCATCGTTACCGGCTCCAACTGGCTGGCGGAATCCAAGACCAACCGTTTCGTGCATGTCGGGCGAGGTGCCGATCCCGAAAAGGCCCGCGCCAAGCTGCAAACCCTGATCGAGCGCACCGGCTTCGACGGGCTTGCCGGCGTGCGCAATCGCCAGGTTCATGCCGCGTGGCACCAGTTCTACGGCGTGCCCTATGAATTTGTTCCTATCCAGCAATTCGCCAAATGGTTCCACCCGGAGCTGTTTGCCGATCTTGACCCTGACCGGACCTTCCGGGAATTTCACCAGAAATTCCTGCCAGTCGCCTATAAGCCGGGCTATTTCGTCTCAATGAACCCGTCGGACGACGAAAAAGGATCAAACTGATGACTGTTGCCATTGAGAACGCCGCTGAGGTGCAGGGTGAAGGAAAGGGTCGTAGCCAATACCGCGCGCTGACCGCCCGGCGCGTCACCATTCTCCTGTGCCTGCTGGCGGCTCTAGCCACAAGCGTTGCCGTTGATATGGCGCTTGGCCCGGCCCGCTACACACTATCGCAGGTGCTTTCGGCGATTTTCACCCCCGATAGCGTCACCAACCAGATCCGGGTGGTGATCTGGGATATCCGCATGCCGATTGCGCTGATGGCTGTCACCGTCGGCGCCTGTCTGTCGCTGGCGGGGGCGCAGATGCAGACCATTCTCGCCAATCCGCTGGCAAGCCCGTTTACCCTCGGCATTTCGGCCGCCGCCGGTTTTGGCGCAGCGCTGGCGCTGGTCGGCGGCATTGCCGTGTTTCCGGCGGCCATTGAGTTCATGGTGCCGATCAATGCCTTCCTGATGGCGATGCTCGCCTCGCTGTTCATCTACGGCGTTTCCACCATGCGCGGTGTGACGGTGGAAACCATCGTGTTGCTGGGCATTGCGCTGGTTTTCACCTTCAACGCGCTGTTGTCGCTGCTCGAATATCTGGCCTCGGAACAGGCGCTGGCCGCCGTGGTGTTCTGGACTATGGGCAGCCTGACCAAGGCGACCTGGATGAAGGTTGGTGTGACGCTGGCCGTGCTGGTTATCTCGGTGCCGCTGTTTGCGCGCCGCGCTTGGGCGCTGACGGCGCTGCGGCTGGGCGATGACAAGGCAGCCAGCCTTGGCGTCAATGTCCGGGCGCTCCGGCTGGAAACCATGATGCTGGTCAGCCTGCTGGCTGCCATTCCAGTGTCCTTTGTCGGCACCATCGGCTTTATCGGTCTGGTCGGGCCACATATCGCCCGGATGCTGGTTGGTGAAGACCAGCGGTTCTTCCTGCCCGGCTCGGTCATCTGCGGAGCGCTGCTGCTGTCCGTCACCTCGGTCGTGTCGAAAATGCTGATCCCCGGCGCCATTCTCCCCATCGGGGTGATCACCGCACTGGTCGGCGTTCCGTTCTTCTTCTCACTGATTTTCACCAACAGGAGGCGCGCATGGTAAGCCTGAAGCTCGACCGCGTCGGCGCCCGCTATGGCCGCGCCCAGGTTTTTGAAGACATCAGCACCGATTGGCTGACCGGCGGTGAAATGACCGCGCTGATCGGCCCGAATGCGGCGGGCAAATCCACCCTGTTCAAGCGCATTGCCGGGCTGATTTCCGGCCCCGGCGTGGTTGCCGTGGAAGATGTGCGCGAAGGCTACCGCCCGATCTGTTACATGCCACAGGATACCGGCGCCAATGCGGTGCTGACCGTCTACGAAAGCGTGCTGCTGGCCGCCAAACAGGGCGGCGGCTGGCGGGTGGCCGATGGCGAACTCAACGATATCGACCGGATTCTGGCCGCGCTGCGCATTTCCGATCTCGCCTTCCGCGATCTCGGCGCACTCTCGGGCGGCCAGCGGCAATTGGTGGCGATTGCCCAGGCGCTGGTGCGCAAGCCGGAAGTGCTGCTGATGGACGAGCCGACCTCAGCGCTCGACCTGTTCCGGCAGATCGAAGTGCTGGACTTCATGCGCAAGATCGCCACCCGCGAAGGCATTGCCGTGCTGATCGCGCTGCACGACCTCAACCATGCGCTTCGCTATTGCAGCCGCACCCTCGTCATCGGCGGCGGCAAGCTGATCGCCTCCGGCCCCACCGAAGACGTCATCACCCCCACCCTGCTTCGCGACGTCTACCGCGTCGATGCCCGCATCGAGGCGTGTAGCCAGGGGCGCTTGCAGGTGATTGTGGATGGGGCGTTGGTGTGAGATGTTTATGTAGACACATGGCTGACTTGAGCTATTGACGACGAACGCGCTATGCGCGAACTATGCGACCATAGTTTGCGGGGGCATCATGAGCACAATCGAAGAAAGTTTGAGAGCGATTTCCGAAAGAGTGAAATCGCATTCCAGCAGTATGGCAACCGAAGAAGCCGTGAAGACAGCCGTCGTTCTGCCGTTTTTACGAGCCCTTGGCTATGATGTCTTCGACCCCGGCGAAGTTGTCCCCGAATTCACCGCCGACGCCGTTGGGAAAAAAGGCGAGAAGGTCGATTACGCGATCAATATCGACAATGAAATCCGCATACTGATCGAGTGCAAACCGATCTCGACATTGCTGGAGAAGAAACATCTCGATCAATTATATCGCTACTTCAGCGTTACGAACGCCAAGTTCGCAATTTTGACCAATGGGCGGACGTTTAATTTTTATACAGACCTCGACGCCCCGAACAAATTGGACACTCGACCGTTCCTTGTCTTCGATATCGCCGATTTCAATTCCAGCATTATCGCGGAACTGAAAAAATTCGAGAAAGCCTCTTTCGATGTAACAGCCATTCTCGCAACGGCAGAGAGGCTGAAATATACGTCGGGCATCAAGCAGGTCATCGCAAAGCTCATTGAAGATCCAAGCGAGGACTTCGTTCGGATCGTATCGAGTGGTATCTACGAAGGCCGGATAACGTCCCAGGTCCGGGAGATGCTAACTGGGGTCGTCCGGTCCGCCTTCCGCGAAGTCATTATGGATACGGTAAAGAACAGGTTGTCGAGCGCCCTTGCGGAAACCGAGCAGGTTATCGAGACCATCGATCAAACCGTTGAAGAGGCCCAGGACGTCATCACCACAGACGAAGAACGGGAGGGCTACATGATCGTGAAGGCGATTGCCCGGGAGGTTATCGGCCCCTCAAGAGTGGTTATGCGCGATCAAAAGACCTATTGCGGCATCTTGATCGACAACAACAATCGAAAACCTTTGGCACGCCTTTGGTTCAATCGGTCTGTCAAGTATATAGGCCTTTTTGACGGAGAGCAGGAAGAACGGGTCATCATCAATTCGCTGGATGAGATTTACGAATATAGTGAGCGCCTGCGTGTAACGGCGAAGCGTTACTGCGAAACGTGAGTCTAACTATTCGGCGCCTGCTCAGTAGAGAGACGGTCAAGCATTTGGTGAGGTGCGCGGAGCCAAGCCGCATCCGTTGACAAATTTGCGAAAATTACGTATTTTACGCAATTACTTCAGGAGTTCAACGATGGCCCATCAAGTTCCAGCCAGTGCATTTTCGCGGCAATTCGGCAAGATCCGCGAGGACGTCTACGAAGCCGGCGTGATCGAGGTCACCTCGCACGACCGCGTGGTCGGTGCCTATATCAGCCCGAAGGAGTTGGAGCACTTCAACAGGTTGAAAAGCCAGGAAGTTCGGGTTTTGCACGCGAGCGAAATTGATGACGATCTCCTGGGGGAAATTGAAAACGCACAATATGGCGTGATTTCCAAGTGAATCTGCCGGACCCTGTTCCGGGTCTTGTGATCCGGTTTGGCTACACCTGGCATAAAGACCGCTTCAGAAAAGATAGGCCCTGCGCAATCGTGCTGACGTCCAAGGAGTCAGGTATGGTGACAGTGGTTCCGATCACCCATTCCTATCCAGAAGTCGGAGAAGAAGACCAGTCCATTCTCATCCCAGAGGACATCTGCAAGGCTATCGGATTGGATCAGGAGGCTAATTACGTCCGCGTATCTGAAATCAATCAGTTCACGTGGCCCTCGGATCGGCTGGCTCCCTTGCCGCACGATCAAACCCGTTGCGACTATGGCATGGTTCCGGAGAGCTTCTTTGTTGAGATTCGCAAGAAACTCGCGGAAATCGTCAGAGCGAAGCGGATGAAAGCCCTCAAAGTCGATTGATCCATGATGGTTCGCATGACTGAACCGCAAAACGGTTGCGTCATCCCCCACTCCCAAACAACCGCTCATCAATCGCCCGCAGCGCATGATCCACATGCCCTTCCTGCACCAGATCGGCCTCGTCGCCAACAAGGCTGATCGGCGGGGCGCCGTCGAGGCGGACTTGCAGGGATTGGGTAAGGCCCTCCTCTAGCCCCTGCGCCAGCAGGTCATAATAGCGCGTGCCGGGGCCAGTGATGATGACGGGGAGCGTTTCGTGGAGGCTGAAGACCCGTGACAGGCCTTGGCCAAGCGCCAGCCCCGCCTGGCGGAAGGCATATTGGGCCATGCGATTGCCCTGGCGGGCCGAGAGCGCGATCTTGTCCATTTCGGTGATTGGCACGAATTTGGCGGGAATGGTATCGGGCCGCACTTCGAACGCCATGCGCAGAATGCCATAGAATCCGGCGGAAGCCTCGATACAGCCGCGCGCGCCGCAGCGGCACAATTTGCTGTCGGCGGTATTGAGCATATGGCCGAAATTCGGGGCGCTGACCGCCACCGTGCCATCCGGCATCGGCCTTGCAATACCAAGGCCGATGCTGTGGCCGAGCGACAGCGCGATCAGACCGCGAAACGTGCCATCCTGGGCATCCATGCGGCGGCTGAGACCGTGAGCCACCAGCAGGGTCTCGTTGCTGAGCAGAGCCATGGCCTTTTCGAAATCACCAAGGCCCGCCTTGAGGTCAAGCGGTTGCTGGCCGAATACTGGTGTCCAGAGCAGTCTTGCGCCGCCCGCATCGACAATGCCTTTGGAACTGACAGAGAGAACGGCGACCTTTTCCGGCTCCAGTTTCGAGCGGCTGGCCAGACGGGCAAGGTTGCGGCCTAGCCCTTCGATAAAGCCTGCCGCAGACACATCAAGCGGGCGCTGCTCCTCGAAACGGTCCATCAGCTTGCCGCGAAAATCCGACAGGGTGTAATTCAGCCGGTCGGAGGAAATCCTGACCGACATCACATAGGCGAAATCCCGGCGGCGCGACAGGGCGACACGCGGTCTGCCCCGTGCGCCAGCAATCTGCTGCTCATGCCGCTCGATCACACCGGCCTGTTCCAGCTCACTGGTAATGGCGGTCACGGTTGCCGAGGCAAGACCGGTCACGGCGGCGATCTGGGTATGGGACATGGCCTGCTCCACCCGCAAGGCGGCGAGAACCAGGGCCGAATTCTGGCGGCGGATCTGTTCGGTGCTGGATTTCATCAGCATCGATGCGCCGACCTGTTCCTGTTTTCTGTCATCTCTGCCTGAACCACATGCCCTCCCAAAGCATCTGTTTCACTGCAACGCCCACATCCTTCTGGGTCATCCTGAACCAGCAGGGTCTGATTTTTCTATGCCCCATTTGTCATTTTGGGAAAAGCGCTGTTCCTTTCCCTCTGGGCAAACTCACAGGTGTTGCAGGTCCCGCCCCATGCACCCGTTTATGCTCACAACAGGCGTATTGACAGGGTGAATTTCTTCTGCCAGTTATTTTCTCGACTGTCGAGAAAAACAATCGTCTGGCTTGAAAGAGCCTGATGATTGGGGAACAGAGGCAGTTTTCTGGCAGCGTGGCGGCGGACGAGGAGGTCTGCCCGCGCTGCCTTCACCTGGGGAGGTTTACAATGAAATCCGTTTTGAAACTGATGGCAGTGGCTGCCGTCATGACGTCTGCCTATGGTCCTGTTCATGCCAAGGATCTGGTGGTTGGCGTGTCCTGGTCCAACTTCCAGGAAGAGCGCTGGAAGACCGATGAGGCCGCCATCAAGGAAGCGCTGAAGGCGCATGGCGCCAAGTATATTTCCGCCGACGCCCAGACATCCGCCGCCAAGCAGTTGACCGATATCGAAAGCCTGATCGCGCAAGGCGCCAACGCACTGATCGTGCTGGCCCAGGATTCGAGCGCCATTGGCCCGGCCATCGAAAAGGCTGCGGCGGAAGGCATTCCTGTCATCGGCTACGACCGTTTGATCGAGAACCCCAACACCTATTACATCACCTTCGACAACAAGGAAGTCGGCCGCTTGCAGGCCAAGGAAGTGATGAAGGTCAAGCCCACAGGCAATTACGTGTTCATCAAGGGTGGCTCGACCGACCCGAACGCCGATTTCGTGTTCTCCGGCCAGATGGAAGTGCTGAAAGACGCCATGGCCAGCGGCAAGATCAAGAATGTTGGCGAAGCCTATACCGATGGCTGGAAGCCGGAAATTGCCCAGAAAAACATGGAGCAGTTTTTGACCGCCAACAACAACAAGGTCGATGCGGTCGTCTCTTCCAATGACGGCATGGCGGGCGGCGTTGTCGCCGCGCTCGAAGCACAGGGGCTTGCCGGTTCCGTGCCGGTTTCCGGTCAGGATGGCGACAAGGCAGCGTTGAACCGCGTCGCACTTGGCACCCAGACCGTCTCCGTCTGGAAAGACAGCCGCATGCTGGGCAAGAAGGCCGGTGATGTGGCCGTGGCGTTGGCTGGTGGCAAGAAGATGAGCGAAATCCCCGGCACCGCCAAGTTCAAGGGCGGCACCAAGGGTGTGGAAATGGAATCGCAATTCCTGATGCCGCAGGCCATCACCAAGGACAATCTCAACGTCGTTCTGGATGCCAAGTGGATCACCAAGAGCGAGTTGTGCCAGGGCGTGAAAGCCGGAGCTGTGGCGGTCTGCAAGTAAGGGCGGTTTGGGGGGCCACAGCAGCGGAAACATGCGCTGCGGTGTGTGGTTTACCCCCCTCTGCCCTGCCGGGCATCTCCCCCTCAAGGGGGGAGATCAGCAAGCGGTTTATCCCTCGCTCTTAATTCATGATCGCGCATCTAAGCGCGTAACGTGTCAAACGAGATGGGCGCTCATCCCCATCCAATCTCCCCCCTTGAGGGGGAGATGGCTGGCAAGCCAGAGGGGGGGCCGCGGGCTGCGCCCGTCAAAAGCACCCTATCCCGCGCCACGACAGTTCGCCATCAAGCGTGCATCTGACGCAGATCTTTAAGATCATAAAGGAGTACCCGATCCATGGTGGATCACACAATCGGCGCAGCATCCAGCAGTGCGCGTCCGTCAACGATCAGTCCCTGGCGGCGGTTTTTGAATGCCACCGAAATCGACACCCGGTTGATGGGCATGGTGGTCGCGCTGCTGCTCATCTGGTTCGGCTTTCATATTCTGTCGGATGGACTGTTTCTGACGCCGCGCAACCTGTGGAACCTGTCGGTTCAGGCCGCGTCGGTCTCGGTCATGGCCACGGGCATGGTGCTGGTTATCGTTACCCGTAATATCGATCTGTCCGTCGGATCGATCCTTGGCTTTGTCGGCATGATGATGGCCGTCACCCAAACCAAGTTTCTGCCGCAGCTGCTCGGCTACGACCATCCGCTGATGTGGGTTTTGGCACTGTCGCTCGGCATTGTCATCGGCGCTGCCATCGGGGCGTTTCAGGGCGCGATCATCGCCTTTCTCAACGTGCCGTCCTTCATCGTCACGCTGGGCGGTCTGCTGGTCTGGCGCGGCTGCGCCTGGATGGTGACGAGCGGCGCGACGGTCGCGCCGATGGATACCCGTTTTCGCCTGATGGGCGGCGGCGCGGATGGCTCGATCGGGGCCACCGCCAGCTGGCTGGTGGGGGTCATCGCCTGCGTGTTCATCGTGTTGTCCATCCTGCATTCTCGCCGTCAGCGCAAGCGGTTTGGCTTTCCGCTGAAGCCGATCTGGGCCGAATCTTTCATAGGGCTGATCGGCTGCGGTGCGGTGCTTGGCTCCGTCAGCGTGCTCAACAGCTATTACATGCCCGTCAATCTGGCCCGCAAATATGCCGAGGCCAACAATATCGCCTGGCCGGACAGCGGGCTGGACATTTCGCTGGGTATTGCCATTCCGGTGTTGATCGCGCTTGGCATTGCCATGGTCATGAACTTCATCACCAACCGCACAAGGTTTGGCCGCTATGTGTTTGCCATTGGCGGCAATCCGGAAGCTGCCGTGCTGGCGGGCATCAAGACCCGCTGGGTAACAGTGCGGATCTTTGCGTTGATGGGCGCACTTTGCGCCATTGCCGCAGCGATTTCCACCGCCCGTCTCAATGCCGCCACCAATGCGCAGGGCACACTGGACGAGCTTTACACCATTGCCGCAGCCGTGATTGGCGGCACATCGCTGGCCGGTGGTGCCGGCACCATTGCCGGCGCAGTGCTGGGGGCCATCGTCATGCAATCGCTGAATTCGGGCATGGTGCTGCTGGGCATGGATACGCCGCTGCAAAGCATCGTCATCGGCATGGTGCTGGTCGTCGCGGTCTGGCTGGATACGGTTTACCGCGCCCGTACCCGATAAAAAGCAGGAGAAACGTTATGACACAACAGAACACGCCTCTTGTGGAAATGAAGAATATCTCCATCTCCTTCGGCGGTATTCATGCCGTCGATGATGCCTCGGTGGATCTTCATGCAGGCGAGGTCGTTGCCCTGCTCGGCCATAACGGCGCGGGCAAATCGACGCTGATCAAAATCCTGTCAGGCGCTTATAAACGCGATACCGGCGAGATCCTGATCAATGGCCAGCCTGCCGACATCAACAATCCCCGTGATGCCAAGCGCCATGGCATCGAGACCATCTACCAGACACTGGCCGTCGCCGACAATGTCGATGCCGCCGCCAATCTCTATCTGGGACGCGAGCTGCGGACCCCCTGGGGCACGCTGGATGATGTGGCCATGGAGGCCAAGGCGCGTGAGGTGATGGGGCGGCTCAATCCGAATTTCCAGCGCTTCAAGGAGCCGGTGAAAGCCTTGTCAGGCGGCCAGCGGCAATCGGTGGCCATAGCCCGCGCCATCCTGTTCGATGCCCGCATCCTGATCATGGATGAGCCGACCGCAGCGCTTGGTCCTCAGGAAACCGCCCAGGTGGGCGAGCTGATCCTGCAACTGAAAAAGGAAGGCATCGGCATTTTCCTGATCAGCCACGACATTCACGATGTCTTCGATCTCGCCGACCGGGTGTTTGTGATGAAGAACGGCAAAGTGGTCGGCCATGCCCGCACACAGGATGTCACTAAGGATGAAGTGCTGGGCATGATCATCATGGGCAAGGTGCCGCCGGGTGCCGTGCCTGGCCCCGGGGCGATGCAGGTGGTTTGAGACCCAGGTTTACGAAGCCATGCCGGAGGCGGCAGCCGCCAGCAGGACCACGCCCAGAATGATCCGGTAGATCACGAAGGGCCAGGTAGAGAAGCGTTCCAGGAAGCGCATCAGGCCCCAGATGGCGATGAGCGAGGAGATGCCGCCCGCCACCAGGCCGACACCGAGCAGCGCCCAACCATGGCTGTCCAGCGCCAGCTTGTGCAATTCCCAGACCTCCTTGAGACCGGCCAGAAGAATGGCCGGCAGGCCGAGCAGGAAGGAAAAGCGCGCTGCTTCCTCCCGCTTGAAGCCCAACGCCAGAGCCGCCGTCATCGTCGCGCCGGAGCGCGACACGCCGGGGATCAGCGCGCCGACCTGGGCGATGCCGACCAGAAGAATATCCAGCGGACGAATGCTGGGCAGGTCGCGGCGATGTTTGGCCAGAAGCTCCGTGGCGGCCAGCAGCCCGCCCATGACCAGACAGGCCAGCCCCACGGCCCATAGGCTGCGCAGCGGTGAACCGCAGCTGTTCAGCGTATGCGACAACGCCAGCCCGGCGACGATAATCGGCAGCGTGGCGATCAGAATCCACAAGACCAGCTGGAAATCGAAATTCTCAAAGTCGCGGCGTTTCACGGCGCTGATCGAACCGTTGGCCAGGCCGTAAATGTCGCGCCAGAAATAGCTGATCACACCAACCAGCGCGGCCATCTGCATGGCGGCGGAAAAGGCGGCACCGGGATCGGGCCAGCCCAGCAGCGCCGGTACCACCCGCATATGGGCCGAGGAAGACACCGGCACCAGTTCCGTCACTCCCTGCACCACGCCTAGAAACGCGGTCTGGATAAAACTCAGATCGACAAAACCCGTTGCCGAACCCACCACGCATGCATCCGCCATCTTGTACCCTTTACCTTACCCGCTCATCGCTCGTTCTGGCATCAAACGCCAGGTGTTTTGAAACCTCGACCATGGCATAAGCAAGACAGTATATTGCCGGATCGTGACAGAATACCAAAAACAGTACAGCAAGTACGCGATTTGCGATGGCGCTAATCTCCCAAGACGAGCGCGCACATCTCCGTCTCCTTTTGCGGGAAAATCAAAATGTTGGATGTGGTTTCATGACATTATTCAACATTATTAATGTTTAAACCTATTTGCCATTAAACTGAGGATTAGCAACATCATAATGGTAACCCTGCAAGAAAGCGGGCCGTGCGGCTCCGGAGATTTTTAAAAATGCGCATCTCTCTTGGCCAACTTCTCATATCCCTGTTCGCAGTCATTCTTCTGGTCGTGGTCGGCCAGGGCATTTATGCGGTGACGTCGCTGAACACCATATCGGTTGGGACCAATCAGATCGTCGATAAGCGGGTTCCCTCCTTCATCCTTATGGGGCAGATCAATGCTGATCTGGGCGATATCCGCGTTGCGCAGAGCAATTATCGCAGTGCCGCCACACCGGAGCAACGCGCCGTCTTTCTGGGATCGCTGAACAATGCCTATACCGCACTTGAGCAGGCTAGAAAGCAGTATGAGCCGCTGATCGTCGACAAAGAAGACCAGGCGCTTTACGACACCTTCTCCAAGGATTGGGCCAAGGCCGAGCAATTGTGGCAGAAGGTCAAGACATTGACGGACAGCGGCAATGCGGATGAGGCAAAACAGCTGTTTCTGGGAGACTCCCTGGCGACCTATGCCAAGGCCGGTGACGATATCCAGGCCGCTGTTGACGATCTGGCCAGCAACGTTAAAGACGAGGGCGCCTCCAACGCTGAGCAAATTTCCCTGGCCACGACCGTGACCTATATCGCTCTTGCCTTAGCGTTCAGCATCGGCATCGGTGCGGCACTGATCAGCAGCCTGCGGGTCGTGCGCCCCTTGAAGCATATGACGGACAATATGCGGACCTTGTCTTCCGGCGATACCAGCGGCAGCGTGCCTTACATGAGCCGCAAGGACGAAATCGGCGCGATGGCCGCAGCCCTTCAGGTGTTCAAAGACGGAATATTGCGCAATCGCGCCCTGGAAGCCGAAGCCGCCAGCGCCAGCGAAAAGGCCGAATCCGAAAAGCTGCGCCTTCAGCAGGACGCCGAAGCCGCAGCGCAGAAGAAATTGCTGGAAGCAACCTCCGGTCTTGCATCTGGCCTCAAGCGCCTGGCCGCCGGTGACCTCGGCTTTGAACTGAAAGAACCGTTTGCCCCGGAATTCGACGCTCTGCGCCTCGACCTGAATACCGCCGTCGCCCAATTGGGCAGCACGATTTCCACCGTTGCCACCTCTGCCAACGCTATCAGCGACGGCTCACGCGAAGTCAGCCAGAGTGCGGACGACCTTTCCAAGCGCACGGAACAGCAAGCCGCATCGCTGGAAGAAACAGCTGCCGCTCTCGACCAGATCACGGTCAATGTCAGCAATTCCTCAAAGCGCGTTGAAGAGGCGCGTGGTGTGGCGAAAGAAGCCAATAGCAGCGCGGTGCATTCCGGCAAGGTGGTTGGCGAAGCCATCAGCGCCATGCAGCGTATCGAGCATTCCTCCAACCAGATCTCCAATATCATCACCGTGATTGACGAGATTGCCTTCCAGACCAATCTTCTCGCCCTGAATGCCGGTGTCGAAGCCGCCCGTGCGGGCGAAGCGGGCCGTGGCTTTGCGGTGGTCGCCACAGAAGTGCGCGAATTGGCGCAACGCTCGGCCAAGGCCGCGCGCGAAATCAAGGAACTGATCAACAAATCCACGCAGGAAGTGGAAAACGGCGTTCGTCAGGTGCAGGAAACCGGCGACGTTCTGAAAGCCATCGAGCATCACGTCACGACAATCAACGGCCTGATGGACGCCATCGCCACCTCCTCGCGTGAACAATCGGTCGGCCTGTCGGAGGTCAACACCGCCGTCAACCAGATGGATCAGGTCACCCAACAGAATGCCGCCATGGTAGAAGAAACCAGCGCCGCCAGCGCCAACCTTGCGCAGGAAAGCGTGCGTTTGCAACAACTGGTCTCGGACTTCACACTCCCCAATACCACCAGCAATCAGAGACGCCGGGCGGCGTAAGCGTTTTCACTTCCTGGAAATGCACTAAACCAAAGCGGCCAGCACCAAAGGTATCGTCACAGCTGCTATTGCTGTCTGGATGCTGATGATGCTGGCCGCCATCCGATAATCTCCTCCGAACAGCCGGGCCATGATATAGGTGGAAGGCGTACACGGAAGCGAATTAAACAGGATGATCGTTGCCAGAGATGTGCCAGTCAGGCCAAGCGACTTACCGATCCCATAGGTGGCAACCGGCAGTACAGCGAGCTTGATGGCCGAAGACAGCCAAATCATGCCACGCGAGGCGCGAACAGCGGCAAAATCTATTCCGGCCCCGACGCTTAACAGTCCGAGCGGCAGGGAAGCGCTTCCCAAAATTTTGAGAATGGCTGTCACGAAATCCGGCATTGGTATGCTGGCAAGATTGACCACGCCACCAATCACCACGGATAAAATGACGGGATTGGTAACAATGGTTTTCACCATATGCCTTTTGCCGACAGGGCCGTTACCCCCATGGATCATCAGAATGAAGATCGATCCGACATTCAGCACCGGAATGGTGATGGCGATGGCCACAGCCGTCACCATCAAACCTGGCTGACCATAGAGGGCGGTCGCGGCGGCAACGGCAACATAGGTGTTGGGGCGTAAAGCCCCTTGCAGAACGGAGGAAAAAACAGGCCCCGGTCTCGGAAACAGCACTTGCAACAGAAAGACGATACTGCCGCCCAGCACAATGCCTCCCAAAAGAGCGATTGTGACCAGGGATAGAGAAATACCGGCAAGGTCAGCCGTCACGATCTGGCTGAACATCAAGGCTGGAAAGAGATAGAAGTAGTTCAACCGCTCGCACGGCATCCAGAATTCGGACGCCAAAAGAGTGCGGCGATGGAGAATGAACCCCATCAAAATCAAGGTGAAGATGGGGATCAAGGCCGTGAGTATTGTCAGCACGCGCACAAACTCCGGCATCAATTCGGCTGCAAGGCGGGATGGTTTGCTCCACCGACACGCAGGGTTTGGAAACTGTTGAAATAGTCGCGGTCATCACCCTGGTTTGCCCCGACGATCAGCACAACGTCTTCGGGACTCAGCAATGTGCCGTCATTGACCTCTTTCAAATCGTGCAGCGCAGAAGACGGCACCTGCCAGTCAACCTTGGAAAGGTGAATACCGGAGACACCAGGCACCAGGTTCAGCGCCCTTGCCACCCAAGGGTCATCATGGACGGCAATGACCTGCTGCTGAACGGACGCCGACGCGACCAGGCCCACAGCGTAGCCGCTGCGCGAAACGACGACGATCTTGTCCACCGGCAGAGTGGAGATGAGGGCCTTTCAGCGCGTGCGATCTCATGTTTGGGGCCATCTTGGGGCGCTGACGTGGAGATATAGGTCTGGGAAATGGCTGCGATATTCCTTAACCGCCCGACGGCCTCGACCGGATAGCGCCCGACTGCCGTTTCGCCTGATAGCATCAACAGGCTAGCACCATCGATGACGGCGTTGGTGATATCTCCGATTTCCGCCTTTGTCGGATAGGGGTTATCGATCATCGAATGCAGCAATTCCGTCGCGACAATCACAGGCTTGCCATGCGCATTTGCTGTTGTGATAATCCGCTTCTGAAACACGGAAACGCTATCGACATTGGTTTCCACGGAAAGGTCGCCGCGGTCGATCATGATAACGTCAGCAGCGCCGACAATGTCCTCCAGGTTATCAAGACCACCCTGATTCTCGACCTTGGCGACGATGCGAGGTGCCCGACCGCCGATCAGCCCACGGATGGCATCGACATGTTCGGCGCTTTCCACAAAGCTGATCCCGAGATAATCGACCCTGTTGTCTCTGGCGAAATCGACCATCGTGCGGTCGTTTGATGTAATGAGTTCCCGTCCGAGAGAGACCTCAGGCACGTTAATGCCCTTCCGGCTCCGCAATGTACCATCGCCACCGGCACGCACATGAATGTCTCTCCCGTCAATCCTCTCAACCTGGAAGGACAATGTTCCGTCGTCAGCATAGAGCCGAATGCCGGGAGCCAGTTGCTCATGCAGGCCATCGAAATTCACCGGTACTTTTTCAGTACCGTCATGGCTGATATCTGTCGTCAGGATCAGGATCTCGCCTTCCTTGAAGCTTGGCTCGTGGGCGAGCTGGATCGTTCTGATCTTGCGCCCCGGAATGTCGAGCAAGACCGGAACACCGGGAACGGCTTTACGGATCAGGCGAATGGTTTGCCTGTGCCAATCAAGATTGCCATGAGAGCCATTCAGCCGTGCAACGGTCATTCCGGCCTCTCTCAGTGCTTGCAGAGTGGTGAAATTGGCCGAGACCGGACCAATGGTTGCAATAATACCTATAGACGCCATGAGAGGTCTCCGAATGAAGCGGTTATGTGAAATTTAAAGGGTTCCTTCCAGCGCGGCATCGCCAACGGTGGAGGTCTTTGCGTAGTCAGCCCGGTAGCGGAGAACAAGCTCTGTCACGGGTGCAGTGATAATCGACGCGACAACGAATGCCGAGAAGGCGTTTACATTGATGAGGTTCATCGAATAGGCGACGGTGGCGAGCACGAGCCCCGGACCGCCGCGCGTGTTGAACACGACCCCATTGAGGAAGGACTGCCGGGCATTTTTCGACATCAGGAAATGGGTGACGGTAACGGAAGTTATCTTCAGTGCGGATGACCAGAGCAGGAAGACGGCAATATCGTAGATCGATATAGCATTATCGAAAACCAGGCCTCGCCCAACAAGGATGAAATACGCTGGAATGAAAACCCAATGCGCCAGCTTTGCGAGGAACGGCATGCTGCGCTCGGCGATAGACTTTGCTCTCCCCAGACACAATCCTGCAATCAGCATCCCCAGCAAGAGACCTGCACCCAAGGAGGCAGACGTCAGAGCGGCGGCCAGGGAGACGGCGACGATGAAAGCAATGCCGATTTGCCCGCTCTCATGCCGTTGCGCCCATGTGTCATAGAGTTTGACAAGGGAGAAGGTTACCAGAAACAGAGCGCCAGCCGCAGTCAACGTCATGACCAAGCTTGTCAAAACCGGCAGAAGGTCGAATTGTGATTGCGTTCGCAGCACGTCGGAAATGGGAAATACCGCCCAAATCAGAATATCCAGCAAACAGGCCGACAAGAGGACCGTCGATGAAAAGGTGGTCCCGATCATTTTGAGATCGATGAAGATTTTCGTCAAAAAGGGTACAGACGTAACGATGACCGCCAAAGCAAGCACAAGGATCGTTGCTCTTTCCTCACCGACCGTTTGAGACGGAAACGTCAGTCCCGGCGCAATGCGCAAAACGATGTGGGACGTCGAGAGCGCCAGAAGAAGGGCCGCGAACGTACCCGCCATGTAGGAGGTCAAAGATTTGAGATCGACTTGCTTTTCCGCACTCCGGATATTCGAGAAGGACGTAACAATCAAAAAACCGAGAGCGACGTTACTGAGGGCATAAATCTCACCAATCCGCGCACCTACCCGATGAAGCTCAAACCAACCTTCAACATTGAGGGAATATGGCCCAAGAAAAATACCGAATATAATATATAATATAATTTTTGGTATTTTTGTATTAAATAATTTTGCATTGAAAAATATAAACGCAAAAAATGACATAATCAAAATCAAAGAACAATATATAATTGATTCAACGTTCGTAATATACATGGATCTTCCTATATTAAATAAAAAGAACCCCTTATATATGAATCTACGCGGGCCATTTTATTTTCATGACCTATCTTTTCGTAGTCAATTATCTTGATGGATCTTCAATTGTGACAGTTTCATGACAAAATATATCGATATTGTTCATTAAAAATGAAGCTGTTTCATGCTAAAATTTCCACCCGAAACAGGCAATAATTCCACCAAATAGCGATTGATTGACTTAATTTTCTACAATAGATTGCATTAGATAATGTTCATCAACACACACACCCTGGTTAGAGACCGGTGGCTTATTCATCGGGCGATGAAAATCCTGTCATTTGGAGCGAAACCAACGATATCGATCGTTCAGGACAAACTCTGTCTTTTTGTGACTGCATAATTTTCTCCAGCGAACCTCTGTGCGCCATATCTGGCGAACGGCGCTGTCGTATATCGCCGATTGCCGAAACCGGTTCCGTTTTCCTGGGAAGCTGTCCCTGCCAGCCAGCCTCCCCCTGACACCCAATGACACCCTCCTTTGGCGAGCATACCCTACCGCTTCAAACTCCCCAAAATCCCCCGAACCAGCGCCCGGCCGAGCTGGTTGGCGACTTGGCTGGCGAGTGAGCGGGCGGCGCTTTTCATTGCTGCCTCGATCACCGTTTGGCGTTGGCGGCCGGGGGGTGCGGTGCGGTCAGGCGCTTGGCGGGTGGTGGTGGTTTTTTGCTCTGGTGCTTCATCGCCAAAGCCCGGCAGTTTCCAGCGGCTGGCGGCGCTGCTGTCCTCGGCGCTATCATCGGCTCCGCTGTGGCCTGCGGCTTTTTCGGCCCGTTCCGCCAGGATTTCGAAGGCCGAGTGCCGGTCGATGGTGCGGTCATAGAGGTTCGCCATGGGGCTGGCGCCGATGATTGTCGCCCGTTCGCTTTCGGTCAGCGGGCCGATGCGGGCGGAGGGCGGGCGGATCAGGGTGCGCTCGACCATCGAAGGCACGCCTTTGCCCTGAAGGGTCGAGACCAGCGCTTCACCGGTGCCGAGTGCCGTAATCGCCTCTTCGCAGGAAAAGGCCGGATTGGGCCGGAAGGTTTCGGCGGCGGTCTTCACCGCCTTCTGTTCGCGGGGCGTATAGGCCCGCAATGCGTGCTGCACCCGGTTGCCCAATTGCGCCAGAATGGTTTCCGGCACATCCAGCGGATTTTGCGTGACAAAATAAACGCCGACGCCTTTGGAGCGGATCAGCCGCACCACTTGCTCGACCCGCTCGACGAGAACGCTTGGCGCATCGCGAAACAGCAGATGCGCCTCATCGAAGAAGAACACCAGTTTGGGCTGGGCGAGATCGCCAACCTCAGGCAGTTCCTCGAACAGTTCCGAAAGCAACCAGAGCAGGAACGTGGCATAAAGCCGTGGGTTCATCATCAGCCGGTCGGCGGCCAGCACCGAAATCGTCCCTCGCCCATCCGGCGCGACCCGCATAATATCCTGGATAGACAGCGCCGGTTCACCAAAGAACTGGTCCGCGCCCTGGCTTTCCAGCAGCAGCAGCGCCCGTTGCAGCGAGCCGACCGAGGACTTCGACACCAGCCCGAATTGGCCCGATAGTTCACTGGAATTTTCCGCCATATAGGTCAGCAGCGCCTGCAAATCCTTGAGATCCAGCAGCGCCAGCCCGCCCTTATCGGCGATTTTGAAGGCAATGTTCAGCACGCCCTCCTGGGCTTCCGAGGCCTCCATCAGCCGGGCCAGCAGAAGCGGTCCCATTTCGGCGATGGTGGTGCGGACCCTATGGCCTTTTTCGCCGTAGAGATCCCAGAAGGTGACCGGAAATTCCGCGAAGGGATAGGGCGAAAGCCCGATCTCCTCAGCGCGCTTGATCAGGAAATCCTTGGCCTCCCCCGGCGCGGCGATGCCCGACAGATCACCTTTGATGTCGGCGCAGAACACCGGAACACCGGCACTGGCGAACCCTTCGGCCAGGATTTGCAGCGTCACGGTCTTGCCGGTGCCGGTGGCGCCGGTGATGAGGCCGTGGCGGTTGGCAAGTTTCAGATCCAGATATTCCGGTGCGTTAAACGCATCATCCGGCTTGCGGCTGGCCCCGAGAAACAATTTTCCATCTTCAAGCATCGCGTCACATCCCCTCGACACGCTCCCACAAAGCCATCCCGGCGCATGTTATCAAACACATAAGCGCTGCATGGTCTTGTCCTTCAATCGGTTTCGACTGAAGGACGTGTACAATCGCCGAATGCCCCTTCGGTCATGCACTTGTTGTTCTTAGCAGAATATGGAACATCCTCAACTCCGTCAGCGGTTTCACACGGCTTTGAGCAGATTGAAGGCGCTTGCCGCTTGAGTTTGCGGCCTGAGTAAATTACGTTGACGTGAACGTCAAAAAACCTTTGAGGAGCATCCCATGAGCGAATTGGTCACCCGCATTTCCGACAATGTCGGCATCGCCCCGGACACGGCGGAAAAGGCGCTTGGCATGATGCTGGGCTTTTTGCAGCGCGAAGCCGATGACGGCGCGGTTGCCCGGATGATCGAAGCCATGCCCGGTGCGCCGGAACTGGTGGCTATGCACAACGGCGAAGGCAAAACCGGCGGCCTGCTGGGCGGCCTGATGAGCGCCATCGGCGGCGGCGGCATCATGGGTCTCGGTCAGCAATTGATGAGCCTTGGGCTTGGCATGGGCGAAATTTCGGCCCTTGCCAAGGAAACCATGGCCATTGCCCGCGAACATGCCGGTGACGAAGTCGTGGACAAGGTCGTGGCATCCGTACCGGGTCTTAGCCAGTTCGTCTAAGACGGACCAGTCAGACTCTCCTTTCAAATATTTCAAACCTTGCAAATATCTCAAGCACCTGATGCATTTGAGATATTTGCAATGCGTTGAAGGTTAGACGCAGGTATGCTTGCCATCCATGATGGCATTTCGGCAGGCTATTCGGATTTGAATACCGAATATTAGCATTTATTTAGAAAATCAAAGATACGGTTCCGTAGGCCTTACAACCAGTCGGAGTCATTTGATGAAAATGCCAGTGCAATCGGTTTCAGCAAAGCTTCTGCTGGCAGCAGGGGTCGTGATAACGATCTCTCTGGGCGGCTTCTCGATTGTCGGCATATTTGCCACCAAAACGCAACTGAGCGACAATATTGTCGCCGTGGCGACGCAAAAGGCCGAGCTTGCCTCCAGGCAGGTAACGGCAGATATTACCAATGTGGTTTCCTCTGCGACCAGCGTCGCGGCCAGCCTGTCGGGACTGATTGAAAACGGCGCCGGCAGCCGCGCCGATGTCATCGCCGCGCTGAAAAACATTCCACCACAATATCCAAGCATGTTTGGCGCATGGATGACCGAATTGCCTGATGTCCCGGCGGACCTTAAACTGCAGGGCGCTGAGGGCACCAACAAACAAGGTCTGTTCACGGCCTATTGGACCAAGGACGATAGCGGCAAGCTGGGATTTTCCACCTGGGACATCAAAACCACCGATCAATGGTATGCCGAACCTCTGGCAACCGGCAAGAGCTTGATTACCCAGCCTTATATCTCGACCACCGGTCAGTTGCTGACATCGATATCCTTGCCGGTAAGGGTGAATGGCAAGATTGTCGGTCTGGCGGGCGTCGATATCAAGCTGGACGATCTCGCCGCGACAATCAGCGCTTTGCGGCCCTTCGAGGATGGCCGCATCATGCTGCTGGCCGATAACGGCAAATGGCTCGTTAATACCGACAAGTCCCTGATGATGAAGGACTATGCCGATACCGGGGCCGCCGAGGTCAAGGCGGCGCTTGCCGATGGCAAGACGCGTATCATCCATGGCCTGCCGGATGGCGCGACACGGATTGTCTTTCCCTTTACAAGCCCCGGCATGAACAAGATCTGGGCCACGGTGCTGGACATTCCGGAAAAGACCTTCACAGGCCCGATCAAGGAACAGATCATCGCCATATCCTCCAGTTGTCTGATCATGCTGACGATCGGTCTTTGCCTGATTTACTTTGTCTCGACGCTGATCGTACGCCGCCCATTGGCAAATGTGGTGGCAGGTGTGCGTGTGATGGCCGGTGGCGATTACAATAAACCGATTGCCGGAACGGAGCGTCACGACGAATTTGGCACCTTGGCGACAGCGCTCGACCAGTTCCGCCGCGAACTCTCCAATGGCCTGCGCGTGCAGCAGGAGCAGGATTCCCTGCGCAAAAGCGTGGAACAGGACCGGGAACGCCAGAGCGCGCTGGAAAAGGCCAAAGCCGAAGATTTGCTGCAATTTGTCCAGCAGGTCCAGGCTGGCTTCAATGCCCTGGCTGCAGGCGATCTGACCGTGCGCATGCAGGACAATGTCGCACCGGAATTCGAATCCATCCGCCAGAATTTCAACACCTCGGTGGCAAGCCTTGAAGAAGCGATCGGCGCCGTTGTTCACGCAATCGGCACGATCCGGTCTGGTCTTGGCGAAATCTCGGCCGCCTCCAACGATCTGGCCCGGCGCACCGAACAGCAGGCCGCATCGCTGGAAGAAACCATTGCAGCACTCGGCGATGTGTCACGCGCCATCGACGGCACAGCCGACGGGGCTGGCCGGGCGCAGACCGTCGTCACCGCCACCCGCGACAATGCCGCCAAGGGCGGAGACATTGTCTCCCGCGCCATAGAGGCGATGACCGCCATCCAGGGCTCATCCGAAAAGATCGGCAATATCATCGGCGTCATCGACGAAATTGCCTTCCAGACCAATCTTCTGGCCCTGAATGCCGGGGTAGAAGCGGCCCGCGCCGGGGAATCCGGCAAGGGTTTTGCCGTGGTGGCGCAGGAAGTGCGCGAACTCGCCCAGCGCTCCGCCAATGCGGCCCGCGAAATCAAGGCGCTGATCTCCACCTCCAGCGCCCAGGTTGAAACCGGGGTCCATCTCGTCAGCGCCTCGGGGACCTCGTTGCAACAGATTGTCGACCAGGTCGCCAATATGAGTTCGACAATCACAGACATTGCCAATTCGGCCCGCGAACAGGCTACATCGCTGCGCGAAGTGACGAATGCGGGCGATGTCATGGACAAGGTCACCCAGCAGAATGCCGCCATGGTGGAAGAAACCACCGCCGCAGCCCAGAACCTTGCCCAGGAAACCGAAAACCTTGCTCATATGGTCCGGCGTTTCCGGACCAACGGCACCAATTCCGACCAGTCGCCGCGCTACGCCAGGGCGTCGTAAGATTGGAATAGGGTATTCGTCCCTAAGGTAAGCAAATAGATGCCGCCGGATGACTCGGCGGCATTTCGCTTTCACGGTTTCGCGAGTGGAATAATTTTTTCACAAAAAAGGTGGGTGCGGTGCAGCAATGCAGGTCCGGCCTTAGACTTTCGTTAGAATCTCTATGCAACCTTAGCCTAAATTCGGCAAACCGAGGGGGTTGGTTGCGATGAGTATGCAGGTAAGGACTGTTTCAGGAAAACTTATGCTGGCGGCAGGCGCCGCGATGGCGGCGCTGATTGCGTCCTATACGGCATTTAGCGGCTGGGAAACCAGCAAGCGTGTCAATGATCAGGTGGTGGCACTCGCCTCCGAAAAGGCGGCCTCGGTCGCCAATCAGGTAGCCGTGCAGATCACTGATGTCGTCTCCGCCGGAACCAGTGTGGCGGGCAGCCTGTCCGGCCTGATCGAAAACGGCTCACGCAACCGCACCGACGTGATTGCGCTGTTGAAGGGCGTTCCGACCCATTACAAAACCATGTTCGGCGCCTGGATGACCGAAGTGCCGGAAGCCCCGCAGGAGCTGAAACTGCAAGGCACCGAGGGCAGCAACAAGGTCGGGATTTTTGCGGCCTACTGGACCAAGGATGATAGCGGTAACCTGGAATTCTCCACCTGGGTCACGACCACCACCGATCAGTGGTATGCTGAGCCTCTGACCACAGGCAAAGGGCTTATTACCCAGCCCTATATCTCCACCACCGGTAAGCTTCTAACCTCGGTTTCGACCCCCGTCGTCGTCAAGGGCAAGATCATCGGTCTTGCTGGCGTTGACGTCCAACTGGGCGATCTTTCTGCCTCGATCAGCGCCATGACACCGTTTGACGGCGGCCGGGTGATGCTGGTGGCCGATAACGGTAACTGGCTGGTGCATCCCGACAAGGACACGCTGATGAAGCCGTACGGCGACACGGGTGCCTCCGATGTCAAGGCCGCCCTTGCCGATGGCAGGATGCGCATCATTCACGGCCTGCCGGATGGGGCGACGCGGCTGGTCTTTCCTTTCACGGCGCCGGGCATGAACAAGACCTGGGCCGCCGTTCTCGATGTTCCCGCCAAAACCTTTTCCGAACCGGTCGTCGCGCAGGTGACCTCCACTGCCATCAGCGGGTTGATCCTGCTGGTCATTGCTCTGGTGATGATCTACGGCGTTTCCATCCTGATCGTACGCCGCCCGCTGGGCGACGTGGTGGAAGCCGTGCGCCGCATGGGTGGTGGTGATTACCAGACGGACGTGACCGGCAAGACCCGCAGCGACGAATTCGGCATGCTGGCCTCGGCCCTCGACAGCTTCCGCCTTGATCTCGCCAATGGCCGGTCCGTGCAGTCGGAACAGGAAAAGCTCAGGGCCAGCGTCGAAAGCGACCGCGAGCGCCAGACGGCGCTGGAACTGGCCAAGGCGGAAGATCTGCGCCATTTCGTACAGCAGGTCCAGGCGGGCTTCGACGCGCTGGCCGCAGGCGATCTGACCGTGCGGATGAACACCCATGTTGCACCGGAATTCGAGGCGATCCGCCAGAATTTCAACACCTCGGTCGCAGCGCTTGAAGACGCGATGGGCTCGGTGGTTTCCACCGTCAGCACGATCCGTTCCGGCCTTGGCGAAATCTCCGCCGCCTCCAACGATCTGGCACGCCGTACCGAACAGCAGGCCGCCTCGCTGGAAGAAACCATTGCCGCACTGGGCGATGTGTCGCGCGGCGTCAACGGCACCGCCGAAGGCGCAGGCCGCGCCCAACATGCCGTTACCGCCGCCCGTGACAATGCCGCCAAGGGTGGCGACATCGTCGCCCGGGCCGTGGAAGCGATGACGGCCATCCAGGGCTCATCGGAAAAGATCGGCAACATTATCGGCGTCATCGATGAGATCGCCTTCCAGACCAATCTTCTGGCCCTGAACGCCGGTGTGGAAGCTGCCCGCGCTGGTGAAGCCGGTAAGGGCTTTGCGGTGGTTGCCCAGGAAGTGCGCGAACTCGCCCAGCGTTCGGCCAATGCCGCCAAGGAGATCAAGGCACTGATTTCCACCTCCAGTGCGCAAGTCGAGACCGGCGTCGGCCTCGTCACCGCATCCGGCACATCGCTGAAGGAAATCGTTGAGCAGGTGGTCGAGATGAGCACCACCATCACCGACATCGCCAACGCCGCCCGTGAACAGGCGACCTCGCTGCGCGAAGTCACCGCCGCTGGCGACCAGATGGACAAGGTCACCCAACAGAACGCCGCCATGGTGGAACAAACCACCGCAGCGGCCCAGAGCCTCACCCAGGAAACCGAACACCTCGCCCAGATGGTCCAGCGCTTCCGCACCAATGCCGGAAGCTATGGCCAGCAGCAACGCTATGCGATGGCGTCTTGAGGTGAGGAATGATGTAGGGGGGTGGCTGCGCTGCCCCCTGCCCTCTTTGCGTCACGCACGATATTGAAGTGATAAAGGGCGCGCAAATCTCTCAACTTGCGCTTGTTGCATGCGCATAATCGGTGTAGCCATCCGGCATTTGCGACAGGTTCAGAGAGGCCGAAAATGACCGGAAATGCGCCCTCCCCATTGGCGGAACTCGCCAGACAAATAGCAGCCACGGCGACCCTTGAGGGCGAATTCGTGTTGCGCTCCGGCCAGGTCTCCAACCGTTACTTCGATAAATATCGCTTCGAGGGAAACCCGGTTCTCTTGAGAGAACTGGCAAAGGCCATGGCTTCCCTGCTTCCACCGACGACCGAAATCCTTGCTGGTCTGGAACTCGGCGGCATTCCGCTTGTCACCGCAATTTCTTTGGAAACAGGACTTCCCGCCGCCTTTATCCGGAAGGAGGCAAAAGCCTATGGCACCTGTCGCGCCATAGAGGGACAGGACGTCAGAGGCCGCCGGATCACCTTCATAGAGGACGTGATCACCACAGGCGGCGCCGTCGCCGACGCGCATCGATTGGCCTTGGCAGAGCAAGCAGACATTCTTGCCGTCGTTTGCGCAATCTGGCGGGGGAACGGCAGTCCTCATATCACAAACGCGCCCGACCTTCCGGTATTGCCGGTTTTCACCGCCGCTGATCTGGAGAAGTGATCCAGGACCTTGGACCGGTCAAGGCCCGATTCAGGGCCCGACGAAGATTGAGGCGTTGAAATCGCTCAAGATTACTTCGCCCGAGGCCACCGGGTTGCTGTCATAAAACCGCTCGATTGCGGCATCGTCCATCATCACCAGAATATACTCCTGGATGATCTGGTAGTAGCGATCCCGCAGCACGGTCGAATCCGGATCAAGATTGGTGACGCAGACGGTGCCGGTCGGCTGGGTATCGACGAGGGTGATGTGCAGGTCTGGCCGGTAGGTCTTGAGGATCGGGATGATTTTCCAGACATCGCCGGTCCAGGACGGGGCATTGTCGCGGTCACGCCGGCCAGCCAGATTATAGACGCGCTCGGTCATTTCCGCGTTGATCGGCAGGCAATCGTCCAGCAGGATCACCGTGTCACGGTGGGCGATCCGCTCGCTGTTGATGAAGTCGCGCAGCAGATATTCAAACTGGTGCAGGCCATCGAGGAAAATCACGTCCGGCGACCGGCCCAGGATCACGCGCGGATCGTGATCGCGGAAAAATACGTCGCTGGTCATGCTGTAGAGATGAACCGCATTCTTGTTGGCGAGTATGTCGTAGCGGGTCTTGAACTCCGGATCGACGCCGATGGCCTCGCATCCGACCCCTGACAGCGTGCCGCCATCCCGGACACCGACTTCGAGATAGCCGCGCGCCTGTTTCTTGCCAGCAATCGCGGCAATGAAGTCACGGTAAACAGGGCCTTGATGATTGCGTCTGAACATGTTTTCAATTTCCTTACCTGGATATGGCCCGATCCAGGCCAAGACTGACCCTCTCCGCTTTGCGGTCATGGAGGAGCCAATAAATTGCACAACCTGATGTGCCAGTTCTGGCTTGTATGAAACTGAACCGAAGCAGCAGCCAGGCGATGTTTCAAAACAATCACCGCCACATTGATGAACGAAGGGATGCACGCATGGGCCAGCGCAATATTCTGATCGAAGGCGTTTCAGGAACCGGCAAGACCTCCGTCGCTACCGAACTGCAACGGCGCGGCTACCACGTCATCCACGGTGATCGTGAACTGGCCTACCAGGGCGACCCGGAAACTGGCGAACCGCTGGATGCGTCCACACTGGCGCAGGGTCTTGCGGATGTAGCTTTCGGACACAGGCACCACCTGTGGAATATCGACAAGGTCAAAGCGCTGGTCAGCGATCAAAGCCACCCGATCTCCTTCTTCTGCGGCGGCTCCCGCAATTTCCACCGGTTTATCGAGCTTTTTGACGGGGTCTTCGTTCTCGACGTCGATCAGCACACACTGAAAAACCGTCTGGCCAGCAGACCCGAAGACGAGTTCGGCGGAAAACCAGCCGAACGGGAGCTGATCATGCGGTTGCATGCAACGTGGGAGGATATTCCCGAGAATGCGACGGTTATTGATGCGACGGTGCCGGTTGATGCGGTTGTCGAGCTGATTTTGCTGGGGTGTGGAGGTGATCACTCACCCCCTAAGGGAGAGTATGACGTCCTGCCGGATCACCAGTGGAAGAAATTGCCATGAAGACGCTTACCCAGAATAGGGCATTGGTGTGATTCTCAGTCCGTTCGGCGATCATGGCTCGAACGAGTGCTTCTGCCCCAGCCAAGTCACCATAGATTTTCAAGGCTTGGATGGCCTGGTCGATACTGGGCTGCTCTTCATTGAGAATTGTCAAAATCTTTCTGGACATGGCGCGAGGATAACACTTCGAAAAGCTTTCGTCATATCCCACAAATATGCGAGACAGCCCGCTCGCAATGAGCTTATAAGGACACTTTACCCCCTTGAATCGTGGGTTTACCGATGCGCATTGACCATGACCAAAGCCTTTTTGAAAAGACATTTAATCAGATCAAGTTAAGCCGAAACACCAGTCTCGCGGTATTGATCTTGCGTGACAACTATTCAGCCCTGGCCCATGTGACTTATCACCACGCCCATACCGTGCTGGGTAAGATGACTGTCGATGCACCATTCGTGAAGACAACCTATCCAGATGCCTGGATCGGACGTTACATCATCCAGGGTTACGCCGCTATAGACCCGGTGGTTCAGGAAGGAACCAAACGAATGTTGCCGTTCCGCTGGGCGGAGATTGAAGTCAAACCCGAGTCGTCCGCTCTTTTTACCGAATTCGAAGCCCACGGCCTCGGCGGCACCGGCTATTCCATTCCGATCATTGATCGTGCCGGTCGACGGGCACTGCTTTCGCTCAACTTTTCGCCGGATTTTACGGAATGGGAAGAATATGTGAATCTCTATCAGTCAGAATGGAGCGAACTAGCGCATCTCATCCACAAGCAAGCCATTGAAGAAATGTATGGCGATAAAGACCCAGCGCCACAAATAAGCCCACGAGAATTGGAAACACTCTATTGGGTCGGCCAAGGCAAAGAAGCTGCCGGGATCGCCGTCATTCTTGGCATTTCCGAGCATACCGTCCGGACTTACATGCGTTCAGCCAGGTCGAAATTGGATTGCGCGACCTTGGCTCAGGCCGTTGCGAAGGCAATGACCTTAAGGCTGATCAAGGGCTAGTCATACCACATATGTACTAGTCCTTTCGAGTTAACATGACCATGGGACTTATAATTTTAATCAATCGAGCGATGATCCTTCCAGTATCTCACGACGGAGGCTTCAATGTTCTTTTCTTTACAAGCTCACAATTACGATCATCATCAACCTCTCATGGAGCAAATGTTCAAACTCCGTAAACGTGTATTTCAAGACACGTTGAAATGGGATGTATGTTGCTCGCAAGACAAAGAATACGATATTTACGATACATACGGTCCTGCCTATGTTGTCTGGTGCAGTAAAGATGGGCAGCGCCTTTATGGTTCGATGCGCCTCATGCCGACCACCGGGCCGACCCTTCTCTATGATACGTTCCGCTCCACGTTCCCCAAGACTGTGAATTTGGTCGCTGCTGGGATTTGGGAAGGCACGCGACTGTGCATCGACGAAGATGTGCTGGCAAAAGACCATCCAGACCTACCTGTCGCCAGGGCCTTCGGTATTATGCTTCTTACCGTTTACGAATGCGCCTTGGCGCACGGCATCAAGGCAATCGTTGCAAATTACGAACCACGTCTAAAGAAAATCTATGATCGGGCAGGCGCCGATGTGCTGGAAATCGGCCGGGCCGATGGCTACGGAAAGTATCCCGTCTGCTGCGGAACATTCGAAATTAACCATCAGGGCCGTGAAAACATGCGCCATGCCTTGAAGGTTCATGAACCGCTCTTCTCACGCGACGTACCGAACCCGGAATTTACGCCTGCTTTCGCCGTTGCTGCCTGAGCGAAGAATATCGAATAATGCGGAGTTTTGCAATGAAACCGAATGATCCTGCAGATGTCGCTATTCTCAAAGCCAAAATTGCCGATCATGCCCTCATGATGAAACGGCTGATCAAGGAGGCAGCTGACGCGCGTACACAGGTTCACGAGGAACTGTATCTTATAGACCATCTGATCAACATGCTATTCCTGGCCAGTTCCGGAATAGAGGATGAATATCGGGGCATGTCGTTCGTTCTCTAGGTGTTTTAGTTTTAGTCTCTGCTTCCAAGGGGGCCGCGCCGGGTGCTCTGTATAGCGCACACGGGTTCGCTGTAGCGCTTGATATCCACTTCGTAATTTTCTCCTTAAATCGATGCCGATTTAAGGAAACATGCAGTAAATGGGAGTGCAGTGGGAGATCGGCTTATAGAGAGGCCAGTTCTTCCGCTGCCAGCCAGAGGCAGATGTCGTTCCGGACGTTATCGGGACTTCCTCTCGCCTTCATTTTCCTGCTAGGCCTCAGGTGATATGGGCGTGTGGATCCTCGCTCAAAAGCAGCTGTGCCATTGCCTCGGTAATGGTGAGTTCGTCGTAGGGCTTCGAGAAGAAGCGACTTCCGCCAGGCAGCATGCTCTCCTCGAGAATGGCAGCACCGGATGCGACGATCAGCTTCACCGGCGGCCATCGATCACGGATGTAGTGGGACAATTTGATACCGTCCATCGTCCCCGGCATCTGAACATCGGTGAACACAAGGTCAATGTCGTCTCGCGATTCGAGGATGCGGATTGCCTCGTCAGCGTCGCCAGCCTCCAACACGTCGTAGCCCGCCGATAGGACAAGATCGATGGCACCCATTCTTATCAATGGACTGTCTTCTACGACCATGATAACCGGTCTGCCGTTCTTCATTGTTCACTCGATCTATGAGGCTAGCCACAATGCCGCGGCCTTTAGAGTTTGTTTTCGGAAAAGTGGAAAGCAGTTTTCGAAAAAACCGATGCGAAAACAAAATTTTATGCGTCCTACAATGCCGTTTTTCTGCACAACACCTTTAGCGTTTTGGGAAGCCGTTTTGTTCCTATGCCGCTGGAGAAAAGTCGGCCTGGAGGTCCGATGCGTCCCGATGACTGATCGTAACCACCGTACCTGGCTCCGCGCTGCTCAACGTAATCTCACCGTTCATATTCTTCACGAGTGCTTCCACAATACCCGTCCCCAATCCCGCCTTGGGTGCATCGCTGCCCACCGGCATTCCTATACCGTTGTCGGTAATGGTAAGCGTCCAGTCCTTGCCAGCCGATCGATAGTCGATGACGATCGTCCCGGCCCGCCCGTCTGGAAAGGCATGCTTAAGAGCATTGATCACCAGTTCGGTTACGATGAGCCCCAGACTTATCGAGACGTCCGCATCCACCGTACTATCGTCAACCGTCACCTGGATCGATAGCCTCTCGGGGTCGGCGATCATCGATGCACCGAGGCTTTGGCACAATTGCGTGAAGTAGGCACTGAGTTCAACACTGCCGCCGGGGGATGCGGAAAGCTGCCGTTGCAGCGCGGCGATAGACATGATGCGTTGACGGGCATCGTGCAGATGTCCGCGCGCCTCCTCCGACTGAACGCGACGTGCGCTCTGCATCAGGACGCTGGCGATGATCTGTAAACTGTTGGCGACCCT
Source organism: Agrobacterium vitis (assembly GCF_014926405.1). Classification (NCBI taxonomy): domain Bacteria; kingdom Pseudomonadati; phylum Pseudomonadota; class Alphaproteobacteria; order Hyphomicrobiales; family Rhizobiaceae; genus Gillisella; species Gillisella vitis. The sequence goes on from NZ_JACXXJ020000005.1 coordinate 2,234,725, forward strand.
ATGCTGGACCTCCTGCAACAGGATGGCCTTGTCGCGCACCAGATCGTCTTTCAGACGCGCTTCGGCGCGCATGTCGGTCACGTCGGTTATGGCGAGAAGCAGACGAATATGGTCGAGGTCGCCATCGTCGAGCGTTCGTGCATTGACGACCAACCGCCGCGTTTTCTGGTTTGGTCGCTTCAGGTCGAGCTCGTAGGCATCCACGTTTACACTGCCGGTGGCAGTCGCCATCAGCAGCGACTGAAGCCTGGGCATCGCCCATTCGCCGCTGCCAAGGTCGCCGAGGCGTTTACCGGAGGTGGACGTGGTGTCGATCTCGAACGCCCGGCAGAACGATGTGCTTGCCGCAATAATTCTAAGGTCGTCAGACAGAAACAACAACGGTTCGTTGGAAGACACCACCACGGCAAGGGTGCTCGCCGCTTCGAAATGGACTGTCGGTATCTTTGGCATGAAAAGGCCTTCTAGGGCCGAAGACTTGCGGAGCAAGCCATGACTCGGCAGGCAGCGTCGGAAAATCGATGGGGTCAAGTCCAACGCTGTCACTGTAACACGCCTGCCGCGGGGTTGTTGCATCAAATCGCCCAACGTGAGCGCTCACGGTCAAAGGGTTAGGGGCAAGCGCACCTTTCGGCCATGCGATGTTGGCTGGTACGTTCATAAGACCAAGCTGCTCGAGGCATGGTGTGGTCGTGTGTCAGTCATTGGCCTGTTGCGGTCATAGTACACAGAAGCTAACGACATGGAACCATACGCGAAGATGCTTTCGAAAGGTCGGAGAATCAGTGATTAGATACAAACCTATGGGATTCGATCTTGGGGCGGGAGCGACGGCGGCGGACCTTGCTCGTCTTGAGATGATTTACCACACTGACTCAGGTGCGAAGGAACTGAGCGCGTATTTTTCTGTGAGCGGGCAGGACAAGCATCTGAGAGTGTTCTTTCCGCACGTAGACATGTTCCGGGTCATCGATGAGATGCACCGGCCGCTGGAAGAGCAAGGGATTGAAATAGTGGGGCATCTCTCCAACCACTTTGCTTACAAAGTCGAGGGAAGCCCCTTCTGGGCAGCGCAACGCGAAGTCTTCGAAGTATTGCTCCCGGAAGCTACCCACTACCTTTTTGTCACGGGAGGCGACTGCGTCGACGTGATTACAAGAGAAGAACCTCGCTTCTGCTGGGTCAATTCCAACACCGAATAGGTTGGTTTGACTTGAAATAGTTAGCCACTGTCGGCCCTTTGCAGACATGTTGGCACATGATAGGCAAGACTATTACATTTGCAGACCCACAGGATCACCGATTTTGAAACAAGCTCTTGTTATCGTTGATATGCAGATGTACTTGCAGGACCGCCTTGATGGCGGGCGGGATCATGTCAATGGCGATGCCATCGTCAAGATCGCCGCACTAGCTGCGAAATTTCGTAAAGACAGTGAGACGGTAATCCATGTTCATCATGGCGACCCCGATCCGGCATCGCCTATGCACCCAGGTGCACCAGCACAACGGTTGATGCCAGGCGTCGAACCCCTTTGCGGGGAACCAGTTTTTGTCAAAAGCACATCATCGCCCTTTGCATCGACAGACATGGAAAACTATCTTCGAGACAATCACATCGAAACTCTCGTCGTCACGGGTGCCGTTGCAGGTTACTGTGTTAACACGACCGTTCGAGTTGGGTCAGATCTTGGGTTCACGATAATCGTGGTCCGCGATGCCGTCATGGGTTTCGACCTTCCCGATGAAAATCTATCTGCTCGTGCGATTTTTGATGTCACCATGGCCCATCTCAAATCCGATTTCGCCAATGTTGTCGACAGCTCCGAAATCATGGCGCCCCTTAGCGAATGACCTCACTTGGCGCAAAGCGGACCTCTAGCTCAAGAGAGTGACACGCTTACCCCTCCTCCCAAACGACAAAAGGCCGGTCCCGCCAGACCGGCCTTTCTCACATCCCCTACCTCAGCCTCAGGCCAGCGTAGCGGATACTTCCGTTGCTGTGCGCATGGCGTGGCTGTAGGGGCAGACAATGTGGGCGGCGGCGACGAGTTTTTCGCCGGTTTCGCGGTCGATGCCAGGCAGGTCAACGCTGATGGAGACTTCGATGCCGAAGCCGGTGCCGTCTTCGCGCGGGCCGATACCGACCGTGGCAGTGACCTTGGCGTCTTCAGGCACCTTCACCTTCTGCTGGCCGGCGGCAAATTTCAGCGCGCCGAGGAAGCAGGCGGAATAGCCAGCGGCAAACAGCTGCTCGGGATTGGTGCCGGTGGCGCCATTGCCGCCCAATTCCTTCGGCGTCGTCAGCGTTACATCCAGAACGCCGTTTTCGCTGACGGCGCGGCCTTCGCGACCACCGGTTGCAGATGCTTTGGTTGTGTAGAGAATAGCCATGAGAGTCTCTCCTTTTTGAAAACTGGTCGTTTTGGTTGGTTGAAGGCCGGAACAGTGTGCCAGCCGCTGCGTCTGCATTGTTAGTATCACGCAATTTAATTGTACGCAATTGTTTTTTGCACATTGCATTTTTATGACAAGGCTGGGAGAATGCGCCCTCACCTGCATGAAGGATAAGGCCGATGGACAAGACGGATCTGGTGCTGGACAAGCAGCTCTGCTTTGCGCTTTACGGCGCATCGCTGGCGCTGACGCGCACTTACAAACCGCTGCTGGAGCCGCTGGGCCTGACCTATCCGCAATATCTTGTGATGATGGTGCTGTGGGAAACCGACCATCTGGCGGTCAAGGCGCTGGGGGAGCGGCTGGGGCTGGATAGCGGCACGCTATCGCCACTGTTGAAACGGTTGGAACAGACCGGCTACGTCACCCGCCAGCGCCAAAGCCAGGATGAGCGGCAGGTGACTGTCTCGCTCACCCCCACAGGTGCCGCCGTGCAGAACAAGGCTCTCGGCGTTATGGCGGCAATTGGTACGGCCACCGGCTGTAGCCTGGAAGAAATCGCAGCGCTGCGCGATCAATTGCAGGATTTGCGCGGCAAGCTGAATGCCGCCGCGCAGGACTCTTGATCCCTATTGCAGGACGATGATCCGCGCCTTGTTCGGCACGCGGTCATAGAGGTCGATAATGTCCTGGTTCATCAACCGCACGCAGCCCGACGACATCGCCTTGCCGATCGAGTTCCATTCCGGCGAGCCATGCAGACGGTAGAGCGTGTCCTGACCGTTCTGGAAGATGTAGAGCGCGCGTGCGCCCAGCGGGTTCATCAGGCCCGGTGCCATCCCACCATTGGCGGAGGAATATTTGGCCAGCTGCGGCTGGCGGGCAACCATTTCATCCGGCGGCGTCCATTTTGGCCATTTCTGACGCCATTGGATCACGCCTTCGCCCTGCCAGGCAAAGCCCTCGCGGCCAATGCCAACGCCGTAGCGCATGGCGGTGCCGCCCTGTTCCACCAGATAGAGGAAGCGGTTGGGCGTATCGACCACGATGGAGCCCGCCGGATAGCCGGTCGGATCGCTGACCCGCTGGCGATAGTAGCGCGGCGGAATCTGCTGGTAGGGAATGGCCGGAATGACGAAGCCGCCATCGACCACTTCGCCATACATGGCGTCCAGCTCCGGCGTGGATGGCGCCATCGGGCCCGTGGGCTGCACCATGCCGCCCAGCGAACCCTGATCATAGATCGGAGGGCGATAGGACGAGGCGCAACTGGACAAAAGAGCTGCTGCGCCAAGGCCAGAAAAGGAGAGAAAGGCACGGCGGGAAAAATCGGGGCTTGTCATATACGGTGGTACATCCTGCTGGTCAGCAGCGCACAAACGCACGCTACGCGGTTTTGTTCCGCAAGATCCTATCTACAGTGATTTATCCGAATTTCACCGCCAATAGCGCACACAGACGTTCACATTTGCGCCATTGCGTGTCGTTCCGGCAACAGGCCGATAAGCGGACCCACAACCGTGGCTGCCTACACCTTACATAACCACGATCTCCGCTTTGTCCCGCACACGGGCATAAAGATCAATCACGTCCTGATTGAACATGCGTACGCAACCTGACGAAACGGCCTTGCCGACGGATTGCCAATCGGGCGTACCATGGATGCGGTAGAGCGTATCGCGGCCATTCTGGAAGATATACAGCGCGCGCGCACCGAGCGGATTGCGCAGGCCCGGCTCCAGCCCGCCTTGCGCGGCGGCAAACTGGCGCATGTCGGGCTGGCGCTCGACCATGTCGTCGCTTGGCGTCCAGCGCGGCCAGGTCTTCTTGAATTGAATGATGCCCCGGCCCTGCCAGGCAAAGCCCTGCTTGCCGAGGCCAACGCCATAGCGCATCGCCCGGCCATTGGCCTCAACCAGATAGAGATAATGCGCCTTGGTATCGACCACGATGGTGCCGGGCCGTTCCGTGGTCGGATAATCAACCTCCTGCCGCAGGAAGCGCTTGTCCACCCGGTCGAGCGGAATGGCAGTCAGCGTGTGGCCGTCATCGCTCATCTGCCCGTAAATCGCCTTCTGCATTGGCGTCGCAAAGGGCGAAACATAGGGCTCGGCTGCTGGCATACCATAGGTCTGGTGGAAAGGCGTTTTGAACAGGCCGAGGAATTTATTGGGCTTTTCCGTTGGCGGTGCAGCCATCGGCTGGTTCCAGGTCGGCGCGGTCTGGGCCGCAAACACTTCCGTATTCATCCGCTGCGTATCCGTCACGAAATAGCAGCCGCCAAGCACAGACAGCGACAGGCAACCAAGCCCTGCCAACAGGGCGCGAGCGACACGGGAAAACGGGCGGACAAAAACAGTAGACGACATTGCGCAACCTGGCCTGGTTCGAGATTGCCACAAGACTGACAGACGCGGCTGGCGCGAAGCTGGTGAAGGGATGAGCTTTGCGCAAAACGAAAACAATTAGGCCGCCGCCCCAATCACCATGGAGAAACATCGATTTGCAATCAAAGATAGAAAGTTACACGCAAGTTTTGATTGATAATTCGATTAAAAATTAAAGCCGGAGGTCGAGTTGAACGCAACGATTTCATCCACCACCACGACATCGTCCAGCGCCGTTTATCAAACGAAGCAGACGCCGAAGCTGCCAGACGATTTTTACGAAACCGAATACACAACGCTGGAAGATCTTCCCGCAGAAGCAAGCGCGGAGACTGAAACATCGGAGGACTTCGATGCTAACCTCTGGGGGGTATTACATATTGGCGGCCAAACGGTGAGAATCGGTGCATCCGGTGGGGTTGCATACTCGGTCAATCCGGAAGCCGAAGACTTTCTCGGAGAAGGCAAAGGCTTCGATCTCGACTGGGACAACCTCGATACGCCGGAAGAGATCGCCGACGCCATCATGTCCAAATACGGCGGCAAACTCACAGCAAGCTCTGTCGAAAGCGGGAGCAAGAGCCTGACCAGCGAACTGATGAGCAAGATGTTCAGCAGCGATGCGCTGGTGGACCGGATGTTGATGACCAGCTCCGGTGAAAGCCTGCAAGAGGGCTTACTGTCGTCCGATGAAGAGGCGAATGGGTCGCAAGCGAGTGCCTCGGCCACGTCAGCCACCAGCGCACCGCAAGCGCAATCCACAGCCGCCTGATCGAGCGCCGCATTGCGGCGTCGGGGTTTTTCATGTCCATGCTCACAGGAGGGGTCCGATGAGCACTACAATTTCATCCACCGCCGTTTATGCAAACACCTATACTCCAAGCCGATCCGAGGGCGTCACGGCGCAGTCAACGCAAACGACATCGAGCCAAAGCGATTCAAGCAGCACGATGGCGACGAGAGTCGCGCAGAGGTGGGCGGAAATAGCTGCCGCAGAAGCAAGCACGGAGTTAGACACGACGCCTCGCCAGATCTGGGCGACGCTACAAATCGGCAACACGCCCGTCGCCATCGATACGGAAGGCGGTGTTTCCTATAGCGGCACCGAACTGGATATCGATATCGACTGGGAAAACCTCAATACAGCCGAAGAACGCGCCGAGGCCATCATGTCCAAATACGGCGGCACGCTCACCACGAGCGCGGTCGAAAGCGGGAGCAAGAGCCTCACCAGCGAACTGATGAGCAAGATGTTCAGCAGCGATGCGCTGGTGGACCGGATGTTGATGACCAGCTCCGGTGAAAGCCTGCAAGAGGGCTTACTGCCCTCAGACGAAGACGCGAATGGGGCGCAAGCGAGTACCTCGGCCACCTCAGCCGCCAGCGCACCGCAAGCGCAATCCACAGCCGCCTGATCGAGCGCCGCATTGCGGCATCGGGGGTTTTCATTTCCATGCTCATAGGAGGGGTCACATGAGCACGACAGTTACACCCGGCATAGCGTATGCCTATGGCTATTCCTCGACCAAGGCTGCGGAGGCCGATACCGAGTTTATGGCGAGTTTGCCTGACGATAGCCAACCCAAGACCGCCTTGCAGGTGGAAATGGAAGCGATGTGGACGGAGGCGGCAGAGGCGGAAGCCAAGATGTGGGCCGAGAGCAAGCCTGCAACAATCTATTCAAAGATGGAAATCAGCATCGGAACGGTTACCATCTACAATGAGGGCGCCTGGATGTTTACTCCTTATAAACAAGGAGAAGGAAGTGCCGATGTCATGCAACAGTTTAGAAACAGTATCGACTGGGACAATCTCGACACGCCGGAAGAACGCACCGCTGCCATCATAGCGGAATATAGCGGCAAGCTCACCGCAGACGATTTCGAAAGCGGTGAAAAGAGCCTTAAGACCGAGCTGATGAGCAGGATGTTCAGCAGCGATGCCATGGTCAACAGGATGTTCCTGACCGATACCGGTGAAAATATTCAGGACGATTTGGCCGAGACGGATGAAGATACGGCGACGGATCAAGGCGCGGACGCTGCACCGTCTCCGGCCACCACCGCGGCGGCGGCCAGCGAGTTGTTGGCGGTGCAGGGGCTGGCCGCAGCCGTCTGATCGGCCTCCTCTGTCTCACCCATGACACAGATCTGCGGTTTGCTGATACCCAACCATTGATGGCAAAGGAGGATCGCCCATGGCCTTGCAGAATTATCGCTACGTTCCCGGCACGATCATCATCATCGGCAAGCAGCCGGATGGCGATTCGGTGCGGTTTCGCCCGGATGATGAAAACCTGCTTGCCGATATCTACCGCGCCCATCTGCTGCGACCCGCCAAGGATGGCAGCCATCAACTGCGGCTGGAAGGGATCGATACGCCCGAAACCCATTACGAGAGCAAGGCACAGCCGCGCGGCGGGGTGGCGCGGGATTATCTGCTGCGCGATCTGATCGGCTTTTCCTCCTTTTCCCTCTCGAAAGAAACCGTCACCGCTGCCGAGCCGCAAACCATCCAGGCCGGGATTCTGACGGCCTCCGCCGATGTTCACGGGCGGCCAATTTCCTATCTGACGTTTGACGGCAATCCGTTTTCCTCCGGCGATACCGGCGCGATTTCAACCAAGACCCTGGAGGCCAGCGCCAATTACCGGTTGATTTCCAGCGGCATGGCCTATCCCATGCTCTATAGTTCCGCGCCGGTAGACCAGCGCGAGACGATTTCCGAGGCCGCAAGACAGGCGCGGGATGCGGACCTTGGCGTCTGGGCGGTGGATAAGACGGAACGGTTTGCCCTCACCGACCTCACCGATCTTGGCTGGGCGAGCGGCAGCAAGCCGGGCGAGGAAGAGGAAGAGGAAGAGGAAGAGGAAGAGGAAGACGGCACCGGCAAGGCCCAATTGATCTTTCCGAAACTCTTCCGCCGTGGCTGCGATTTTCTCAAATCCGGTGAGACCGATCTGGTCGAGTGGCTGCGCAAGACGGAAAGCGAAAACGACAAGGTGATTATCGACAACCGCAGCGAAGTGCCGCTCTCGCAATTGCTGCGCCGGGAAAACGACCGCTACCGTTTCGATGCCGACCTGACACAGGCGGTGTTTGTTGAGAAATAGCTTCGCTATTCCATGCAGGGTGAACGCTGTATTCATCATCCTGCACGTTGCGAATGACCGCCTGCCCGCCTACATCGGGCAAGCAATTCTCCTCCAATAATAAGAACTGTCATCGAAGATGGCAGTTCGTATTTCCTTTTCGAATATCTCAAGCCTTTGCTGCATGTGAGATATTCGAAATTCTTCAAGGCGAGGATGCGTGAGCATTTTCGCCCCTTCGCATAAGGATAGTATCGTGCTGCTTGATAAGTTGAACTGGCGTTATGCCGCCAAGAAAATGGACCCGTCGAAGACTGTTGCCGAAGACAAGGTCGAGCGTATTGTCGAGGCGGCCCGGCTGGCGCCGACCTCCAGCGGCTTGCAGCCGTTTTCCGTACTTGTCGTGACCAACAAGGAGATCCGCGAGCGGATCAAGCCAATCGCCTGGAACCAGGGCCAGATTACCGATTGCTCGCATCTGCTGGTGTTTGCCGCCTGGGACAATTACACGGCGGAACGGATCAACACGATGTTTGATCTCACCAATGCCGAGCGCAATTTCACCAATGAAGGCTGGGAAAACTATCGCAAGATGCTGCTGGATACCTATCCGCCGCGCGACCCCCAAGTGAATTTCGAACATGCGGCCCGCCAGGCCTATATTGCGCTGGGGCTGGCCCTGGCGGCTGCCGCCTTCGAAGAGGTTGATTCAACGCCGATGGAAGGTTTCGACCCGGCAGCGCTGGACGAAATCCTCGATCTGCGCGCCAAGGGCCTGCGCTCCGTCGCCATCCTGCCGCTGGGCTATCGTCAGCCGGATGGCGACTGGCTGGTCAACCTGAAAAAGGTCCGCCGCGCCAGAGAAGACTTCGTTATCGAGGTGAAGTGAGAGCGTTCCTCGTCATCACTCCCGGCAATCGGCCAGTGCCGTCACCGGCGCATTGACGATCAGCACCCCGGAAGCCGGATAGACCCGGCTGAGAACGGCTGTTACATCGGGATTAACCACCCAGACCTCCCGGCCCTCGCCACTGCATTGCGCATGGTGGGGGCCGAAAGTGGCTTCCAGCGCCTCTTGCGCCTTGCGAGAGCCGAACAGGTCGTTTTCGCCGGTGGACAGGAAAAGGCTGGACGGTTTGCCGAACCTCGACACGGGGCAAAGGCGCAGGCTGGCTGAGAATGTGCCAATGCCGCCAAGCTGCTGCTGCGGTCTAGCGATATCCAGTTGCGCCGAGCAATTGTCCGGCCTTTCAATGGCGCTTTCACCATAAGGCTTCAGCCAGGCCGCCATGGCGTCCGCGTTGGTCCATGGCACCGGCTCGTTTTTCAGCCGCGTGAATAATGCCGTCAAAGCCGCTTTGTCCACCAGCGCATTGGGCGGCGCTGAATTGACTTTGCAATTGGCATCCGGTGGGGCAGATGCAAGCAGCGTCAATTGCGCAATGGTTTCCGTCTTATAGACATCAATCCGCAAGGCAAGCGAGTGGTCAGGGTGTGGTGCCCAATAGGCGTGGGTTTCATCGCGACAGGCCGGATCGGATGGCCCGAAGGCTTGATCAAGCTTTTGACGAAAACCATCCGCCGCCGCCTTATCGGTAAAACGCATGTCGATCAGCGTGCCGCGCACCTCGCCGTGAATGACCGGCAGGATATAGGCCAGACCCGGCACATTGCCCGTCAACTGGTGCAGGCTGGCCGTTTCTTCCGGCGGGGAGACCAGACCGGCGAAATGCCCGGCCAGAACCGCTTCATCCGCCAGCGCCTTTTCCAGATCGCCGACTTTTTCGACGATCCGCGCCGCATCCTCATCGCCCAGAAAGCCCGGATCACGGGCCGTAAACGGCTCCTCCGCCATGGTGGAGACGGTAAGGGAGAGGGCCAGCAAAACAGCAGCCGCAAGGGCGAAAATTATGCGGTGTACCGGGGCCATGCTCGCTATGCTACCAAAGAGTGCTTTGCTCTGTGGTAGCATAGCACCCTTATGCCGGGCAAATCACTCCGCCACGGCCTCCACCGGTTTCGGGGCCCCGCCGGTCGGCAACCGGACGTTTTTCAGGCAGCAGGACGCGATGAAGCCGCAGCCAATGATCAACGCCATACTGATGAATACCGGCCCGAACGCATGGGCATAGGTGGCCGAGACCGCTGCGCGGGCTGCCGGGTCCAGCGCCGCAATGGCCGCCGGTGTCAGGCTTTCGATATTACTGACGCCAGGGATTGCTGCACCGCCAGTCATGAAGGCCGACAGCACCGCACCATAGATGGAAATAGCGATAGAGGCACCACCCATGCGGGTCAGCGTCACCGTGCCGGTCGCCGCCCCGACATCCTTCTGGGCCACCGCATTCTGCACGCCAATCACCGGGATCTGCTGGCCGATACCGACGCTGATGCCATGCATCAGCATCAGCACGCCAATCACCGCGATCGGCGTGCCAACAGGCAATTGGCTGAACAGGATAAAGGCAATGCAGCTGCCCGCGCCGCCGATGATACCGAAAATCTTGTAGCGGCCAGTCGAGGAAATCAGCCGTCCGCTGCTAAGCGAACCGATGGCGATGCCGCCGGTGACCGCAATGAACAACAGACCAGCCAGCGTCGGCGACAGCCCGGTGGTGGTTTGCAGATAGAGCGCGACATAATTAACCGAACCGATGCCGACAGCACCGCTGGCGAGTGATATGATCCACAACAGCCGGGCGGTGGAATTGCGCATCAGGCTGATCGGCACCATTGGTTCTGCGGCCCGCTTTTCCACCTGCACGAACAGCACAGCACAGACCAAGCCGAAGGCAACGACGCCGAGGCTTCCCGGTGCCACCAGCGAACCGAAAATCTGGCCGCTATCGGCCCAAAACACCACGCTGGTCACAGCGCAGGCCAGCAGCAGCGCACCGGCATAATCGATCTTCGGACGGCGATGCGGCTTGCGATAGGGCAGATAGAGGCCAAGCCCGATCAGAACAAGGATGCCGATCGGCAGATTGACGAGAAAGATTGACCGCCAGCCGAACAGGTCGCTCATCGTGCCGCCCAATGTGGGGCCGACCGCGCCTGATGCCATCAGCACCAGGCTGGAATAGCTCTGATAACGGGCCCGCACCCGCGGCTCGAACAGATCGGCATTGATGGAAAAGATCGACACCATGATGCCGCCGCCGCCAAGCCCTTGCAGCACCCGTGCTGCAATCAGCGTGTTCATCGAGACCGCCGAGCCGCAGATCAGCGAGCCGACAGTGAAAATTGCGATGGCCGTCATCATTACATATTTGCGGCCGAACAGATCCCCCAACTTACCATAGAGCGGCATGACCGCGCTGGTGGCCAGAAGATAGGCGGACCCCACCCACCCGAACCGCTCCAGTTGGCCGAACTCGCCAACGATGGTCGGCAATGCCGTCGACACGATCTGATTGTCCAGCGTCGCCATGAACAGCGCCGTCATCAGGAACAAAAACAACATCGTCCGCAGGCGCGGGTCCGGCACCAGCGACTGGAAGGGGGGCGGCTCGACCGTCTTGGGAGCGACGGCCGGATCGGACAGGGCAGTATCCATGCGGAAATCTCTTTGGTTGCAAGGCAGAAGGAGGTGCAAAGGCTCGATTGTCTGGGATGCTACGGTCGGAACGAGCGAAGAACGGAATGTTCATTGCTCTTGTCATATATGTGATAAAAGCATATATTGCATTTTATTGTCAATGTGCACATATATGATAAAAGCACATATTTTCGTGAACTCCGATCTGCACTGGCTTGCGCATGACCCAACCTCAAGACCGCGCCGAACACGCAACCGCCCTGGGCGCCGATCTTGTTGGTGAGCAAGCCCCTGCGGGCGTCGAAAATGCCTTGGACGGCATTTCCCAGACCATGGCCCGGCTGCGGATGATGATGGGCCGGCGCTTCATGTCGCGCATTGCCCTCAGCCGGATGAGCGAGGGCCACGGCATGGAGCTTTCGCATTTCGATGTGGTGAAGGTGGTTTCCCATGCCGCGCGTGGTCAGGAAGTAACCGTCGGGGTGATTGCCGAGCAGATGCGCATCGATCCATCGCGGGCAAGCCGAGTCGTGGCCGATCTCGTCCGGCGCGGCGCCCTACGGCGCGAGGCGTCACAGGCCGATGCGCGGCGTACCATCGTAACCCTGACGCCAATCGGCGAGGAATTGTTGCATCACTTCGACACTGTGCGCCGCGAGGTGATTGGCCAGACCGTGGAAGACTGGAGCGCTGACGACATCATCACATTCGAAACCCTGTTCGACCGCTTCATCTGTGGGCTAGAATGCCGGGGAACGATACTGGCCAAAGAGGCCGGAGATAAGATTTAATACGAAGGGGCGCCTTCCAGTCATACCTCAGATTGTCGCCGGTTTTGCATGACATCGGGTGCGCATGAAACGATCGATCTGAAAATCGGTCTGATCTTGCCGATGCCGTGGTTGCAAGATCCGTTATGGGTGATACCTTTCGACCTCGCCGGATGACCGTATTTTCTTTCGGCCAATGATTGCCCCGGAAAAGGGAAATCCGATTTTTCCGAAAAGACAAACGAAAACCTGTTGTGCTCCAGAGGTCGTTTTCATGATTATGTTCCGCTCCAGATCTTGGTTGTTTCCATCATCGAGCCTGTTGACAGCGCTGGTACTGGTGCTTGCGCCGATGACATCGCTTCATGCCGCCTCGCCTGCTCCGGTCGAAGGCCGCAATGGCATGGTGGTCACGGCGCAGCATCTGGCCACCGATATCGGCGTCTCGGTGCTGAAATCCGGCGGCAATGCTGTGGATGCCGCCGTGGCCGTGGGCTATGCGCTGGCGGTCACCTATCCGACCGCCGGCAATATCGGCGGCGGCGGCTTCATGACCATCCGGCTGAAAGATGGCCGCACTGATTTCATCGATTTCCGTGAAAAAGCACCGCTGGCCGCCAAAAAAGACATGTATCTCGACGACAAAGGCGAGATTGTGCCGCGCGCCAGCCTGGATGGCTATCTGGCCGTCGGCGTACCCGGCACCGTCAAGGGCCTGGAACTGGCGCGGGACAAATACGGCGCCAAGGACCGCGCCACCCTGCTTGCCCCGGCGATTGCGCTGGCCCGTGACGGATTCACGCTCAATCAGGGCGATGCCGCCATTCTCGCCGGTGGCGCCAAGCGGCTGGCAAAAGACCCGGCGGCGGCAAAAATCTTCCTGAAAGCCGATGGCGCACCCTATGCTGTGGGCGAGGTGCTGAAACAGCCCGATCTGGCACAAGTGCTGGCCAGCATTGCAGAAAAAGGCCCTGACGCCTTCTACAAGGGCATGCCTGCCCAGGCGATTGCCAAAGCCAGCGCCGATGGCAAGGGCATTTTGACCGCCGCCGATTTCGAAACCTATGCGGTGCGAGAGCTAAAGCCGGTCGAGTGCGACTATCGCGGCTACCACATCATCTCCTCGCCACCGCCATCGTCGGGCGGGGTGATCATCTGCGAAATCCTCAATATTCTGGAGGCCTATCCGCTGGCTGAACAGGGCTATGGCGCAGCTACGACCGTCCACCAGATGGTCGAGGCGATGCGCTATGCCTATGTTGATCGCAATGCGGCGCTGGGCGATCCTGATTTCGTCAACAATCCGCTGCCAAAAATGCTGGACAAGGCCTATGCCGCCGAGATCCGTGCCAAGATTACCCCCGGCAAAGCGGGTCAATCCGCCAACCTGAAACCGTTCGGGGGCAAGGAAAGCACCGAGACCACGCAATATTCAATCATCGACGGTCAGGGCAATGCGGTGTCCGTCACCTATACGCTGAACGGTTCGTTCGGGGCGGGCGTGGTCGCCCCAGGCACCGGTATTCTGCTCAACAACGAGATGGACGATTTCACGTCCAAGCCCGGTGTGGCCAATCTCTACGGACTGGTGCAGGGCGAGGCCAATGCGATTGCCCCGAAGAAAACGCCGCTCTCCTCGATGAGCCCGACCATCGTCACCAAGGATGGCAAGCCCTTCATGGTCATTGGCAGCCCCGGCGGCTCGCGCATCATCACCATCACGCTGGAAGCGATCCTCAATGTGGTGGATTTCGGCATGGACATTTCCGCCGCCGTCAACGCGCCGCGCATTCACCATCAATGGCAGCCGGACAAGATCTATTATGAGCCCTATGCGCTATCGCCCGATACGCTCCAGAAGCTGAAGGATATGGGCTATACGCTCGATGGCGGCAATGACGGCCCGGTCTGGGGCCAGGCCGCCGGCATTCTGGTCGGCGGCAAGAGCGTCTCTGACATTGCCAAGGCCGCAGACAAGGCATCCGGCTATTTCGGCGCCATCGACACCCGGGCCGTCGCCGGTTCCGCCAAGGGTTATTGACGCAGCTTGCCGACAAAGACGGTGGCCTGGGCCGCCGTCACAGGCCGATCAAGGCCAGGGCGTCCGACGGCGGACGCCTTTCCACCCGCCGGTAGAGCCGGCAATCCAGCGTGCGCGACAACAGCCTGTTGTTGACCATTTCCCGACGCAGCAAGACATGGTCGCCAAAGCCGTTCAGGCTTTTGAGCAATGCATTGACCTCCGCTTCTGGCAGATCCCTGTCGGCGGAAAAGGCCGCCCAAAGCTTCCACAGGCTCAACCGCTGATGGCTGGTTTTCGATGGCCAGCGGATCAGCACGCCCTTGTCATCGAAGCAGCGCGCCACTGCCTCGACAAGCCGATAATCGACCGGCGGATCGGCGGCCTTTGGCAGAGCCAGCCTTGCCTGGGCCGCACGCGACGCTTTCCAGTGCTGGAAATTGGCGTGGCCTGAGGCGCGGGCGAGCATATTGAGAAGCTCGACATGGCCAGGCGCTCCGCCATGCTTCTGCAGCTCACGGCCAAGACTGCGGGCGAGATCGGAAATATCTGTGATTTCATAAGAGTAAGTCAGACGCGACATCGCTTTATCCTTCGATAGATGCGCCCATGCCATGCCGGTAACCACCGTCCTGCCAGCGGGCGCAATAAAGCGTGCCGTGGATCTACAGCGCCGTGCGCCATATATGGCGCACAAAGGTTCGCTGTAACTCTTTCATACCTACTGCATAATTTTCTCTTTAAACCGGAATGGGTTTAAAGAGAAAATTATGCAGTAGGATGATGCAGGTTTAGCTCTCCTTTGCAGGAGCGGTGATGTCTGGGTGAACTGCGGACCCTGTTAAGAGTGATAGAAGCAAATTGTTTTCAGTGTCAATCCCGTGCTTCCCAATGCTGCATTTCAAGGATAGCCTCACCTCCAAATCACCCTTGGGAGACACCGATGTTGAAAGTCTATGGCTGCTATAAATCCCGCGCCACGCGCGTCATATGGCTTGCGGAAGAGCTGGAACTGGCCTTCGATCATATCCCGGTCTTGCAGGCGGTGAAGCTGGACAATCCGCTGGCACCGGATGCGCCGATCAATACGCAGTCTCCGGCTTTTCTGGCGATAAATCCGTTCGGGGCCATTCCGGCCATTGAAGATGACGGGTTGGTTCTGTTCGAATCGCTTGCCATCACCCTCTACCTTGCCAAGCAATATGGCGGCGAGATCGGTCCGAGGGATCTGGAGGAAGATGCGCTGATGATGCAGTGGTCGCTGTTTGCTGCCACCGAAATCGAAGGCAATGCGCTGAAAATCTCCCGGATTGCCATGGATGGCCGGCTGGACAGCGAGGCCGGTCAATCGGAAGCCGCGGCTGCCGCCCGGTTGCTAAAGAGGCCACTGTCTGTGCTGGAAAAGCATTTCTCGGCCAAGGAATTCGCCGTTTCCGACCGTTTCACGGTGGCTGACATCAATCTCGCCGAAATCGTTCGCTACGCCCAACCTTATACGCCGGTGATGGACGCCCATCCGAGCGTCAGTGCCTGGCTTGACCGCTGCCAGAGCCGCCCTGCCTTCCAGGCCATGTGGGAACGGCGGGCTGCGGAGTAACCGATGTACCCGGCTCTGACCCTGGCGCCGCTGGCGCGCGACGACCGCGCCCGCGTGCTGCATCTGGCTTTGCCACCGGAGCAGCAGATGTTTGCCGGGCCCATCGAAAAAGTTATCGACGACGGTGATCAAACTGTGGATTTTCACATCGGCAGTGTCAGCGATGACCCTGTCTGCTTCTTCAAGATCGACCGGGACTATAATGCCCGCCTCTCCGGTTTTGATCTGGCGGAGCAAGGTTTCCAGCCCGGCGATCTCGGCCTGCGGGCGCTGATCGTCGGCAGCCAATTTCAGGGAAAAGGCTATGGCAAGGCAGCCATGGCCGCCCTGCCCGCCTATCTCGCCAACTATTATCCGGCCAGACACTGTTTCCTCACCGTCAACCTGCGCAATCCGGCGGCGATCGGCCTTTACACAAAAAGCGGCTGGCAGGATACCGGCCAAACCTATCTCGGCGGCAAGGCCGGGCCACAGATCCTGACGCGTCTGGAGCTTTGACAGGTCCGACAACGGCTCACCAGCAGTTAGGGAAACCTACACCCCTAAAACAATATGAAATTGCTTTTATCGCCAATACATTCTGTGGAAAGGTCTGCTTTTCGCGCCTGAATTTGTCTTTTAGCATTTTCCGATATTCAGCTTGCTGTCAGGACTGCGTGCCATGCGACCGACATAAAACGGTCATGTGGAGGATGTTGCTTGAATTATCGTGCCGGAAAAGCCAGTGTCTTCATGTTCAGACCGCAAATCGGCAGCGTGACGCTGTGCATCCTGACCACAGCCTATCTGCTGGCGGTGACCAACACCACTTTCTGGATCAAGGCGCATGGCTATCTGGCGGATACCTCGCCATTGGCCTTCGGCCTGTTTGCGCTCGGCATTTCCGCCATGTGCCTGGCGATCCTCACGCTGTTCTCGGCGAAATATCTGGTAAAGCCGGTGCTGATCTTCCTGGTGATAACCGCCTCGCTATCGTCATGGTTTACCGACCAGTTCGGCACGATCATCGACCGTGAAATGATCCGCAATGCGGCGGTTTCGACCGGGGCGGAGACGGCCCGTCTGCTGACGCCCCGTTTTATGATGCATGTGGTTCTAACCGGTCTTTTCCCCTCGTTGCTGATTGTCTGGCTGCGGATCCGCCACCGGCCGTTCTTCAGCAAGCTTGCCCATAATGCTGGCATCATCGTCGCCTGTGTCGCGGTGTTTGCCGCCGCCGCCTTCAGCGATTACCGAACCTTTGCGGGCGTCGGGCGCGCCCATAACGATATTCTCGACCGGCTGAACCCGTTCCTGCCGATTGCCAATGCCGTGCGCTATACCATCGACGCCAACCGGGACCGTAATATCGTCGCCCAACCGATTGGCACCGACGCCCACCGGATCAATACCGCCGCCCTCACCAAACCGCGCGTCACTGTCATCGTTGCCGGGGAAACCGCACGGGCCGCGAATTTCTCGCTGGGCGGCTATCAGCGCAACACCAATCCGCAACTGAAAGCCCGGGGCGTGACCTATTTCAGCAACACGACCAGCTGCGGCACGGCGACGGCCGTGTCCATCCCTTGCATGTTCTCCGACCTGACACGGTCGAGCTATAGCCACCGCAAGGCCGCCGAGCGGCAGAACCTGCTGGATGTGCTGGGCTATGCCAAGGTCTCCGTGACCTGGCTGGACAATGACACCGGCCATTACAATGTCGCCGACCGGGTGCCCTATACGTTTCTGCCACCGTCTGCCGATCCGCGCTTTTGCAAGGATGGCGAATGTCTGGATGGCATCCTGACCGACAAGCTGAACGGCTGGCTGGACGGGATCAAGGGCGACAGCGTGCTGGTGCTGCATCAGCTTGGCAGTCACGGCCCTGCCTATTACGCCCGCTATCCGGAGGAATTCCGCAGGTTCCAGCCGGATTGCCGCGCCAATGATTTTGGCAAATGCAGCCCGCAGGAAATCCGCAACGCCTATGACAACACCATTCTCTACACAGACCATATCGTTGCGCAGGTGATCGACACGCTGAAACAACGGTCCGGCACGTTGGCTGGCGCTGTCGTCTATCTGTCCGACCATGGCGAGTCGCTCGGCGAAAATGGTATCTACCTGCACGGCATGCCCTATATGGTCGCTCCAACAGAACAAACCCATGTGCCTCTGCTGTTCTGGCTGGCCGATGATCTCGCCAAGGATGCCGGATACGACCGGGACTGCCTGGCAAAAACCACAGCCGAACCGCGCTCCCATGACAATCTGTTCCACAGCGTGCTGGGCCTGATGGATGTGTCGACCAAAGTGTACAATCCCGCCCTCGATGTGTTTTCCGGCTGCCGGCGCGCACCGGGAACCGTGGCAGCGGCTGAGCCGGTCAACTAACCGACACCAACGTCTGTGCTCTCAACTATTCGTGTCCGCGCCTTGAAAGAGCAGCGGCAGAGGTCAGATCTGTTAGGATTATGGCGACAGGTTCAACAGAAAGAGCAGCACCATGCTACGCACAAAGATTGTAAGATCGAAAACCACCCTCTCCCTCCTCGCAGGCACCCTGCTGGCGATGGGTATCGGCATGAGTGCAGAGGCGGCGGAAGCGCTGCGCATTCGCGGCACGGTTGAAAGCTTTGAGGGCAAGGTGCTGACGGTCAAGACCCGCGAGGGCGAGACCGCGAAGATTGCTCTGAAGGACGGCTGGAAAATCTCCAGCGTCGCCAAGGCCTCAGCAGATGCGATCAAGCCCGGCGATTTTGTCGGTATTGCCTCGGCCCCAAAATCGGATGGCGGCAACAATGCGCTGGAAGTGGTGATCTTTCCCGCCGCCATGAAAGGCACCGGCGAAGGCAGCCGCCCCTGGGATCTTCAGCCCGGCAGCACGATGACCAATGCCACAGTGGCCAATGCCGTCAAAGCCGTCGATGGCCCGACCCTGACCCTGACCTATAAGGGCGGCGAAAAGACCATCTCCATTCCCGAAGGCACGCCCATCGTCACCTTCGCCCCCGCCGTTGAAGCCGACCTGAAGAGCGGCGCCACCGTATTCGTGAACGCCGAAAAGGCCGAGGACGGCACAATCGCCTCAAGCCGCGTGGTTGTCGGCACCAAGGGCGTCGTGCCGCCGATGTGATGCTACTAAGCTCTGGCTCTCGGCAGATTTCCGGTGGCCAGAGCTTACGTGCTTTGGCGAGGGCAAGCTTTAATAATAGCAGCCCCAAGGTCCGCAGCGACGATAGTAATGGTGCCGGTTGTCCAGGCTGGCACCAAGAACGGCCCCTCCCAGGACGCCGATTGCTGCGCCGGCAGCCACATTGCTTTCAGCCTGCTTGGCCTGAATGCGATTGCTTTGATAGGTGGCCCCGACACATTTCTGATAACGCGAGGTACCCGGCTTCAAGCCTTGCGCGCTACAGGTCATTTCCGCGTTGCTGGCAGATTCCTGAGGTGTCTGGCATGAGACCAGACCAGACAAAACCACCAGACTAAAAAGCCCATGCAAAACTCTTCTCATCAACATCTGTCCCCTATTCTCTCCACAATCCTGGCCACAATCCTGGCAGAAACTGCGATTTGATCGCTCCTGCCGGTCACCGCCGCAATCCTGCGGGTAATGCCGGGTCATCCAGTGGCATGGGAGATAGAGGGAATCCATTAGCTCATGTGTTCTATTGGATTTGCAACCGCGCCTCCTTTATGATCACCGGCCAAAACCGGGCAAATGCCCGGCTTCGGCTTGTCTGTTCTACGAAGGTTCGCTATCGCGCCTCCTCATATTACACGACCACATCGGGCACATCCTCCAGCCGGGTCCACACGGGAATGCCCCGCTCATTGGCAATCCGCACATCATTGTCGGCGCCTTTGGAAGCACCGGGCAAGCGCAAGACACCATCGCAAAGCGCCAGCAGCCGACCCGCGACCGGGTGGAAAATCTCCTCATAGAGCGCGTCGCCGACAGCCGTTCCACCCGCTGCGTGCCAGATCGGTAGCGCCACCCATTCCCCGATCATTGGCACATGACCCGCCTGAAACAGCGCATAGGACGGTGCCTCCAATGCCCTCAGGTTGGCCGCCATTTTCACCGGGTCGTCACCGGTGCCCGATCGATAAGGGCCTGCAATCAAAATCAGCATTTCTCTCTCCATTAAACTGCACGAATGTCCATAAATCTGCATGTTTTCTCTTGAGAGTCGAGTCAAAATCGTCAATATATGTAGTTATGTGAAATTTCAGGTAATTTCGTGCAATGCTGACTCATCAACGCAAGGCTCTCATTCTCTCCCGGCTACAACGCGACGGACGGGTGATCGCCAAGGATTTCGCCGCTGAACTCGACCTGTCGGAAGACACCGTTCGCCGTGACATGCGCGACATGGCAGCAGCGGGATTGCTCGCCCGTGTGCATGGCGGGGCGCTGCCACTTTCGCCAGACCTGCCGGATTTCTCGGCCCGGAAAAGCCGGGCGGGCAGCGAGAAACAGGCTTTGGCAACCCGTGCCGTAGCGCTGGTCCAGCCGGGGCAGATGATCTTTCTGGATGGCGGCACCACCAATGCTGAAATTGCCCGGCTGCTGCCGCAAAATCTCGGCCTGACCGTGATGACCCATAGCCCGACCATTGCTGTCGAGCTGGAAAGACGCAGCGATATCGAGGTTATCCTGATCGGCGGGCGGCTCTATCGGCATTCGATGGTGGCGGTGGGTGCAGTGGCGGCGGAGGCGATTGCAAGGCTGCGCCCGCACCTGTTCTTCCTGGGTGCGACATCCGTCCACCCCCAGCATGGTGTCACCACTGGCGATGCTGAGGAAGCGGCAATCAAACGGATAATCGCCTCGGTCAGTGCCGAAACCTATCTCTGCCTGACCTCGGAAAAGCTGGATACACTGTCGCCCTGCCAGATTCTGCCACTGCCAGCCCTGGCGGGATTGATCGTCGGGCCCAGTGTGGAGGCGGAGCGTCTTACCCCCTATCAGGCGACAGGGATCGCGCTTTTCCAGGCATGAGCCGTCGTCAGGATATGAAATCGCGAGAGATCAGGAAAACAGCACGTCGGTCACCCTGACATCACCGACATGGCGGCCTGTCCAATTGTGCATCGGCTTATTGGCCATGGCCAGCAGCGCCAGCCGCTCGGGACTGTCCTTTTCGAAATAGCGGGCCAGCAGCGCCGTCACCATCGCCTCGGCGGCGCGGGTCGCGCCGTCATCCGCCTTGACCGCAATCGACAGGCCCTGCTGCGGCAGAACGGCGCAAAACACCCCTTCAGCACCGGTCTTGGCGAAGATCTTTCCCGGAGCGACCTGCATCATCTTCGTGCAGGCGCGGGCGGTTCCTGCCACGTAATAGGGCTCCGCCATGCAGGCATCGATCAGCCGTCTGGAGGCCTTGGCGCGCAGCGGCTCCAGCCCCTGCCCCGTTGTCATCCTGGCAAAACCATGGGCCAGCGCCTTCAACGGCACTGCATAGCTTGGAATGGAGCATCCGTCGGTGCCGCAATGGTCGCGGTCCAGCACGGCGCCCGTCAGGCTTTCCATAGTCGCCCGGATATCGCGTTGCAGGGGGTGATCGTATTCCACATAGCCTTCAACCTGATAGCCAGCATGTACGCAGGCGCAGACGAAACCGGCATGTTTACCGGAGCAATTGTTATGCAGCGCCTGCGGCTTTTCCAATGTGCGGGCCTGATGGATCAGGGTTTTCTGGTCGAAAGACCAATGAGCGCCGCATTCCAGCGCATCCACATCCAGCCCGGCCCTGGCCAGCATCAGCGCCGCCAGCACCACATGCTCATCCTCGCCGGAGTGCGAGGAACAGGCCAGCGCCAGTTCCTTGTCGCCGAACCCATAAGCATCCGCAGCACCACTTTCCACCAAAGGCAGGGCCTGCATGGCCTTGCAGGCCGAGCGCGGAAACACGCCAGCCTCGATATCTCCGGCGGAAAACACCACATGTCCATCGCCATCCACCACCACGGCCACGCCATGATGGCGGCTTTCGACGCGGTTTCCACGGGTGACTTCAACAGTAATGGGATTGGTCATGATGGCGAGGCCTTACGTGTTTGGGGAGCCTGTTTGATTAACGCAGAATGCGACAGGGCGCATCCCTAAACAAGCTGGCAAGATTCTTACAGTGCTGTGCGCACCTATAAAGGCATTGACCGGATCGGCAGGGCCGGCACGTCGATATGGTCGGGCGCAAGCCCTGCCCTGGCCCGCGCCGCCATCATCTCATAGGCGCGTTCCAGATGCCGGGTGAAGCGCTCGGTGTCAAACAAAGGCTCCTTACGGCGGTTGGCTTCGAGCTTTTGTTTCAGGGCGACGATCTTTTCCGGGTGAGCGGCGAACTCTACCGCCCTTTCGACAAACTCTTCACCGTCCCGCGCCACCATTTCGGGCAGGCCGATAGCCGTCAGCAGGCTCTCAGATACTCTCGAAGCAAAGCTTCGGCCCTTTTTCGTCAGCACCGGCAGGCCGCCCCAGAGCAGATCCGAGGTCGTGGTATGGCCGTTATAGGGGAACGTGTCGAGCGCGAGATCGGCAAGACCCACCCGGCTGAGATGATCAGGATAATCGACCCCTTCAGCAAAGACGATACGGTCGCGGCCAATGCCGAGGCGAGCGAATTCCTCGGCGAAATTCGCCTGCAATTGCGGCCCGCTGCACAATATCCACAGCAGGCTATCCGGCACGGCGTTCATGATCGAGGCCCACAGGGTGATGCTTTGCGGACTGATCTTGGCGGGCGAGTTGAAGGAAGCGAAGACGAAGGCTCCTTCCGGCAGACCGTGATCGGCCCGCTTCAAGACTTTGGGGCGCGGCTTGGTCAGGCTGCAATTGCCCTGATAGGTTTCCGGCAGGCGGCAGAGCTTTTCCTCAAACCACGGCTTGGCATCGTCGGGTGTGACGATGGGGTCTGTTACGTGATAATCCAGCCCCGCACCACGCACCGAGCCGGGATAACCGATCCAGCTGGCCTTGACCGGTGCATCCGAAAGAGCGACGGCGGCAAGCCGGTTGCCCGCCGTGTGTCCCTTCAGATCGATGAGAATATCGATGCCGCGCCGGCTGATTTCCTGGGCGATCCCGTCATTATCCATCTGGCCGACAGCGATAATTTCCGATTGTAGCACCGGATCCCAGGTCTTCTGGATGGCGGCCTGACCAGGCGGCGTATGGCAAAAGAAAGTAATGTCGAAACGGCTGCGGTCATGGGCCAGAAAGACATCGTAAAGAAGATACATGGTGGCGTGGATGGTCAGATCCGAAGAGAGATAACCGATCTTGAGTTTTTCGCCCAAAGGGCGAACCGCGCGCCGTGGCATGACAGTGCCCACATTGCGCTGAAGCAGATCGGTGCCGCCGCAAGGACCGTTGATCACCGCCTGATCGTCGCTCCAGTAGCAGCGCGATAGAGGCTGGTCACGATAAAGGATCTCCGCCGTCAACGGATCTTCAGGCGTTTTCATCATGTCCAGCCATTGTCTTGCCACCGGAAAGAACAGGCTGGAGCGGCAGAACATGAAATAATTCACCGCGACAAAACTGTCCCCGGGGCTTTCCGCATAGCGCTTTTCGATGATCGGCTTCAGCTTGTCCGGTTTGCGTGTCAATTGGTAATGGTTGATGACGATCTGCAAATGCCAGTTATTGGTCATATCGAGAAGCGGCACCAATTCATCCAGTGGCGGATGCATGCCTGCCCCCAGCAGCATGTTGGCGATCTCGCCGACAAAACCCGCATCGTCTGAATTGGCGCGCGCTGCTGCAACAGCGATGCCTTCCAGAAGATCGGCCCGCCGCTCGGCCAGATAGAGCTTGGCGGCGAATTTCAGGAATTCGGCGCGCTTTTCCGGCAAAGCCGCGGCCGACCGGGCGAAGGCTTGCGCCGCCTCGATTTTCTGGCCGAGCTTCAGATGGATATTAGCGGCGAGCATTTCGGCCTGCCCAGCTTTTCCGGCCCGCGCCAATTGCCTGGCTGCCGCCTGCGCATGGCCCAGAGCCTTATCAAACGCGCCCTGCCGGTAGGCATTGAGCGCCAAATCCATATCCTGAGCCATGATCCGCCAAGCCACCTGCATGTTCAATCCATGCGACGGCAGGAACATGCCGCAGCATCATCTCGGATAGAGGAAAACCATTGCCCGAGGCTTGCCCGGCGGCAGCGTTAAACACTTACCCCGGCAAGGCCGGAACATCGATCCGGGCTGGCGCCAAGCCCGCGCGGGCGCGCTCCGCCATCATCTCATAGGCTCGTTCCAGATGTTGGGTGAAGCGAAGCGTATCAAACAGCGGCGCGGCATGGCGGCTGGTGGCAAGGTGGTTTTTCAACGCGGCGATCTTGTCCGGTTGCCGGGCCAGCTCTGCGGCCAGACTGACGAACGCCTCCTCATCATCAGCCACCAGTTGATCGAGGCCGACAGCCTTCAACAGGCTTTCCGACACCCGCCCGGCAAAACAATGCCCACGTTTGGTCAAGACCGGCAGCCCGCCCCAAAGCATATCGGAGGTCGTCGTATGGCCGTTGCAGGGGAAGGTATCGAGCGCCAGATCGGCCAGCGGCAGCCGGTGGACGTGGTCGCCATAATCCTGCTTGGCGGCAAACAGGATGCGGGCCGGATCGATGCCTTCCGCCACAAAGGCCGCCTCCAGGTTGGTTCTTGCAATGGCATCCGGGCAAAGCATCCACAACAGGCTATCGGGTGCGGCCCGCAATACTCTAGCCCACAGGGACATGGTCTGCGGCGTGATCTTGTGGACGCCGTTGAAGGACGCAAAAACGAAGGCATGCTCCGGCACCCCATGATCGGCACGCCGCGACGGCCTTGGTTGCGGACGGCTGGCAGCGCTGTTGGCCTGATAGCACTCCGGCAGGCGGCAGAATTTTTCCTGGTAAAAAGCCTCGGCACTGTCAGGCGTCACCACCGGATCGGTGATGGCATAATCCAGATCGACGCCGGACACCGGGCCGGGAAAGCCGAGATAGGTTGCTTTAACTGGCGCCGACGACAGATTGACGATGCCGAGCCTGGCACCCGGCGTATGGCCTTTCAGATCGACCAGAATATCGACTTTCCGACGGTCAATTTCGGCAGCGGCGGCCGCGTCGGAAAGATCGCGCAGGCTGACAAGCTCCTGGCGTAGCTGCTCCGGCATGGCCTGCTGATCGGCGCTGTAGGTCTTTGCGGTATAGCAAAATAGCGTGATCCTGAACCGACTGCGGTCATGGGCCAGCAGGCTGTCGAGAAACAGCGTCATGGTCGCGTGGGCGTGAAAATCGCTGGAGAGATAGCCGATATGCAGGGGGTGATCGCCGTTCCCGATTGTCCGGCCGACCATTTTCCGGCGAAGGGGGCGGGCGGCAAAGCTTTGCGACAGGGCCCGATGCTCGCGCACGGGCTTGGCCTGCACACTCTCGTCTTCGCACCAGAGCACACGGGACAGCGCCTGCTCGACCTGCAAGACAGCACGCGCGTAAGGCTCGTCCGGGGTGGTCATCAACGCCTGATGACGGGCGATGGTGGCGAGATCGACCAGATCATGGGCGCTGGCAAAGCGCAGGCCTTCGATGGCGGCATCGTCAGGCACGGTTTCGCGGGCCTCGTCCAGCAGCGTTTTCAGCTCGGGCAGCTGCCAATTGGCGCGGTAGAAACTGGCGGCAAAAAACATCGCCGGGCCACTCGTCCGGTCAAGATAAGGGATCAGTTGTGTCACCGCCTGACGGGCCGGGTCGTCCCAAGCTGCCAGTAGGGTCTGAGCCATAACAAGCACAAAGGCCGGATCGTTGCGATTGAGCAGACCCGCCTCTAGCCCGATCCGGCGAACATCATCCGTCTGTCCGGTCTGGAGAAACAGCGTCGCCGCCAGTTTCAGAAAGGCAGGTGCCTCGGCGCGATTGGCGCTTGCCGCCTGGGCAAAGGCGCTGGCGGCGGCTGGCTTATCGCCGCATTTCAGCAGAATATTACCAACCAGGGCCTGTGCCATCGCATGGTTAGGCGCTTTTTTGGCAATCACAGACCGCGCCGCACGCAGCGCCGCCTCGAAATCCCCGGTCTGATAGGCCTTTACCGCCACATCAAACGTTGCCATGGCCTGCCTCTTGCGGCGTAAAAAACGGCTCCTTGCGCGCAGGCAAGGCGGGAACATCAATATGATCGGGCGCAAGGCCCGCCCGCGCCCGCTCCGCCATCATCTCGTAGCCACGCTCCAGATGGCGTGTGAAGCGCTCGGCATCAAACAGCGGCGCGGTTAAAATCTGGGTGCGCAGCCGTGCTCGAAGGTCTTCCAACCGGTCTGGATGCTCGGCAAGATCAACGGCGCGGGCTATAAAATCATCCGCATCCTGGGCCACCAGTTCCGGCAGGCCGACGGCCTTCAGCAGGCTTTCGGAAACACGACCAGCGAACGCCTTGCCTTTCTTCGTCAGGACAGGAACCCCTGCCCACAGCGCATCGGATGTGGTGGTGTGGCCGTTGTAAATAAAGGTGTCGAGCACCAGATCGGTTGCCGACATCCGGGCCAGAAACTCCGCACTCGGGCAATTATCGAAGAAGATCAATCGCCCGGCATCGATGCCCTGCTGCGCGAAGGCGACGCGCAGATTGTCCGCCACCGCAGCTCGCGCGCAGCTTATGGAAAGGACGGCCTCAGGCACGCGCTTCAGAATCTGCGCCCAGATACGGATCGCCTGACGGTCGATCTTCTGCGACCCGTTGAACGAGCCGAACACAAACAGACCAGATGGCAACCCAACCGACTCGCGGCTTGCCCTCTGCTGCCAAGTCCGGCTAGACACGCTGTTGGCCATATAGGTTTCCGGCAAGCGGCAGAGCTTTTCCTGATAATAGGGCTTGCTGCTATCGGGCGTGATGATCGGATCGGTGATCGCATAGTCCAGATCGACCCCCATCACCGCACCGGGAAATCCCATATAGGTAACTTTGATCGGCGCGTCGCAAAGGTCAACGACATCAAGCCTTGCCCGCGCCGTATGCCCATTCAGATCCACCAGGATATCCACCTCATTTTGGCGTATCCATTCGATGATGGCGGCGCTGGACAGGTCGCGAACCCGGACGACTTCGCCGCGCAATTGCTCCGGCCACGTCGATTGATAAGTCTCGCAACCGACGGGAGAATGGCACAGCAGGATAATATCGAACCGCGAACGGTCATGCTGCAACAGGGCGTCATAGATCAACGTCATCATCGGATGAAGGCGAAGATCGCTGGAAAAATAGGCGATGCGAAGTCGGCCCTGCGGGCGGATCGCCCGGCGCGCGAGAGGTTCTGCCACTTGCGCACGGTGACGCATGACTTCGAGCGCTCCGAAAAACGGCTTTGCCGCCTCACGCTCATCATCGGTGCGGATGATCCTTGCCAAACCCAGCTCAAAAGCTGCCAGACGCTCCCCAAAACCCGGTTCCCGCAACCTGGCCGCAAAATGATCCGTCACCGCGAAATCGCAGCGCTCCAGGGCGCGTAGCGCTAGAGCGGCAAGCAGGAAAGCATTGTTGGGGTAGCGCGCGGCGTTGGCCAGCAGAACGGCATAGAGCCCGTCCCTGTCCCTCGAGGTCGCAATGAAAGCAATGAGAAGATTGAGATGCGGACGTTTTTCACAATCCAGTGCGCCGATGATCGCATGGGCCTCGCCGAGCCGTCCAAGCGTGGACAAGGCAGTCACAACCTTGAACACCGCTGTCTGATGATCGGCAAGCCGTTTTGCCACGAGATCGACAAGCCCGGCAAGCGGCTCGAACTGGCTCTCGGAAAACATCAGATCAATGGCCAGCACCAGACAATCATTCGCCTTGGCCGATGCACTGTGTGCCACCTTCAGAAAAGCCTTGGCCGCCCCGGCCCTGTCGGATTGCTTCAACCGGATGCCGCCGGTGAGGAAATCCAGATCAGCGATCCGATCCGGGTCCGTTTCATCGGTCGCATTGGCCAGCGCCAGCGCCTGGTCCAGATCGCCGCTTTGATAGGCCGAAAGTACCAGTTCCAGGGTGGCCACGCGATGCTCCAACAACAAACACCCGTGTCACCGGAATTATCGAATTCACAAGGCAACACCGGGTTCCAACGCCGGATACAGATGGCCCGGCCCTCTCATCCATAAAAACAAGAGTTTGCGCGGGGCTGGAGAGACATCATGGGATGAAGAGGAACGATCAACGGAACAGCAAAAAGGGCCGCTTTCGCGACCCTTTCCTCCTGGCCTTGCGGCCATGAATTTTGCATGAGTTTGGCCTGACTGAAGACCCGGCGGCACAGCTGCCGCCGAAGGAAGATGGGATCAGATCGAGGGCTGCCCCTTTCCGACCATCACCATTCCAAAGCCCTCTACGCAGACCGAAATCTCATTAGACATTGGATCACCTTCCTTTCTTTCTGTTGAAGTTGATAAGAAGGTAGGTGACGAATCGCGGATCGACAAGGCACATAAATTAAAAAGCTGCATTACTGAGTGATTGATCAACTTACCGTTGGCAGAACATCATACGAGCGTCAGCACAATCTTGCCGATATGTGTGCTGTCTTCCATCAGCCGATGCGCATCCGCCACCTTGTCGAACGGCAGAACGGTATGAATGACCGGTGCGACGGTGCCCTGCTCCAGAAGCGGCCAGGCGCTCGCCAAAAGGTCGTCGCGGATGGCGCGTTTTTCTTCCGCGGTGCGCGGGCGCATCGTTGATCCCGTCACCGTCAGGCGCTTGACCATGATCGGGCCGAGATTGACCTTTTCGGCCACGGCACCGCCTAGAAAAGCAATGATCGATAGGCAGCCGTCCTTGGCCAGTGATGCAATATTCTTTTCGAAATAGGACGCGCCGATCATGTCGAGGATGATATCGACCCCCTTACCATCCGTCTCGGCCTTCACCACCTCGGCGAAATCCTCACTCCGGTAATTGATGGCCCGGCGAGCGCCGAGCTTCAGGCAGGCCTCGGCCTTTTCAGCCGAACCAACCGTGGTCAGCACGTCGGCACCGAAAGCACGGGCAAGCTGGATCGCCGTGGTGCCAATACCCGAGGAGCCGCCATGGATGAGGACCGTTTCGCCTTCGGTCAGCCCCGCCATCTGGAACAGGTTGGCCCAGACGGTGAAGAAGGTTTCCGGCACCGCCGCCGCTTTCACCGCATCGAATCCCCTGGGCCAGGGCAGGCTTTGCCCTTCCGGAAGAATGCAGAACTCGGCATAACCGCCGCCATTGGCCAGCCCGCAGACCTTGTCGCCAATGGCAAAGTCGCTCACCCCTTCGCCCACCGCCACCACGGTGCCAGCCACTTCCAGGCCGAGAACAGGGCTTGCGCCCTTCGGCGGCGGATAACTGCCCTGGCGCTGCGCCACATCCGGCCGGTTGACACCTGCCGCTTCGACCTTCACCAGAATTTCACCGGCGCTTGGCTCCGGCAACGGACCCTGGGCAATTGTCATGACCTCAGGCCCGCCGAAGGATGGGGTATCGACATAGCGCATGTGCGTGGGAAGCGTCATCTTTTGCCTCTGGACTAAGTGTACCTCGACCTTATCTAGAGACCGAGAGACGAAAAGAAAAGAAGACGGATCGACGCGGGGCGGCATAAGTCCTTCTAATACCGAACGAATGACCAGGAATCCCGATAGTTCAGGACCATTTGAATGCACAAAAAGCCCCTTGCCCCGCATCTCTTCACCCGTCGCAGCGTTCTTGCCGGGGCGGCTGGCCTCCTGGCTTTCGGTAACGCCACAGGCACCTTCGCGCAGCAGCGCAAGGCTGGCCCTTATTTCAAGACAAAAGACGAACTCGACCAGTCGTTGAAGACGTTCGGCGTGGGGTCCTGGGATCGAAGCAGCTTGCTGAAACAGGCCCGGCCAACGACAATTCTCAGCTCGACAGCGCTGGAGGATAAGGACATTCCGGTCGGCGCAAGCAAGATCGGCGGCGCGCCGGACATGCCTGAGAACACGGACTGGCCAATGCGCAAGCCGTCCTCGAGCGGCAAAAGAGACGTTGACGTCCTGCGCAAGCTGAATGCCGAGAACCCCAGCCCCTATTACCAGCAGATGATTGCCGAGAAGGAACCTCTCGCCAACCGGGATGCTCCGCTTGCCTTCGTCCTGCAATTCGATCTTGCCGCAGCCGGCCCTGTCGATCCCGATATTCCCACGGACGGCCGGCTTCTGGTGTTTTTCGACCTGGTGCTGCTGCCTTGGTTTGGCGAGCAGCAGGCGGAAAAATCCTTTTCCCTTCTCTATCTTCCCGCCGCGCAGAGCGAGTTGAAACGCCGTCCCGTCCCTGATCTCGGCATGGCGCTTTGGGGTGAGCGGCGTGAGGGAGACACCGACGAGCAGGCGATGCGATTGCCATCCGCCCGGATCGATCCAACCTTTTCCTATACGCTGCCGGGCGATGGGTCCTATCCGATGCTGACCCGCTATCCCTATCCGCAGGAGCCGCCGCATCGGGCCTGGCTGGATGCGCTGACCAGCGGCCCCGGCGACGGTTTCCAATTCTACGGTTGGCCGAACTTCGTTCAATCCGACCCGGCCATCGATCTCGGTGCCGAAGACGTGAAATTCGATCTGCCGCGCAATGACGATTACATCCGCACCATAAGGGGTCTTGCGGGCCCCATCGAAAACTGGATTCCCCTGCTGACGATCACCGGCTATGCCAGCGACGGCGTCGATTTCAACGGCGGTTATTATGTGATGATCCGCCGCACGGATCTGCGCAACAAGGATTTTTCAAAGGCGGTCATTGTTTATCAGACCGATTGAGCCGAAACCCACCTCACCCGATCGGCTGCGGCGAACGGATGCCGGAGACAAAAAGGCCGCTATCGCTATCCTTGGCGCTTTTCTTGACGCTGGCGATTTCCGACGACAGGCGGCTGACATCATCGACAACCAGCCCCTGCGGTAATTCCAGAACACCGATGGAGCAGCGCATCAGCGGAAAATCGCGGTCGATACCATGACGGTCCGTGCCACGAATACGGCCTTGCGCCCGGTCTTCCGGTGAATAGAGAGCGGCGACATCGCCGTGGAAATCCGAGAGCAGCCGGTCGAGGATCTCGACGACTTCCTCGCCCGTCCAACCGATCAGGCCGATGAAGAAATCGTCGCCGCCGACATGGCCGAGAAACACGCCATCGGCGAAGAAATAACGGCGCATCAGCGCGGCAAACAGCGAAATGGCGTGGTCGCCCAGGTGAAAGCCGTAGTGATCGTTGAAGGGTTTGAAACTGTCGAAATCACAATAGCAGAAATGGCGAAGGTCATCGCTATCACGACCACTGTCCTGCATGAAATCGCGAATGGCGCGATTGCCTGGCAGGCCGGTCAGCGGGTTCTGCTCCTGAGCGGTCTTCAACTGCTTTTCATTGATGATGCGCACCAGCGAGGCCGCAGAAACCACGCCCGCATAGCGCAGGTTTTCGGTCAGCAGCACGCAATCGCTGCCTTCGGTATTAGAGAAGATCGCCATCAGCCGGTCGGCATCGGCATCGAGCCCCACGACTGGAGCGTGATCGACGAATTGCGATATGGTCCGCTCATAGACCTTGTTCTTCAGAAGATCGCGCCCGAAGGGCTGATAGATATATTCCTTCAAATGCACTTCGTGGATGATGCCGCGTGGTTCGCCATTGGCGTTCAGAACCGGAAAGAACGACTGGCGCGGATTGCGGCGAAACAGGTCGAACACGCTATCGACACTGTCATTTTCATAGACTGTCGGCAGGCGCTCGATCTGCTTGCGGATCAGGATTTCGTCCAGCGACTGGCTGGAGCGCCGTGACTGGCCGATATCCTTCAGATGCCGATAGTGGGATTTCAGCTCAGCCAGATGGGTGGTGGGCCGGGCAATGTACCAGCCCTGGACGAGATCCACGCCAAGCTCGCGACAGGCGATGAACTCGCCTTCCGTCTCGATCCCCTCGGCAATCACCCGCACGCCAAGCACATGGGCGGTCTGGACGATGTTTTTCACCAGATGGCGTTTGCGCGAATGACTGTCCAGCCCTGAGATGAAATGCCGGTCGATTTTCAGATAGTCGATGGGGAAATCGCAGAGCAGCTTCATCTCGGCATGGCCAACGCCGAAATCGTCAATGGCAATCTTGAAGCCGGCGCTGCGCAGCCGCACCATCAGACCGGCAAATTCCGGCACTTCGGTATTGTTGAACCGCTCCGATAATTCAAAACACACAGACGACGGCGCAATCCCGGCGGCGCGCAGATGCGCCAAAAGCCCGTCGATAATCGTCTCTCCTTGCGCAATCAGCCGCACATCGAGATTGAGAAACAGCGTATAGGCCGCATGATCGGGCAGGCTGGCAAATTTGGCCAGCGCCCTGCTCGCCACCATCTGCTCCAGGGCCAGCAATTGACCCGTTTCATGGGCCTGGTCGAGAATATCGAGCGGGGTCTCAAAGCCGATTCGTTCCTGACCGCGCATCAGCGTTTCATAGCCGAAGACCGCCCCGGTCTGAACCTCGACAATCGGCTGCATGGCATTTTCCATCACGACTTTCGCCAGCGTCAGCAATTGATCGCTGGCATAGCGGCGCAATACTCCGCGTTCCGTCGCAACCGCTACCATTGAAAATATCCCTGCGCCCAAATTGTTTAAGTTTACGGCACGGTGACGGCAAAGCCTGAAGGAAATCTTTACCGGGGATGAAAGTTTTGTGACAGTCCCCGGACTGGCTAAGTCCACCTGGTGTCAGCCCACGCTCGGCAATCATCTGGACCTCGGACCGGCATCCCGCTGGCTGATTTTTATTGATTGATCAGTCAATCAAGAATAGATTGATGATTATCAGAAAGGATAGGCCATGCCGAAACTGGGAATGGAGCCGGTCAGACGAAAAGCCCTTGTCGATGCGGCCTTGAAAGCCATCGGCACGCATGGTTCGCTAACCGTCACCATGTCTGAAATTGCCCGCACTGCTGGGGTTTCTCCCGCTTTGGCCCATCATTATTTCGGCTCCAAGCAGCAATTGCTGATCGAAACGATCCGCTCGCTGTTGAGACAATTGCAAGCCGATGCCGCCAGCGCGCTGACCGCGGCAACCACCCCGCGCCAACGGATTAGCGCCGTGATCCGTATCAGCTTCCAGGCCGACCAGTTTGCGCCCGATACCGTGGCGGCCTGGCTTGCCTTTTATTCCGAAGCGCAACGCTCGGAAGCGACCCGCCGCCTGCTGGTGATCTATGCCCGGCGGTTGCGCTCCAATCTGGTCGACGCCCTGTTGCCTCTGGCCAGCCGGTCCGACGCCGAGCGTATTGCCGAAGGCACGGCAGCAATGATCGACGGGCTTTACATTCGCCAGAGCCTGCGGGCTGCACCGCTGTCCATTGATGCCTCTGTCACACTGGTGGAGGACTATGTCAGCGGGCAGTTACATGCCATTAACCTTGGGGAGCCCAGACCGTGACCAGAGCCAATATTCTCATCATCATGGTCGATCAGCTCAACGGCACACTGTTTGCCGATGGCCCGGCAGACTGGCTGCATGCGCCGCATTTGAAAGCGCTGGCGGCGCGCTCCGCCCGGTTTCAAAACAATTATACCTCCTCGCCACTCTGCGCTCCTGCCCGCGCCTCCTTCATGGCCGGACAATTGCCCAGCCGCACGCAGGTTTATGACAATGCGGCGGAATATGTGTCGTCCATACCCACTTACGCCCATCATTTGCGCCGTGCGGGTTATTACACAGCGCTTTCGGGCAAGATGCATTTTGTGGGGCCGGATCAATTGCATGGCTTTGAAGAACGGCTGACCACCGACATTTACCCTGCCGATTTCGGCTGGACGCCGGATTATCGCAAACCCGGTGAGCGGATTGACTGGTGGTATCACAATCTCGGCTCGGTGACGGGCGCTGGCGTTGCCGAAACTACCAACCAGATGGAATATGATGACGAAGTGGCGTTTCTGGCCAATCAGAAACTCTACCATCTGAGCCGTGAGAGTGATGATGCAGATCGCCGCCCGTGGTGCCTCACCGTTTCTTTCACCCATCCGCATGACCCTTACGTGGCCCGCAAAAAATACTGGGATCTCTATGAGGATTGCGCCCATCTTCTGCCCAAAGTTGGCGCATTGGAGGATCAGGACCCCCATTCCAAGCGACTGATCTACGCCTGTGATTATGACAATTTCAACGTCACAGAAGAAGACATCCGCCGCTCGCGTCGCGCCTATTTCGCCAATATCTCCTATATTGATGATAAAGTGGGCGAGTTGATCGACACGCTGACCCGCACAAGGATGCTGGAC
The DNA here is from genome assembly GCF_014926405.1 of Agrobacterium vitis. Taxonomy (NCBI): domain Bacteria; kingdom Pseudomonadati; phylum Pseudomonadota; class Alphaproteobacteria; order Hyphomicrobiales; family Rhizobiaceae; genus Gillisella; species Gillisella vitis. The sequence continues at coordinate 2,268,780 of NZ_JACXXJ020000005.1, forward strand.
AACACCGCCATCCTGTTCTGCTCCGACCACGGCGATATGCTGGGCGAGCGGGGCCTGTGGTTCAAGATGAATTTCTTTGAAGGTTCTGCCCGCGTGCCGCTGATGGTCGCTGGTCCCGGCATTACGCCCGGCCTGCATCAGGCCCCAACCTCCAATCTGGATGTGACGCCAACGCTGTGCGATCTGGCTGGAATTTCGATGGATGAGGTCATGCCCTGGACCGATGGCATAAGCCTCAAGGGCATGATCGGTGGCGAGGCCCGCACCGCGCCCGTGTTGATGGAATATGCCGCCGAAGGCTCCTATGCGCCGATGGTCTGCATCCGCGAGGGGCAATGGAAATATGTACATTGTGCGCTCGATCCCGACCAATTGTTTGATCTTGGGAGCGATCCGCAAGAACTGACCAATCTGGCCGCTGATCCGGCTTATGCCGATGTTCTGGCCGATTTCATCACCAAGCGGAAAGCCCGCTGGGACATGGCCCGCTTTGATGCGGCGGTGCGCGAAAGCCAAGCCCGCCGCTGGGTGGTTTATGAGGCGCTGCGCAACGGTGCCTATTACCCATGGGATCACCAGCCGCTGCAAAAGGCATCCGAGCGCTACATGCGCAACCATATGGACTTGAATGTGCTGGAAGAGAGCAAACGCTATCCGAGGGGAGAATGACAATGCTGACGATCTGGGGCCGAAAATCCTCCTCAAACGTGCAAGCGCTGATGTGGTGCATTGGCGAACTTGGTCTTGACTATGTTCGTCATGATGTTGGCCATCGCTATGGGGGCAATGACACGCCGGAATTTCTGGCGATGAACCCAAATGGCACGGTGCCAGTTCTGCAAGATGGCAATAGTGACCCTCTGTTTGAGACAGGGGCTATCCTTCGCTATCTCGCCAGCCGTTATGCATCGTCGCCATTCTGGCCAGATGATCTGGCGGGTCGCACCCGGGTTGATATGTGGGCGGAATGGTCCAAAGTGAATATTGCGCAAGAGTTTACCTATCCCATATTCTGGCGCGTGGTGCGCACTGCGCCAAAAGATCGTGATCCTAGCGCCATTGCAAAAGCCATGGGCGTGCTGGGCGCAAAGCTGGATATTGCCGAACAACGGCTGGCACACCACACCTATCTGGTGGGTGATGAACTGACCTTGGCTGACATTCAATTCGGCCATGTGCTGTTTCGCTATTTCGATATCGATATCACCCGGCCAGAGCGCCCCGCCCTTCACCGCTATTATCAAAACCTGACCACGCGCCCCGCGTTTCGCGAGCATGTGATGGTGTCTTACGAAGAATTGCGAGTTTTATGATGAAAGCCCAACCCAAAGCCTCCCACTTCATTGATGGCGAATACGTTGAAGACGCAAGCGGCACCGTGATTGACAGCATCTACCCCGCCACGGGTGAGGTGATTGCGCGGCTGCATGCGGCCACGCCTGCGATTGTGGAGCGGGCAATTGCAGCGGCCAAGCGGGCGCAGAAGGAATGGGCCGCTCTCAGCCCCACTGCCCGTGGCCGCGTGCTGAAAAAGGCCGCCGACATCATGCGCGAGCGTAACCGCGAATTATCGGAGCTGGAAACGCTGGACACGGGCAAGCCTATACAGGAAACCATCGTGGCAGACCCAACATCAGGCGCGGATAGTTTCGAGTTTTTTGGCGGTATCGCAGCGGTTGGACTCAACGGCAGCCATATTCCGCTGGGCAATGATTTTGCCTATACCAAACGGGTTCCCCTTGGCGTCTGTGTTGGCATTGGCGCGTGGAATTATCCGCAGCAGATCGCCTGCTGGAAATCGGCACCGGCCTTGGCCGCTGGCAATGCCATGGTGTTCAAGCCATCGGAAATGACGCCGCTGGGTGCGTTGAAGATTGCCGAGATTTTGATTGAGGCGGGTGCGCCAAAGGGCGTATTCAACGTCATTCAGGGCGATCGGGACACGGGACCGCTGCTGGTCAATCATCCCGATGTTGCCAAGGTGTCTTTGACAGGATCAGTGCCAACGGGACGGAAAGTTGCGGCTGCTGCGGCTGGGCATTTGAAGCATGTCACCATGGAGTTGGGCGGCAAATCGCCCCTGATCATATTTGATGATGCTGATATCGACAGCGCCATTTCCGGGGCAATGCTGGCGAATTTTTACTCCACTGGGCAGGTCTGCTCCAACGGCACGCGGGTGTTTGTGCACACGACTATTAAGCAGGTCTTCCTTGAGCGCTTGAAGGCCCGCACGGAAGCCATTGTGATTGGCGATCCGCAAGATGAGGCCACCCAGATGGGGCCTTTGGTGTCGATGGCGCAGCGGGAAAAGGTGCTGTCCTATATCGACAAGGGCAAGGCCGAGGGCGCGACGCTGATCACGGGCGGCGGCATTCCCAACAGCGCAGCGGGCACTGGTGCGTTTATTCAGCCCACCGTGTTTGCCGATGTAACGGACGGTATGACCATCGCCCGCGAAGAGATTTTTGGCCCGGTGATGTGCGTGCTGGATTTTGACGACGAGGCTGACGTGATTACTCGCGCCAATGCCTCGGAATTTGGCCTCGCAGGCGGCGTGTTTACCGCAGACATCACCCGCGCTCACCGCGTGGTGGATCAGCTGGAAGCCGGAACGCTGTGGATCAACACCTATAATCTCTGCCCGGTGGAAATGCCGTTTGGTGGCTCCAAGCAATCCGGCTTTGGCCGCGAAAATTCGCTGGCGGCGCTGGAGCATTATTCGGAATTGAAGACGGTTTATGTCGGCATGGGGAAGTGTGAAGCGCCGTATTGAGCTTTGAGGTCAAGGCTCCTTTCGCAGATCACGGCGCTTTTAAATTCGGGCTTCGCACCCCCTCATCCGGCTGCCGCCACCTTCTCCCCGCTGGGGAGAAGAGGGAAAGAACCGCAGCGCTTCGGGTCTCCTCTCCCCCCATTGTCTATAAAAGATGCGGAGAGGTCTACCGAGCGTAGCGGAGGCAGGGTGAGCTCCGGGTTCTGACCTACAACTTTAGTCCCCAAATCTAAGGGCTGGCAACATGCATCAGGCAGATTTCATCATCATCGGTTCCGGCTCGGCAGGCGCGGCCATGGCCTATCGCCTGTCAGAAGATGGCAAGCACACGGTCATCGTGCTGGAATTCGGCGGCTCAGACATTGGCCCCTTTGTGCAAATGCCAGCCGCCCTTGCCTTCCCGATGAATATGAACCGCTACAATTGGGGATATGTCACCGAGCCGGAACCACACCTCAACAATCGCCGCATGATTGCGCCGCGTGGCAAGGTGGTGGGCGGGTCGTCCTCCATCAATGGCATGGTCTATGTGCGCGGCCATGCGGAGGATTTTAACCGTTGGGACGAGCTCGGAGCGACTGGTTGGTCCTATGCCGATGTGCTGCCTTACTTCAAGCGCATGGAGCATTCTCATGGCGGTGAAGAGGGCTGGCGCGGCACCGATGGTCCCCTGCATGTACGCCGGGGCGAGGTGAAAAATCCGCTATATCAGGCATTTATTGATGCCGGAGCGCAGGCCGGATTTCCCGTGACCGAGGATTACAATGGCCGACAACAGGAAGGCTTTGGCCTGATGGAGCAAACCAGTTGGCAAGGCCGTCGCTGGTCCACCGCCAATGCCTATCTGAAACCGGCACTGAAGCGCGACAATTGCCGCCTGATCCGCTGTTTTGCCCGCAAGATCGTGCTGGAAGGCCGCCGCGCTGTGGGCGTAGAAGTGGAAATTGCTGGCAAGATCGAGGTGATCCGCGCCAACCGCGAGGTGATTGTTGCCGCCTCCGCCTTCAACTCGCCGAAACTGCTGCTGCTCTCCGGCATTGGCCCGGCGGCACATTTGCGCGAAATGGGCATTGATGTGGTGGCGGATCGGCCCGGTGTTGGCCAGAACCTGCAAGACCATCTGGAATATTACCACCAGTTCAAATCAAAATTGCCCATCACCCTGCATTCCAAAAACAACTGGTTCTGGAAGGGCGTGGTCGGCGCGCAGTGGCTGTTTTTCAAAACCGGTCTTGGCACCTCCAACCAGTTCGAGGCCGCCGCCTTTATCCGCTCAAGCGCGGGCGTGAAATGGCCCGACCTGCAATACCACTTCCTGCCGATTGCCGTGTCGTATGATGGCAAATCGTCAGTGGAGGGCCATGGCTTTCAGGCCCATGTCGGCTATAACATGTCGAAATCGCGTGGCTCTGTTACCTTGCGTTCACCGGATGTCAAAGACGCTCCCGTATTGCGGTTCAACTATATGAGTGATCCGGAAGACTGGATAAAATTCCGCCACGCCGTGCGGATCACCCGCGAGATTTTTGCGCAAAAAGCCTTTGATCCCTATCGGGAATCCGAAATCGCGCCGGGATCGAAAGTCCAAACCAATGACGAGATTGACGCCTTCCTGCGCGAACATCTGGAAGGGGCCTATCACCCCTGTGGCACAGCCAAAATGGGCAATAAAGATGATCCAATGGCCGTGGTCGATCCCACTTGCAAGGTGATTGGCGTCGAAGGCCTGCGCGTAGCAGATTCATCGATCTTTCCGCATGTCACCTATGGCAATCTCAACGGCCCATCGATCATGACTGGCGAGAAGGCATCAGATCATATTCTCGGCCGTGATCCCCTACCCCGCAGCAATCAGGAGCCGTGGATTAATCCGACTTGGCAGGTGAGTGATCGGTAAGACATCACAGCCGATAGGGAATGCGGATGCCGGGATGGCTGTCCGGCAAATCCTTGGTATCGCGAGTTACCAGCAGCATGTCATGGGCCTGAGCACTTGCCCAGACAATCGCGTCAGGCAGTTTCAGCCGATGCGCACGCCTCAACGCAACTGCACGCTCGGCCACGGTCTGATCGATAGCAATGCAGCGAAAACTGCGCAGAAAAGCAGCGGTCGCTTGCCCGTTCTCATCGGATGCGCCAACCATGACCTCCATCCAGGTCACCATGCTGATCGCCTTTTCCTCGTAAAGCGAAAGCTCCTGCCTGGCTGGTTCCTTGCCGTTCAGAAAATCGATCAGGATATTGGTATCGAACAGCGCTTTTACCATTCGTTGCGCAAGGCCTGCTGATAGGCAAGGCCATCCGGCTGGTTTTTCCAGAGACCAAAGCCGTGATCCAAATCAGGCTTCTGCCGTTCTTCCAGCAACGATGCCACGGCTTGGCGGATCAACGCTGCCCGGGAAATTTTTTCCTGGCGGGCAATCCGGTCCAGTTTCACCACGGCATCGTCATCAAGATCAATCAATGTTCTCATAGCGCACCTATCATATATCGCTATATGATATACATCGCCCGATGGTTACGATCAAGCAGGCGCGAGACACCGCTATCGCCGCACCAGTTTTTTGATCCCGCCGCTGATCAGCAGCGCGGTATCGACCACGGCGGGCAATGCTTGACGCCGGTCGCTGACGGCAAGATAGCGGGGTTGCCAGTCGGGATCGAACTTAGCCTTGAAGGCGTGGACGCCCTTGAAATTATAGAGCCGCTCGCCGTTTTCATAGACCAGACGGCCAAGGCGGTGCCAAAGCGGGGCGGACGCTCGGTCCGACAGGCCGGACAGCGGCGCCATGCCCATGTCGAGCTGGCGATAGCCTTCCGCTTTCAGATGCAGCATGATCTTCACGAACAGCAGGTCCATCATACCACGATGCGTGCCGGGCAGATGCCGCATCAGGTCGATGAAGGCGTCCTGTTTTGTCTCGGTGGTCAGAATATTGGCAAAGGCGACAATCCGGCCTTCAAGACGAATGATGGCAACTGGATGGGCGCAGAGATAGCAGCGCTGGAACGTGCCAAGCGAAAAGCCCTTTTCTCCGGCCTTGTGATGAGCCAGCCAGACATCCGAAACGTAAGCCAACTCATCCAGCAGCCCCGCCACCTCGGCTGGCGGCACGATGGAAAACTCCAGTCCGTCGCGCTCGGCGCGGTTGATCGAGCGGCGCAGCTTCAGCCAGTCGCCACCCTTCAGGTCGAAGCGATGCAGATCGACAATCGCCTGATCGCCCAGCTTGAACAGTCGCAGGCCCGCATCCGCCGCAACAGGCAGAAAATCCGGGGAGACCTGGTAGAAGGCAACGCGGCAGCCGCAAGCCTTTGCCTCTTTCAGCAATTTCGTCACCAGATGCGGCCAGGCAGCCCGTGGCCCGACCGGGTCGAACAACACGACGAACCGACGGCCACGACGCGCATACATTATAAACGCATCGCCCGCGTCAGAAAACAGCACCTGTTTGTCGCCAAGCGCCACCAGGCCTGCCGCCGCCCGGGAATTTTCCCGCACGATGCGCCCAGCCAATTGTGTATGAGCAGGTGATGCACCCGCCCGAACCGGCCTGATCTGCTGCTGAACAACACGGCCAGCCGCGATGGCACCCAGCAATGACAGCGTCGCTAAGCTCGCGCCGCCAATATCCTGATGCAGTTTGTAAACGAGGCCAAGCTCCGCCAGGGGCTCCAGCAGGAATTCAATCGACAGCAGCGACAAAGCCGCAAGGCCAAGCGCCAACACAAGGCGCAAGAGCTTGCTGGCCGCATGCCAGCCAAGACCTATCCCGGCAACCAGGAAAAATCGTCCGGGCTTGATTGAAACGTCGGTTTCCAATGCATTCACCATCAGCCCCGACGTCCTTCGCCCGAGAAATATTAGGGATTATTCACTCCGCCATGCTTATGGCAGCGCCCGGTAAACATGTCGTGAAGCGGATACATGAACAATCGGTAAAATACCAGACCCGTACAGGCGCAAAGGCCATTGCCGCCCTTATGGTCAAGTGACGATTTTTGAAAACCCGTCGCCAATGTTTGTCCCAAATCGCTAAATCCCCAACCTTCTAAATCTCTTGGGATTTCATCGATTTCGATTTAAGGAATAATGCAGTAGCCATCTGGGAGTTGCCTCATGCCGCGTTCCACGCCCTCGAAAATGCTGCGGCGCTCGCGCGCGCTCAGCGGTTCCTGGCGGATGTGGAAAATGCGGCTGGTCTTCTGGGCCGGTGCTGGTGCCATCGGCGTCGTTAGCGTCGGCTTTGCCTGGCTGGCAGACCGCGCCCAAGCGCTGTTTCACACGATCACCCACGCCACGCAATGGACCTTTCTCCTTCCGCTTCTGTTAACGCCGGCAGGCTTTGCGCTTTGCGCGCTTCTGGCGGCCAAGGTTTTTCCCGCATCACAAGGCTCCGGCATTCCCCAGGCGATTGCCGCCCGTCATATCGATGATCCGGCTGGGCGCAGCCGGTTGCTGTCAATGCGGATTGCTATCGGCAAGGTGCTTTTGACCGCAATCGGTCTGCTCTGCGGCGGATCGATCGGACGCGAGGGACCGACCGTGCAGGTCGGGGCCTCGATCATGCTGTTTTGCGCCCGCATTGGCGGGATGGCGCGGGCAGATGGGCTGATCCTGGCCGGATCGGCCGCCGGTATTGCCGCTGCGTTCAATACGCCGCTGGCCGGGATCGTCTTTGCCATCGAGGAAATGAGCAAGACCTATCACTCCCGCGTCAACAGCCTGGTTTTGATCGCGGTGATCGTTTCCGGCCTTGCAGCCCTCGGTCTCGTTGGCAGCTATACCTATTTCGGCACCGCCAATCCCACCGTCTCCGGCTTGCGTGATTGGATGCTGGTCGGCCTGTGCGGCATTGGCGGCGGCGCCTTCGGCGCGCTGTTCAGTGCGGGGGCGCTGACCTTTATGCGTCGGATACGCCGCTGGACCCAGTTGTCGGCAATGCCCTTGCGGCGCGCCGTGCTGCTCGCCGCCGTTTGCGGACTGGGCGTGGCGCTGATCGGCATTCTGACTGGAGGCGCCACCTACGGCACCGGCTATGAACAGGCGCGCGGCGCGGTGGAGGGCCAAGCCCTGCCGCTGCTGTTTTTCGCGCAAAAGCTGGCGGCCTCGTTCCTGACGATGATTTCCGGCATTCCGGGTGGAATTTTCGCGCCTTCCCTGTCAGTGGGGGCGGGGCTCGGCAGCACCGCCGCCAGCCTGACCGGCTCCAGCATTGCGCTTGGCGCCATTCTCGGCATGGCCGGCTATTTCGCTGGTGTGGTGCAGGCGCCAATGACCGCTTTCGTGATCATCATGGAAATGACCGCCAGCCATGATAGCGCCATCGCCATCATGACCGCAGCCATGCTGGGCTATGCGACGTCGCGGCTTCTGTCACGCGAACCGCTCTATCACGGCCTGTCGCGCCCATTCCTCGCCGAAGCGATCCGCGCCAGCCGGGCGGCGGAGCGCAGCCAAAGCTGACAGTTACAACAACTGCGAGAGGGATTGCACACTGGTATTGACGATAGACAGGGATTTGATGCCGAGTTGCTCCTTGGCCTGGAGGGCTTTCAGGCGGCTCGATTCCAGGTTCATGTCGGTATCGACCATGTTGCCGACGCCCTTGCTGATCGAGCCTTGCAGGTCCTTGGAAAATTCATACTGCATCTCCACCCGGTTGCTCATCGCACCCAGCGTACTCGCCACGCCATTCATCCGTTCGGCCATCGCATCAACCACCTTGATCATGTCATCGATATCGGCATTCGTGGTGCTGTCTTCCAGCCTGATCTCGTCATGAGTCGTAGAGGCCTTGGAGCCATTGAACATCACCCAGGTCTTGGCCGTGCCAAGCTCCGTCGCAAAGCCGGACCCGGTGAGAATACCCCCTTCCCCATCGACATCGTCGATCAGGTAATTGACCTTGGACGTGCCCGGTTCGCCGCCGACATTGTAATCAATCGTGTTGATGCTGATCCTGCCAGCGCCATCGCGCACGAAGGAGCCGACGAGGTTGCGATTGTCCTTGTCGCTGGCGGCATCGCGCAACAGCCAGTTTTCCTTGGAAAAGGAGGAGGATTCAGCAATGGAGCGGAACTGATCGCGGATCTCGTCCAGTTCGGTATTGATCTTGTCGCGTGAGGTGCCGCCTTCACGCGCCAGCACCAGACGCGCCTTCACATCCATCATCAGATCGGTCGACGTACTCATGCCACTTTCAGCCGTGTCCAGCACGCCAGCGGCCATGGACAAGGCATCCTGCACGGCAGACAAGGATCGATTGTCGGAGCGCATCGTCGTTGCAATCGACCAATAGGCGGCATCATCAGCCGCGGTAGCGACCCGGTAACCGGTCGTGACCCGCGCCTGACTATCATCGCGGCTGGACACTGTATGGCGCAGGCTTTGAAGCGCGGTATACGCCGCAACATTGGTGTTTTTACTCGTCATACGCTCACTCACATACTCAGTACAAAACGGGCTCAGTACAAAACGGGCTCAATACAAAACAGGCGAAACACAAGCCGTCCGCAATACTGGACGGCATGTCACCTCGCTGTCGCGAGGGCTGCAAACATCCAGTCACCCGACGACAACAGCAAACGGTTCGTGGATGCGCAGGCAACCACGTTCAACGGCTCCAAAGTCCGAATTTCCCCAACCAGACGCCTCCGCCAGACGTCCCCAAAAGACCGAATTTTCCAAAAGCGGATGGGTGATTTATAGGGCCGTTAAGGTTAAGTCCCACCCAAGGAAGATGGTGAACGGAGGATAAAGAACGCGCTTTTGCGATTAACTTTCTGGATTTTGCCCTTCGTTGCAGACACCGCAGCGACGAGAGCATCGTGCGGCAAAACCGAAACAGAACGATGCTATCAACGATGAAAAAACGGCGCCCTCCGTCCTCCGCCCATTGACTTTCATGGGTGTCAATCGATATTCGATTGTAACGGCAATGGATTCTGCCGGGCACGACGCCGAACCGCTTCCTTGATGAAGCCGATGACTCCTACTCAACACGCCAAGGCGGAGGAGTAGAGTCATGTCCAGAATTTCCAGGCTGTTTTTTGCAATTGAATTTGCTGTTTTGGGAGCGTCAAAATGAGGACGATCCCGGCATTTCCTGACCTTCGCTTATTTATTGGTCTTCGTTTGCACCAGATCCGCAGCCTGGTGAAATGGATCGCCGTCACAATCCCGATGGCCGTCATGGTGGGCTCACTCGTCGCCCTGTTTCTGTGGAGCCTGGATGAGGCGACCCGGCTACGGTTTGCCTATCCCGATCTGATCTATGCCATGCCAATTGCCGGGTTTGCCATGGTCTGGGCCTATCAGCGTTTTGGTAAAGCGGCAGAAGGCGGCAATAACCTGATCGTCGAGCAGATCCACGAGCCGGGCGGCGGCGTGCCGTTGCGCATGGCGCCGTTCATTCTGGTCAGCACGGTGCTGACCCATCTGGTGGGCGGCTCTGCTGGGCGGGAAGGCACGGCGGTGCAGCTCGGCGGTAGCCTTGCCAGCGCCTTTGCAAAGCTCTTTCGGCTGGCACACGGCGATGTCCGCATCCTGCTGATGGCCGGAATTGCCGCTGGCTTCGGCGCCGTGTTCGGCACGCCGATTGCTGGCGCAGTGTTTGCCCTGGAAGTGCTGACCATTGGCCGGATGCAATATGAGGCCCTGCTCCCGGCTCTACTGGCTGCCGTGGTGGCCAACTGGACCTGTCAGGCCTGGGGGGCGAGCCATACCCATTACGTCATCGCCTATCTCAAGAACATGCCGGATAGCGGCGGGTTTCACCTGGATGCAATGATCATGCTCAAGGTGGTGTTTGCCGGAGCCGTATTTGGACTGGCGGCGCATGGTTTTGCCGAGATTTCGCATCTGGCAGGTGCTGCTTACAAAGCCTTGCTTCCCTCTGCACCCCTGCGTCCGGTGCTGGCCAGCGCCATTCTGCTTGCCTTGGTCTGGCTGCTCGGCACCCGCGATTATCTGGGGCTGGGCGTCTGGTCACCCAATCCGGGTGATATCACCATTCTCAGCTTTTTCCGCCCGGACCATGTGGATTACGCGAGTTGGGCCTGGAAGGCGCTGTTTACCGTCGTCACCCTCAGTGCCGGTTTCAAGGGCGGTGAAGTCACGCCGCTGTTCTTTATCGGAGCGGGGCTTGGCAATGCATTGGCGGGCCTGACCGGCGCGCCGACCGACCTGTTTGCTGGCCTCGGCTTCGTCGCCGTGTTTGCCGGGGCCACCAATACGCCGCTTGCCTGCATGATCATGGGCCTGGAGCTGTTCGGCGCCACCCATGCCGTCTATCTCGCTGTCGCCTGTTTCACCGCCTATCTCACCAGCGGCCATTCCAGCATCTATCTTTCGCAGCGCATCGGCGTGCCAAAGCATGCCGCCGGTCACATCCCCGCAGGTATCGCGGTGCGCCATCTGCGCGTAAATAGGTCTGCGCCAAGCCAGGAAGACAACGACAAAAGCCGCAGCAGCAAATCCCTGGGTCAGACATGTTCCGATGATCACCAACAAGGAGGGCCAAAATGCCGGTAAAACAGCTTGTGGACCAGTACCGTGCCTATATCGATTGCCTCAACCGCCAGGCCTGGGATGAATTGGGCCTCTTTGTCGATGCCGAGGTTCGCCACAACGACCGCTTGCTCAAGCTTCATGGCTACCGCGACATGTTGGTTCAAGACTTTATCGATATACCGGACCTGCGGTTCGACATTCAACGGATCGTCTGCGAACCACAGCAGATTGCCGCGCGACTCTCCTTCGATTGCTCTCCCAAAAGCCTGTTTCTGGGAGTGCCCGTCAATGGGCGCCGGGTGGCTTTTACCGAAAACGTCTTCTATGAATTCAACGGATCGAAAATCGCCAATGTCTGGTCGGTCATAGACAAGGTCGCCATCGAGGCTCAACTTCGGTCGCCATCTGGCACCAAGCCTTGAAGAGGCTATTTTCGACAGAGTATGATCTTACTCGTCCGGCGCGTCCGAGGGCTGGATGGCATGTACCAGTCTTTGGACGATCTCTTGCTTGACGCGGGCCTTCTTTCCTCCCGCTTCCAGAAGCTCTTTCAGGAACTCCGAAAACAGCCGCGCTCTTTGAAACACAATCGAGTGGTTGGACGAGGCAGCCAGAAATACGTCAATCGATGCCACATGCGCGATCTTAGCCATATGCAAATGGTCCATCCAGAAATGATTATAATACGGATTGGTAAATTCCGAGGCTGAAAAAATTGCTGCGGCCATGCCCGTCCGGGTGGAAACCCTATACAAATCCTCGATATCGAGCAGGTAATCTGGCGTATGCTGCACCGCCAGCGAGGGTGATATTTGCAAACGGCGCTTCAACTCCGCATCGGCAAAGGTTTGCGGTGAACAGGCAAGCACGTCGTAATGGGGGCACATGGCACCAAGCGCAAGCGCCGCATAGCCGCCGGAAGACTGACCAAACACCAGACAGGGCCGGCTCCCGATAAATTGGCGCCCGATATAGCGACGCAGAAATGCCGCGATACCATCGATATCAGGAAGTAAATTCGAGCCGCCATACCACCAGCTGACCGTATCCTGGAAATAGAAAACCCTTGATCCGAGGCCTCGGGCCACCGACAGCATCGAAAAGCGCTCAAGATTTCCGCCGAAGATCACCAGATCGGTCTTGCTCGATCCGTCTCCCTCGAAGACCACGCAGCCCAGCTGTTCGGAAAACATATTGAGTTCGGAAATGAGATGTCGCAGCTCACCCAGCGTCAGGGCAGATAACGATGTCGGGGAATATTTGAAGGATATGCCATGCCCGACACTATCCTGAAAATCTACATTCACGGCCCACAACCTTCAAAGCATGCTTTTCGGCGGCATAGGTAATCGATCTGGTATGCATTGGCAAACCATGAAACAGCGATCTCTCATTGAATTTACCAGGCAGCGGCGATGGTCCAGGAACGTCATCGCCTGGTCGGGATTGGAACTCAAGTCAGCCTAGATCGTTGAAAGACCTGAAACAGTCAGTCGCGGATCGCATCTTCTATCGGCTGCTGACAATCGAAGGAGTAGAAAAATGCTGAAATTCATTGGTGGCACGATCGGGGCCATTTTCCTGATTGGTCTGATCGTCGTCGTCTTGCTGCTCAAGCTTATTTTTTGAGAGGACGGGCTTTCAAAAGCCCGTTTCAGGCGTTCGTCCAGCAAAAGTCTCACCCGTTTTCGAAGGCAATCCACTTTTGTTTTCGACCATCAGCCTTCTAACGGCGATCTCAACGATGTGGCATCGGAGGAGTGGCTGGGGCGCCTGGAACAAAATCCAATATTTCCTAGCGCCTTGGTTTCATTCAAGCTATTGCGTTTAAATGACTTTCCTCGCTATAAGTGTTCCGGTTTAGTGTTCCGGAATGATGGGGCGGTGGCGTGGCACGACAGGCAGCAATGAAACGCAGAGCGACGAGCGGTGTCTGGTATATCCGTATCTTCATACCTGTAGATTTGCAGCCCCATTACGGTGTCGAGGATAAGAAGATTTCGCTTCGCACGACCGATGAGGCGAAGGCAAAGATCGCCTACAATCGCGAGAGGGTGAAGTGGGATGAGATCTTCTATGACCTCCGCAGCCGGCGTAATCTGACAAGCGAAGACAAGGCCGTTGCAGTTTGGGAGCACTACGAAAGCACCCTTCAGCGCGACGACGAGAAGCGGAAAGCCATGCCCTCCCCCGCTGATATCGCGGCTGAAGAGGAAAAGGTTTGGCGTAAGATCGAACGCAACATCATTAGCTCAGATGATTTCATCGGTATGATAAATGCACATGCTGACCTTGAGATTATGATTCGTGCTCGAAGCGATGACGCCAATTATCGCACTCGTCGTCTCGCCGCGCTCAAGCGTGAAATTGTCACTCGCGATTTCCGGCTCATTATGACGGACACAGATGCATTCATTGCAAAACATCGCCTTATTGTTGACAAGCCGTCCGATGAATACGGCGACCTGTGTGTTCTAATGATGCGCAGCGAGATCCAGGCTCTTGAACGAACCATTGAGCGTGATGCAGGCAATTATTCTGGCATCTCTACCGATTCAATTGTGAAGCCCGCACGCCATGCAGTTAAAGAGGTAGCGGCCCCGGGTGAAACCATTTCTGAGCTTTTCGAAAAATATGCACGTGAAAACCCAAACGGCGTCACTGCTGATACACTTAATCAAGCTCGCCGGGACGTCGGCACATTCATTCAATATGTTGGGAATAATTTTCCGGCGCATTGTATCAATAAGAAAGCAGCTCGCGAATGGAAAGATCTGCTAATCCGATATCCCGTTAAGGCGACAGAAACGAAGGTATTCGCGGGAATGTCTATCATGCAGATCGTCAAGCACAACGAAACGGTCGGCAAGCCTGCTTTAACCTCGCGCACCGTCAACCGTTATCTCTCAAGCCTTGCAGCTTTTTGCCATTGGCTTGCCTCGCATGGCTATATTGACGGCAATCCTATCGAAGGCATGTCCTTGCCGAAAGATAAGAGGAAGAAGGTATTCCCTTTCTCGTCAGAACAAATGGACCTACTGTTTCACTCGCCACTATTTACTGGATGCCAGAGTGCGGATGCTCCGCGCTTCTGGAATAAAGCAGGCAACGTCCAAATTCGTGATCATCGATTTTGGGTGCCGCTTGTCATGCTCTATTCTGGTGCGCGACCGGCAGAGATTGCACAGCTTCTTCTTTCCGACGTTAGGAAAGATCATGGACATTGGGTGATGGACATCACCGAAACCGAGGGCGACCCCGAGGATATCGAAGGGTTTAAAAGCCTAAAAACGGCGGGGTCGCGCCGTGTGGTTCCAGTCCACAAAAAACTCATCAAACTTGGCTTCCTCGACTATTATAATTCTGTCAAGCAAGCCGGACATACCCGTCTTTTTCCTCTTGCCGAGCGCAATTCTCGCGGACAGATGATTGCCGATTTTAGTCGGGAATTCGGTCGCTACCTTACCCGTATAGGAGTGAAAAAGGGGCGTGGTATTTCGTTGTATTCCTTCCGTCATGGCGCTTTTGACGCAATGCGCCGGGCGGGCTTTTTAGATGAACAGTTCAACTTCATTTTCGGCCATGTGAGCGGAAACAAGGTGACACGCGGCTATGGTGTGCTTCCCCAGGGCGTTCTCGAAAAGCGCGTCGAGCTGGTGAATGCCATTTCTTATCCCGGTTTATGCTTGCAGCATTTAGCGAACTCTAAAGCAATTACCTAGAATCTCGATCATATGGAAAGAAACCATTAGATCTTCTGAGAAATTTTAAAGAACGATTCTAAGATATTAGCTTCGTTCACTTGGCCGAAGTAGCACATGGACATGTCCGACGGATCGAACACCACTGCCATGTCATGTTGTGGGCTTAGACTGGCGCAGACAGATTTTGCAAAGTTGACGGTATCTAATGACGACTCGATTAGAATGAAAGACGTCGTGCTATCCCAAAACCCCCTTTTCTGATCATACGCGGCTTCGATTAGAGCCTTGCGCCGCTCATCATAAGATTTACCCAGCGCAGTCTGGTCAGCAATGCGGAACGATATGCAATAGTATGCCATTCTATTCTCCTATGTAGGATCTTAAAGAGTAGCTTAAGCCCGTCCGCTATTCTCTAAGGCGGCGAATTAGTTCGGTTCCCACGGCAGAGCGCTGCGGTGCCTATAAGTCATATGGAAATGCGGTCAGAAACAAGCCCTAAAAGCATAAATATTTAGACTATACTCAAACAGAGATGTTTTTAATATAAGGCTTATTTTCATATTTTAGGATTATTATCACTTTAAAGCTTCACACAAGATTCCAAGCGTGAGACAATGTTCCCAGATTGAATTTCTGGGAACATTTGATGAAGCTCACGTCGGCAATTGGTAAAGTTGTGAAAGCCTTCGGGCCTCGGCAAGAGCAGAAGTCATATTCGTTTTCTGATCCCGGAATTCATGCCATTGTTGGCATGGTTCCAACCGCTTCTGGTGTTTCCGTTACTGGAACCTCGGCGTTACATGTTCCCGCAGTGCTTCACGCGGTCCGGTTGATCTCCGAAACTATCGGCTCTCTTCCTTGCAAGCTCTATCAAGAAGCCGAAGAAAGTAAGGAAGCCGCGAAGGACCGCAGCGCCCATAAGATCACCCATAGTCGCGCAAACGAATGGACCAGTGCCGGGCAGCTTCGCATTGACCTCACCATTGACGCCCTGCTTCATGGCGCTGGCTATGCGCAGGTAGTTCGCGCTTCCGATGATCGTCCGCTTGAGGCTCATCGGCTGGACCCGTCTAAGGTGCAGCGGAATTGCGAGGACGACGGCGAACCCTTCTATCTGATTTCGTCCGAACGTGGACAGGTGCGGCTTTCCTATCGTGACGTTCTCTATATCCCTGCCTTCGGTGGCCTCTCGCCGGTCAAACTAGGCCGCGAGGCCATTGGCATCGCCTCCCTGCTTGAAAAACATGCAGCGCAATTGTTTGGCAGCGGAGCACGCCCGGCTGCGATGATCTACAATGAAGGCAAGGCGCTCGTCGGCGAAGACAACGGTGCGAAGACCATCGGCAATATTTTCAAGTCGTGGCGCACCGCTTTCAGCGGCAGTAAGCAAACAACCCCACTCATTTTAGACGCCGGTTGGAAATATCAGCAAATCGCCCTGACCAGCACCGACGCACAGTTCATCGAAAACCGCCTGGAGCAGATCAACGAGATCGCTCGCATCTTCGGTGTTCCACCTTCCATGCTCTACCAACTGGAAAGGGCGACCTGGAGCAACGCGGAACAGATGGCGGCAAGCTTTCTCCAGCTCTGCCTTCGACCTTGGCTGGACAAATGGCAGGATGCCTATGCGACCGTGCTTCTCACCGACCAAGAGCGCGACAATCATTATTTCGAATTCGTCATTGATGATCTTCAGCGCGCCGATGCCGCAGGTCGCGCCGAAATCTTCGGCAAGCTGGTCGCTATGCGCGCCATGACTCCGAACGAAGTTCGCGCCACAATGAATCTACCGGCACTACCGGGCGGTGATGAACTTGCAAATCCCTACACAACCACAACCACGACCGGCCCGGCAGATCGCCAGACGCCGAAGGAGAACGCATGACCGACAATATCACCCTCCAGATTTCCGGCTCGCCGGAAGAAGCTGCCGACCTTGAAGCCAGCACTTACGGAAAGTGGAAGCTCGCCTAATGCGGCACACCGCCTATTTTGGTGACGGCGAAAAGACTTTCACCCTCACGTCACCCATGATCGATGAATTGCAACGCAAGACCGGCGTCGGCATCGGCGCTCTTTATGCGCGCTTCATGCGACAAGATTTTCACTTCGCCGACATCATCGAAATCATCCGCACGGGCCTCATCGGTGGCGGGACCTCGCCGGCAGAAGCGCAGACACTTGTCGATACTTACGCAAAACCCCGACCGATCATGGAGGTGCTGCCTCTTGCATTCGACATTCTTGATGCTCGATGGAGCGGAAAGCCGGAAGAGGCTGGCGAATGATCGAACCTCAAAGTCTCGAAATCAAGGCCGATGTCTCGATTGACGACACCGGCACCGTCACCGGCATCGCATGGCCTTTCGGATCGCCGGATAGCGTCGGTGACGTTATCGAGAAAGGCACCATCTCATTCGCCAATTCAGTGCCAATGGTCATGGAACACGACCAGAAGAAAGTTGTCGGCGTTTGGGAAACCTACGCCGAAACCGACAAGGGCCTCGAGGTGAAGGGCCATTTGTTTGTGGAAGGCATCGAACCCGCTCGCGATGCACACCGGCAACTAAAGGCCGGGAAGATCGCCGGCTTATCCATTGGCTTCCGTCACACCGGCTTTGAACCACATGGCGCAGGAGGCCGCGTCTTCAAGTCCATCACCATCAACGAGATCAGCCTTTGCCGTCGCCCGGTCCATCCAGGCGCCCGCGTCACCGTCATCAAATCCCAGATTGAGGAAAACATGGAAAACGAAATCGAGAATGCAATGGAGGCTAAGGCCGACCCGGTTGTTACCCCGCAGGAACTGAAGGCCATTAAGGCCCGCATGGACAAGCTAGAGGCAAAGGCAAACCGCCCGCTTGCTTCAAATAATAACCAGCCCAACGGCGAAAACGACAACGCGCGCAAGGTGTTTGGCGATTTCCTCCGCACCGGCTACCAAGACGCACCGGATATGGTGAAGAAGGCGCTCACCGTGTCGAGCGATGCGCCCGGCTACATTCTGGCCCCGGAAGAAACCAGCAGCGAATTCATTCGCAACCTCGTCGAGTTCTCACCGGTGCGCGGCATCGCTGATGTTCGTTCGACCGGTTCGCACACCGTCATTCTACCAAAGCGCTTGACGGTCACGAACGCAAAGTGGAAGGGCGAAGCAGTTGCGTCTGAGGCATCCGAACCGACGTTCGACCAGATGGAATTTTCCGTCAAGGAAATGACCACGCACGTCGATGTTGGCAATTGGCTCATTGAAGATGCCAGCCATGACGTCGAACAGGAAATCCGCCTCGCGCTGGCCGAAGACTTTGGCGCGAAGGAAGGCCTCGCATTCGTCAACGGCAGCGCCACCCTTGAGCCGAAGGGCTTCATGGCCGAAGCCGGCATCACCAACAGCCTGAACGGTCATGCCACCAACCTGAACGCCGACGCGCTTATCAAGCTTATGTATTCGCTGCCGGGCGTTTACCGCAATCGCGGAACGTGGGCCATGAACGGCACCACGCTCGCCGTCATCCGCACTCTGAAGGACGGCAACGGCAATTATCTGTGGCAACCGTCCTATCAGGCAGGCCAGCCCGAAACCATCCTTGGCCGTCCGGTGGTCGAACTTCTCGATATGCCCGATGTTGCCGCGAACGCCTTCCCGATCATCTTCGGCGACTTTAAGGCCGGTTATCGCATCTATGACCGCATCGAGCTTCAGGTTCGCCCAAACCCTTATCTTCTGGCGACCGAAGGCCTGATCCGATTCCATGCTCGCCGTCGTGTCGGTGCTGGCGTGGTCCGCACCGATGTCTTCCGCAAGCTGAAGATGGCAGCGGCCTAATCCATGACATATCAGCGGCCCGCATATGAGGAAGTGGCGATTGCGCACGGTGGCAGCACCTTGACGCTTCGCCCAACCCTGCGGGCCGCTGCCACTCTTGAGGCCCGCTATAGTTTTCCGGCACTCTTCCGTGCGCTGGACGAATGCGACTTCACAATTGTTTCTGACATCATCCTGACGTGTTCCACCTCGCGACAGGATGCAGTGGCCTTCCTTGGGGCGGGAACCGGAAGGCCACTTTCACCCTTCTTCCGCAGCGTGCAAGCGCCTCTCTATCAGCTAGTCAGCATGTTGACGCCGGCACCGGCACCGAACGCGAAGCCCGTCACCAACACCGGCAAGCCTTTGCCATGGGCGGAATACTATGCCGCCCTTTTCGAACACGCGACCGGCTGGCTTAATTGGTCGCCGGAAACTGCTTGGAACAGCACGCCGACCGAGATTGACCGCGCTTATGCCGGCCATATCTCCAAGTTGAAGGCCGTTCATGGCAGCAGCGAAGAGGACGAGAAGCAAGCAGCAACGCCTGAGCCTGATGCCAGCTTCGACCGCAACGGCCTCGAGGCCTTGCGCAGCAACATCCAGAGGCATGGCCGATGAGCAAGCCGCCCCGCATCTGTTCTTGTGGCCGTGTCGTGGCCCATGGCGTCCTCTGCGAATGCCAGCGCGCCCAAACCCGCGAACGTAACCAGCGCCATGATGCCCGGCGCGCTTCAGCCCGCGAACGCGGCTACGACCATCAATGGCGCAAGGCCCGGATCGAATACCTCGCCTCGCATCCTTATTGCGCCATGTCCGGCTGTGGCAAGCCCGCCTCTGTTGTCGACCACATCAAACCGCATCGTGGTGACAAGAACCTGTTTTGGAGCCGCGCCAACTGGCAACCCCTTTGCGCACCCTGTCACAACTCTGTCAAACAGCGGCAGGAGCGTGGGCTATGACGCTATGCTTTCTGTTTCTGAATCCACTGAAGTGCTTCGGCCCGACTGGCGAACCCGACATCGGAATTCGCTTTGTGGATGCGCCGCTCTTTCACGACAATAATGCGCCCAACGTCGAAGAATTCGGTTACTCGCCCGTCAGCGTCAGCGATTGTTTGCCTGTGAAGGTAGAAGTTGCCGTGCTCTTCTATTTCCATGATTTCAAATTCTCCACGTTTGAGAGTGCATATCCCTATCCGACTCAACCCTCGAATGTCGAGCAGGTAATAGCAACCCCGACGCCGAAGCAGCGCCGGGCGGGGGCGATCTCCAACTTGCCAGCCTTTTCGGGGACCGGCGCGGGGAGCACCGCACAAGAGACCCCGAATATAACTTTTTCTAGAAAGGCCGAAGACGCATGAGCAGCATCACGCTTTCGCTCGCAAAATCACACATGAACATCGACGGCACGAACGACGATGAACTGATTTCCTTCTATATCGAGGCCGCCGACGTTTGGCTTGGCAACTTCATCGGCAAGCCACTCACCGACTTCGATCCTGTCCCGGCAGACCTAAAGCGTGCCGTGCTGTTGCTGACTTCATATTATTATGAGCAACGCGAGGCCATCGCAGCCGGCATTTCCATGCAGTTTGCACCGCTTGGCGTGACGAATATCGCCAATTCTTACCGTGAAGATTGGTTTGGCAATGGCGAATAATAAGGACAACGGGCTCGCCAAGACACTTGCGGCTATGGATCGCGCCCGGCGCGCACCGCGCGAAGCCATCATGCCTGCCCTTCTAAAGTCCGGCCAAGAGCTTGCCAATACTCAAAAAGCACTTGCCGAAACGTCGCGCGATACCGGCGCGCTCATCGACAGTATTGCCGTTACCATGCCCGGCCAATCAACGCCGGCATATAGCCAACCGGGTGGTTCACGTGTTGCCGGTGAGACGGAAGTCATCGTCACCGCTGGCAACACCGATGTCCGTTATGCGCACCTTGTCGAATACGGCACATCCGACACGGATGCCCAACCATTCTTTTGGCCGGCGCTTCGCCTGCTACGTAAGCGCCTGCAAAACCGCATCAATCGTGCCGCGAAGAAGGCCGTTAAAGACGCATGGAATAAGCAATGATCGAACCCACGCTTGCCGTTCAAACTGCAATTCGCGAAAGCTTAATCGCCGATCCTGCCATCATGGCTCTTGTGCCTTCCGATCATATTCGCGCCGGTGGCTCGCGCCCTGATAAGACGCCAGCCATCATTATGTCGGATGGCAGCACCACGTTACACGGCCACGATTACCGCAGCCAGCGCACAGCATGGGTCTATCTTGACCTGCATGTTTGGACGCTGGACGCCGGGCAGGATGCAGCAAAAGAGATCGCAGGCGCGATTATTTCAACGCTCGACAGACCCCTTAATATTGAGGGCGGTGCATGCGATCATTTCCGCCTCACGGCATCACGGTTCCCCCGTGATCCAAATCCAGCCTATGGACACGGCGTCTTATCCGCCGAAGCCCTCATCCGGTGGGTCATTTAATGCGCGCCGGGAAACTTGATCGCATTATCACCATCGAACGACAGATTGAAACTGTGAAGCCATCCGGCGCGGTGGCCGCCGCCTGGACGAATTTTGACACCGTGCGTGCGGAGATCGTGCAGCAATCGGCGTCTGAATTCCTGACTGGCTTCGGTGAAGCAGAGAGCAACAGCGTCATTTTCCGTATCCGATATCTCCCCGGCATCACAACCGCCGACCGTGTAAGCTATAACGGTGCGACTTATGACCTGAAGGAAGTCAGCGAAATCGGTAGACGGCGTGGCCTTGAGCTTCGGGCCGTCGCCACGACATGACCCATCTTCGCGGCGTGAAGCCCGCGCTCACACCGGATCGCGCACCGCTTACGAAAGCACCTTCGGCCCCTAAATGGATGACCGATGAGGCTCGCGCGGAATGGAAACGAATCATGCCGCGCTTGATCGAAGATCGAATCGTCACGAAAGCGGACCTGACCGGCGTCGAAAACTATTGTGTCGCCGTAGGCCGTGTCCGCGAGATCGAAGCGATTTTCCGCTCGTCCGGCCTGGATAAGACTCTTTTTGGAATGCAGAACCGGGCGATGCAGACTGCACGGCAGCTTGCCGCCGAATACGGCCTCTCGCCGGTATCACGCGCCCGTGTCGGCAGTGCGACCGGTGAGGACGACGACGAACCGAACGCCATGATGATCGGCAGGAACCGCAATCATGCCTAAGAGCGCTTTTCCGCACTGGATTTTTGACGGCAGCGCCATCGCTGACCCGTTCGGCTATGGACAGGAAGCGGTTGATTTCATCCGGGCGCTGAAGCACCCGGCCAGTGTCGGCGCTAATGGCCGGTTCCAGCTTTACGACTTTCAGGAGCGTATGACTCGGCGCATCTATGGCCCGCGTAAGCCCGATGGAAGCCGTATCGTCCGCACGGTCTTTCTTATGCTGCCCCGTGGCAACCGCAAGACCAGTATCGCCGCAGCTTGGGCGCTTCTCCACACCATCGGCCCGGAAGCGCGGTCGGCCGGACAGGCTATATTTGCTGCATCCGACCGCGAGCAGGCCGGAATCGGCTTCAAAGAAGCCGCGAACATCGTGCGGGAAGATAGGCGCTACGTCGCGGCGACCCGCATCTATGATGCCCATAACTCGGCGAAAAAGATCATCTGCAAACCAAACAAGGCGGAATTGCTCGCCGTCTCCAGCGATGGCGCGGCCCAGCACGGCAAGACGCCCAGCTTTGTGCTTGTTGATGAAATCCACGCTTGGAAGGGCCGCGACCTTTGGGAAGCGCTCAAGTCCGGCATGGCGAAGGTTCCC
Source organism: Agrobacterium vitis (assembly GCF_014926405.1). NCBI lineage: Bacteria > Pseudomonadati > Pseudomonadota > Alphaproteobacteria > Hyphomicrobiales > Rhizobiaceae > Gillisella > Gillisella vitis. The sequence continues at coordinate 2,291,386 of NZ_JACXXJ020000005.1, forward strand.
GACACGCTGATGATAATCGCCACGACCGCAGGCCGTGGACAGGAAAACATCGGTTTCGAGATTTACGATTACGCCCGGAAGGTCGCAACAGGCGAGATTGATGACCCGTCGTTTCTGCCGATCATTTTCGAAGCCGAACCCGGCGACGATTGGCGCGATGAGGCCGTCTGGCAAAAGGTCAATCCCGGCCTTACCCACGGCTTTCCCGATCTCGGCGGCTTGCAGACGATGGCGCGCGAGGCCGAACATCGCCCTGCCGAACGGTTCGCGTTCCAGCAGTTCCACCTTAATATGTGGCAGGCTGCTTCCCGCGATCCTCTGTTTGATATGGCCGTCTACGATGCCGGGTGCGATCCGAACTTCGACCTCGCCGACCTTGAAGGCCTCCCGTGCTGGCTCGGCGTGGACTTGTCACGTTCCGGTGACTTGACTGCTATCGTCGGTGCATGGCGTCACGATGATGGCCGTATTTCTGTTCACCCGTGGTTCTTTCTGCCGTCCGAAGGCCTAGAGGACAAGGCGAAGGTCGAACAGGTTCCATATCCGCGCTGGCGCGACGACGGCCTGTTGACTGTCGTCGGCGGCAGAGTGATTGAACCCGACGTGATCGCCGACAAGATTATCGACCTCTGCGGCACCTACGACGTGCAGGAGGTCGTCTTCGACCCTTCGCTTGCTGGCCCGATCATGGGCAGGCTGATGGATTACGGCATTAACGTGCTTCAAGTGCGCCAATCGCCCTCCAATATGCACGGCCCGATTTGTGACCTTGAGCGTGTGGTGAATGGTCGCCGCATCCGTCACGGCGCGCACCCGATCCTTCGCAATCACTTTGAAAGTGCTGTGATCAGGCGGGCAGCAAATGTTTCCGAGACAACGACGATGCACAAAGGCACCAGCCACAGCAATCACATCGACGGCGCTATCGCGTCGGCGCTGTCCGTCTTTCGGGCAGTCGCCAACGATAACCGTCGCTCTATCCTCGACATGGACCCAGACGACCTCGACCATCTTTGGTCAGAAGCAGCATAGGAATTACCAAAATGGACGACACACAGCGTCTTGTCGTGAGCCTGGAGGCCCGGCTTAACAAGTATGAGAAGGACATGAGCCGGGCGGCCAAAGCCACAAACGACAACTTCCGAAAGATGGAAGGCCGCGCCCGGCAGTCGGCAGAGAACATGGAAAAGACGATGGATAACGCCGCGTCGTCCATTGGTAGCAAGCTCGAAACGATGTTCGCCCCACTGATGCGTGGCGGTGCTCTTGTTGCCGGCGTGGGTGGAGCAACCATTGCGCTGAAGGAAATCGCGAACAGCGTCGCCGAAGTAGACCGTGAGGCCCGTAAAGCTGGTGTCTCATCGAAGGTATGGCAGCAGTGGACCTATGTCGCCACTGGCACCGGCATGAGCATCGACGGCGTGACCGACGCATTGAAGGATTTCCAGATCAACGCGGACGAGTTTGCCACTACCGGCAAGGGCACTGCCGAAGAGGCTTTCCAGCGTCTCGGCTATACCGCGACCGACGTTGCGCAGAAGTTGAAAGACCCCAGCCGCTTCCTTGATGAGATCATCGGCAAGCTTCAGACGATGGATGCAGCCGCGCAAACCCGTATTCTTGACGAGGTATTCGGCGGAACCGGCGCGGAACAGATGGCGAAGGTGCTTGGCCTATCCGTCGCCGAAATTCAAAAGATGCGTAGCGAGGCAACCCTCTTCACCGATGAGCAGATTGAAGCCGCGAAGAAGATTGACAGAGAGTTCTCGACCATGTGGCGGAACTTCATGGTCTATGCCAAGCAGGCCGCTGTCGAAAGCGTCAACGTCGCTTCGAAAGTGATCGGCTATATCAATGACCCTTCAGGTGGAGCACGCAATCGTGCCGTCGCCAGCTATAACAGTTCCGATAAACAGCTTCGGCGCCTTCAGACACAACGTGCCGACCTTGCCAAGCAAATCGCCGAAACAGAAGCGAATCCGCTCAACGCCCTGAAGGAGACCGAACTTCGCCAGCTTCGCGCGGCTCTCGCTGCCATCGAAGACCAGATCGTCGCTCTGGGAGGCGGCAGCGACGAATTGAAGGCCGCGCTCCGAGAACTGTCCGGTATGACCACTAATGTCGGCAACAGCTTCACGTCGAACACGACCGCAGCAAGGAACTTCAAGACCGCGCTCATCGAACTGAAGAACCTCGTCCCGGAACTGAAGGCCGAACTCGACACCCTCGCCACGACGAACGGCATCGACGCGGCCTACAACAAGGCCGTGAACAGCGCCCGGACGATGGGGGAGGTCATGAACGCGACCGACCTTGCAAACCGCGCCAAGAGCATCGCCAAGTTCGGCAAGCACGATAATATCCTTGATCTTATCGCCAGCGTAGAAAGCGGCGGGGACTATAACGCGACACTCGACAATGGCCGGTGGACGGGCGGCGCTCAGAACCTCACGGGCATGACGCTCAATCAGGTGCGTGACCTTCAGCGCAAGATGCTCGCTGACCCGGCTAACCGCGCCCTCTACGGCGACGGCAAAGGTTCGTCCGCGCTTGGCCGCTACCAGATCACGGGCGCGACCCTTGAGGGCCTTATCAAGGAACTAGGCCTGTCCGGTGATCGTCTCTATGATGAAAAGACCCAGGACGAACTTGCCCGCGCCCTTCTTCGCCGTCGTGGTAGTGATCCGGCAGCGCTTCGGCAGGAGTGGACCGGCCTTAACCGCGTGGACGATGGCACTATTCGCAGCACCTATAACGGCACGCCGACCGCAGCGCAGCCGCTGGCCCCGACCGACAGCGATAAGCAGCGGACAGAGTTACTGAAGCAGCAGGACGCGGCTCGCAAGAGCTTAAACCAGACAGTGCAAGAAGGCCTTGATCTCGCGCGGTTTGAACAGTCGATCTCCAGCATGTCGGCATCGCAACAACAGGTTGAGCTTGCGGTCTATCAAGCCCAACAAGAGGCTAAGCGCGCCGGGATTACCTTGTCAGATGAGGAAATCGCCAAGCTCCGCGAGAAGATCGCTCTGACACAACAGATTGATGGAGAAAACAAGAAGGTCGCGGCTTCCACTGATGGCTTGAAAAATGCCCAGGTCTATTTCGCCGAAAGCTTCACCAGCAACTTATCAGGCCTCCTCACCGGCACACAGACCCTCGAGGGGGCGCTGAAAGGCCTCTTAAACAGTCTCGTTGACGCCAGCCTTCAGGCGGCGCTACTCGGCAAAGGACCGCTTTCCGGCCTGTTTGGCGGCGGAGGCACCGGCAGTGGTATCCTCGGGTCAATCTTTGGCTTCGCGGACGGTGGCTATACTGGCGACGGCGGAAAATATGAACCGGCTGGCGTCGTCCATAAGGGCGAATACGTCATGTCAAAGGCAGCAACGCGCCGCATCGGTCTGGGAAATCTTGAGGCGATGCACCGTGGGGCGCTTCGTGGCGGATATGATGAAGGGGGCTATGTTGGGAATACCCCTGCTTTGCGCGCAGCGGACTTGAAGCCCAGCTACAATAATGCCTCATCAGTCCAAAACATCAGCATTTCCACCCCCGTAACGGTGAACACTTCAGGCGGTGGAACGCCAGAACAAAACGCCGACCTCGCAAAACAGGTATCGCGCGAAATGGAAGCGACGATGCGCTCGGTCGTAGTTTCAGAACTCCAGCAGCAAATGAGACCAGGTAATCTACTCAGCGCTGGACGCGGCAGATAAACGCAAGACGCCGGAGGTCATCCCTGACTTCCGGCGCTCGCAATCAATTTTGATCTGTCTAGCAGCACAATGCCGCTTTTGATCGTCGCCATTATCGCACTATATCACGAATTTCGTCAATACTATTATGTATAAATTACCTGTCTAATTGCTTAAAATATCAAGGAAACTAGACATTTGAACGTATAGATAAACATTGCTACAATGACATAATGCAAAAAATAAAGGGCCGGTCCGCTTTCGACGGAAGACCGAGCCCTTAGAGGTATTATGAATGGATCTATATTACCCGAAGCCGGGTAAAAGTCAACAATCCCCCGTGGGTTTTGTTGACCACAGCTCGACAAACGACATCTGCAAAAACGGGTGTTTTGCAACATTTTCGGCATGCGCAAATCGGCCTGAAACCCCTACGGCACAAGGTATTCCCGCCGCCCAAGGGGACGAGGCTCTAGTATATGCAAACAACCATACAAACACCCCTAAGCCTACCTACCTAACCATCGTTGCCCAGGAGCTTAGTAAGTATGAGGCCCACCAGCAGAAGCATAAGCCCAGGGGCCGCAATGCGAAGAACTCCATCAAGGCGCAACGAGCATCACACGAGAAATCGAAGGCCTGGAAACGACTGCCGGCTGATGATCGGGAAAGCCGTGTCCGCGATTACGCCTTCCGCAGTGAGTCCGTTGCCTTCACCTTGAACCTGACACCAGAGAAGCAGGCGAAGCTTCAGAAAGAAGAACGTCCGGCTAAAGCGCTTGCCGACGCCCTCAACCGACGCTGCAAGACCTTGCTTGGCCGCGCCGTGCCGATCTCACTAGCGTTAGAAGTCAGCCCGACCGGGCGACTTCATGCCCATGGTATCGCGACCCTGGAGCGCGGTGAATGGAAGTCTTTCCGGGAAGCCCTGAAGAGCGCGGGTGGCAAATTGCAAGCCCCGGCCACCGGACGGGAAACCGACACCCGTCGGCTTTGGAGCGCTACCGGATGGGCCGCTTACATGCGCAAGAGTTTCCACGAGACGGCTGAAGCGCTTGGCACCGACAAGATCGTCTATCAGTGCAACGCAACCCGCGCCGGTGCGCGTGAGGAGTATGAAGCCAGCCTAGCCAGACAGAAAATCGCACGGAGAAATCGCCGGTAAATCAATTTTTACTTACTAAGTATCTGATATTATTTAATATTTTTCAATTTAGCGGTTTACATTTCATTCAGAATTACGGATACATAGAACCGTAGATGTAACCGAAGGACGTGGAACATGGATAACCAGCTTGATGAAATTTATCTTCCGAATGATCTCTATGAGGCCGTGACTAACCGCCTTGTCGAGGTTCTACCACTGCTTGGAAGCCGCGATGATCTCGTGCAGAGATTAGGAGAGGTCGCCCGTATTTGGCCCGCATATTCGCAGGCCCCTCGTGAGCGGGAAGAATTCCTAGAAGCAGCATAAGTTTTCACTTGCAATTTTGGTTTCGGTTACATAGTAACTGTAACCGAACAAGGATGACAACGAATATGGCTATGACGAGTGCTGAAAAGGTTCGACGTTTTCGCGAACGACAAAAGGAGGAGGACAAGCAGGCGCGTAGGCAAAGCGAGCCGACACAACACTGGTATTTGAGGCGAGGCTTCTCCGAATACGCAGACCATTCCGGCGAGCGCATTGATTATGAGATGGCCCTTGATGTGGCGGGATTGCAAGCTGATGGGTTTTATGATGAGGCAAGCCCAAAGTCAGCAACCGGCGACATCGAACCCTCGACTTACGAAAATATCAATGGCGCAGTCGGCAGAGCCGAACTGACAATTGGTATGCTTCTCGAAGCTGCCACCACACTCGCCGGTATGGTCAACGACTTCAAACAGCAAGAAATCAACGCCAGGATCGCGGAATTAGAGACCTCCGACCTCAACGATCCGGACGCACGCAAACAGGCTTTGGCGGATATCGTCAAGCTTACGAAATACCGCGACCAGTTATCTAAGCAGGTCCGGTGGACCCTTCCACAGTGGAAGGTGAAGGGCGAATAGCCCGAAGGGGAACGGCAAAGCTCTGCGACCAAACTTCGCTTCGCCGTCCCTCTATCTCAGTGTCACCAAACAAAGGAGTTCAAATGACACCCGAAAGTAACACAAGCAACGAAACCGCCGCAATCCTCTCCACTGTCGATCTAATCGACAGTGCAATTGCCGCTTTAGAATTTTCAGGCCTGGATCTCCGGGCTGAAAATGCCGAAGAGCTAATCGCGGATCTCACCGACCCCGCTCAAGCAATCATTGAACTTCGGCAACTTGCAGACCTGATCGAAGCCCACGAGCATGCACGTAAGGAGGCCGCATAATGTCTGCAAAGCACACCTTCATCCAAACAGAAACCCGAGTGTTTCGCGGGGAAGAATACCATTTCCATGTTTTCACGGACGACAAAATGATCCATGTCCTCGGTAGAGGTGACAAAGAATCAACAGGGAAGCCGATCGATCAAGAGAGCCGCACGCTTATTGCCAACGACATGATTTCCAGATTGTTCACTCGTGGGAATGTCGCCCCAGGCGCATGGGAGATTGCCTAATGACAAAGGCTACTAAATCACATTTCTCGCCAGATCTTCAGGCAATCATTGATGCAAACCGCAAACGGTATCATGACGCTTCAGGCAAAGAAGAAGACAACATTCACCAGCTAGCCGTCTTGATCAAGGCCGCGGAGGTCGCCACGCAAGCTATGCCGGACGACCCTCATCATTTTCTTTTCGCAGCCGGATATATCGGCGCTTTGATCACAGGGAAGAAGGGTCTCGAACGAGCAAACGCGATTGCAGCAACCCTTTAAACGCTAAGGCCCGCTTCGGCGGGCCTTTCTTTTGACAGCTAAAATCGTTCACTTCGCAAGGACGGCACGCACCTTCGGGAAGCGCTTGATTGCCAGCTGACCAAGGGCCATATAGTCTACAAGCGTCGTCTGTGGACGCGGCTCGTAGCTGCCCCTTGCCGGCTGATTGATTGCCGATTTGATGATCATAGCCACAACTCCCGTGCTTATTTTGCACTGGTCTTTATATAGCATATTATAGGCATAGGTTCAAACCCCATTAAGAACGCCTACATATGGCGCTTAATCCTTAATCGCCACTCAAAGTCAGCTTGCTCGCGGAGGCGCGAAGTCTACCATCTATGAGATGAGCCCTCCGGTATTTAGAGATCTTCGGCTTATCCGCCATCAATCTCAGCAAACTCTTCCACATGTTTCCAATCGATCCGACGTTAATAACCACATAATGACTTCGAAAAGTGCTTTCCGCCAATTCATATGCATTTAGCTGTTCTTTATAGCCGTGGACTATTTTCTTATTAGTTGACAGCTTTATCTCCACAAGAACTTTTTCTTTCCCGCGCGAAAACTTGAAATCAACTGGCCCTGCACCAGCATCTGACTCCGGAGAAATATCCAGACCGTTGGCGTCACAATAAGCGAACGCAATAGCAAGAAATAATAACTGAGCGTATCTTTCATGACGAGGATTCTCGTCCACGTAAAAAGTTCGATTAAGCCTGTTTTGCTCAACTAATTTTTTAAACTGATCAATAATCGCCTCAACTACATGCTCGACTCGGTCGATTTCCGGCAGACTTTCGTCGTCTTCAATTTTTAATTTATACAGATTCGAAAAGGTTTGAGCATTTGGCTTCCACTGCATTAACCCTTGTGGGTCAGTTGCCATATTATACGGCGTTTTTTCCAATATTTTCAGGACATCCAAAAGCGCCTGAAATGCTTGGGCGTCTTCCATCGCCCGCTGTTTAATTGCTTCCTTCTCAGCTTTAGTTCGTATCTTAAAAATTTCGCCAATATGTGCGTTTACTCGTTGCCGAACATCGTTGTCCGTCTCAGCGGCTTCACTAAGGCTCGTAGCATCACTCATCACCGGCAAATGTTTTAATATATCAACGGGTAGAAGTAATAAAGGAGTTTTACTAAATGGATTCACAAGAAGTCTACACTTAATTCCAGAAATTGATGTAGTAACCGGCCTTTCAACAATTTTTTGTTCCTCAATAAGGGAATCTATTATGCGTTCATTAAACGCAATGATTGATTTGACCGTTATACTAGCTACCATATCAGATATCCGGTCAGCACCAATTCCATCTTCAAACAACGAAAGTGTGGAGAATAGCTCAGGATCTTTAACGCCCATATTTACTACAGTGCGGGCCCAGTCGAGAGCCTTTTTAGCGAGCTTGACTCCTATTCCACGACCGCTCGCTGTTGAGCTTTTGCCATAACCCAAACACGTCCCCCCGAGCCCTTTGACCTCTCCCGTTTTAAAAAGCTGCAGCGCTGAGTAGTAGGCTTTTTGATCTTCATCCGGCGTTCCTTTCGCCAGGAGCAAACCACATATTTGTGTAAACCTAGCTTCATACTCGGATGAAGCGTTGTCAGAAAATTCCGGATGCACACTATAATGAAGTAGAAACGGATCAATGAACAAAGGCGAGTCAAGATCAAGAGTAGGATCAAAGACGCCATTTCGTTCTAGCCATTTTGGATCGATTGCAAAATGGTCAGAAAAGCTAACTCCAAATCTATTTCGCACTTTATTTTTCTCCCAGCCCACACATACAAGATGGGTGACCAAAATAAGAAGTGCAACCGTAAAGAGTCGGCGGACCCGCGATATCAACAGAGTTAATTAGCCTGAGCTGATTAAAGATCTAATACACACAAAACCACGCCGCAGCTTGGTCGATATTAACTGCCACTAAGGCGCCCATGACACGCGTATAGATTTTTCTGATTCTCAACTGCGCGATATCCGCTACAGACGAACCGTGAGTATTACGAAGCCAATTCATGCACCGTAAAAGTGTTCCGGTTTCCGAATTGCTAAAACTCTCAACCCATTGATATCGATTGGAAAACACAGTGTGGCTGGGGCGCCTGGATTCGAACCAGGGATGGCGGTACCAAAAACCACTGCCTTACCGCTTGGCTACGCCCCATCACAATGCACGCGGATCAATGATGCCGCGCGTTTGGCATGCCGGTCATTAGCAAAAGCGCGCACGGGCTGCAATCGCTGATTTGATATTTTTCGTGGAAAGCGTCGAGGAGTATCGTCTTTCAAAGGTTAATAAATTTCGGAACGATCCCCGGCCCCATCTGTTGTGATGATGAACCACCACGAAACAGAAAAGGACTTAGAGATGACAAAGATTAATGAAGCAAAGATCCTTATTCTTGCCACTGATGGCTATGAGCGTTCGGAATTGCGGGTTCCGCTGGATCAGTTGAAGGCCAAGGGCGCGTCCGTGACCATCGCCTCCTTGAAAAAGCAGCCGATCAAAAGCTGGGACGACAAGAACTGGGGTGACACGGTCGATGTCGACCTCACTGTCGAAGAGGCTTCCGCCAGCAATTACGATGCGCTGGTTATTCCCGGTGGCCAGATCAATCCGGATATCCTGCGCGCCGATGCCAAGGCCGTCCAACTGGTGCGCGATTTCGTCGCCTCCGGCAAAGTCGTCGCTGCTGTTTGCCATGGGCCTTGGCTGCTGGTTGAAGCTGATGCATTGCGCGGCCGTCAGGCAACATCCTATGCCTCGATCCGCACCGATGTGAAAAATGCCGGTGCGCGCTGGGTTGACCAGACTGTGGTTGCCGATCAGGGGATCATCACCTCGCGAAATCCCGGCGATCTCGATGCGTTCGTCGCGAAAATCGTCGAGGAGGTCGAAGAAGGCCGCCATGAGCGGCGCGCCGCCTGATCTGTTTTCCCATCTGAAAAATGAAGCACCCCTTCCCCTGGAACGGGGTGCTTTCTTTTGGCGCGTCAACAGCTTTACTCCGCAACCAGCATGCTTATCATAGGATTTTTTCGAGACACGCTTGTGTGACAAGGATTTCGACATGCCCGGATATTCCGCTCGCCCGCCTGCCATTTCCACGCTTTTGATCGATGATGCCGTGGTGCGGGTGACGCGCTGGGATTTCGAGCCGGGTGCCGCCACCGGCCATCATGTCCATGGACTGGGCTATGTCGTGGTGCCGATGACGGATTGCGACTTCCTGATCGAGGACAAGGCTGGCGAACGGCGTGTTACCAGCCGGGCTGGAGAGGCTTACCGGCGCGAGGCGGGCGTGGAGCACAATGTCGTCAATGGCGGCACGCGACCGATGAGCTTTATTGAAATCGAATATAAATGAGGGGGCCTGCCATGTCTGTTCCTGGCACCGTTCGCCCTTGAGTTCTGATAGATCATGACAACCCAGCCACAAATAAGCTCCGATTATCGTGCCGATCATGGACGCCGCGTGCCCATTATCAGCGGCGTCGAACGGGTCACCGCCAATAATCCTTCCGCCATGACCTATATGGGCACGAACACCTATATCATCGGCGAAAAATCCGTTTGTGTGATCGATCCCGGCCCCGATAACCCTGCGCATTTCCATGCTTTGCAATTGGCGCTGCGCGGTCGCGAAGTCAGCCATATCATCGTCACCCATACCCACCGCGACCATTCCGGCCTTGCCCTTCGGCTGCAAGAGCAGACCGGGGCAAAGCTGGTGGCCGAGGGCCGACACCGGTTGGCGCGCCCCTTGCACCCTGGCGAGACGGCGGCGTTTACCGAGAGCGGCGACCGGGATTTCGCTCCTGACATTACCCTTGGCGATACCGAGCGGCTGGAGGGGGATGGATGGACACTGGAAACCGTGCTGACCCCCGGCCATGCCGCCAACCATGCCGCCTTCGCGCTTGTAGGAACCGGCATCCTGTTTTCCGGCGATCACGTCATGGCCTGGGCGTCAACGGTGATTGCGCCACCCGACGGATCGATGCGCGATTACATGGCCTCGCTGGATGTTTTGCTGGCGCGCGACGACCTGGCCTATCTGCCCGGGCATGGCGGGCCGGTCCTGTCTCCCCTCGACCACGTCTCCAGGCTGAAAGGCCATCGACTGAACCGTGAAGAAGCCATTCTGGCCCGTGTTCAGGCCGGAGACAGGACGATAGACGAGATGCTGGCCGCCATTTACCACAATATCAGCCCGGATCTCTACAAGCCCGCTGTCCTGTCGATTTTGGCGCATCTGGAAGATCTGGTGGCAAGGGGCGCCGTTCGATGCGAGGGGCCAGCCTTGGCAGACGGCCGGTTTCATCCGGCTTGATCGGCATATGAGCTGAAGATATCACCGGTCCGATCAGCTATCACTGGCTGGCGATGCCCAGCAATTCGCCATCCAGCGCGGTCAGGTAGCCATTGGCGATGGCGGCGGCAAAACCGAGATCGTGGGGACCATAGCGGCTGGAAACCCTGATATCGACGAGTACCGTTTCCTCTTCTTCCCGCAGCCGAATGAGAATATCGAAGGGGAAGCCCAGAATGAAATTGCGGGTGGTGGCCTGAATGCGGATCACCCCAGGCGGCTCGTCATCGGGAATGAGATCCTGGGCTTGCGGCTGGGGACGCGGGGTTGGCACCGGCACGGGTGCAGGCCCGGCGGGCGTCCCGGAGGCTGGCGCCGGGGCCTGGAAATCCGGGCGGGCATAAGCGGCCCCGCGCGTCGCCGTTACGCTCCAGCGCTGGTCGGACGCCACTTTGCGCACCGCCTGATAAACCCGGTCCAACGCTCCGTCATAGCGGCGCACGGTCAGGGTCGGATAGGCCTCGGCCTGTAGTCGGGCTTGGACAACGGCATCGCTCAGTGGGCGCGGCAGCCAGCTGGATTTCGACGCTGGGGACAAGATCCAGCCGGGCGGATCGGTGAGGTCGCTGACCACTTCATAAAGCTCTGGGCGCGTCTGGTAGCGCTCAGCGGCCAGACCCAGCACCGAAAGCGGCAGAGCCGCAATCACCAGCGCCCGGCTGGCGGCCATGCCGCCCTTGGCGCCAATCGACCAGAGCCGCCACAGGCCCCAGAGAGCAAACGGCACCGATAGCGCCGCCAGCCCGCCGCAAACCAGTACCGCAAGCACGAAGCTCGGCATGGACAGCGGGCCGAAACGGAACCCAAGCCAGGCCACCACCAGCAACAGCAGGGACAAAAACGCCAGCCGCCAGGCCCAGCGGGCGGCGATGGAAACGGGACGAATGAAACGGATGGTCATGCGGAATGCGCCGTCTCCAGATCTTCTGCTGAACAATGTCTGAAACCAATGGCGAGTTCTGAAATTGTGCAGCAGGTATCAAAATTTCCACGATCTCAAAGGCATCAAAAACCCCGGTCGATGACCTGGCAGTGTCAGCTTTCAATGCATGTACAGCCTTGCAGCTGGAAACCGTAGTCTCTCTCACCCCATACCGCATAAATTCTCCGGTCGGAATCGATTTCAGGAAAGTTGCCGCAAAACATCCTTCGCGCACTTGATAAAACGCAAGGCGCTTTGCGAGGACTTGCTGCATATATGTTGTATGAATATTCGCTATAATAGCTTATTTCTGTTGTATAATTTCATCCGCAGCGCCAACCGGAACCGAGCAACACTCTCATGGAAACACAGTATGATCAGGCTAGCCTACCGATCTTTTCTGACGGCCGCGTCCACGCCTTTAATGTAAAGGACGAGGAATTCAGCAATTTTTAGTTGCTTTACTCTTAAGTTCAGGTTGTCTTGTTCTGAAGTGCTTATTAGAATGTGTCAATATTTGCTCCGGTCTATTTCTTGGGAAAAACCGGTGGGTGGGAGCCTTGGGAGGGGTGCATGACATGAACCGACATAAAAGCCTTTTGCTTAAAGGTATGCAGACATGCGGCAGATTTCAGAAGATTTAAAATCCCGTCGGAATCAATGGCTTCAGATATCTTCAAAGTAACGAACATGGCTCGTTTTCAATGATTTCCGACAGGAAATCAAAAGCGGAGGACACAATCGGCGATAACGGCATGCATGATCTTTGCCGATCCCGATAGGCGGATCGTTTATCCAGGTGAATATCCGCAGTGCCAGCAAATGAGTGCGCAAGCAAATGACCGGGGGCAGAGTGGGGAAAAAAATCAGGGCGTCGGGCAATCGCCTGACATTGAACGAAGTTGCGGAGAAAGTCGGCGTTAGCCCGATTACCATTTCAAGGGCGCTGAACAAGCCGGAAAAAGTCTCTCCGGGACTGCGCGAAACGATTCTGAAAATCGTCGAGGAACTCGGCTATGTGCCAGACTACGCCGCGCGGGCCTTGGCGAGCAGAAACAGCAATACAATCGGCGTGCTGTCCTCGTTGCTCGGCACCAATATTTTTCCCAGGGTCATGAAAGGCATCGAGGATCGGGCCCGGGGCACGGGCCTGCGCATCCAATATGTGAATACGCGCTACGATCCCGATGAAGAGCTTTACCAGCTCAGACAGTTTTTCGCGCAGAAGCCGACAGGCATCATCATTGGTGGCGTGCAGGTCGATCCGCGGGTGACGGAAATGCTGCATGATGCGCCCTGCCCTGTCGTGCAGTTTATCGATATCAGCTATCCGCCGGTCGATATGGCCATCGGCATCAACAATGCCGCTGCCGCCGATGTCGCCATCCGGCATCTGCTAGATGTTGGCTATCGCCGGATCGCGTTTTGCTCGACCGGTACCGATATTCCGGTGCGGATGCGGCTGGAGAGCTATCGCAACCGGCTGAGGGAAGCAGGGCTTTACAATCCTGATCTTGAAGTCAATGTCGACGCGAACGATTGCTTCGGATCAGCGGGCAAGACGCTCGACACATTGTTTGCCGCCGATCCCGAGGTCGATGCCGTCCTATGTTGTCACGACGATCTGGCGCTTGGCCTGCTGTTTGAATGCCAGCGGCGCGGCATCAGTATCCCCGACCAGCTCGGACTGTGCAGCTTCACCGACCTCGATTATTGCGCCCACACCGTGCCTGGCCTGACGACGGTGCGCACCCCGCTCTATCAGCTCGGCTACCGCGCCACCGACATGATCATCCGCAGCCAAGACAAAAGCCGCCAGAAACACACGACGGATCTCGGTTTCGAACTGATCGTCCGAGGCTCCACCCGCCGTCTCAAACCATGAACCATATGGCGGCCCACCAGCCGCCAACCGGGGCTTGAATATCAGCCCAAAACCTGTAGACAGACCCCGAACGCGACCGCCGTTATCTATAGAACGGGGTCGGGCGGCCGATTGACGTCACGCTGCTGCCACGAGATCACGTGGCCGTTCTTTTGGTTTTGAGTTTCTCTCGTGGCGAAACCAAACTGTATTTTCCTTAGACACTTTTTTGTTTTTGTTTGTCTTTTCAGGAAAAACGGATTCCATTTTTCCTCGACAAACTCTATCGTACAGAGCACGTCTTGAAATGTCAGTTCATCTGCCACGGCAAGATAAGATGTCTCGAATGCTCGCAGAGCGTCATTAAACGCGTTTTGCCCAGTCCATCGCGCGCAGCCTGAGCCAGACCTTGAAGAAGCACGGCGTAAAGATCGGACAATTCCTGAACAGGCGTGTCATCGCGTAGCTTGCCGGCGCGCACATCTTCTCTCAGCCGTTCGGCTATCTGTTCCGAGCGTTGCCACCGCAATTGTGCCATCGTTTGCGCCAGTTCCAGCCCGTTTGGCGCATTGCTTGCCACCGAGTTGACCACGAAGCATCCCCCCGGCGTATCAAGGCGCGTAAACAGCTCAATGGCTGCCGCGAACATAGCCTCTATGCCACTTGCGGCATCAGCCGCATCATTCAAAGCTTGAAGCAATTCGCTCGCATAGGCCTCACGATAATAATCAATCGTCTCTGCAAACAAAGCTTCCTTTGATCCAAAGGCCGCATAGATGCTTGGCGAATTGATCTGCATTGCCTCAACAAGATTGTGCATGGACGTCGCCTCGAAGCCGTTTTGCCAAAACGCCATCAACGCCCGGTCCAGCGCTTGTGTACGATCAAAACTCCTTGGGCGTCCTCGCTGAGCCATGCGCGCTCCTTTCTGTGTCGATCAACATATAAATCGCTCGACAGGATGAGTCCAACATTCTATTTTGTGTTGATTGACACACAAATAGGTGATGGATGTCCGACTTCGATTTTTCAGGCAAAACAGTTGTTATTACCGGTGCAGGCAGCGGCATCGGGCGCAGCATCGCCTTGGGCTTCGCCAAGGCCGGAGCAAAGACAGTCATCGCCGGACGACAGCTCTCAAACCTTGAAGAAACCGCCTGCATGATCCGTGATGCGGGCGGTGACACCCTCACAGTCGCAACCGACGTGACCGACGAGGCATCGGTGAGAGCCTTAATGGAGCGCACCGGACCCTTGCATATTGCGGTGAACGCCGCAGGTATAGTGGCTGGCGGATTGATCGATGATATGGAGGCGGAGGCGTTTGCCCGGATCTTCAATTCCAACGTGACCGGGCTTTGGCTCTGCATGAAACATGAAATCCGCGCAATGAAAATGACGGGCGGCGGTGCGATCGTCAACATCGGCTCGAATGTTGGTGCGCGGATTGTCCGCCCAACAATGGGCGCTTACGCCGCCTCCAAAGCCGCGGTCAGCAGCTTGACGCGCACAGCCGCGCTGGAAGCCATTCCCCATGGCATTCGTATCAATTGCCTTTGCCCAGGCCCAGTGGACACACCACTTTCCATGCGCCCAGGGGAAGATCGCGCCGCACGCGATGAGCGAATAGCGACGACCAATCCATCCAAACGGGTCGCAAGCACCAGCGAGATTGCAGCCACAGCGCTTTGGCTTGCCTCGGATTCGGCATCCTATATCGTTGGTCAGGATATCATTATTGACGGTGGGGCATCTGCCTGATGATTGCCATGTGCAAACAGCATTCTTTCAATAGTCAGCATACCAATCGCTATCCCTCAACCCCATCTAGGAAATCACGAGCAACAGCCGTTGTCACACGGCGCATTTCCACCCCATCAAGGCGGGACGCTAGAAATTTGGTTACCATAATCTGATCGCGGGGCGGGCGATAGCAGCACGCGGTTTTCACCTGCATTCACCTCATCCATATCCGAGCGCTTGGGCGTGATCATGCCCCTGCCACAGAACGGAATCGGACGGCGGATTGATTTAACGCAAATGCCACGAGATCACGTGGCCATTCTTTTGATATAATGTTATGCCGGAGTAGCGGAGACGGGTAATGCCAATAGTGTCCGTTGGAATGTCACGCGACCTGCTGTTCAGTTAGATTACAGAGGGCGGGAAAATAACAATTGCTTTAAGTGAGAATTTTGCGTCATAGGGGATGGCGTATAGGCATGATCAAAATTGAGAATTTCGACAATAAATATACTGATGATCTTTTTTCAATATCGCTCGCCACTGGTCACCTCGGAGGAGATGCATCGCATCTATATGACGATCCGAAATTAATAGGCCTGATCTACTCAACTCCTTATGCTACTCTGGAACCATCCATGGTTCTCCTTGTAACGGATGATCAGGGTGTTGCCGGATTTGCACTTGGGGTGACAGATACTTCGCTTTGGGAGGATCGACTGGAGAGGGATTGGTGGCCGCGACTCCGAGCAGAGTATCCAGACCCCAGCTATCTTCCATCGTCAGAATGGACACACGATCAGCGTCGTTTTCATATGATTCACCATCCATCCCGGATACCGACAGCGATTTTGGGCTCATACCCGGCACATCTCCACATGAATTTACGACCCCGAGCACAGGGAGCGGGTGTAGGGATGCGGCTTCTCAATGCGTGGCTGGATCTTATCGCTCCATACGCCCCGTCAGGAGTGCATGTAGGAGCCAATCGGCACAATGAAAGAGCGGTCAACTTTTGGAAACGAGCAGGTTTCCGTGAGCTGGAAATAGAGCCCATGCAACTTAGTCGGACGATATTGTTGGGCCGTGAATTTTCTGCATCCGAGCCAGCTTTGTCGGGCAATTCCTAACATCCGCGACAAAATCACCATCCCTGATTTTTCAAATAAAATTCCGCCGCAAAACCCTCTCGCAAAACACACACTTCACGGAGATTTTGAAGACGGCCTCATAGCAAATAAAAGCCGCCATGCGTTTCTCCAACACATGACGGCTTTCACAAATCAGTTCACCGGCCAATACAGCCGATGAAAATTACCCCTCAATCCCGTCCAGCAAGTCCCGCGCCTTGGCGGTCGTCACGCGGCGCAGTTCCACTTCATCGCGGCGGGCGGCCAGCAGTTCGGTGGCCATGAGCTGGTCGGCGAGATCGGCGGGCAGCGAGAGAAGAACGCGGGCTTCGCCGGTGTTCAGGCCATCGACATCCGAGCGCTTGGCGGTGATCATGCCACCAGCCACCGTGTTGTTGGTGTCGGGGTCGATCAGGATGAAGGCACCGGTCGAGCGGTTCTGCTCGTAGGGGTCAAACACCGCCTTTTCATCGAAGCCCAAATGCACCTTGCCGATGGCGTTCATGGCCAGGCTTTCCGCCGGACCCCATTTGCCGTTTTTCAGATCCAGTTGCTGGACTGGCTTGACCTGGACGCGCTGGCGGCGCGATCCACTTTTCAGCCAGTAGCGCTTGTTGGGCAGAATGCCATCAGGCTGCAAAGCCACGAGCTGTGCATCGAAGGCCAGGCCAACCTGTGGCTCGGCATCGAGCGAGACGATCATATCGCCGCGCGATACATCCACCTGCCGGTCGAGCACCAGGGTAATGGCATCGCCAGCCACAGCCGCATTGCGCACCAGGTCGAAGGTGACGATCTGCTTGACATTGGCAATGGCGCCCGAGGGCAGGATGGCAACGCTGTCGCCTGGCTTGACCGCGCCACCGGCCACCGTCCCCTGGTAGCCGCGAAAGCTTTCACCCGGACGCGACACGCGCTGCACCGGCAGGCGGAAACCCGTCGATTGTGCCGAACGCGAGGTGGCGCGTTCCAGCGCTTCCACCAGCGTCGGGCCGTCATACCACGGCATACGCTCCTGGCCGGAATAGACGACATTTTCGCCCTTCAGCGCCGACATCGGAATGGCCGTGGTCTGGCGCACGCCGAGCGTCAAGGCGATGTCCTTGAATTCCTGGACGATGGCGTCGAAACCAGCCTTGTCGTAATTGGTCAGGTCGATCTTGTTGACGGCCAGCACGAATTGCTTGATGCCCATCAAGGATGCAATCGTCGCATGGCGACGGGTCTGCTCCAAAATACCGGCGCGGGCATCGACCAGCAGCACCGCGAGGTCGGCAGTCGAGGCACCGGTTGCCATATTGCGGGTATATTGCTCATGGCCGGGCGTGTCGGCGACGATGAAGGAGCGCTTGTCGGTGGCGAAATAACGATAGGCGACATCGATAGTGATGCCCTGTTCGCGTTCCGCCTGAAGACCGTCGAGCAGCAGCGCGAAATCCGGCAGGCCAAGATCGTTCTGCTTGCCGCTGTCGCGTCGCAGCGTTGCCGCCTGGTCTTCCTTGACCGCCTTGGTATCCCACAGCAACCGGCCAATCAGCGTCGATTTGCCGTCATCGACCGAACCACAGGTGATCAAGCGCAAGGGCCGGGAATCACGACCGGTATAGGCCGCTTCGGACTGAGGAACAGCATTTGCCAAGGAAAGCCCCTGCGACGATTCTTTGGAGGAAAAATCCGATGTGGACGCCAGATTGGCGGCGAGTGCGGTTGCGCTTGCGGTCATCTCAGAAATATCCTTCGCGTTTCTTCTTTTCCATCGATCCGGACTGGTCACGGTCGATAGCGCGACCCTGACGCTCGGAGACGGTGGCAATTTCCAGTTCGGCGATCACGTCATCCAGGGTCCGGGCCTCGGATCGGAGCGCGCCGGTCAGCGGGAAGCAGCCGAGCGTGCGGAAGCGGATCGAGCCATGCTGGACCTTTTCGCCCGGCAGCAGTTCCAGCCGCTCGTCTTCTGCCAGGATCATCATGCCATCGCGCTCAATGAAGGGCCGCTTTTCGGCGAAATACAGCGGCACCAGCGGAATGTTTTCCGCCTGAATATAGCGCCAGATATCGACTTCCGTCCAGTTGGACAGCGGGAAGGCCCGCACGCTTTCACCCCGACGGATCATGCCATTATAGACATTCCACAGTTCCGGGCGCTGGTTGCGCGGGTCCCATTTATGGTCGGGCGTACGGAAGGAATAGATCCGCTCCTTGGCGCGCGAGGCTTCCTCATCGCGACGCGCACCGCCGAAAGCAGCATCATATTTGCCAGCGTCCAGCGCCTGACGCAGCGCCTCGGTCTTCATGATATCGGTATAAAGCGCCGAGCCATGGGAAAAGGGTGTGACACCTTCGGTCTTGCCACGCGGATTGGTATGGACGACCAGATCCAGATCATAGCGCTTCGCCATCTCGTCGCGGAAGGCGATCATTTCCTTGAACTTCCAGCCGGTATCGATATGCAGCAGCGGAAACGGCACCCGGCCCGGATAAAAGGCCTTGCGCGCCAAGTGCAGCAGCACGGACGAATCCTTGCCGATCGAATAGAGCATCACCGGATTGTCGAACTCGCCAGCCACTTCGCGGAAAATATGGATCGCCTCGTTTTCCAGCGCCTTCAAATGCGGATCAAGCGGCGCACGGGCCACGACCTCCTTGGAATGCGGATCAAACTCGGACTGGTGCAAATGCATGACTTGATTTCCAGATGCGTGCGGCCCAGATTCGGGCTGCGATGACGGCTGCGGGGGCAGGCTCTGTACGGACATAAAACATATTCCTAGTTGCCGATGACTGGTCTTGGCTAGCCTTGAACGGGAAAAACCTCGCCAAAAGCCCAGAAACGGCTGTTAAAGGGAACTGGAATTCAGCGATGGGATAGCAGCGTCCGGCACATGCAGGCCGCATTCGCGCTTCTCGTCGTTTTCCCACCACCAGCGGCCGGCCCGCTCGGGCTCGCCCGGCTTGATCGCACGAGTGCAGGGTTCACAGCCAATCGAGGGATAGCCACGCGCATGCAGCGGGTTGATCGGCACAGCCTCACTCTCCACATAGGCATTGATATCGTCCAGTGACCAATCGGCCAGCGGGTTGATCTTGATCAGGTTGCGCTCGGCGTCATATTCGGCGAACGGCGTGGTGGCACGATTGCCGGACTGGCTGCGGCGCAGGCCCGTCACCCAGACAGAAGCACCTTGCAGCGCCCGCGCCAGAGGAACAAGCTTGCGCACATGACAGCAGGCATGGCGCGCTTCGACGCTTTCGTAAAAGCCGTTCAAGCCATATTTTGCCGCATAGGCGTCAATATCGTCCTGATCGGGCGCATATTGCGTGATGGAAAGGCCGAAACGCTCTTCAGTCTCAGCGATCAGATCAAGGGTTTCCTTGAACAGGCGACCGGTCTGCAAGGTTGCAACCTCAATGGAAAGACCGGCAAGGCCGATTGCCGCCGTAATCACCTGATCCTCAAGACCGAGGCTCGTGGTGAACACCGACCGGCCACCAAGCTCCTGAACAAGACGCAGACGGGCGGTGAGATCAAGATCAGCGAGAGCCGCGTCCAAGGTGGCAACGGCCTGAGGATTGGATTGCGATGTCATTCGTTCTAATTCCTAGAGGGCGATTTCCCAGAGGGTAATTTCCTAGCGGGCCTACTGAATGTCCGACCAAGGCCCACTCCCAACGGTTGCGCTTGGCATATCCTGGCTGCACCCGGCATAAGCCTGTCATTTGGCCAAGTATCGATGGTTTTATCGCCAAAAGACAGGAATTGCCTTTTATGCTGCCGCCAATGCGGAGCAAATATCACTCAAAGCCAAAGATATGGCGCAATTCCTGCCGCCTCGTCCTTGTCGCTCTTATCCTTCTTGCCACCTCTTTACCTCTTGCCTTTTTGGCTGCCCGCCCGGTTCATTCCAAACGAAAACGCCGGAAAGCAAAGCTTTCCGGCGTAATATCATTGATAACAAGGGGATCTCCCCTTTGAGCGTTGCAGCGACAGCGCCTGCAACCCCTTATCAGTCTGGCAAACCATACAGCGCCGTGCGTTTTATAAAACGCACGGCGCTGTAACACTTTAAATCTGTTGCATAACTTTCTCCTGCAATCGATTCCGATTTAAGGAATTATGCAATAGCCTCAGAACTCTTCCCAGGACTGATCGGCAGTGGCAGCCGTCGCTGACGATTTTCCGGAAAAGGCACTGGCGATCTTGCGGCCAAGCGCACGGGCGGGTGAAGCCACCGGAGCCTGGGCGGGATGAATGGGGGCGGGACGAACCGGGGCGGCATAGGCCGATCCAGAATTAAACCCACTTTGCCCGCCGCCAGCCAGCTTGAATTGCGACAGCAACTGGTTCAGCGAGGCGACTTCTCTTGCCAGGCCGTGGCTTGCAGCCGTGGATTCCTCCACCATCGCCGCGTTCTTCTGGGTATCCTGGTCCATCTGGTTCACAGCGGTATTGATCTGCTGGAGACCGGAAGACTGTTCGTGGGCCGCCTCGACGATAGCGCTGACATGCCGGTTAATTTCCTGCACTTCGGCCACCATGGTTTGCAGTGCGGTACCAGTTTCACCCACCAGCTGCACACCGGACTGGACCTGGCTGTTGGAGGTGGTGATCAGCGCCTTGATGTCCTTTGCTGCATTGGCGGAACGCTGGGCAAGCTCGCGCACTTCCTGGGCAACGACTGCAAAGCCCTTGCCTGCTTCACCGGCGCGCGCCGCCTCGACGCCGGCATTCAGCGCCAGAAGATTGGTCTGGAAGGCGATTTCATCGATGACGCTGATGATGTTGGAAATCTCAGCCGATGATTTTTCGATCTGTTCCATGGCGATCACGGCGCGGCGCACCACTTCACCGGATTGCTCTGCTCCAGCCTTGGTGCGCGAAACCAGGGTTCCCGCTTCCTGGGCACGACGGGTCGAATCCTTCACCGTGGTGGTGATCTGTTCCAGGGCTGCGGCCGTTTCCTCGACGGAAGCCGCCTGCTGCTCGGTGCGCTTGGCCAGATCGTCCGCTGCCGATTTTATTTCATTGGCGCCCGCATCGATTGCCCGGGCATTCTGAGCAACATGGGTCAGCGCTTCCTGCAATTTTTCAGCCGAGCTGTTGAAGCTGGCGCGCACGCCGTCCAGATGCGAAACGAAAGGCTGTCCAATGCGATAGGAGACATCGCCATCGGACAGATGCGAAAGCCCGTTTGCCAGATTGTCGACCGCAAATTGGATATCCGCCGCTTCCCTGGCCTTTTGCTCCTCGCGCTCCAGACGCTCTTTTTCCGAGAGGCTGCGATTGGCCGCGGTTTCCTGCTCCAGACGGACACGCTCGATGGCATTGTCGCGGAACACGCCGACAGCGACAGCCATCTGCCCGACCTCATCCTTGCGCGACAGGCCAGGTATCTCCTGCTGCGATTCACCGTTTGCTAGCGCTATCATCCGACTGCGAAGCTTATCGATCGGACCGATAATGCCACGCGAGGTGACGAACAGCGCCAAAAGGATGGCCATCAGCATGACGCCGCCAAGAACCGACAGCGAGGTCAGGATCGTCGAATTGGTCTGATCGGTGAGATCATCGCTTTTCTTGAGAAGAGCTACGGAGTTCGCGTTGTTCCAATCACGCAAGTCATCCCGCCATTTGGCAATCAACGGATCCGCCTTGAGCAGCACAAGTCTTGCTTCTGGACGCTTTCCATCAGCAACGAGTTGAACCGCCTGGTCGGTCAGAGCCTGAATGTCGCGGGCGCGGCTGGCAAATCTATCGATATCGCCGCTCAACTCCGGCGTCAGTGTCTTAGCTGTCTCCAGGCGCTTAAAAACGGTCGCAATCGCGTCCGTATAAGCCGCATTGACGCTTGCGACATCGACCGACCCGGCATCATAGGAGATCATCTGGTAAGCACCATATCCCATTGCCACAAGCGAGGTTGTGGCGCGGAACATCTGGCTTGCCGCAATAGTATCCGTCGTCATGAAGTCGGAATACTTCGTATCCGTCGATTTATAGCTGCTGGCCATATAGCCCAGGCCACCGATACTGATCACGCAGACCGGAACGATCAGCGACAAAATTTTCGTGCGAATGCTCGCATTGGCCAAAAAAGACATTATGCCTCGCCTCTTAAAATTATGGGGGTGGGGAAGGAACAGAGGGAGAGGCAAGCTCTCACGAACCTGACGCTGCTTTCTTGGCTTGGCAAGAGTGCGACAGGCCACCCATCATGGGTGTTTTTACGATAGATTTCATATAGCACAATTAAGATTTAATATTTCCCTAAAATAGGTTGGGTAAATTCGAAAGGTCGAAGTCGTAACGGCAACGAAAAATCTGCCCTCACCCAGACCGTGGAAATATTCGACCAAAAGGTATTGAAAACCGGTCGCCGGGACGCAATTTTGCCGCCGTCGCAAGGCCAGATTTCCAAAGAAACCCGTTTTGAGCAGGTCTGTGCGTGAAAACACGAATCTCTACACGCCGCACACACAACAAAAAAGGCGAGGTTGCCTGACAACCTCGCCTTCATCCATTTTCGTGCGCTTTAGAAGACACGGTTTCGAAAACCGGGCACCGTCAATTGACGTTTGCCCGACCTCTCATCACGCAGATCACAGCATTATGCGCCGCCCAGAAACTCTTCGCACCAGGTCTTGCCGCTTTCGACAGGCCTGTCGATGACAGGCTTGATCGCACGGATGACATAATCCGGAGAGACTGTGACGCGCACTTCACAGCGCAGATATTCGGTGCGCCCGGCCTTGGTAACCTTGCCGCGCTTGCCATCGGGCGTTTGCGCATAGGTCGGAGCGACCGTGCGGGTCCTGAAGCCGCCGCGCCAGCTATAGACGGTAGCACCACCAGCCTGTTCGTCGTTGATCGGTGGTCCGAACTTGGCAAAGAAGGCGCCCGCCGGCTGGCCGACCCAGCGCTCTTCCACCAGATTTTTCTTCTGTACAGGTATGACACCCGATGTCGTGGTACATCCAGCCAGCGCCAGCGCCAAGCCAGCCGTCAGCATGATCCGAAAATTCATAATTCTGTCCCTTGGTAACCCGCTTCAAGCGGCCCGGCCGGGCAGAGCCCTGCCCCGGCCACACCTGTGCCACTTTGTCTTTCGCCTTTATCCCCAAAACCTTAAATTGGAAATCACCAAGTTTCTTGCTCACGTCAACTTGTTTCAAAACGGCAACATTGAAATACCGCGAACCGAAATTGATAAAAGATAATATTATTCATTAAATACAAAGAATTAACTCAATTTTTCCGCAACCGTTCGAGGCACGCGGCACCCTCTGCGTGCGGCATTCTCACCCCTGTTGAAAAGCCATGATTTTTTTAAAGCCACCCGCTTGTCTATTGTGAAGCCCTGGTTTATACGGGCGCCACTGGTCACGGAGTGTAGCGCAGTCTGGTAGCGCACCACGTTCGGGACGTGGGGGTCGAGTGTTCGAATCACTCCACTCCGACCAGGTCAAAGGCTTTTCCCGAAGCCTGTTTTTTCCTCACTATTTAAAGCACCTGCTTCTCGTGGTATCATCCTATACGATGTTATTTCGTGACCGATTTTAACTGGCTGCGCAGTCAAGGGCCTGAAGTTCAGGTATCTGGGACTAGCCAAAAAATCATAATATGGAGGGATTTTTTTTAAATCCTGCATGGTGGAGGGAATTGTACCTTAACGAGAAGATTGTCATAAAGACATAAAAGTCTGGGTTGCAGACTGCGAACGCGGCAAGGTTCACCAAATGTCGTCATAATAATTTGTTTTTTCTGCATTATTTGTAAAAGTCATTCCCCTCGGAGGGGATGATGCAGAGGCCGGACAGGTCTCAGCCAGGGGTGGCTGTTCTGTCGGGCTCCGATTCAGGGGTTTTCAATGATCAAGAACTATTCATGAGCCGGAGTAAGACCACGCGCGGCGGCGTCGAGGAGTTACGGGCAGCCCTGGCGCGCAGCAAGGCGGGCTTCCTGTCCATTGCCCTGTTCAGTTTCTTCGTCAACCTTCTGGTCCTGACCGGACCCTTGTTCATGCTTCAGGTCTATGATCGGGTGCTGGCGGCACGCTCGGAGGCGACGCTTCTGGTCCTGTTCCTGCTGGTCATCCTGCTCTATGCGATCATGGGCATTCTCGACCACGTCCGGTCACGCATCGCCGCCCGGATCGGGGCGCGGCTCCAGGGCGAATTTGACATCAGGGTGTTTCGTGCCCTGCTCGATCGATCCGCACTGGCATCGAAGGGCGTTGCCGGTCCACGCGGCATGCGTGATCTGGACGCCCTGCAAAAAATGCTGTCTTCCTCGGCGATTTTTGCCGTTTTCGACATTCCCTGGACGCCGGTTTTCCTGTTCGTGATCTTCGTTTTCCATCCATGGATGGGCTATCTGGCGCTGGCGGGCGGGCTGCTGCTGATCGCGCTGACGCTGCTGAACCAGCGCGGGACGAAGCGTATCCAGGCAAAAGCTACCGATGCCAGCCGGATCAGCGACGAGATGACCATGGCCTTGGCCCGCGACGCCGAAACGGTCAAGGCCCTGGGCATGCGCAAGAGTGCGGCAAGACGCTGGAAGGCGACGCGCCATGCGGCGCTTGCCGCCAACATTGCCTATTCGGATACCAATGGCTTTTACACCGCCATGTCCAAGACCTTCCGGGTTTTCCTGCAATCGGCCATTCTGGCGCTCGGCGCCTGGCTGGTGCTGCGCGGCGAAATCAAGGCTGGCGCGATGATCGCCGGATCGATCCTGATCGGTCGGGCGCTTGCACCGATTGAGACGGCCATTTCCCAATGGGGATTGATGCAGCGGGCGCAGGAAGGCTGGCGCAATCTGTCCCTGCTGCTGGAACAGATCCCCGAAGACGACACCCGCACCACGCTGCCGCGGCCCCGCGCGCTGTTGCAGGTTCAGCAGGTTACCGCCGTACCACCCGGCGAAAACGTGGCGACGCTGCGGATGATGAGTTTCGAGCTTGGCCCCGGCCACGCGCTGGGCGTGATCGGCCCCAGTGGTTCCGGCAAATCGACCCTTGCCCGGCTGCTGACCGGTGTCTGGCAGCCGATGGCGGGCAAGATCCGGCTGGACGGCGCCGCTCTGGACCAGTATGGCCCGGACGGGCTGGCCGACCATGTCGGCTACCTGCCGCAGGACGTGGTACTGTTTGAAGGCACGATTGCCGAAAACATCGCACGCCTCACCGCCGATCCCGACCCGGACAAGGTGATTGCCGCCGCTCGCAAGGCCGCAGCCCATGAGATGATCCTGAAACTGCCACAGGGCTACGACACCCCCCTGCCCGCCACCGGCCAGCGGCTTTCCGGTGGGCAGAAGCAGCGCATCGGCCTTGCCCGCGCGCTCTACGGCGATCCGGTCCTGCTCATTCTGGACGAGCCGAATTCGAATCTGGATGCAGAAGGCTCCGTGGCGCTGAACATGGCCATCCGCGCCCTCAAGGCCAGTGGTGGCGCTGCCGTGATCATGGCGCATCGCCCGGCGGCGATTGAGGAATGCGACCTGGTGCTGATCATGGACCATGGCGCCCGCACCGCTTTTGGCCCGCGCGACGAGGTGCTGCGCACCCATCTGCGCAATGCCCAGCAAGTGGTGGGTACGAAGACAAATACGTCATGGGGGAATGCCAAACAGGAAACCACCATGACCGGTTTCGTACCCGGCGCCCCGCGCAAGCCATAGGAGAGAGACGATGAGCCTGTTTTCCCAGACATCGGCGTCAGCCTCCTCTTCCCCGGCAAGCCTGCCCGCATCGCCCGCCGCAAACCGGGTGTCCTCCACCCCGGAACGCCACGTCTGGCATGCCCACGGTCACACGGCGCTCGGCTATGGCGCGCTGGCGGTCCTGGTGTTGGGGTTGGGTGCCTGGAGCGCACTGACCACCATCCAGGGCGCCGTGGTCGGCAGCGGCACGGTGGAGGTCGAAACCAACCGTCAGGTGGTCCAGCATCAGGCCGGTGGCATTGTGCAGGACTTGCTGGTCAAGGAGGGCGATGTCGTCCAGCCCGGCCAGGTTCTGCTCAGAATGGATGAAAAGCTCGACCAATCCGAGCTGACGATCATTGAAAACCAGTTGTTTTCGTTGCTCGGCAATGCCGGGCGGCTGACCGCGGAGCAGGATGGCAAGAGCGAGATCAGCTTCGATCCTGAGCTTGTAGAACGGGCCAAGACCGACAGCCATGTGCGCGAAATTATCGAGGGCCAGCGCAACCTGTTGCAGGCGCGACAGGAAAACCGCGACAAACAGGTCGGGCAATTGCAGGAGCGCAAGCACCAGACCGCCCAGCAAATCGAGGGCTTGAACGCCAAGCTCAATGCGCTGCGCCAGCAAAGGCAGTTGATCAGCGAGGAACTGGCCGTGCAGCAGAAATTGCTGCGCGACGGCCTGACCCAGACCAGCAAGGTGATGACGCTGCAACGGTCCGAGGTCGAGGCAGACGGCGAGATCGCCTCGTCCATGGCCAGCATTGCCGAAAGCCGCGCCAAGATCGCCGAGATCGAAATCGCTATTCTGAATGTTAGTGGCGAACTGCGTGAACAATCGATCACCGATCTGCGCAATGCCGAAGCGCAGATTGCCGAATTGCGTCAGAAACGGGTGTCTTCCCTGGAAACCCTTGGCCGCACCGAAGTGACCGCACCGACCGGCGGCGTGGTGTTCGGCCTGACCGTGCATGCGTTGCGCA
Source organism: Agrobacterium vitis (assembly GCF_014926405.1). NCBI lineage: Bacteria > Pseudomonadati > Pseudomonadota > Alphaproteobacteria > Hyphomicrobiales > Rhizobiaceae > Gillisella > Gillisella vitis. The sequence continues at coordinate 2,318,656 of NZ_JACXXJ020000005.1, forward strand.
CCGTGGTCAAAGCGGCGGAACCGATCCTCTATATCATCCCGCAGAATGTCGGGCTGGTGATCACCACCAATTTGCCGCCCAATGAAATCGATCAGGTGCATGTCGGCCAGAAGGCCGATCTGGTATTTGCCGCCTTCGATCGCCGCCAGACGCCGGATATCCATGGCACGGTGATCGAGGTCTCCGCCGACGTGTTCAATGATGAAAAGACCGGCAACAGCTTCTACAAGGCGAAGATCAGACCCGATGAACAGGAAATTGCCCGGCTGGGCGATGTCCAGGTCCTGCCGGGGATGCCGGTCGAAACCTTTATCCAGACCACGGAACGCTCACCCTTCACCTACCTCACCAAGCCGCTGGCCAGTTATTTCAACAAGGCCTTCCGGGAGCGATAACGCTGATGCATATTTAAAGCGCTACAGCACCCTGCGTTTTATAAAACGCAGGGTGCTGTAAAGAAAACTATAGCTTTACGCGTGGCCGTATACGCCGTCAGCCGAAGGCGCTCCCCAGGAAAGTCGTGGCCCTCTTTGAGGCCGATCTGCCATTGATATAAATGGCTTCATCGAGGATATCGAGGACTTCACTATAGGATGATGTAGCCCGCAGATCCGGCGCGGCCAGCAGCGTCGCCATCGAGGGCTGAAACAGCACGCCATAGGTCGCCGCACGGATCATTGAAATGTCGTTCAACGCGTCGCCCATTGCAAAATGGGCGCACCCCTCGGTATCGACGGCGTCGAAACAGAGATGTTTTCCAGCCAGCCCATTCCAGAAGTCGAAGCCGGTGACGATATCCTCGTCATTGGTCTGAAAACTGTGACAGAGGACCTGATCTGCAGCGATCTGCTCGATAAAATGCCGGTTCATCGGGCTGAAGGAATCTGAGACGATCACCACACGCCCACGCAGCTTGAGCGCGGCGAGGAATTCCACCGCCCCATTGAACAGATCGAGTTCCGCGACACTGGCGCAGATTTCGGCCAGGGTAACGTGGTGATCGGCCAGATGCTTAATCCGCTGGTCCAGCAATTGACGGTAATCGGGAATTTCCCGCGTGGTCGCCTGGAGTTCTGGAATTCCGAACGACTTGGCGATATGCGGCCACATTTCCGGAACGAGAACGCCTTCGAGATCGATGAAGGAACAGATGGATGCGGTCATTGAGCGCCACTCCCCAAAGTGCCCGCGGTGAACAGAATGGCCCCCAGCGAGGCGAGCACGACCCCGATCAGGATATTGAACAGGCGCTGGCGACGCAGCACAACGGTTCGAATGGCCGGGTTGGACAGAAAGGTCGAAACGGACGCAAACCACAGAAAATGCGACAGGGAGATGAACAGGCCCCAAAGCAATTGGTGAGACAGCGGCGTGTCCTTGCCAATGAATTGCGTGTAGAGACTGATCACGAAAATCGACGTCTTCGGATTGAGACCATTGGTCAGAATACCGGTCATCATTTCCCGGCCCATGGATCTGTCGCTGGGAACCAGACTGCCTTCGATATCGCGTATCTTGCTGAAGGCCGTGGCCAGGCCCGCATAAACCAGATAGGCTGCGCCGACGAATTTAATGATATCCAGAATATTGGGGAAAATATGCTGGATGATCGCAATGCCGAACATGGCATAGATCACATGAAACCAGCAGGCGATGGCAATACCCATCGACGCTGCAAGCCCGGATTTGCGGCCATAGAGAAAACTATTGCGCGACACCATGGCAAAATCCGCGCCGGGGCTGAGAACGGCCAGCCAGGTTATCGAAGCAATCAGAAGTATTTGTTCCATAAATATGTGGGCTCCGGCTCCGGCAACAGCCGCGCGGTTCCGCGCGGCTGACATCTGCATTTATTTTCGGCGGAAGGTCAGGACCAGAACATCGCGCAGGCCTTGTTGGTCGGGATCGAGCTTGGTGATTGGCGTTACGCCATGGGCAACGCGTTCATCATTGACAATGGCAGCATCGAAGGGGTCCGTCAGCGTAAATTCCGCCAGCTTGACGCCGTCCCGATCCAGAATGGAGGTTTCGCCTCCAACAATATTCTGCCGGTTGATGAGCACCATCAGCACGAAATCCACACCATCGCGGTGAACACCTTCAGGTGTTGGCTTGCCACCGGTCTGCACAGCCTCAATGCGGAACTGATGCAATTCGACATGCCATGTCGAAAAAGGCGACAGGGCGCCAAAGGTGGAAGAGGCGAACGAGAAAATCGCCTGCATCACCGGATTTTCAATGGTCGATGCCAATACCGGCTCGAAATGGCGCTCAATGCCGCCATTCAGAGGATTGTAGGAGGTCGTCTGGAAATGCGGCTGATGCTTTTCGAGACTGACGGGCCCGCCCTTAGGCGCGCCCGTCAGGGTTGCGTGCCGGCGAAGGCGATATTTGCCGCCGTCGGCCATATAGGTATCCGGCTTAAGATCATCCCAGGATGCCTGAAAATCAGCAATATCCTGGCTGCTAAAATGGCTTTGATGAATGACATTGAGAAAATTGTTGCCTTCAAGAAACACAAAATCGAAGTCATGCAACTGTTGGCAGACATCGATATTGGTCACATTGGCCGGATCGCTGTGCTTTAAAACTGTAATATTGCCTTGCATTGAAAATGGCTCCGATTTCATCGGCGTAACCCGCCGACACCGATTATCAATCATATGTTGTGTTTCGTGAAAACCGATATATTTTCGAGCAAACGCGTGAGGTAAATTCACACATATGTCCGACAATTCCGAATTCAGATCCAGGATGGCGCGCCTGCCGCAATTGGGGGCTTTGAAGGCCTTTTCGGTGGCGGCGCGGTATGAAAGTTTTGTGCTCGCGGCCCGGGAATTGCACGTTACACATGGGGCAATCAGCAAGCAGGTCAAGAATCTGGAGGAAAGTCTGGGCGAGCCGCTGTTCCTGCGTCGCAACCGAGCGGTCTTCCTGACGGAGCGGGGTCGTCAATTGGCGGCCAGGCTTGCCTCCGTGTTCCAGGATCTGGAAAATGTCGTCACGGATTTTCGCAGCAATGCCTATGCCCAACCCCTGATCGTCTCCTGCGAACCAACGCTCTGCCTGAAATTCCTCATCCCAAACCTTGGCGATCTGAAAGAAAGGACCGGTCTGGATGTCAAGGTTCTCGCAGCGGGCGGAAAAATCGATTTTCGCCGCGATCACGTCGATCTTGCCGTGCGGCGCAACGATTTTGCCATCGACCCCCGCCTGCATGTGAGGGAGCTGGCGCCGGAAGCGATGGGCATGGTCTGCACGCCGCAGGTGGCGGCTGACCTCAGCAAAGCGCCTCGCCCCAGCGTGCCTGCTCTGCATACCCGCTCGCGCCCCGATGCCTGGCTGAACTGGTGCAAGACCCAGCCAGGGACCCGCAAGTTCAACTCGGACATTTTTTACGAGCATTTCTATCTGGCCCTTGAGGCGGCGATGGCCGGCCAAGGCGTCGCACTGGCATCGATCCATATGGTGACGACGGATATGGCAGCCGGACGACTGGCCGCGCTCGGTGCGTTTCATGAGGATGGCACCCATTATCTCGCCGTCTCCAATAGCGATTTTGCCGCCGACGAAAGACGGCTGGTGTTTACCGACTGGCTGTCACGACGCATGCGCGCCCATCTGGCGCAGGCATCCACTGCGCGTCCGACCGCAGAAACCCGGCATCTGCCATAGGCATTCTCATCCACCAATTTTCGGCGTTTTCAGCCCCTCAAACACGGAGGGCGCATTGGGATCGGGCTTTGGCTCCTCTTCCAGAAAATCGGGCACCTGCGTGCCATTGGAATTCATCGAGCCGTAAGCGCCCTTATCCTGCAAGGCAGAGGGGTCCTGCAAGGCAGAAGGGTCGCTCGGAGCCGTACCGGGGTCCTCGCCATCGATCGACAGGTCCGGCTGACCGAGATCGACGGGCGGCTGGGTCTTGATTGGTAGCGGCACATAGAGCGAGACGGTGACGATAATGGCAATGACCAGCAGCCAGCTGCCGAGGATGCGCGAGGGAATGTTCAGCCAGGGGCCCTTGAAGCAGCGTAGCAGAAAGGCCGGGGTGAGGATGATCCACAGGGCCGAAAGCACAGAGGCAATCGCAAAGGACGGAATGCCGACGCCGAAATCGTCCAGGCCAAGAAACAGCGAGAAGGAAAAGGCAACAACGGCAGCGGATGCCAGCATAGCCCGATCCCGCCAGCGCCCCGAAAGCCAGAGACTGGCGCCGGTGATGGCGACGGCCACCGGCGCGATCAGGTACAGCACCTGCCCCAGCGCGCTGTCGCGGATGACGACGAAGATCGGGTCGAAAAACAGCAGCATGACCGACAGCACGCCGAGAAACACGCCGATGGTGATGGCGAATTGCCGGACGCTGGGCATCAGCGCACACGCAACCGCGATGCCCAGCATGGCCAGAACCAGGTCATAGACTGAGAAGGTGAACAGCGCGCCCAGTTCGGTAAAGCCATAATCGTGCGGCAGGCTTTGCGACACCGCCAACAGGAACAGGCCGAAACCGGCCAGAAGCGCACTGGCACGAAAACGATCCGTCTTCATAACGCGACGGGCTTGCGCCCATTTATCAGTGCCGGGCGCAGCCGCAGGAACGGCCTTGCCCTGGCCCTCGCGCTGCTGCTTGCCGGAATGAGAGCCAGGCGGCGGCGTGTCGCGGCCCTTCCGACGGCGTTTGCGGGAGGTGGGCGCCGTGGAGGATGTCCGGTGGGTGTCGTTCATCGGGCCTGGCCTTTGCGAGTGTGACGACCCGGCCTATCTCACAATCAAGGCAATTTGTCACCCATGCCGCGATTGATCCTGCCTTTCCAGCGCCCTGCGTTTTATAAAACGCACAAAGGACGCTGTAACATTCTAAATATGCTGCATAATTCCTTCAATCGAGTCCGATTGAAGGAATTATGCAGCAGCCGTCCGGTTCACTGCGTCAGCCGCACCGTGCTGCCGATGATGTTTTTGGAGATCGCCGTATAGACATCCTTGATATTGGTGGTGGAGGCGCTGAAGTAATATTTGGTGCCGCTGGAGCAGGTCTGCAAATTCTGGACATCGGCTTCCGAACTATAGGAAATCGCATAGATATCGATATTATTGGACTTGATCGAATTGCAGGTGGTTAGAAGCGCGTCAGTGGCGGTGTTGTTGCAGCTGTCCGTACGGTCCTTGTCACAGATCCAGTCGAGCTTGTCCTTATTTCCCGGGCCGTATTTCACATTCATCTCGCCATCGGTCATGAAGACGATGACTTTTTTGACCTTTTCGGAATAGTCGGCGGGCGCGGTCCCGCCACCCCATGCCGAGCGCCATTTTGGCGACAGCGTATACCAGCCCGCCAGCATTCCGGCATCAAGCCGGGTGGAGCCTTCCGACGTCATGTCCGCGATAGCACTTTGCAACGTGCTAAAGCTCGACGTCAGGGGAACGATCGGCGGTGGGCAGAAGCTGGTGGAAGAACCGGTGTTGTAATCCTGCGCCACGAAGGCCTCGGTGCTGGGTGAAACATCGCTCAGGCCATTGGTGCCGATGGCGCCATTATCCTTCATTTCCACGTCGGCGCGCGGCTCGACGCAGCCGATCCAATAATAGTTACTGGAGGTATAGGCGAGCGTCGTGACATTATCGATCCACTGGCTGAAACTATATTTCGAGTCCTTATAATAGGATTTGGGATCGGTCCAACGGCTGGGCACGGCGGCATTGCCGCCATAGGCTTTCAGCCAGTCCTTATGGGTGAGGCCGATGTTGAAACGGCTGGAAAACGGCGCGATGGCGATCTTGCTGCGCTTGGCAACCGTGGCATCATTGGCAAAGGAGGTCAAAAAGCTCTTCACCGCCGTCTGCATCGGCACAAAACGGCCTTCCTCGATCATCGAGCTGGAGACGTCGAGCACCAGGGACACTTCGAGATCAATATTGCCCGGCAGCGCTGCACAGGATTTGGCCGAGACATCTACGGTCTTGACGCCAGCGAGCTGCATGAAACTGGTCGGCACGCCCTCGCCAACGACAATGCAAATTTCCTTGCCGTCCGCCGACAAGGTCGGCCCACTCAACCGCTTGGGCACCGCGGCGGTATCAACGTCATTGGAACCCTGATCCGCCAATTTGGACTCGAGATAGCTGTCGATCCCCGCCGCAAGGGCGTCGACGCCGGAAGACGAGGAATAGCTCGACGCCGCAGCCAGGATAGCCGAATCGGCGGTCACCTGAATATCATTGCGATGATCGCGTGCCGAACTGTAATCTACCGCCGCACCGACAGCCAGAAGCAACGGCATAAGCAAAATAGCCGACATGACGGCGAAATTGCCCTTGTCATCGGCGAGAAGCTTTGAAACTGTATCTTTAAGGCGCATTTTACCCAACCATGTGTTGAAGCGTCCGGGACATCAGTCCTGACCTTCAATCCTTGTTGGGTAACTGTTTTATAAAACCATTTAAAACAAAGCCGAAATCTAATTGATAAAATGCAACTCAACAGGCGATTTTGTGCCGAAACGGCGAATAAACATACGGTAGCTTCAAACTTCCTTCGCCATGAGGCGCCTCTGCTTTATGCTTGCCTGGGCGGCGGACAGCCGGGCGATCGGCACCCGGAAGGGTGAGCAGGAGACATAATCCAGCCCGACATCCTCGCAGAAATGGATTGAGGCCGGGTCGCCGCCATGTTCGCCGCAAATACCGAGCTTCATATCGGGACGGGTCTGGCGACCGCGCTCGGCGGCCATGCGGATCAACTCGCCGACCCCGTCGAAATCCAGCGAGATGAATGGATCGCGCTCGATAATCCCCTTGCGTTGATAGGTGGGAATGAAGGCGGCCGCATCGTCGCGTGACATGCCGAACGTGGTCTGGGTCAGGTCATTGGTACCGAAGGAGAAAAATTCCGCAGCCTCGGCAATCACATGGGCGCGGATGGCGGCGCGCGGCAACTCGATCATCGTGCCGACCAGATAGGAGATTTCCAGCTTGCCTTCCCGCATCACTTCGGAGGCAATCCGGTCGATCACGCCCTTCACATAATCCAGCTCGGAACGCAGCCCGACCAGCGGCACCATGATCTCAGGCACGACCGGTGCACCGGTCTCAAGGCCTGCGGCAACAGCGGCTTCGAAAATCGCCCGCGCCTGCATCTCGGCAATTTCAGGATAGGAAATCGCCAACCGGCAGCCGCGATGGCCGAGCATGGGGTTGAACTCGTGCAAAGCCTCGACCCGCTGCGCCAGAGCGCGCGGCTCCATGCCCATCGCCACCGCCACCTCGGCGATTTCCTTGACGGTCTTCGGCAGGAATTCATGCAATGGCGGATCGAGCAGCCGAATCGTCACCGGCAGGCCATGCATGATGGTAAACAGCTCGGTGAAGTCCGAGCGTTGCATCGGCAACAGCTTGTCGAGCGCGGCGCGCCGTCCGGCCTCGTTTTCAGCCAGAATCATCTCTCGCATCACATGGATGCGCTCACCTTCGAAAAACATGTGTTCAGTGCGGCAAAGGCCGATACCCTCCGCTCCAAAAGAGCGGGCGGCACGGGCATCGCCCGGCGTATCGGCATTGGTGCGCACCGTCATGCGACGCGTGCGGTCGGCCCATTGCATCAGCTGGGCAAAATCCCCCGACAGTTCCGGTTGCAGCATCGGCACGGCGCCCTGCAAAACCTGGCCGGAGGAACCATCTATGGTGATGATATCACCCTTCTTCAGCTTGACGCCGACGCCCAGCAGCACGCCATTGCGGATATCGACCCGCATGCTGCCCGCACCGGCCACGCAGGGAATGCCCATGCCGCGCGCCACCACCGCCGCATGGCTGGTCATGCCGCCACGGGTGGTCAGGATGGCTTCGGCGGCATGCATGCCGTGAATGTCTTCCGGGCTGGTTTCCATGCGCACCAGAATGACCTTGCGGCCTTCTTCCTTGGCGCTGACAGCATCTTCGGCGGTAAAGACGATTTCGCCGGTAGCCGCCCCCGGCGACGCCGGCAGGCCTGAGCCGATCACATCCCGCGCCACGCGCGGATCGATGGTGGGATGCAAAAGCTGGTCCAGCGACGCCGGCTCGATGCGCGACACCGCCTCGTCCTCGTCGATCAGCCCTTCCGCCACCATATCGACAGCGATCTTCATGGCCGCCTTGGTGGTGCGCTTGCCGGAGCGGGTCTGCAACATCCATAGCTTACCGCGCTCGATGGTGAATTCCACATCCTGCATGTCACGGTAATGGGTTTCAAGCTGCGCGCAGACCGCCGTAAACTCGGCAAAGGCCTTGGGCATCAGCTTTTCCATCGACGGCTTGTCGGAACCGCTTTCCAGCCGCGCCCGCTCACTCAGGGATTGCGGGGTGCGGATACCCGCTACCACGTCCTCACCCTGGGCATTGACCAGAAACTCGCCGTAAAGCTGGTTTTCGCCCGTCGACGGATTGCGGGTAAACGCCACCCCTGTGGCCGAACTGGAGCCGAGATTGCCAAACACCATGGCCTGGATATTGACCGCCGTGCCCCAATGGCCGGGAATATTGTGCAGCTGCCGATAGGTGATGGCGCGGGCGTTCATCCAGCTGGCAAACACCGCGGCCACCGCCCCCCAGAGCTGAACCTCAGGGTCCTGTGGAAAGGGTTCGCCCAGCTCATCCTCGATCAATTGCTTGTAGAGGTCCGTCACATGCTGCCATTCATCGGCGCTCAGTTCGGTGTCGAGTTCATGGCCAAACCGGCCCTTCTCATGCTCAAGGATTTCCTCGAACACTTCATGATCCAGCCCCAGAACGACATCGCCATACATCTGGATGAAGCGGCGGTAACTGTCCCAGGCAAAGCGGGCGTCTCCGGCGCGATGGGCAAGACCGACCACCGTCTCATCGTTCAGGCCGAGATTGAGAACCGTATCCATCATGCCCGGCATGGAGGTGCGCGCACCCGAGCGAACCGACAAAAGCAAGGGATTTTTGGCATTGCCGAACGTGCGTCCTGTCTCGGCTTCGATCAGGTCGATACCGGCCAACACCTCTGCCTTCATGTCGTCGGCCAAACAGCGACCATGGGCGTAGAAATGCGTGCAAGCATCCGTGACAATCGTCAAACCCGGCGGCACGGGCAGGCCGAGACCCGCCATTTCGGCAAGATTGGCACCTTTACCGCCCAAATGTTCAACATCGCCAGCACCGCCTTCAGCCTTGCCACCACCGAAGCTGTAGACCCACTTCCCCATGGTCGTTTTCTTTCTCCGCCCGACTGTTCTTGTTTTCGCATCGGATTGCCCGAAAACCGGTTTCCACTTTTCGGTCCGATGCTTGTATCCCTCAAAAGACTTAGCGCATTCGTGATCCGTTGAAAATCTCATAATATCAATCGTATCCCGCATTGCAGCATAATTGCGGCATCCCGCGCGAAAGATCCGTGTGTCGAGGCTCGACGCGGTATAGAGCGATGACTGATACCGGAACGCGGCCTACATCTGTTTCGATGGTAATTTTCTTGGTCAATCCATTGATATTTCACGAATTTGCGACGGAATGTCGCAAATTGGCTCAACCAATTGTGAAGAGAAATTAACGCCTCGGTAACCTCATGGCTGGCGGATTGGGGTAGAGAACGAACCGCGACCCACTCAACCAAAGGAGATTGCCAGATATGTCATCACTACAAACCGTTGCATTAATGCTTGCCATTCTTGGGTTTTCGGCGAGCTTTGCATCGGCAGCCCCTCGGATGGTCAAGCAGTTCGATCACTGGGGGCTGTTTTCCTACAAGGATGGCGGCAAGACCGTTTGCTATGTGCTGTCCGTGCCTTCAAAGGAAGATCCTGTGGGCATTGACCATGGCAAGAATTTCTTCCTGATCGCCCCGAAAAAGACCGGCGGCGTCAATTATTACCCCCAGGCCGTGATGGGCTACAACGTCGCTCAGGGCTCGACCATCGATGTGAACGTCGATGACAAGACGTTCCAGATGGTGCCGAAAGCCAATGTCGGCTGGACCCGGCTGGAAGCAGAGGACGCCAAGGTGATTGCCGCCATGAAGCAAGGTCGCCGGATGACCGTGAAAACCACCTCGAAGCGCGGCACCCACACGACCTATACCTATTCGCTACAGGGCGTTTCGGCGGCGCTGAAACAGGCCCAGGCCTGCCGCTGAGATGTCCAAAACCGACAATGCCTGAAAAACGCCCCCTGACCGCCAAAGGTGGTTTCACACAAAGGCTCCAAGATGACGACGCCTTCTCACCGTCAACAGATTTCGCCGATCTCAAATGCAACAAAGGCTTGAGACAGTCGAAAACTGAATACGGTCCGTCATGTTCAGTGGCTCCCCGTGTGAACCGCCGCGCCCTGCTGGCCACCCTGTTGCTGACCCCGTTGATCGGGGCGGCAAGCCTGCTTGCGCCCGGCACGGCTGCGGCCATGCCGATGCTCCGGCAGACGGGCCGCGTCACCGGCTATCCCCTGCCCCGATTTGCCTCGTTGAAGGCCGACAGGGTGCGGATGCGGGCTGGCCCTTCCACCGATTACCCCATCCGCTTTATCTACGAGGCTCGGGGCCTGCCGGTGGAAATCATCGAGGAATATGACAATTGGCGGCAGGTTCGCGATAGCGACGGCACCAGCGGCTGGATGTCGGCTGTCATGCTCAGCGGCGCGCGCACCGGTCTTGTCGCCCCCTGGCGCGGCTCAAAAGGCGATCTCGTCATGCTGCGCACCCGCCCGCTTGCCACGGCTGCCATCACCGCCCAACTCCAGCCACGGGTACGGCTGAAAATCGGTGGCTGCGATGGGCATTGGTGTTCCGTCTCGGTAGAACGAGGTGGCCCTTCCGGCTTTGTCCGGCAAGGCCTGGTCTGGGGCGTTTATCCCGGAGAAACCATCGGCAATTGAGGTTTTACAACCAGAATGCCAGATGGTTTCCCAAGCAAGATCCGCAGCCGGTCAAGGCTTGACCATGGAGGGCGTTGCATGGCCTGGCACGCCCTTCGCGGTGCTATCCTGCGGCAGGTCGCGCAGCCGTGACAACAGCAGAACGGTTGCGATACCAGCGATAACAGCCACCGGCACGATCGCCATCAACACCTCGGTCGGCGAGCGTCCAGCGGCAATCAAACCACCGGCAAACAGCGGCCCGACCACCGAGCCGACCCGTCCGACGGCGACAGCAAGCCCGACACCGGTGCCACGAACATCCGGCGCATAGCATTGCGGCGCAATGCCGTAGAGCAGCGACTGAGCCGCCATGACGCTCACCCCGATCAACGCACCGGCAATGGCATTGGCGGCAAAATTGGCCGGTGCCAGTCCCAGCAGCACAAGAGAGACCACCAAAAGAAGGAAGCAGAGCGAACCGTTGAGAACCTTGCGCTTCCCATCAAGGAACCATCCACCCGTCAAGCCACCCACGGCCCCGGCGATATTGAAAATCACCTGAATGAGGCCAGCCTGCTGGCGATCCAGCCCGCGCGTCACCAGAAGGGTCGGCAACCAGTTGAGAAGCAGATACAGGACCATAATGCCAAAGAAAAAGCCCGTCCAGAGCAGGACGCTACGCAGCGCCGTATCGGCGGAGAACACCTGACGCCAGGCACCCTCCTTCTTGGTCTTTTCTGACTTTTCGACCTTGAGCTGCGGCAGCATCATAAACAGCGGCAACACGAGCAGCATCGGCATGATGCCGCCGGCAATGAAGATGGTGCGCCAGTCGTCGTGCAGACCGGCCATAGCCACCACGCTGGCAATCGCGCCGCCAAACGGAATACCGGCATACATGATAGACACCGCCCGGCCGCGCCGCTCCGGCGTGGTCGATTCGACAGCAATGGCCACCAGATTCGGCAGCGCCCCGCCCAAGCCGACGCCGGTGAGGAACCGCATGGCGATCAGCCCTTCCACGGATGTGACTGCTGCCGTGGCGAGCGAGAAGATCCCGAAGATGAAAAGCGCCAGGCTAAGGCCCAAACGGCGTCCGAACCGGTCGGAGATCATACCGCCGGAAACGGCGCCAAAGATCAGGCCGAAGGTAGCGGAAGAAAAGAACAGTCCCATCTGGGCGGGTGTCAGCCCGAAGACCGGCGCCAGTTTCGGTGCCGCCACGCCCGCAGCCTGAAGGTCGAAACCTTCAATCATCGCCGCCAGAAAAATCAGAAAAATGATCCGGGACGAGCCCGGTCGCGATGTTGTCGACAGCATAATGCCTCCCATTGATGCCGATAACGGTTCAACCGCTCGCCTCCTCGCGCCCGGTCAGACCTTTTGGATAATCCCTCAGCCATCCTGACCGCGCTATCTGCGCGGCAAGATGCCGTAAAGTATGTTGAGCATACTATTGGAATTGGCATTTAGCAATCGTGGCTTGCCAGCGAGGAGAAAATACCTCCGCAAAAAGGAAAACCTATATTTTCTATTTCAATACAAAGGATTGCGATCTTTCATCCGTCGCACCTAGCATGATTTAAAATCGCTATTTCTCAGACCATCAGCCGGGAGCGCGCGCCAATGCGGTCTTTTCCGCCTCGCTTGGCGTGCCGAGGAAGATCTCGCCTTCCGCCTGGTCCTGAATACGCATCACCGCATGCTTGCCATCGGCGGAAAACAGCACACGAACGGCGCTTTGCTCGCATCGTTTTGGCTGGCAGGCGTAGAATAATTGCATGGGCTTGGCGTCAACAGGCATTTCGACCGAAGCCAGCCCGATATAATCATCCTTACGGACCATGTTCAGCACCCAGAGCGGAATGCCCTGCCGCCCGCGCACCAGCCTCGTCAGCGCCTCGCGATGCGGCTTGGAGGTTTTCACGGTCTGCGCAAGGAAATTGCCGGAAAGATTTTCGGCTGCTGCTGGAATCGCAAAAAAGCAGGCAAGAGCGGTCAGCAGCAGTATCCAGCGGGGCATGGCGATCTCCTGTTGTATGCCTGCCCGACAGGTTCACGTTGAACCAGCCAGGCCATCCCTTCCTCTGTGTTTCTTTTGGTCCGATGCTCTATTTGCCTGCTAAATCGACGATGTCATGGATGTTGACCTCGCCAAGCCGCACAAGAGCTTCAGCAGATGCCAGCCTTACGCCCGGATTTTCTTCGACCGCTCGCCCATACCAGTATTTGGCGGCATGCAGATCGCCGATTGCCTCGTAACAGATCCCGAGTCGCTCCCCAAGATATCCACCATCGAGAGACTGATCGCCATCGGCCATGAACAGATAGATCTTGATCGCATCCGCGCTCCGGCCCGCTTTGATGAGGTCCTTGGCACGCCGCTCAAGCTGATTGAAATTGTACACGACGCTTTCCTCTGTATCTAAGGTGGACTTGCTCCCGTAGAGCATTCCAATCGGCCTTGTGAACCCTCACACAGCCTCGCGTAGCTGCTCCGCCGTCTGCAAATCCACGGACACCAGTTGCGAAACGCCCTGTTCGGCCATGGTGACGCCGAACAGCCGGTTCATGCGGGCCATGGTGATCGGATTGTGGGTGATGATCACGAAACGGGTCTGGGTCGAGGCGGCCATTTCGTCCATCAGGTTGCAATAGCGCTCGACATTGTGGTCATCGAGCGGGGCGTCCACTTCGTCAAGCACGCAGATCGGCGCTGGATTGGTGAGGAAGACGGCGAAGATAAGCGCCATGGCCGTCAGCGCCTGTTCGCCGCCCGATAGCAGCGTCATGGTCTGCGGCTTCTTGCCAGGCGGACGGGCGAGGATTTCGAGGCCAGCATCCAGCGGATCGTCACTTTCGATCAGCTGCAATTCCGCCGTGCCGCCGTTAAACAAGTGGGTGAACAGCCGCTGGAATTGCGCATTGACCACGTCGAACGCCGCCACCAGCCGTTCCCGGCCCTCGCGGTTCAGGCTCTGGATCGCGCCACGCAGCTTGCGGATCGCGTCGATCACGTCGTCGCGCTCCTTGATCAGGGCCGCGAGCTTGTCGGACAATTCCTTCTGTTCTTCATCGGCGCGCAGGTTGACGGCACCCAGCCGTTCGCGCTCGATTTTCAGCCGGTCCAGATCGCGCTCAACTTCGCGCAGGTCAGGGATCGCGTCATCGGGTTTCAGCCCGGTCAGGCGGAAGGCTTCGTGCGGGCCGACATTGAGCGCTTCCTGAATACGGGCTTCGGCATCCTTGCGCCGCTCGCGTCCAGACAGCAACCGTTCTTCCGCCCGGCCCCGGCGCTCCCTTGCTTCGGCCAGCGCTGACAAGGCGCTAGCAGCGACCTGATCGGCTTGACGCTGGCGGGCCTCGGCTTCCACCAGCCGGTCCGCGGCAGTGCGCCGTGCGGCTTCAGCCTTGTCCAGCTCGCTCATCAGCAGGCGGCGCTTTTCATCGAATTCGTCGGGGGCAGCGTCCAGGTCGGCCATTTCGTCGCGGGCTTCCGCCTCGCGCTCCCTCAGCGTGGCGATATGCTGGCTGGCACTTGCCGCCCGCTGCGCCCAGCTTTGCCGTTCCTGACGGATCGCCATGATCCGGCGCTGGCGCTGGTCGTTTTCGCGGGCAAACCCTTCATGGCGGGCGCGAGCTTCGGCCACCAGTCCGCGACCGGTGGCAACCTCCATCTGTAATTGCCGCAATTGGTCGTCCAGCGCCGTCAGGTCGGCCTGATCGGCAAGAGCGATCTGCGCCTCTTCGGCCAGGCTTTCAGCCTCTTCGATCTGGGCGCGAAGACCGTTTACCGCCTCTTCCACCACGGCGCGGCGGCGCAGCAGATCGCCGCTGGCCCGCTCGGCAGCGCTTAACGCATCGCGGGCTTCCGACAGCTGACGCAGGATCAACCGCTGGCGCTCACGCCCTTCGCCAAGACGCGCTTCGCTCGACGTTACCGCCTCGCGCCCTGCCTTCAATCGTTCTTCAGCCTCTTCCAGCCCGATGCGAGCCTCGTCCGTTTCTTCCTCCAGCACCGCCAAACGGTTTTTCTGGGCAAGACGAAGAGCCGCAGCACTTGGCGCTTCCGAACCGGTAACATGGCCGTCCCAACGATAAACCGCCCCCTCCCGCGTCACCAGCCGCTGGCCGGGTTTCAGGTCCGGTTGCAGGCGTTGCGCGGTATCGGCATCGGTGATGCCGATCTGTTTTAGCCTACGCAGCAAAGCTTGCGGTGCCGAGACATGCGTGGCGAGAGCGACGATGCCAGCAGGCAAAGCCGGGTCATCACTATCAGGCCCGGGCATGGCCCAATGGGCGGGCGCACGCGCATCGAGTGGGCTTTCCAGATCATCACCAAGCGCCGCCCCCAGCGCAGTTTCAAAGCCGCGCTCCACCGTCAGTGCGTCGGCCACCGGCGAAAATTCTCCGGCGCTGGCTGAAGCGGCCAGCATTTTGGCAATGGTTTTCGCCTCGGTTTCCAGCGCCGCCAATGCAGAGCGGGCCGCTTCCACCGGGCCGCGGGCCAGTGCCTCGGCCCGGCGCGCGGCACTTAAAGCCTCTTCCGCTTGCGCAACCGTGCTTTCGGCCTCTTCCACGGCATATTCACCGGCTTCCACCGCCTCGCGCTTTTCCTCCGGGTCCGGCAGGGCCGCGAGCTTTTCGGCCACGGCGTCGAGTTCGCGGCCTGCCTCATCGGCCTGACGCTCCAGCCGCAGCCGCTTGTCGGCGAGGTCGCGCAGCGCCCGTTCCAGCTGGTTGCGCCCGGCTGCCGCCTCGGCGCGGTCAGCAGTGGCGGCGGAAAAGCGGGCTTCGCTATCGGCAAGGGTTGCCGATGCTTCCTCGAAAGCAATGCGCAGATCGTCCGCCTCCTGACCGCTTTCCGTCAGCACGTCTTCCAGTTCGGATTCCTCGGCAGCGAGCCGCTCGAGAATTTCGGCATTGTCATCGACCAGCCGCTGTTCGCGGGCAATGTCCTCTTCAAGCTGCAACAGCCGCCGGGTCAGTTCGTCGCGGCGCTTGAACAGCCGTCCGGCATCTTCCTCCAGCTGGCTGCGGGCAATCTGCAAGCGTTGCAGGCTGGCTGCGGCCTTGACCTCTTCGTCACGCAACGCAGGCAATTGCAGACTGGCAATGGCTTGGGCCTTGGCCGCTTCCATCTGCGCCTGCGCCCGCTCGGCAACCAGCGATGTCGTCTCGTTGAGCGAGGCTTCCGCCTCGGCCTCGGCCTGCCGCGCTTCCGTCCAGCGGATGTGCAGCAGCATGGCATCACGGGCGCGGATATCGGCAGACAGCATCTTGAAGCGATTGGCCTGACGGGCCTGACGTTTTAGGCTCTCGATCTGGCTTTCCAGCTGGGCGACGATATCCTCCAGCCGCTCCAGATTGGTTTCGGCGGCACGCAGCCGCAGTTCTGCCTCATGGCGGCGCGAATGCAGGCCGGAAATACCGGCGGCCTCTTCCAACAATTGCCGTCGTGCCTGCGGCTTGGCCTGGATCAGTTCGCCAATCCGCCCCTGGCCGACCATCGACGGCGACCGCGCCCCGGTCGAGGCATCGGCAAACAGCAATTGCACATCCTTGGCGCGGGCTTCCTTGCCATTGATGCGATAGACCGAACCGTTTTCCCGCTCAATGCGGCGGCTGACCTGGATTTCGTCGCTGTCGTTGAAGGCGGCGGGCGCGGTGCGGTCTGAATTGTCGAGATAAAGCCCAACCTCCGCCGAATTGCGGGCGGGGCGGTTGCCGGAGCCGGAAAAAATCACGTCATCCATGCCGGAAGCGCGCATGTTCTTATAGGAATTTTCCCCCATCACCCAGCGCAGCGCCTCTACCAGATTGGACTTGCCGCAGCCGTTCGGCCCGACCACGCCGGTCAATCCGCGTTCGATGATGAATTCGGTGGGCTCAACGAAGGATTTGAAGCCGACGACCCGAAGCTTGGTGAACTTCATGGGCGGGCCTCTTGGGGACGGGTCTGATGAGATGCAGGAAACGCTTCGGCCAAGGATACCCCCCTCTGGCTTGCCAGCCATCTCCCCCTCAAGGGGGGAGATCGGGTCAGGATGGGTCTCACTCCATCATTTCGGCGGGCTTGCGCAGATCCGGGCGGACAATACCTGGGAACGACGGCAGCGTCTCTTGCCGATCTCCCCCCGTGAGGGGGAGATGTCCGGCAGGACAGGGGGGGGTAGACCCCACGCTCATCACGCCAAAACCCTGACATCGGGCACGAAAAAACGGGCGCATGGCTTTCGCCACCGCCCGCCTTGATCGGATGCGCAGTGTCAGAGAAGGCTGTCGATGAGCGCCGACATGGATTCAACCGACATATCTCCAGAATAGCTTTTGCCGTTGATCAGGAAGGTCGGGGTTGCGTTGACGCCGAATTGCTTGGCGCCAAGGTCCCGCATTGCGGTTACATCACCGGCAAGCTTGGTGTTCGTCAAGCAAGCCTGGAAGCTTTCCTGTGTGAAACCGGCCATTTTCGACATTTGCAGCATGGCACCGCGCACATCGCCATTGTCAGGCGCGGCCCAGGAGCGCTGCTGCTTCAGGAACATGGTGATGAAGGGATAATATTGATCCTTCGGGGCGCAACGCGCCAGCATGAAGGCGGCGGTGGCGGCGGGATCGAAAGGAAACTCGCGGAACACGAAATAGACCTTGCCGGTATCGATGTATTTTTCCTTGATCGTATCGAAGGTCGTGGCGTGGAAATGGGCGCAATGCGGGCAGGTCATCGAGAAATATTCAACGATCTTGACTGGCGCGTCGGGCTTGCCGAGTGCCATATCCGGCAGCGGGCCGGGTTTCATCACCTCTGCCATATCGACATCATGGTCAGACTTGGGCATTTCGGCAGCCGCAAAGGCCGGGCTTGCCACGGTAGACACGGCAATGCCCGTAGCCACGGTGGCGATACCAGCCAGAAGATGGCGCTTGGTCAGGATCAGTTCAGAATTCGACATTATTTCACCCACATAGAGTAACGATCGTGCTTTAAAGTCCTGAGCCGGTTATACCCGCCTGATCTGGCGAGGCAAGGTCGATGGCAAAGCAGGCTTGCGAAGCCGTGCAACCCTCAGCACGGTTTCCCCAACACAGTTTCCAACTGTATGTGAAGCGTCCGGCCCCTCAATTCAAATTACAAAGCTGTCATTTCGGCTTTTTTTGCGACAATACCGCCCGGCCCAGCCGCTCGACTGCTTTTTTGAGCTTGTCGCTCTCAATCCCCTCAGTCATTTCCGAGAGCTTTTTCGCCTGCACCGCGTCCAGACGGCCCGGCCCGCGCCGGTGCTTGGCGGTATTCGACACCGGTTTTTGCACGATGCGAATCTGCCCGATGGCCGGATAGCCGAAAAACCCGTTGATGCGGGCAATCAACTCGCCCTGCGCATGGTTGAGAAACAGCGCGCGCGCGCCTTCGCAGGCAATGGTCAGCACGCCCGCCTGATACCCGCCGGAACGACCGGCAGGCGCACTCGACTTCGGGCCGGATTTCTGACCCGAATCCTGACCGGCATAATCACGCCGCGGCCAGACGATTTTCTCGGGCCGGGTGCAATCGGCAAAATCGGCCCCGGCAATCTCGTCCCAGGACGACAGCAGCGCCGTCGAAATCCCGGCGCGCCGTGCAATCACCGGATCGATGATACCGTTGGCCAATTCGGAAATCTGGGCAGCGCCGCGTTTTTTGAAGGCCATGGCTGGATGGTGCCTCGTCATTGCAATCCGGAACGCTTGATATGCGCCGTGATTCGTCACCATATATATAGTATGAGCATGAAAACCCGAAAACCTGCCGAACAAACCCTTCACGAAGACGGGCTTCACCAAGATGGGCCTCACCAAGATGGGCCAAGCGCTGACGAGCTTCTCGCCTGGTATGACCGCCATCACCGTGATCTGCCCTGGCGGATTTCGCCGCCGATGGCGGCGCGCGGTATCAGGCCCGATCCCTATCACATCTGGCTGTCGGAAGTGATGCTGCAACAAACGACGGTGCAGGCGGTCAAACCCTATTTCCTGAAATTTCTGGCCCGCTGGCCGAAAGTCACCGATCTGGCTGCCGCCCCCACCGAGGACGTGATGGCGGCCTGGGCGGGCCTTGGCTATTATGCCCGCGCGCGCAACCTGAAAAAATGCGCCGAGGCCGTCGCCGATCTGCATGGCGGTGTCTTTCCCGACACCCAGGAAGGCCTGCAATCGCTGCCGGGCATTGGCGATTATACCTCCGCTGCCATTGCCGCCATTGCGTTTAACCGGCAGGCGGCGGTGATGGACGGCAATGTCGAGCGGGTGATATCAAGGCTATACGCGATTTCCGATCCGCTGCCCGGCGCCAAACCGGCGATCAAGGCGCGGGTCGCAGCGCTGACGCCCACTGAGCGGCCCGGCGATTTTGCGCAAGCGATGATGGATCTGGGCGCGACGATCTGCACGCCGAAACGGCCTGCCTGTTCGCTCTGTCCGTTCAACACCCACTGTCTGGCGCTGCAAGCCCATGACCCCGAGCATTTTCCGGTCAAGGCAGCGAAGAAGACTAAGCCGGTGCGGCTTGGCGCCGCCTTCATCGCCCTTGACGACTGCAACCGCATCCTGCTGCGCAAGCGCGCCGACAAGGGGCTTCTGGGTGGCATGACAGAAGTGCCGACCACCGAATGGACGGCTCGCATCGACGGCGACGACAGCGAGGCCAGCGCGCCGATGGACGCCAATTGGCGGTCCTGCGGGGTCGTCACTCATGTGTTTACCCATTTCGAGCTACGGCTGACGATCTTCCGCGCCGATGCGGTCAAAGGACGGCCCGATGATTACCATTGGGCCGATCACGGATGGTGGGAGCCGCTCATCAATCTTGAAGCCCAGGCCTTGCCGACGGTGATGAAAAAGGCGATCACCCAGGCTATACCCGAGGCCTTCGCAGCCAGAAAAATGGAATAGAGCATGGCAGAGATCCGGCATATCGTTTTCGACATCGGCAAGGTACTGATCCATTACGACCCCAACCTGCCCTTCAGCCGGATCATCCCGGATGCCAAGGAGCGGCAATGGTTTTTCGACAATGTCTGCACCCATGACTGGAACATCGAACAGGACCGGGGCCGTACATGGGCCGATGCCGAAGCCCTGCTGATTGCCCAATATCCCGACCGCGAAGCGCATATCCGCGCCTTTCGCCAGCATTGGCGCGAAATGGTGCCGCATGCCTATGACGGCACCGTCGAGATCTTCAATGGCCTGATTGATGAGGGCCGCGATGTGACCATGCTGACCAATTTCGCCGCCGACACATTCACTGAAGCCCGCGAGATGTTTCCCTTCCTCAACCGCCCGCGCGGCGTCACAGTGTCGGGCGAGATCGGCCTGATCAAGCCGGATGTGGCGATTTATCACCGCCATGCCACGGATTTTGGTCTCGATCCCGCCCATTCGATTTTCATTGATGACAGCCTGCCCAATGTGGTGGGTGCCAAGGCTGCTGGTTGGCAGGCGGTGCATTTCGAGAGCCCGGAAAAGCTCAAGGCCGATCTCACAAACGTCGGCGTGCTCTGATGGCCAAAGTGTTTCTCGACGGCCATATCGACGTGCCGGAGGATCGGCTGGAAGCCGTAAAGGCGGCTCTGCCTGAGCATGTCGCCCTGACGCGGGCCGAGCCGGGGTGCCTGTCTTTCAACGTCGAAGCCTGCCCTACTATCGCCGGACGTTTTCTTGTTTCGGAAGTCTTTGTTGATCAGGCATCTTTCGACGCGCATCAGCAGCGCACGAAAGCATCGAACTGGTTCGCGGTGACGCAGGGCATCGCCAGGGATTATACGATCAGGGCTTGATAGCCCTGATCGCCAGCCTACTCCCTCAAAGCCTCGTCATAGGAACGGCCTTGCCGGAACATCCATGTGATCCGGCTCCAGCCCGGCCTTGGCGCGCGCCACCATCATCTCGTAGGCATCTTCGAGGTGGCGCGTGAAGCGTTCGGTATCGAACAATGGCATTGTGCGCCGGTTGGCGGCGATCCTGTCGCGCAAGTCTTGAAGACGGTTTCTGTTGTGCGCAAGGTCTTGCGCCTGGGCAATGTAATCATCAACGGTCGCAGCCACCAGTTCCGGTACGCCAAGCGCGGTCAGCAGGCTTTCAGAAACGCGGGAGGCGAAATTCTGGCCCTTCAGCGCCAGAACGGGCACTCCGGCCCAAAGGCAATCGGATGTGGTCGTATGGCCACAATAGGGAAAACTGTCGAGGACAAGATCTGCTGCGGACAGCCTGGCGAGGTGATACGGGTAGGCAAGTGGCGGCGTGAAAATCAGTCGTTCCGCTGACAGGCCATGACGCGCGAACAGTGTCCGGAGATTGTCCTTGGCAATGTCGTTTCTGCACAGGATCCACAGGATGCTGTCCGGCAGATCCGCCATAATCTTCAGCCATGCCTCGACAGTTTGCGGGCTGAGCTTCTTGATGCTGTTGAAGGATGCCAGAACGAACCTGTCCTGCGGCAAGCCCAAAGCTGCTCGCGGCACTGCTGGCGGCAAGGGCCGGTTGATATTGTCATTAGGTTGATAGGTTTCCGGCAAACGGCAAAACTTTTCCTGGTAAAACGGCTTGCTGGACTGAGGCGTCACAATCGGATCGCTGATGATATAGTCACAGTCTATGCCGATGCCGCTGCCCGGAAAACCAAGCCAGGCCACCTGTATCGGCGCAAGGCCGGAATTGACCAGGCCTATTCTGGCATCCTTGGTATGGCCTTTCAGATCGACAAGAATGTCCAGGTCGTTATTCTGGATCATCGTGCTGGCTGCCGCATCAGACAGGTCGCCGATTTGCTTGATCATGCCCATGCGAGCGCGCGATCCATTATCGCTTTCGACCAATGCCTTGCTTGAATAGCAATAGAGGATAATCTCGAAACGGTTCCTGTCATGGCGCTCAAGCACGCCCTGCAACAGGATCATCGTCGCATGAGCACTGAAAAAATCGTTGGAAAGATAGCCAATCCTGACCTTATCACCAAAGACATGCGGTTTTTGCCGGCGCATTGCGCGGATCTGCGGGGATATGTCTGGCCGGCCCTCGCCCAGGATGCGGGCTTGAATGCTCTCATCGCTGCACCAGTGAAGAATGTTGAACGGCAGCTCGCAGGACATGGCAAATTCATCACCCGCCAGGATTGCCGCCAATGCCGCGTCATTGGCGGCTTTCAGCTCATCCAACCGGAGAAAATCGAACAAATGATGCCGGCGAAAAATAGCGGCAGCATGATCTCTCGGCTCAACCTGCAATATGCGTTCGGCTGAGGCAAAGGCTTTTTCAGTATGCCCGGCCTTTTTATAGAGTTCGAATGCAACTTTGTTCAGCCTTATGCCATCGGTGGCAACGAGGTTCGCTGCACCGCTATAATGATCCGCCGCCGCCTCCAAATGCCCAAGCCGATAATGGCATTGGGCAGCCATGATGACCATTCGCGGATCTTGCCTGGCAGGCGGCAAGAGTGCGGCAAGTTCATCGAGCGCCTGTTGAAACAGACCCTGTTTATAGGATGAGGTGACTTTCTCGGTAGCATCCAAGGTCATGGCTTTCTGAAAACTCTACCGAGGATCAATACAGGCTATTCCTTGATCGCTCCGGCAATTCCTTGTCATAGGCTTCGCCATCGAAGCCATTGACGATGTTTTTCAGCATCAAGCCCGGTGATGGCAGGGTGGAGCGCTCGACATAGCGGGAGGCGTCCCAGAGATTTGAGCGGAGAATAGCCTTGGCGCAGTGGAAATAGACGCTGTCGATGGCAAGCAAAATTACGCTTTTCGGCAGCTTTCCATCGACGGCAAAGCGGGCCAGCAGGTCCGGGTCGGCGCTGATCGTAGCCCGGCCATTGACCCTCAGCGTTTCGCCGACGCCGGGGATGAGAAACAGCACAGATGTCCGACCGTCTTCGATGATGTTCTTCAGGTTATCGATCCGATTGTTGCCAGGGCGGTCGGGGATGGCCAGCGTCTTGCGGTCAAGAATTGCCACGAAGCCAGGCGCATCGCCCTTGGGCGAGCAATCGGTGCCATCAGCGCCGACTGTAGCGAGCAGGATGAAAGGCGAAGCGCTAACGAAGGCGGCGTAATCATCGTTCAGATGGTCGATTTCCTTGGCAAGTGACGTCTCCTTCACTGTGCCATAGAGGGCTTCCAGCTGTTGCAGCGTGGTAATGGTCATCATCCGCCTCCCGCGTTATCGCGCTTTATACCATGCCAGATTGCGCGCCATAATCATCGTTTACCGTGATGATTCACCCGGATCAACCCTTGGCGGCATCCGCGCAGATCGCCTCCAATGCCGCCTCGAAATCGCGGGTGAAGCGGGGGGTATCAAACAGCGGCGCGGTATCACGGGCTTGAAGGAGGTTCTGGCGCAGGTGAGATTGGCGGACCTCATCCTGCGCCAGTTCGACCGCCAGGCGGCCGAATTCGGTAAGATCGTCGGCGACCAGTTCGGTCAAGCCAACGGCACTCAAAAGACTTTCGCTGACGCGGCCGGCAAAATTCGTGCCTTTCCAGGTCAGAACCGGCACACCAGCCCAAAGGGCATCCGCCGTGGTCGTATGGCCGTTACAAGGCCCGGTATCGAGGGCGATATCAGCATAAGGCAACCGGCGCAAATGCTCCGAGAGCGGTTTTTTCGGCGCAAAGATCAATCTCTCGGGCGCCACGCCAAGCCGGATGGCGGCGGCGCGAAGATTGTCTCGCGTCGTTGGTAGCATATCAATCAGCCAAAGCACCGACCCATCAACCGATTTCAGGATTCCCATCCAGGTTTTGAACACCTGATATCGAATTTTCACCGCTTGATTGAAGGAGCAGAACACTACACCCTGCTCCGGCAGACCGTGGAGGCTGCGCGGGCCGTCGCGCATCACTTTTTCACGGGTGTTGTCGTTGCACTGGTAGCTATTGGGCAGCCGGATGATTCTCTCGGCGTAAAACGGGTCCGATGACGGCGGGACAACGATGGAATCGGCAATGGCATAATCGATGCCGACACCGACGACGCTGCCTGGAAAGCCGAGATAGGCCACCTGTATAGGGGCCGGACGGCGACAGAAAATCCCCAGCCGGTTCTCGAAAGTAAATCCCTTGAGGTCGATCAGGATGTCGAGATCAAGCTGCCGTATGGCGGCAGCGGCCTGATCGTCATCCAAGTCAAGAATGTCGACATAGTGATCGATGGCCTCAAGGAAACGTTGGCGCAGCATGCCCTTGCGGTTCTTGGCTGCGGTATGGCAAATGCCGAAAATCTCAAAACGGTCGCGATCATGGTTTTCGATCACGCCGGTCAAAAGAGACAGCGTCGCATGCTGGTATAAATCCGCTGAGACATAGCCGACCCTCAGCCTTTGTCCGGGCCGCACCGTATAAGGCCGCCGCGGCGCAACCGTGGCTCGATGCTTCTCCCCTGTCCGGATCGCACTCAGGACATGATAGGCCTCATCGCCAGACCATTGCAGCGCCCGGAAGACGCTTTCGCGGATGTCCAGCACCGCGCCATCCGCAGCATAGGCAGCCTCAAGCTCTCCCTGCAGCCGCGTGGCCAGATCAAAATCGCAGAGGTTCATGGCGCACCAGAACAATTCCGTCAGCGCCAGCCGTTCCGTCGGGCGGGCCTCATAGGCGGCCTTCAGCACGTTAAAGGCTTTCTCTGCCTGATCAGCACCCAGCAGTACCATGCCTGCATTCAACCAATTGTCGAAATCGCGGCCAATCGTTAGCAGCTTAAGCGCATAGGGTAGCGCCTCCGGATAGCGGCCCGCTTCGCGGTAAAGGCTGCAAATCGAATGATTGGCATCGACATCGTCAGGCATATAGCGGTGCAGCACCAGCAAGGCACGCAGAGCCAGATCGTCGTGACCGGTTTCCAGATAATGAGAGCAAGCGCGAAAAGCGACATCACGTTTGCGCGACGGTGTAAGCGCAATCACACGCTCAAACAGTCCGGCGGCCTCAAGCCGGTTGCCGAGACGCTCATGCACGGTGGCGGCGAGAATATGGGCTTCGGCATTGCTTCGTTCGGCTTGCAACAGGCGCGAAACGGTGTTCAGGGCCGCCTCATAGGCGCCCTCCCCGTATTGCTCCAGTGCCTGCCTGTATAAAGCCGCCAAAACCCGTCCCCCATCTGTTGAAGATGGGAAATAAAGCGGCAGACTTGTCCGAACCTGTTTAGTGCTTCGAGAATAACCGCTAAGTGCTTATAACTAGATATCTAATTTATATTAGCTGCACATATGCAACTTGAAGATACGACAACCTAGACCTATCATAAAAATTACAACCTGCGTACTTGAGGCAATGCCAAAATGCCCGGCGCGGAAACCGTGCCGGGCATTGTCACTTTCATCGGGACTGAATACAAAAACCGACGAAGATAGTCAGCATCGGCGCCGATGATTAAGAAATCGTAACGGCGGCAGACACTGCGCCGACCCGACACGATAAACTCATCCCGCCAACTTGCCCATGCTGGCGCGCACCAGGCTGCGCAAGTCATCGATCGGCTTCAACTTGCCTGCGTCCTCGTAGTGCCAGAAGGTCCAGCCATTGCACGCATCCAGGCCACGCACCCGGGCGCCAACCCGGTGGATGGAGCCGGCTTGCGTGCCGGAAACCAGCGTGCCATCGGCGCGGATGATGGCGCTATGGCGACGTTTTTCGCAGCTCAGCACCTGACCGGGCTGCAAAAGACCGCTGTCCAAAAGCGTATTGAAGGCGACGCGCGGCTCGGATTTCTTGCCGGTCAAGACCGTCAGTTCCACCTTGCCCAATGCCTCGACGGCGTCGATGCGGGCGGAAGCGGCGTCGATATAGTCCTGTTCCCGCTCGATACCGACGAAATTGCGGCCCAGACGCTTGGCAACAGCGCCGGTCGTGCCGGAGCCGAAGAATGGGTCGAGCACCACGTCGCCGGGCTTGGTCGAGGCCAGGATGACGCGGGCCAGCAGGGCTTCCGGCTTCTGGGTCGGATGGATCTTCTTGCCGTCCTCGCCCTTCAGACGCTCGCCGCCGGAGCAGATCGGGAACAGCCAGTCGGAGCGCATCTGCACATCGTCGTTGGACG
This sequence comes from Agrobacterium vitis, assembly GCF_014926405.1. Taxonomy (NCBI): domain Bacteria; kingdom Pseudomonadati; phylum Pseudomonadota; class Alphaproteobacteria; order Hyphomicrobiales; family Rhizobiaceae; genus Gillisella; species Gillisella vitis. The sequence goes on from NZ_JACXXJ020000005.1 coordinate 2,344,585, forward strand.
CCTTCAGCGCATCGTAATTGAAGGTGTAGCTCTTGGCCTTGGCATCGCGCGAGGCCCAGATCATCGTTTCATGGGCGTTCTGAAACCGGCGGCCCTTGAAATTCGGCATGGGGTTGGTCTTGCGCCAGACGATATCATTCAAAATCCAGAAATTCAGATCCTGAAGCGTCGCGCCGACCCGGAAAATATTGTGATAGGAGCCGATGACCCAGATGGTGCCATGCGGCTTCAACACGCGCCGGCAGGCTAGCAACCAGGCGCGTGTGAAGGCATCGTAAGCCTCGAAAGAGGCGAACTGGTCCCATGCATCGTCCACGGCGTCGACAACAGACTGGTCCGGCCGGTGGAGCATGCCCCCCAACTGCAGATTATACGGTGGATCCGCAAAGATCGCATCCACCGATTGATCCGGCAGAGCCTCCAAAGCCGCAACACAGTCGCCCTTGATGATACTGTTCATCCAGGCGAAGGGATCGTTGGAGCGACGAAGGTCGGCGAGCGGGAAAACAGAGGCCATGGAATACTCACTGGTTACGCTGACGCAGCACATATTTAACAGTGCCTATGGTTACCGAACTTGGTTACCAAATGCTGAACGGTGAGCTTAAATTTCCATGCAATTTCAGGTCGGCAGCCAGATTGCCTCTTGTCGGGTCTCAACGGCCAGGGAATTCGAGGACGGATGATCCCGAGATGGGCGATCAAGCCGCGGGCGGATTCACCAACGCTCCGCTGTAGCCCTCAGCCGCTATGCCATCGCAGAGCGACGACCATTCGCAATCATGACAGGCAGACCGCACCGAGCCCGTGGCAAAGGCGGCCCGCAACCGCGCCAGCAGGGTGGCATCCGGGGTGATGACCGTGCCGGTCGCCACCGGGCGAGACAGCAACTGGGCCACGGCATCCTTGGCTTTCCGGTCGCGCTCCAGCACACTGTCGCGGAAACAATGAGCCGTTTGCGAATGGGTCAAGGGCTGACAGAGATCGTCGGGGCCATCGACGATCTCAATGGTTTCGCCCTCGGTCAACCGCGCTGCGACGCGGCGATAATTGGCGACGAAATCGGCAGTATAGCCTTCACCGACAAAGGTCAGCATGCAGAGCAGATGATGACCGCGCAACCGCACCGTCATGGCATTAATCCTTCATTCGTTGGGCTTTATAGGTTGGGCTGGGCTTTTCCGCCTGATCAACACGTTTGTCGTTTTTTACCGACCGTTTTTGCGCGCTCACGCCTCATCATCCGACAATCGCAAAACGCTCCGGCTGCGGCTCACCGCGGCGCGGCGCGGGCGCCCGGCCAATCCACTGCACATGCCGCTCCAGGATGGCTGTCGCCTCACCCACGGCGTTGCGGCGCAAGGCATCCAGGATGGCGCGATGGTCATGATCGGTGCGGCGCTCCCAGCCACTTTGCCAGCCTGCCAGCAGGAAATGAGCGCTGACCGCGTGCAGGTCGTCGATGGCGGTCAACAGGCGCGGCATATCGCAGGTGGAAACGATCAACCGGTGAAAGCGTCGATTGGCCGCCTCCCAATCCTCGACATTGTCGGCGCGATCGCAGGCGGAGGTCGCGGCTTCCGCTTCGTCCAGCAGCGCGGGCGTCAGATGGGGAGCGGCATGCTTCAGCGCCAGCACTTCAAGTGCGGCGCGCATTTCCGCCACTTCACGCACCTGTTTCAGATCGAAACTCGCCACCCGGACCCCGCGGCGCGGCAGACTGACGACAAGGCCCTGCGCCTCCAGACGCCGGAAGGCCTCCCGCACCGGCACCTGGCTTACCGAAAATTCCTCGGCAATATGGTCCTGTGCAAGCCGAATGCCGGGCTGCAAGTCTCCATGCACGATGCGTTGCGCCAACACGCGGGCAATCCTCGCGGCTATAGTGTCGTCCTTGGCTTTGCTCATGTCTCCTGATTAGGCTTAAGGGGCAAATTTGTCGAGAGATACGCAGATCTGCCCTGAACATCTGGGCCAAGAACATTCGGCAGATCTGCGCAATTGTTCTTTACCGCCATATCGTGTAGTCAGGCATTTCCCCCGACAACAGGATATGATGTGCATGGCTGGCTTCGACCTCACCCTTTTCGATTGTGACGGCGTGCTCGTCGATTCCGAAATCATTGCCGCCAAAGTGGAATCCAAGCTGCTGACCGAGGCAGGCTACCCGATTTCAGTCGAGGAAATGGGTGAGCGTTTTTCCGGCATGACCTGGAAAAACATCCTGATGACCATCGAGAAGGAAGTGGATATTCCGCTCTCGGCCAGCCTGATCGACAAATCGGAAGCCCTGCTGGACCAGCGACTGGCCCGCGAGGTCAAGCTGGTGGAAGGGGTCACCTACGCCCTGTCACGTCTGCAGGGACCGCGCTGCATCTGCTCCAATTCCTCGTCACAGCGGCTGGACATGATGCTGACCAAGGTTGGCCTCAAGGAGTTTTTCGCGCCGCATGTCTATTCCGCCAAGGATCTCGGCGCTGACCGGGTCAAGCCGAAGCCGGATATCTATCTGCATGGCGCCGCCCAGTTCAACGTCAAGCCGCAAAATTGCGTGGTGGTTGAAGACAGCGTGCATGGCATCCATGCCGCCCGCGCCGCTGGAATGCGGGTCATCGGCTTTACCGGCGCCTCCCACACCTACCCCTCCCATGCCGACCGCCTGACCGAAGCCGGGGCCGAAACCGTGATCGCCCGAATGATGGACCTGCCAGCCGTGATTGCCGCCATGGCCGAATGGGACCATGTGATCTAAAGCTCGCTTCCAGCTTTTTGAAAGCGCCTGCGCTCATTCACCCAGGCGCCACTACTGGCGGGAGGCGAACGGTGAGCGCTTGTGGCAGAATGCTGAAGCGCAATGCGCCGGGCCTGATCACTTCACCATCGGCCTCGGCCATGGGGATCTTGCCGTGCGGCTCGATGTCGATCACCTGGCCGCGATGGGTCTCGATCGCGGCCGAATTCGCCGGACTGCCATTGGCGAAAGCGGCAAAGATCTTCAGATTGCCGATGGCGCCGCAATGGCGTGCAAAGACCAGATCGAGCTGGCCATCGTCCAGCAAAGCCTGCGGCGCGGCGCGCACTCCGGCGCCAAACCAGCTGCCATTGGTAACGGCGGCCACAAGAACCGCGCCGTCATAAACGCATCTTCCATCCACCGAAATGCGCAGGGCCGCTCCCTTGTAGCGGGCGATGCGCGCCAATGACATGAGCCGGTAGCGCAGGAAAGCCGGCAGACGCGAGGGTCCACGGTTTGCCTCGATCGCAGCGACGATCTCGCCCGAGACGCCGGTACTGGCGACATTGATGAAATGCGTGGTCTGCGCCTCGCCACCGCCCACATGGCTTTGCAGAACTCCGACATCGATACGGCGCGGGGCGGCCGTAGCAATCGCCTGCAATTGGCGCTCGGTTGTTGCGGGCCAATCGAAATTACGGGAAAAATCCGCGCCCGTGCCACCCGGCAGGAAGGCAAAGGCGGTTTTCGGATAAAGCGACGTCAGCAGCCCATCCACGGCCTGACCAACCGTGCCATCGCCACCCACCACCAGCACCAGATCGGTTTCCGGCGTGACGGCGGCACGCGCCTGGGGACCCGTCATGCCCTTGACGGTTTCGACCAGCGAATAGCCGGGAAAAATCTCCGCAAGGGCACGGGCCGTGGCAGGCCATGTATGAGCCCCGCCCGCCACCGGATTGCGAACGACCGTCACCCTCATGCCGGACTCATTGATGCAAGACCCATTATTGCCGCGTCACGACAGGCTTATTTACGCTTTTTGCCGGACGGCTTGCCCGTGGTCTTGGCCGGACCTTCATCGAAGCCGACAAAGATCTGCGTCGCCGCCGTGGCATTGGCAGCCATGGTGATATCGCGGCTAAACAGGAACTGGGCCGGCTGATCGGCGCTGGCGAGGTTGGCGGTAAACGGCACCAGTTCCGAGGACACCACCGTATCGCCATCGACGACGGCAACCCGGATCGGCATGTTGATCGATCCGGCATGGCCCTGCGGACCCGCCACCAGCCGTCCGGCCACCTGGACCTTGACGGTCAGCGTGGTGTCGGACTGGGTGCAGGCGCGGGTGGTTTCGGCAAGCGAGGCCTGGAACACCACATCCTGCGGGTCCTTGGAACCCGACTTGGCATAGGTGCGGTAGAAAGACGTGCCATCGCGCAGGGAGATCTTCGGGCAGACGGCCTGAACCACGGCGCCAGAAGACGCTGCCGGGGCGCCAGCCGTGGCTGCACCAGAGACCGATGTCGTGGCATTGGAGCTGAACAGGCTGCCTCCACTGGCGCCAGAACTGGAGCCGGCCCCGGAGCCGCTGGTATTGCAACCGGCCAGAAAAACCGCCAGGACCGGAACAATAACCAGAGCCGACTTATTAACCTGAGCCAAATTATTCACCTGAGATGAGGCGGACGAGCCGCGCATTATAGATTGAAACACCGGGTCACACCTTCTGCATCATGACTTCGTCTCACCGCATGGAGAATGCGGTCTGGAAACAGGAAAATCTCCCGCAATCAGCCTTTCCTTATCGGTTGGCGATGGTCTATACCAGCGGCGTGGCAAAAAATCGATCAGCTAGCACGTGCTTTGTTGCAATTTTCAGCAAGGCATCGGCAAGACTCTGAATCATTGTGGCGGCCATGAAACTTTAGACCGGGCGTGACCTTTAGACCGAGGATACTGGCATGGACTTTATTTCCACTCGCGGCGAGGCGCCCGCTCTCAATTTTTGCGACGCGCTTCTGGCAGGCCTCGCCCGTGACGGTGGCCTTTATCTGCCCCGCGAATGGCCGAAAATGCGCAAGCGCGACATTCGGGCGCTGCGCGGCAAGACCTATCAGGAGGTCGCGTTCGCGGTGCTAAAACCCTTCGTGGACGGCGAAATCAAGGATGATGCCCTTCAGTCGATGATCCATGACGCCTATGCCACCTTCCGCCATCCTGCTGTCGCGCCTTTGGTGCAGACCGGGCCGAATTCCTATATTCTCGAACTGTTCCACGGCACGACGCTGGCCTTCAAGGATGTCGCCATGCAATTGCTTGGCCGGCTGATGGATCACGTTCTGCGCGAACGCGGGCAGCGCGCCACCATTGTCGGCGCCACCTCGGGCGATACAGGCGGGGCGGCCATCGATGCCTTTGCCGGTCTTGATAATATCGACATGTTCATTCTGTTTCCCAAGGGCAAGGTCTCACCCGTGCAGCAGCGGCAGATGACCACATCCAAGGCCGGGAATGTCCGGGCGGTGGCCATCGAGGGCAATTTCGACGATTGCCAGGATCTGGTCAAAGCCATGTTCAACCATGTCGCTTTTCGCGACAAGGTGCAGCTATCCGGCGTCAATTCTATCAACTGGGCGCGAATCATGGCCCAGGTGGTCTATTATTTTACCGCCGCCCTTTCGCTGGGGGGACCGGACCGGAAGATTTCCTTCACCGTGCCGACCGGCAATTTCGGCGATATTTTCGCGGGCTATGTGGCGCGCGAAATGGGCCTACCCATCGACAAGCTGGTGATTGCCACCAATGATAACGACATTCTGGCCCGCACGCTGAAAACCGGACGCTACGAGATGCGCGGCGTCATGGCCACCACCTCACCATCGATGGATATCCAGATCTCCTCGAATTTCGAGCGCCTGCTGTTTGAAGCCAGCGGCCGCAATGCCGGTGAGATCCGTTCGCAGATGGCGTCCCTCAAGCAATCCGGCGCTTTCGAGATCAAGCCGGATGCGCTCAAAACCATCCGCAAACTCTTCCGGGCCGGGCGCGCCACCCAACAGGACGTGGCCAAAACCATCGCCACCACTTTGGCTGAAACCGGCTATCTGCTTGATCCCCATACGGCTTGCGGCGTGGTGGTCGCATCGAAATTCGAAAAGCCGCAAAGCCCGATGGTGACGCTGGCCACAGCCCATCCCGCCAAATTTCCGGCGGCGGTAAAATCGGCATCGGGTATTGACCCCGCGCTTCCGACGTGGCTTGCTGATCTCATGGATAGGGAGGAGCGTTTCGACGTCCTTGCCGGCGAGCTCGACGTGGTGGAGGCATTCATCTCCGCTCACTCGCGCGCCGGTGCTTAAGAAACGCGGAAAGATAGACCATGAATGTTGAGTGCACCCGCCTGCCTTCGGGGCTGACGGTCGTTACCGAAAAAATGCCGCATCTGGAAAGCGTCGCGCTGGGCGTCTGGGTTAAATCCGGTTCGCGCGATGAAACCGCCGAGGAACATGGCATTGCCCATCTTCTCGAACACATGGCTTTCAAAGGCACGAAACGGCGCAGCGCTCGCCAGATTGCCGAGGAAATCGAGAATGTCGGCGGCGAGCTGAATGCCGCGACATCGACCGAGACCACCTCTTATTACGCCCGGGTTCTGAAGGACGATGTGCCGCTGGCCGTCGATATTCTTGCTGACATCCTCACTGATTCGGCCTTCGATGACGAAGAATTGATCCGTGAAAAGCATGTGATCCTGCAGGAAATCGGCGCTGCCTTCGATACACCTGATGACGTTGTCTTCGACCGTTTCGCCGAAACCGCCTTTCGCGACCAGACGGTCGGACGCGGCATTCTTGGCACGCCACAAACGGTGGATGGTTTCACCAGCGACCAGATTCGCGCCTATCTTGCCCGCAACTATACCACCGACCGGATGTTCGTGGTGGCGGCTGGCGCCGTCGACCACGAAAGCTTCGTGCGCCAGGTTGAAGACCGCTTCAGCACGCTGCGCACCAAGCCCGCCGTCTCGCCGATTATCACCCCTGCCCGCTATACCGGCGGCGAGGTGCGTGAAAGCCGTGACCTGATGGACACCCAGCTTTTGCTCGGTTTCGAAGGCCGCGCCTATCATGCGCGCGATTTCTATGCCTCGCAGATTCTGGCCAATATCCTCGGCGGCGGCATGTCCTCCCGTCTGTTTCAGGAAGTACGCGAGTTTCGCGGTCTCTGTTATTCGGTCTATGCCTTTCATTGGGGCTTTTCCGATACCGGCATTTTCGGCATTCATGCCGCGACCGGCGGCGAAAACCTGCCGGAACTGGTGCCTGTGATCATCGACGAACTGCGCAAATCGGCTGAACAGATCGAGCAGCAGGAAATCGACCGGTCCCGCACCCAGATCCGGGCGCAATTGCTGATGGGGCAGGAAAGCCCTGCGGCGCGCGCCGGACAGATCGCCCGGCAGATGATGCTGTATGGTCGGCCGATTTCCAATCCGGAACTGATGGAGCGGCTGGAAAGCATTACCGTTGACCGGCTGAAGGACCTTGCTGGGCGGCTGTTCTTCGATGGTAGCCCACCAACATTGTCGGCCATCGGCCCGCTCGAACAACTCGCGCCCATGGAAGACATTCTTTCTGCCCTGTCGGGATCGCGCGACACGGTACTGAAGGCGGCGCGCGGCTGAGGGGATTGCTCAATCTGCTGCATAAGTCTTTAAACCGGAATCGGTTTAATGAGAAAATTATGCAGCAGATATAATAAGCGACAGCGACCCTTCGTGCGCCCTATAGGGTGAGAGGCGCTGTAGCTGATGGCTGGCAGATGGGCTGGCCTTAGGGATTGAGCGATATCTTTCAGCAGGGTAGCGTAATCCCTCCTGCATTCGATGCAATGGGGCCGGAACTGTTTGGGTGGGGGTATGACAAATGACGCGGTCTGTGTTCGGGTTTCTGTCCCGCCAACCGGAACGGCCTGAACTGCGTGACGGGACACGTCTGCTGCGGCTGCCGCGCAATGGCGATTATAACCAATGGTACAGGCTGCGGTCTGAAAGCCGGGGCTTTCTCCAGCCCTGGGAACCGCTTTGGCGCCCGGACGAGCTGACCGAAAGCGCCTTTCGGTCCCGCGTCATACGCAATACCCAGGAACATGCCAGTGGACTGGCCGTGCCGTTTTTTCTGTTTCGCGAAAGCGACACTGTGCTGATGGGCGGGCTGACCATCGGCCTGATCCGGCGCGGCGTATCACAGGCCTGCATGATCGGATATTGGATGGGCGAACGTTTCGCTGGCCAAGGCCATATGTTTGCCGCACTTCAATTGGCAAAACCGTATATCTTCAAGGAACTTGAGTTGCATCGTATCGAAGCCGCCTGTATTCCTGACAATGATAAAAGCATACGGCTGCTGGAGCGGGCCGGTTTTGAACGGGAAGGTCTGTTGCGCGGATATTTGAACATCAACGGACAGTGGAGAGATCATGCGATCTACTCGCTTCTGGCGGAACCCGGCGCCGCTTCCGGCAAAAAATTCTATTCATGAATATAGTCAGAAACTCATCCGAGGCCAATTCCCTGCGGTTTTTTGAGCCGAAAAAGGGCTTATCCAATTCGGGCCTGTTGCGGTTTGCCGCTGGCCTTCTGGTGCTGGTCATGGCGCTAACCGGGTTTGGCGCGGGCATGGGCCATGCCGCCGAACCGGTGAAGATCTCGCGTGATGACACCGCGCTCGACCTGACCGCGACCACGGAAATCCATCTCAATCAGGGCGAGGCGTTTCAGGTCTCCACCGCCGCTGGTTCGGATGGCATCCGCCGCCGTATCGAAGTGCGCGCCTCGTCAGCGCAGCACCAGGGCGATTGGGCGGTGTTTGCGCTCGCCAATGTGTCCGACGAGCAGCTGGAGCGGGTGATCGTCGCGCCACATTATCGTCTCGTCAATTCCAAGGTGTTCTGGCCGGATCTCGGCTCGCAGCGGATCATTTCCATCACCCCCAGCGAGGGATTTTCGCTGGACCGGGTGCCGAGCGACGATGCCGACGTGTTTCGCATCACCCTCAATCCGGGCGCGGTGGTGACGTTCGTGGCCGAACTGGCAACGCCGAACCTGCCGCAGATTTACCTGTGGGAGCCGGATGCCTATAAGGATACGATCAACTCGTTCACGCTCTATCGCGGCATCGTGCTGGGCATTTCCGGCCTGCTGGCGGTGTTCCTAACCATTCTGTTCGTGGTGCGCGGCACCTCCATGCTGCCCGCCGCCGCCTCGCTGGCCTGGGCAGTGCTCGCCTATATCTGCGTCGATTTCGGTTTCCTCGGCAAGCTGATCAGCATCACCACCCATAGCGAGCAGATCTGGCGAGCCGGGGCCGAAGTGGGTCTGGCCTCCGGCTTCGTGATCTTTCTCTTTACCTATCTCAACCTCAATCGTTGGCATGTGAACCTCGGCTACGCAACCTTTGCCTGGATCTTGGGCCTGGTGCTGCTGTTTGGCGTGGCAATCTACGATCCGTCGATTGCCGCAGGTATTGCCCGACTGTCCTTTGCGCTGACAGCCACGGCGGGGATCGCGCTGATCGTCTATCTCGGCTTGAACCGTTATGACCGCGCCATCCTGCTGGTGCCGACCTGGACGCTGATCATCGTCTGGCTGATTGCCGGCTGGATGACGGTGACGGGACGGTTGTCGAACGACATCATCCAGCCTGCTCATGGCGGCGCGCTGGTGCTGATCGTGCTGCTGATCGGCTTCACCGTCATGCAGCACGCCTTTGCTGGCGGTGGCTATAACCAGGGCCTGTTTTCCGATCTGGAGCGGCAATCCCTGGCGCTGACCGGGGCTGGCGATATCGTCTGGGACTGGGATGTGGCCCGCGACCGGGTGGTGACCATTCCCGACATTTCCACCCGGCTCGGCCTGAGCCACGGCGCGCTGCACGGGGCTGCCCGCAACTGGATTCCCAGCCTGCATCCCGATGACCGCGACCGGTTTCGCGCCACACTGGACGTGCTGCTGGAACACAAGCGCGGGCGGCTGAACCACGAATTCCGCATCCGCGCCGATGACGGGCATTTCCACTGGCTGCATATCCGTGCCCGGCCCGTATTGGGAGCCAACGGCGAAATCATCCGCTGCATCGGTACGATTGCCGATGTCACCGAACAGAAAAACACCGTCGACCGGCTGTTGCAGGATGCGATCAACGACAATCTCACCGGCTTGCCGAACCGAGAAGTGTTTCTGGACCGTTTGCAGACGCTTTTGACCGTGACCGCCACCGCCGATACGGTGCGCCCGACGGTCATGATTGTCGATATCGACAATTTCGGTCGGGTCAACGACATGCTCGGGATTTCCGCCGGAGACAATATCCTGATCGCGCTGACCCGGCGGTTGCGGCGGCTATTGAAGCCGCAGGATACGCTGGCCCGGCTTTCGGGAGACCAATTCGGCCTGATCCTGATTTCGGAGCGCGATCCGGCCAAGGTCGCCGATTTTGCCGATGCGATGAGCAAGGCGATCATGGTGCCGATCAATTTCGCCAATCGGGAGATCAATCTGACCGCCTCCATCGGCCTGGTCTCCTGGGTGGACCAGCAGGAAAGCGCTGCCGGACTGTTGTCGGATGCCGAGCTTGCCATGTACCGCGCCAAGCGCGGTGGCGGCAACAAGGTGGAGCCGTTCCGCCCGGCCTTCCGGGGCACCGTCTCGGAAAAGCTTCAGCTGGAAACCGAACTTGCCCGCGCCGTCGAGCGCGGCGAATTGACCATGGTCTATCAGCCGATCGTCCGGCTGGATGACGAGGAGCTGGCCGGTTTCGAAGCGCTGATGCGCTGGGAACACCCCAAGCGCGGCACCATCTCCCCCTCCGAATTCATACCCCTGGCGGAAAGCTGCGACCTGATCATGCCGCTCGGCATGTTCGCGCTGGAGCGGGCGGCAACGGATCTGGTGGAATGGGAAAAACAGACGGGCGAAATGCCGATTTTCGTCTCCGTCAACCTGTCCAGCGCCCAGCTGATCAACAACACGCTCTATACCGACATCCGCAGTCTGCTCAGCCGAGTCAATTGCAATCCGGCCCGGCTGAAACTGGAGCTGACCGAATCCGTCGTCGTCGAAAATCCGGAACAGGCAAGGCTGGTGCTGGAGAAGCTGAAGGATATCGGGCTCAGTCTCGCTTTGGATGATTTCGGCACCGGCTATTCCTCGCTGTCCTATCTGACCCGCTTTCCCTTCGATACGCTGAAACTCGACCGGGAACTGGTGACCGACACCAGCGAGCGGCGCAATATCCTGCTGCGCTCAGTCATCGGCATGGCCAAGGACATGGGCATGGATGTCGTGGCGGAAGGCGTTGCCAGCGAGGACGATGGGGACGAACTGGCCCAGATGGGCTGCCACTATGGCCAGAGCTTCCTCTACGGCGCTCCGGTCGGCCCGGAAGCGGTCATGCGTCTTTTGAAAGACCAGCAACAGCGAGCAAAGCGGGCTTGATCATACCGGAGGGTGGGGCTGCTCAGGCCCTGGTTTTCTTCACGCCATCCAGTCTTCCGTAACCCCGAATTGCGCCCGAAAGCCCTGCTGTCCGGCCTGCGTGATCCGCAGCGCCCTGCCCTGCGGCTGGCGCGCCACCCAGCCCAGTTCCAGCATTCTGTCCAGCAAGGCCGCGCCCAGCCGTCCGGCCAGATGCGGACGACGCTCGCTCCAGTCGAGACAGGTGCGGCAGAACGGTCGTCCGCGGGGTGTGGTCGGGGAAAGGTTGATGCCGAAATCGCAGAAAAACTGCTGCCCGGGTGGTGTCAGCGTAACCGCCTCCTCCCCCAGCTCGATATAGGCCTTGGTCTGCAAGCCGTCAGCCAGCGCCACGCCAAGACGACCGGCGATGTGATCGTAACAGCTGCGCGCCGAGCGTAGCGCCAAGTCCTTCGGGCCGACCGGATGCAGGCGCCGTGGCCCATCGGCAGCAAGCGACATCAGCGTCTCCATGGTCGCAGCGACAGCGCGTCCCGCCAAACGGTAATAGCGGTGACGGCCCTGTTTTTCGACCGATAGCAGACGGCCCTCCACCATTCTGGCCAGATGGCCACTGGCGGTCGGGGCGCTGACGCCACCATGCAGCGCCAACTCGCCCGCAGTCAACGCCTGCCCGCCCATCAAGGCGATCAGCATATTGGCGCGGGCCGGGTCCCCCATCAGGGAGGCAATTTCAGCCAGCATGTTTCCAGACGCGATGTTCGACATGGCCTCACTATAGGCCGCTGAAGACGGACTGTCATCATGCAACACTTCGGTTATGGCCGAAGCATTGTCGCCAGCGACTGGGCTACCAAGGCGCATCAAACCATCCCGACAGAAAGTGATAATCCATGGAAAAACCGGTCCTTTTGAAAGAACTTGCCCTGCTTTTGGCTTTGGCAACAGTTTGGGGCGCTGCCTATAGTTTCATCCGCATCGGGGTGGAGACCATTCCACCGATCACGCTGATTGCCGCCCGCACCCTGCTGGCCGGCGGGTTGTTGCTTGCCATTCTGTGGATGCGCGGCATGACACTGCCCCGCGACAGCGCCACCTGGCGGCGGTTCTTCATCCAGTCCTGCCTCAACAGCGCCCTGCCCTTCACCCTGATTGCCTGGGCGGAACTGCATGTCGAGGCAGGGCTAGCGGTGATCCTCAATGCCCTGACGCCAATCTTCACCTTCCTGATCACTGTCGCCTTCACCCGGCATGAACACGTCGGCCTGCGCAAACTGCTTGGCGTCTTGCTGGGGATTTCCGGCACCTGCCTGATCGTCGGCTTCAACGCCTTTCATTCCGCCGGAACCGATCTCCTCGCGCAATGCGCCGTCATCCTGGCATCGGTCTGCTATGCGATGGCCGCGATTTTCGGACGGAATTTTAAGGGACTAGATCCAATGATGCCTGCCACCGGCTCGCTTTTGTGTGGGGCGGCCATGCTCATTCCGCTCAGCCTGATCGTGGACAAGCCCTGGACGCTGGCGGTCTCCGCCTCTTCACTGGCAGCATTGCTGGCACTCGCGGTGTTTTCCACCGCGCTGGCTTTTGTGATCTATTTCCGGCTTGTCCACACGCTGGGCTCGGTCGCCACCACATCCCAGGCCTATCTGCGGGTGCCGATCGGGGTCGGCATCGGCGCGATTTTTCTTGGGGAGCGCTATAGCCCGACCGTGCTCGCCGGTCTCGTCCTTGTCGTGGCCGGTGTCATCGTCATGACCTTGCCCGCTTCGCTCAAGCTACCCCGCATCCTTCGTCCGTTGCGCCGAAAACCTCAACAGCCCTGATCAGGCGTGGCCAGCCTCTGCCGACAGGGTCGCGGGGCTGATGCCGATCAGAGCCAGCGCCCGGTCATATTTGTTGTCGAGGACCGGATCGAAGATCAGGTCTTCGGAGGCCGGGCAGTTCAGCCAGCCATTGTTGGCGATTTCCGCCTCCAACTGGCCCGGCCCCCAGCCTGCATAGCCAAGCAGCATCGTGGCGCGCGCCGGGCCGCGTCCGTCGGAAATGGCGCGGACGATGTCGAGCGTCGCGGTCAGGGAAATATCGTCGCTGACCGGAATGCTGCTGTCGCTCAGGTAATCGTCGGAATGCAGCACAAAGCCACGGCCAGTTTCCACCGGGCCGCCGCATTGAATGGGGAAGTTGCGGGCATGGTCAGGCAGCATGATCGCATCGTTCTGGTCGATCAGGTCGAGATGCAGCAGGATATCGGCGAATTTGACCGGCTGGGTGCGGTTGATGATGAAGCCCATGGCGCCAGCCGTCGTATGGGCGCAGACATAGACGACACTGCGGGTAAAATTACCGTCCACCATGCCGGGCATGGCGATCAGGAAATGGCCGTCGAGAAACCCACGTTCACGATCGGACTTCAAAGTGGAAAAAGCCATGCTGCCTCCGGTTTGTTCGGAACGCCGATCTATCGGAAAAGAACATCATACGCCGTCGTGCCGGGCATTCCCCTCGCATCTGCCAAGCGCCGCCCGGCATTTCATATCTGCTTCTGGCGCAAGTCATATCCTTAAGCCATGGTCTTCAAGATGGGGCATAGTTGCGCATCAATCAACCGAAAATGATAAAACCGTAAAAAGCGTGATTGGCAGCGGTGATCGGGCTGGTCTAAATAGCCGCATGATCCTTCCTTTGTTTTCCAACGGTCCGGTTTTTCCTGCGCTAGCCGGCCTGCTCTTTGCGGGTCTCCTGGCGCTGACACCTCTTGGCGATGCCTGCGCCGCCACCTCCGACTGGGCAACCAGCGATGGGGGCCGGATGCGGGTGATCGTGCTGCCACCGGCTCCGGATGGAACCCGGCAGGCAGGCCTGCAGATCGAGCCGAATGACGGCTGGTTTACCTATTGGCGCGAGCCCGGCGACAGCGGAATCCCTCCGCAGCTGACCGCCGCGCCGGAGGCGAAGGTCACGCCCTCGCCGCTGAGCTTTCCGGTGCCCAAGCGCATGGATATCGGCAGCGTGCGCGATGTCGGCTATGACCACGCTGTGGTGTTTCCCTTCACCTTGAAAAGCAGTGGCGAGGATTGGCAGAGCCCCCTCAAGCTAACGGCCTTCATCGGCATGTGCCGCAATATCTGCATTCCGTTTCAGGCGGAGTTGAGCATCGATCTCAGCCACGAGGAAACCACCGATGTCGGCGAGGTTAAGCTGATCGACAAGGCCAAATCCAAACTGCCTGCGGCGGCTGCGGAGGATTTTTACGTCTCGGACTTCGAGATGGCCCACGATCTCTCCAGCCTTGACGTGTCGCTGGTCCTGCCCGATGGCTCCAAGGAAGAGCCGCGCATTCTGGTGACCGGACCGGAAGGCTATCTGTTTACCGAATACAAGGCAGTGCAAAGCAAAGGCAATAGCCGCACCCTGCGCATCGCCCTGCCGAAGCTTCCGCGCAATTATTCGGTGAGCGGCAAGACCTGGCACATTCTGGTGGCAGCCGGCAACAAACGGACCATGGAAGCCCCGCTTGCCTTCGCAACAGCCCGCCCTATAGTGCAGCCCTGACAGTCAATGGCCGCTGGCGGGCTGCGCTTTTGGAACAGACTGAGACATCAAGCACAATGAGGAGAGATTTCATGACGATTGCAATTGGCGATACGGTTCCAGCGGCAACATTCAAGGAAAAAACCGCCGACGGCCCGGTCGAGATCAGCACCGAAGACCTGTTCAAGGACAAGAAGGTCGTGCTGTTTGCCGTGCCTGGCGCCTTTACCCCGACCTGCACGCTGAACCATCTGCCCGGCTATCTGGAGCACCGCGATGCGCTTCTGGCCAAGGGCGTCGATGAGATCGCCGTCCTCTCCGTCAATGACTGGCATGTCATGGGCGCCTGGGCGCAGCATAGCGGCGGCATGGGCAAGATCCATTTCCTCGCCGATTGGGATGCAAGCTTCTCCAAGGCGCTCGGTCTCGACATGGACCTTTCGGCGGGCGCACTCGGGGTGCGTTCCAAGCGCTACTCCATGCTGGTGGAAAATGGCGTGGTGAAAAGCCTCGATATCGAGGAAAATCCCGGCCAGGCCACGGTTTCCTCGGCTGAAGCCATGCTGGAACGGCTGTAAGCTTTCTCTTATTCCCCGGTTTTCTGGAAAGCTGTCTTTTAGCGTTCCACCAAGACAAAGACCCCGGAGGCTCATGCTTCCGGGGTTTTTTATGAAGCTTAGAGTCTGTCAGGTTCAGATTGATACAGTAAACGACGCAACGGTTTTGCTCCTGGTCTACCCCCCTCTGTCCTGCCGGACATCTCCCCCTCAAGGGTGGAGATCGATACGCGGAAGCTACTTAACCTAAAGAAACCTCTTTATTTCCAGCATATTAAATCGCTAAAAAAGTATGCGGTCTGTGCTCATTGCCGATCTCCCCCCTTGAGGGGGAGATGCCTGGCAAGGCAGAGGGGGGTAAGCGGCACATAAAAACGTTTGCGTCGTGTACTATGTCAGATTGACCAGACGGACTCTAGATGGCCTGGGATAAGGCTTCCACATCCGCGAAGAACACTTGCCATCGATTTGCCATTATTGTTATATCGTTACACGTAACGTTATTACATATAATCCACGATCGGAGTGCAGGCCTTGCAGGACGAAGATCCCATCTTTCCCAGTTTGCTGGCACGGTCCGCCGTTATGCGGCTGGGTTTTGCTTTGGCACTGATTGGCCTGACCTGGCTTGCCATCCAATGGGCGGTGGCCCTGCCATGAGCAATCCTGTGATCCGGCTCACCAATCTGACCGTCGCCTATGACCGGCATCCGGCTGTACATCACGTCAACGGCGTGATCGAGACCGGCAGCCTGACGGCGATTGCCGGGCCGAATGGGGCAGGAAAATCCACCCTGCTGAAGGCGATCATCGGCGAATTGCGCCCCGCCGAAGGCACGGTGGAGCATAAACTGAAACGCACAGATTTCGGCTATCTGCCGCAGGCCGCCGATATCAATCGCCGGTTTCCGATCAGCGTATTGGACACCGTGTTGCTCGGTGCCTGGAGCAATAGCGGCGCTTTTGGCCGCATCGCCCGATCCGACATGGACAAAGCAGGCCAGGCCCTGGCGATGGTCGGGCTGGAAGGATTTGAGAAGCGCCATATCGGCGCGCTCTCCGCCGGCCAGTTCCAGCGGGTGCTGTTTGCCCGGCTGTTATTGCAGGATGCCAAGGTGATCCTGCTGGACGAGCCTTTCACCGCTATCGATGCCCGCACCACCCGCGACCTGATTGACATTATCCACGGCTGGCACGGCGATGGCCGCACGGTGGTTGCGGTCCTGCATGATTTCGACCAGGTGCGCAGCCATTTCCCCGAGACTTTGCTTCTCGCCCGCGAACTGGTCAGCTGGGGTCCGACCCAGGACGCCCTGTCGTCTGCCAATCTGCTCAAGGCCCGCGCCATGGCTGAGCGCTGGGACGAGGATGCCGAGGTTTGCCGCCCGGCAGATCAGAAAACATCAAGGCCTGCCGCATGACCGCTTACGATCTGCTGATCGCGCCATTTGCCGATTACGGCTTCATGCGCCGGGCGCTGGTGGCCTCGCTTTGCCTCGGTCTCGGCTCCGGCCCGATCGGCGTGTTTCTGATGCTGCGGCGCATGAGCCTGGTTGGTGATGCCATGAGCCATGCGGTGCTGCCGGGGGCTGCGATCGGCTACCTGATCGCCGGATCCCTGTCGCTAACCGCCATGGGGCTGGGCGGGCTGGTGGCCGGTCTCTCCGTGGCGCTACTATCAGGCTTTGTCACCCGGTCGACCGTGTTGCAGGAGGATGCCAGCTTTGCCAGTTTTTACCTGACATCCCTGGCACTGGGCGTGCTGATCGTGTCGCTGCGCGGTTCCAACATCGATCTTTTGCATGTGCTGTTCGGGACGATCCTGGCCATCGACAATGATGCGCTGGTGCAGATCGGCGCCATTGCCTCTTTCTCCCTACTGGCACTGGCCGTCATCTACCGGCCACTGGTGACCGAATGCCTCGACCCCGGCTTCCTGCGGGCCGTCGGCGGTCGTGGACCGGTCTATCATTTCCTGTTCCTGTTTCTCGTCGTGCTCAATCTGGTCGCCAGTTTCCAGGCGCTCGGCACGTTGATGGCCGTGGGGTTGATGATGCTGCCCGCCGCCATCGCCCAGCTCTGGTGCCGCAGCCTGCCCGGCATGATGGTGGTGGCAGCGGCAAGCGGCATCGTCGCCAGCTATCTCGGCCTGATTGCCTCCTACCATCTGGAACTCGCCTCCGGGCCGACGATCATCCTGGTCGCGGCGCTGTTTTACGGCCTGTCCATTCTGTTTGCTCCCTCCGGTGTTTTCCGGCGGTTTCTTCCAAGTTCCCATCTGAAAGCCTGATCACAGGAGATCATTATGAACCGTAAACTGTTATTGT
Organism: Agrobacterium vitis; assembly: GCF_014926405.1. Taxonomy (NCBI): domain Bacteria; kingdom Pseudomonadati; phylum Pseudomonadota; class Alphaproteobacteria; order Hyphomicrobiales; family Rhizobiaceae; genus Gillisella; species Gillisella vitis. The sequence continues at coordinate 2,362,213 of NZ_JACXXJ020000005.1, forward strand.
CCGCAGCCCTGCCACTGTTGATGGCGCTGTCTACCGCACCAGCCTTTGCCGACACACTGAAGGTTGTCGCGTCCTTCACTGTGTTGGCCGATGTCGTCAAACAGGTTGGCGGCGATCATGTCACCGTCTCCAGCCTAGTTGGCCCCGATGGCGACCCCCATGAATTCGAGCCGTCGCCAGCCAATGCCAAGGCTCTGAAGGCCGCCGATGTGACATTCGTGTCCGGTGAAGGCCTGGAAGGCTGGATGGACCGGCTGATCACCGCCTCCGGCTACAAGGGCAAGCCAGTCGTCGCCTCCGAGGGCATCAACACCCGCACCATGGAAGAGGATGGCAAGACCGTGACCGATCCGCATGTGTGGAACAGCCCGGTCAATGTGAAGGTCTGGGTCGCCAATATCGAAAAGGCGCTGACCGCCGCCGATCCGGCCGATGCCGAAGCCTTCAAGACCAATGCCAGCGCCTATACGAAAAAGCTTGAAGACATGAACGCCTATGCTCATGCCAAGTTTAACACTATCCCTGAATCCGAACGCAAGATCCTGACCAGCCACGACGCCTTCGGGTATCTCGGCCGCGAATACAAGATCAGCTTCCTGTCGCCGCTCGGTCTTTCCACCGAAAGCGAGGCCTCAGCCGCCGATGTCGCCAAGTTGATCGAGCAGATCAAGACCGAGCATGTGAAGAGCTATTTCTTCGAAAACTCCAACGATCCCCGTCTCGTCAAGCAGATCGCCAAGGCAACCGGCGCCACATCCGGCGGCGAGCTTTACGTAGAAGCCCTGTCCAAGCCCAAGGGCCCGGCTTCGACCTATGAGAAAATGTTCCGCTACAATGTCGACAAGCTGGCCGATGCCATGCGCAAATCAAGCTGATCCCTCACAATCAGCCTGATAGGGCCGCCCCGATCAAACCCTACACCTGCCGGGACGGCCACTTTTTATGCCTCGAGGTCGAAGACCAGGATGCCAGACAACCCGCCATCCGTCGCGGCGACGATACGGTCGCCAACCGCGATATGATCCGGGTGCTTCAGGTAATAATCGCGCACCGTGGCATCTTCGAAACTCACGATAAACCCATCGACGAATCCGCCATTCAACCCTTCAGGCGACACATTCGGGCCGCAGCGCACTTCCAGCATACCCGGCACAACCTCCTTCAACGCACTGATGGCATCATAGATCGACTGTTTCTCAGCGTCAGAGACCGCCGACTTGAACCGCAGAAAAACGCAGTGATAGATCATCGGTAACTCCTTGTGGGATTGTGCGATTATAAGATTGGCTTCGAGCCTGCACCGCCCTTTTTGAAGGGTTCCATGCCCTTGCGGGCCAGTTCATCGGCCCGTTCGTTTTCGGGATGACCGGCATGGCCCTTGACCCAGTGCCAGGTCACCTTGTGGCGCTGGTTGGCAGCATCGAGCTGCTGCCAAAGCTCGCCGTTTTTCACCGGCTTCTTGTCAGCGGTCTTCCAGCCGTTCTTCTTCCAGCCGAAGATCCACTTGGAAATACCGTCCATCACATATTTGCTGTCGGTGTGCAGATCGACCTCGCATGGGGTCTTCAGCGTGTTCAGCGCGGTGATCGCCGCCAGCAGTTCCATACGGTTATTGGTGGTATCCGCCTCACCGCCGCAGAGGTCTTTTTCTACCTCGCCGTAGCGCAGCACCGCGCCCCAGCCACCGGGTCCAGGATTACCGGAGCAGGCGCCATCGGTGAAGATGTCGACATGTTTCATTGCGGCCACCCGTATTCGGCAGCGGTCTCGACCGCTTGGTGGAAGCGCAGCTTGCGCAGATATTCCAGCGGCTCCTTCTTCACCACCATGGCGCCTTCCGGCGTCGTCAGCCAGTCGTAAAGCCGAGTTAGCAGAAAGCGCAGCGCCGAGCCGCGACACAGAACCGGTATGGCCGCAACCTCCGCTGGCGACAGGGAACGAACCGACAGATAACCGTCAATCATCGCCTTGCCCTTGGTGATATTATAGCTGCCGTCCTTTTCGAAGCACCAGGCATTCAGGCAGATCGACAGGTCATAGGCCAGAAAGTCGTTGCAGGCGAAATAGAAGTCGATCAGCCCCGACAATTGGTCGCCAAGGAAAAACACATTATCGGGAAATAGATCGGCATGGATAACGCCTGAGGGAAGATCCTTCGGCCATCGCCCGGCCAGATGCGCCAGCTCGGCATCGATTTCCGCCTTAAGGCCGGGAGAGACCTCATCGGCGCGGGCGCGCGCCTTTGGCCACAGCGCCTGCCAGCCAGCAAGATCGAGCGCATTGTCGCGTTTCAGCGCAAATCCCTCTGCCGCAAGATGCATGGTCGCCAAGGCCTCTCCCACAGCCCGGCAATGCTGGGTTTCCGGCTTGCGAAGCCACATGCCTTCCAGAAAGGAAATCAGCGCCGCAGGGCGTCCGGACAATTCGCCCAGCAAAGCGCCATCCTTGCGCGGCAGTGGCAGCGGGCAGTTGAGGCCCTTGGCCGAGAGGTGATGCATCAACCCCAGGAAAAACGGCAGGTCATCTTTCTCAACGCGCTTTTCATAGAGCGTAAGGATCAACGCACCTTTGGTCGTATGCAGCAGGAAATTGGAATTTTCCACGCCCTCGGCGATGCCCTTGAAGGAAAGGAGTTCGCCGGTTTCATAGTGTGCGATGAAGGCCTTCAGATCGACCTCGTTGATATCGGTATAAACTGCCACAGGGATGATCCGCAATTCGGGTTTTGTGTTCGGCAGGGATACTGCATAATTGCCAAAATCCAAACCAAATTCAGGGGGCGATCATGCCGCGCCAAATAGGTGCTACAGCGCGATGGCATGGCATGCCAGCCCCTGACCGAATAGGCCACAAGAAATTGGAACCCAGCGAACAATGTCCGTTTCCCTCCCACAATAAAGGCAGAATTTTAGCGTTGCCTGACCGTCCACCGCCCCTGGTGGATAATCGGGCTACCGCAAACCTTTATGCACAGTAGTCGAGAAAGAGCAGGCCCATGAAAACATCGCATGCCGCATTCAAGATGATTTCAGCCGTGATGATGACCGTCGGGTTTCTGGCATCGACGGCGCAGGCTGGAACGATTTGCACGGTCATTGCCGATAGCAACACCGGGAAGACCCTGGTCCAGGACGGCAATTGTGCGGAGCGGGTAACGCCGGCTTCCACCTTCAAGGTCGCCCTCAGCGTCATGGGCTATGATGCCGATGTCCTGAAAGACGAGCATAATCCGACCCTGCCGTTTAAACAGGGGTATGTGGATTGGGGCGGCGACAATTGGAAACAGCCGACCGATCCGGTGCGCTGGATGAAATACTCCGTCGTCTGGTATTCCCAGCAGATCACCAGGACGCTTGGGCAAGAAAAGCTTCATGATTACGCGACGAAATTTGCCTATGGCAATGCCGATTTTTCCGGCGATCCTGGCAAAAACAATGGTCTGGAGCGGGCATGGATTGCCTCCTCCTTGAAGATTTCACCGCTGGAGCAGGTCGCTTTCCTAAGAAAGCTGGTCCAGCATCAACTGCCCGTTCGCCCCGAAGCCATGGACAAGACAATGGCCATCGTTGAGCAACGCCAGATCGCCGATGGCTGGACCGTGCACGGCAAAACTGGCGCGGCCTTCCCTCGTCTTTCGGACACCGCGTTCGATTATAGCCGTGGATGGGGTTGGTATGTCGGCTGGGCCAGCAAAGGCAAACAGACCTATGTGTTTGCCCGTCTCATTCAGGATGAGAAAAAAGACCAGATCACCCCTGGGATTCGGGCGCGCGACGCTTTGCTGGAAGAACTGCCAGAGTTGCTGGCCAGCAAGTGAACAGGGCCTTTCCGACTTGGCCTTGCGTCACCCGTTGACGAAGGCCATGTCGTCCTGGGTCAGTTCGATGGAGCGCAATTCGCGGTTTACCAGGAAGTTTTCGTTCTCAATCGAAAATTCAGCCAGCTCGATTGTCGCGTCGAAGCGGGCCTTGAAGGCCTCGATGATTTCGTTGACCACCACTTCCGGTGCCGATGCGCCCGCCGACAGGCCAAGGCTGCGGATCTCACCGATGGCGTCCCAGTCCAACTCGCTGGCGCGCTGCACCAGGATGGAGCGCTTGGCACCAGCCTTCAGCGCCACTTCCACCAGCCGCTTGGAATTGGAGGAATTGGGAGCGCCGACGGTGACGAACAGGTCGCAGCCGGGCGCTGCCTGTTTCACCGCTTCCTGCCTGTTGGTGGTGGCATAGCAAATACTGTCGGCAGCAGGCGCCTTCAGCTCTGGAAAGCGCTCCTGCAATTTGGCAATCACGCCTGCGGTATCATCCACCGACAGCGTGGTCTGGGTGACGAAGCCGAGGTTTTCGGGATCGATTGGCTGATAGACGGCGGCATCCTCAACGGTTTCCACCAGGGAAACGGTGCCTTCGGGCAATTGCCCCATGGTGCCGATTACTTCCGGGTGGCCTGCGTGACCAATCAGGATGACATGGCGGCCAAGCCGTTGATGGCGCATGGCCTGTTTATGGACTTTCGAGACCAGCGGACAGGTGGCATCGAGGTAGAAGAGATTGCGCTTCTGCGCATCTTCCGGCACGGATTTCGGCACGCCATGGGCGGAAAACACCACAGGCTGCTGGCGATGCTCGACCGGGATTTCATCCAGTTCCTCGACGAAGACAGCCCCCTTGGCCTCCAGCCCCTCAACCACATAGCGGTTGTGGACGATTTCATGACGGACATAGACCGGCGCGCCATAGCCCTTCAGCGCCAGCACGACGATCTGGATCGCCCGGTCGACACCAGCGCAAAAACCGCGCGGACCGCACAGCCGGATCGTCAATGGCGACCGGGTTACCGAGCCGGTTTCCAAAAGCGTTTTGTCCATCGCAGTCGTCATTGTTATCCAGCCAGTAAAACCAAAAACAGGGCAATCGCTGCCGGCGCGGCCTGGACGAAGAAGATCCGCCGCGACACGGTCCTCCCCCCATATAGGCCAGCAACCACCACAGCGCCAAGAAAAAATACCTTGAGCTGGAGCCCCATGGCCGGCAGCGGATGCAGAAGCGCCCAGAACAGGCCCGCAGCCAGAAATCCATTGTAAAGACCTTGATTGGCCGCCATCACCCGAGTGGTTTCAGCGCCCTGCAGGCTTTTACGGAAGATCTTCCGGGCGCGCGGTGTCGTCCAGAGAAACATTTCCAGCACCATGATGTAGATGTGTTCCAGCATGACAAGAACGACCAAAACTGTCGCAATTAAGAATATCGTCATATCTCTCACCCCCGTTCGAGATTGTTGAAAGCAGTAAAATTCCAGCAATCCATATCGAAGAAAACAAAGTAAAAATGCAGATGGATTGCGCATCTATGCTTGAACCGATTGGGTTCAAGCATTTTGACAATATCCACATTATTGTTGATTCTGGAAATGACGTCAGGTTTTCTTTCTGAAAACCGAAATAACTGCGATCACCGCCAGAGCAAGCGCCAGACCGTACCAGGTCAAGGCATATTGCAGGTGACTATTGGGCAGGTCGATCATCGTGACACCGCCGATCGGCAGGCCGCCGGGCACCGGTGACGGCCCTGCATCCAGAAAGAACGGCAGAACCTTAGCCGCATCGATCCCGGTGCTGTCGGCCATGGCATCAAGATCTTTCCAATAAAACACATTCTTGGCGATATCGTTGTCAGGCACCAACCGGGAGGGCTTTTCCGCCAGTTTCGCCCGCGCCAGGCCGGTGACGCGCTGGAGGCCCAGCAATTGTCCACCCATGCGTGTCGAAGGCTCCTTCTTCTGCTCCGGCACAAAACCGCGATTGACGAAGAGAATACGTCCATCGGCAAGCTGAAGCGGCGTGTAGATGTAAAACCCGGCATCGCCATCATAGGTCGCCAGGAAACGGCGTTCCTTGTCGTTGAGATAGGTGCCGGAGGCGGTCATGGCCCGGTAATCGACATCCCCGCCACCCCGCGCCAGCGTATCCATCTCCTCGACGCTGGCAGGGGGCTGGTGGCGGCGCGACTCGATATCGGCAATCAGGCCTTCCTTCCAGGCCAGACGATGCATTTGCCATGTGCCAAGCGAGACCAGCAGCGCCAGGGCGACCAGCACCAGAAAGCCGCTTGCGGCAAGCCTTACACGCGTCATCGCGGCCATCCTACTCCCGGTCGATCTGCCCCGGATGGGCATTGTGCTTGTATTGCAGGGCAATCAGCAGCGCCTTGATGGTGCGCAACAGCCAGAGCGACAATCCGATCGCCAAAGGTCCAAACACCAGAAAATGCACCCACAATCCCGGCGAATACGTGACCTCCGTATAAAGCGCCAGGCCAACCACCAGAAAATCGGCGATCAGAATAACGAAAATCGACGCCCCGTCGCCGGGATCGATACTGCTGTAATCGAAGCCGCATGCGCTACAGGCGGGCTTCAGCTTGGTCAGTCCCTGAAAAAGCTTGCCACGTCCGCAACGCGGGCAGGAAACCGAAAGGGCGGCCTGGACCGGTTCGACCGGCGGGAAATCGCTATTGCTGGCCATGGCGTCGAGATCCTCTTTTCACTCCTGAGTTTATGAGGTTCAGATTAAACCACACAAACTCTCGCGTTTCGTGTTTCGTCTGTCTTTTCGGGAACACCCGATTCCGCGTTCGGTACAATCCTTAAGCCCAACTGCAAAGAAGAGGGCGGCGCTCTTGACGCCGCCCTCGTTAAATCCAACTCGCTGGCGGTTAGAGCATTTCCAGACGCAAAACCGCACCGCACGTTTGCTGGAATGCTCTAGCCATGCGCCAGCGGCGCACCCCATCCGCCCCAGATATAGATAGAGAAGAACAGGAACAGCCAGACCACGTCGACGAAGTGCCAGTACCAGGCCGCCGCCTCAAAGCCAAAATGCTGTTTCGGGGTGAAATCGCCTTTCAGCGCCCGAAACAGGCAGACCAACAGGAAGATCGTACCGACCAAAACGTGGAAACCGTGGAAGCCAGTGGCCATGAAGAAGGTCGCACCGTAAATCGAGCTTTTGAACGCGAAGGGCGCATGCATATATTCATAGAACTGCACAAAGGAGAACAGCGCACCGAGCACCACCGTCAGCGTCAGGCCGCTGATCATGCCCTTACGGTCATTGTGCAGCATGGCATGATGCGCCCAGGTAACGCAGGTACCCGATAGCAGCAGGATGACGGTGTTATAAAGCGGCAGGTGCCAGGGATCGAGCACTTCGACACCCTTTGGCGGCCATTGCCCGCCGGTAAACTCGACCCGCGAGGCCTGGATGGCTTCATGGGGAAACAGGCTGGCATCGAAAAACGCCCAGAACCACGCGACGAAGAACATCACTTCAGACGCGATGAACATGATCATGCCATAGCGCAAATGCAGCGACACGACCCGCGTATGGTGGCCCTCATGGGCTTCCTTGATCGTATCCGCCCACCAGCCGAACATGGTGAACAGGATGATGGCAAGACCAATGTAGAACAGCCATGGATGCGCCAGTTCCATGCCGAACAGCTTGAACGAGCCACCATGCAGGTAGCGCATATAGCCGACCCCGCCGAAGGTCAGGATGAAGGCCCCGAGCGAGGCCAGGATCGGCCATGGGCTCGGATCGATGATGTGATAGTCATGATGTTTCTGATGGGCGTCGGCCATGTCAGCAATCCCCGCTTGAAAACTCTCCTCAAATGATCAGCCGCCTCTCGCCGCCGATCACTCCATCCCTTACAGTTTATCCCATAATCGCCGCTGGCCGTCTGCAAATGGCAATTCTTGAACAGACTGTTAATTTCCTACCCTTGCTCCTGGTCCGCGCCCGCCGCTTTGATACAGCGGGACCCGCCCGTTAAAGCTTAGGTTGAACGGTGGCCTTGTCCTGCGCAATCCCCGCCACCGGCTTTTCGCCGCCATGCGGATAGAATGTATAGGACAAGGTTACCGTTCCGATATTCTTGGTTTCCGGCTGCGCCATGATGTCAGGGTCGATGTAGAAGACCACCGGCATGTCCAGCGTCTGGCCGGGCTGTAGCACCGTCTCGGTAAAGCAGAAGCACTCGATCTTGTTGAAATAGACCGCCGCTTCCATTGGTGTCACGTTGAACACCGCCTGCCCTTTGGTCGGATAGGGCGAGCGATTGGTGACAGAATAATTGGCCTGAATGGTCTCGCCGATCCTTGGGGCAACAGAGGCCTGCATCGGCTTGAAATCCCAGTTCAGACCGGGCGAGACATTGGCATCGAAAGTCACCGTCATCTTGCGGTCGAGAATGACCGATGACGGTTGCTCGGCCCGCTGAGTGGTGCCGTTATAGCCGGTCAGCTGGCAATACATCCGGTAAAAAGGGGCCGCGGCAAAGCTCATGGCGGTGACGCCGCCGACAAACGCCAGGCAAGCGAAAAACACGGTCAGGTCCTTGCCCTTGCCGCGCCGTTCTCCCGCTTGCGTGCCTCCCGGTTCTGCCATGGCTCGTTCCTCCCGTGCCGCTGCTTCAATGGTATGCGTATGTCAACAGTCTGTGCTTCAAAAACCCTGCTAAACGCTTCTCTCACATCGAGCATTTCCAATCTGCGCGTCGTCAAATGACGAGCCATGCGCAATCAGATCCTGCTCATTGTCCCATGCCGCTGATCTTCACCAGCGTCACGAGGTAAAACAACACGACAAGCCCGGCCAAGACCAGGCCCAGCGCTATATTGCGGCCGCGTCTCGATTTTCTCTGGGCTTCCGTCAGCTTGACCGTTTCCATCACAGCGCTCCCGAAGCATGAGCGATAAGGTTCGCCGCGTAGTGATCGACCAGCAGGGCTGAAAACACCGCAAACAGGTAGAAGATCGAATAGGCGAACATTTTGCGGGCCGGTGCCATGCGTTCATCGCCCTCTGGCATCCGCCAAACGGCAACGGAGCAGGCAACAAAGACGGCACTCAGCACACCAGCCACCAGCCCGTACCAGAGCGAAGCAAGCCCGGTAAAAGCCGGTGCCACGGCAAAGACCCCGGTCAGCACGGCATATACGAACATCTGCCGCTTGGTGGAGGTTTCGCCTGCCACATTCGGCATCATCGGCACGCCGACCGAGCCGTAATCGCGCATCTTGTAGAGCGCCAGGGCCCAGAAATGTGCTGGCGTCCACAGGAAGATCACCATGAACAGAATGACGCTATCCAGCGACACGCCACCAGTCACGCAGGCCCAGCCGATCATCGGCGGAAAGGCACCCGATGCGCCGCCAATGACTATATTCTGCGGGGTCGAGCGCTTCAGCCACATCGTATAGACGACAGCGTAAAACAGGATGGTGAAGGCCAGAAAGGCGGCGGCGAACCAATTGACCGCGAGGCCAAGAATCGAGACCGAAAAGACCGACAGCGTGATGCCGAAGGCCAGCGCCTCCTGCGGACGGATACGGCCTGCCGGGATGGGGCGGCGCGCCGTGCGGGTCATCACCGCATCGATATCGGCATCATACCACATATTGAGAGCGCCGGAGGCGCCAGCCCCAACCGCAATGCACAGGATGGCAATGACACCCAGAATGGGGTTGATCGTGCCTGGTGCCAGCACCAGACCTGCGAAGGCCGTGAACACCACAAGCGACATCACCCGCGGCTTTAAAAGCGCGAAGAAATCCTTCGCGCCCGCTTCGGACAGACAGATCTCACTGTCCAGACCGATGATGTTGCTGTTGTCTATGGCTGCCATTATGCTGTCCTGACCTGTCATGTTCTCAACGCCGCAGCGGCTTCATCCACGGCGTTGATGGCTTTTTTTATGTCTATTTTATGCGGGGCAACTGTTCCCACTGGTGGTATGGCGGCGGCGAAGACAGCTGCCATTCCAGTGTGGTCGCACCTTCACCCCATGGATTGTCGCCTGCGACCCGCTTCCTGGCAAAAGCCTCGAACACGCCGAACAGGAAGATCAGCACCGCGACGCCAGAAAGATAGGAGCCATAGGATGAAATCCGGTTCCAGTCGGCAAAGGCATCCGGGTAATCGATATAGCGGCGCGGCATGCCAGCCAACCCGAGGAAGTGCTGCGGGAAGAACACCATGTTGACGCCGATGAACATCACCCAGAAATGCAGCTTGCCGATGAACTCGCTATACATATAGCCCGACATTTTCGGGAACCAATAATACCAGCCAGCGAAAATTGCAAATACGGCACCCAGCGACAGAACATAGTGGAAATGGGCCACCACGTAATAGGTGTCATGCAGCGAACGGTCGAGACCGGCATTGGCCAGCTGCACGCCCGTTACACCGCCAACGGTGAACAGGAAGATGAAGCCGATAGCCCAGACCATAGGAGTGCGGAAGGACAGCGAGCCGCCCCACATGGTGGCGATCCACGAGAAGATCTTGATACCGGTCGGCACTGCGATCACCATGGTTGCGAAGACGAAGTAGCGTTGGGCGGCCAGGGACAGGCCGACCGTATACATGTGATGCGCCCAGACCACGAACCCGACGGCGCCGATGGCGACCATGGCATAGGCCATGCCGAGATAGCCGAAAACCGGCTTTTTCGAGAAGGTCGAGATGATGTGGCTGACGATGCCGAAACCGGGCAGGATCAGGATATAGACTTCCGGATGGCCGAAGAACCAGAACAGGTGCTGGTAGAGGATCGGGTCACCACCGCCTTCGGGGGCAAAGAATGTCGTGCCGAAATTGCGGTCGGTCAGCAGCATGGTGATGCCACCGGCCAGAACCGGCAGGGACAGAAGCAGCAGGAAAGCCGTGACCAGAACCGACCAGGCAAACAGCGGCATCTTGTGCAGGGTCATGCCCGGCGCGCGCATGTTGAGGATGGTGGTGATGAAGTTGATGGCACCAAGGATAGACGAGGCACCCGACACATGCAGTGCGAAGATCGCCAGATCCACCGCCGGGCCAGGCTGGCCGGAGGTCGACAAGGGCGGATACATCGTCCAGCCGCCACCGACACCGTAAGCGCCAGCCGGGCCTTCGACAAACATCGACAGCAGGAGCAGCACGAAGGCCGGAACGATCAGCCAGAAGGAGATGTTGTTGAGACGTGGAAACGCCATATCCGGCGCGCCGATCATGATCGGGATCATCCAATTGGCAAAACCGCCGATCAACGCTGGCATGACCATGAAGAAGATCATGATCAGCGCATGTGCGGTGGTGAACACGTTATACATGTGCTTGCCGCCATCGATGGCGGCATCGCCTTCAAAGCCGTAAACCATGGCAGCCAATCCGTGGAAGATCTGGATGCCAGGCTCCTGCAATTCCATGCGCATGGCAACCGACAGCGCCCCGCCGATCACGCCCGCGATAATGGCGAAGATCAGGTAGAGCGTGCCGATGTCCTTATGATTGGTCGAAAACAGCCAGCGGGCGGCAAAGCCCGGTTTGTGATCATGTGAATGTTCGGGTGCATGAGCGCCCTCGCCGGTATGTCCAGCCATTGTCCTCACTCCCCTCAGTTCGAAACGGTCATTGTGGAAACGTTCTGCGCCAGCTGATTGACGGCCTTCGGGCCATCCGTCGCTGCCATCAGAGCCTTGTTAGCCGCACCAATGTCGCTTGCGGCCGCCGTCATCCACGCATTGTATTTGTCAGCCGAAACGACGCGGATGGCGATCGGCATGTAAGCATGATCCTTGCCGCAGAGTTCCGAGCACTGGCCGTAGAACAGGCCTTCGCGGTCGACGCGGAACCAGGTCTCATTCAACCGGCCCGGCACGGCGTCGATCTTGACGCCGAAAGACGGCATGGCGAAAGAATGGATCACGTCGGAAGGCGCTGCCGTCACCAGCATGCGAACCGTCTTGCCAACCGGCAAGACCATTTCATTGTCAACAGCCAGAAGACGCGGATAGATCTTGTGATCTTCCTTGCCAGCGCTGGCGCGGTCCTGATCCTTCAGCAGGTAGCTGTCGAAAGCCAATTGCTTTTCACCCTGATATTCATAGTTCCACTGCCACTGGGTGGCCGTCGCCTTGATGGTCAGGTCGGGCTTTTCCGGAATCGTCAATTCATAGGTGAGCAAATTGAAGGACGGGATGGCGAGAAAGAAAAGAATAAGAACCGGCCCGAGCGTCCAGACGATCTCGATCACGGTATTGTGGCTGGTGCGGGACGGCACCGGATTGGCGCTGGCCCTGAACCGCACGACCACGATGATCAACAGAGCGAGAACCAGCAGCGTCACCGGAACGATGAACCACAAGGTGTAATGGTTGAACCAGCGGATCTGCTCCATCACCGGGCTGGCATGGGGTTGCAGGTCGAGCTGCCAATCAACCGGCTGGTCCGCCATCGCACCGACGGCACTCATCAGACAGAGAACCATGGCCCCCGCCAGACCTGCCATCAGCCTTGCCGTCCCCGTGACCAGACCCGTGACCAAACTGGCCATCACTTTTAAAAGAGTTTTTATCACGGTTGCCTCTCCCTCCCGCGTTTGACCCAAATCAATGGCAAACGCACAATCCCTGATATGATACTAATTTAAAATCACAATTTTGCCAATTTCGCAACAACCGTACGTCCATGCCGCTGCGGCATTTTTGCTCATCCCACAGAGATCGCCATCAAGATCCAGGCCGAACTGGCGCAATTCTCGGGCCTGCGCTGCAAATGTCAGTACGCGCTTTGCGGGAAATGCCAGAGAAGATTCTCCTGAAACCTCGCCATCGCATGGACCTGAACTGGATCTGTCCCTGATCGCAACACAGGCAAACACCCCAATTATGCCGCACTCGGCTGGAAAGGAGACTGTCAATAGTCAGCCCATCTCCGGTTTTCGTCTTGTCCAGTCTTGGGCCAGGCCTTTTATCGGTCGGGCCAATAATCGCAGATTGGATTTGTTTCGACGATCATCGCAGGTTACAGGAAGATACAGCGCGCAAAGCGCAAGGATGTCGAAGGCCTTGGCCCTTGATCCTTTGTGCGGCGCAGGCGAGAATGACAAGATTGAACAGAATTCCAGAGGTATCCATGGGTTTCCAGAGAATGTTGCGGGCTAGACTTGTCGCGGCGGGGCTCGTTGCGGCAGGGTTTGCAACAGCAATGCAAGCGGGCGCGGCGCTGGCACAGCAGCCGCAGGCAGGCACAGTGCGCTCCAATCACGGTGCCTGGTCGATCATTTGCGATACGCCCGCCGGTACCTCGCAGGAGCAATGCGCCCTGATGCAGAATGTGATCGCCGAGGACCGCCCCGAAGTGGGACTGTCCGTGGTGGTGCTGAAGACCGCCGACCGCAAGGCCCGCATCCTGCGCATTCTGGCGCCGCTTGGCGTGCTGTTGAAGGACGGCATGGAGCTTTACGTCGACAATAACAATGTCGGTCGCGCCTTCTTCACCCGCTGTTTTGCCGAGGGCTGCTACGTGGAAGTGGAAATCGACGATCAACTGATGAAAGTGCTGCGCTCTGGCAAAAGCGCCGTGTTTGCCGTGCGCGAATCCTCTGATCAGGACCGGGTCGGCATTCCCGTCGAGCTGAACGGCTTTGGCGAAGGCTACGACGCCCTACCCTGAGCACGGAGCGGTCTGGCATCGGCCCTTGCCCCATCGGTCAGGTGCAATTACATGGGGCCGATGAAATGGGAACCACAAGCCAAGGAGATCCCGATGACCACCGACCTCATCAGCCTGTTCGATTGTGACGAGCGCAGCCTGTCAAAAGCCGTCGCCTCGGCGCTGGAGGGATCGGATGACGGCGAATTGTATATTGAACATGCCCAGGCCGAATCACTTTCCTTCGACAATGGCCGCCTGAAGGGCGGCAGTTTCAACACCGACCAGGGATTTGGCCTGCGCTCGGTGGCAGGCGAAGCGGTGGGCTACGCCCATTCCGGTGAATTGTCGCTATCGGCACTCAATCGCGCCGCCGATGCGGTCAAGGCCGTTACCCATGGCTATAGCGGCTCCTATGCCAGCGCTCCGCAGCGCACCAATGTCCGGCTTTACGGTGACGAAAACCCGATCGGTAGCCCGACATTCGAGGAAAAAGTAGCGCTTCTCTCCGAAATCGACGCCTATCTGCGCGCCAAGGACCCGAAAGTGCGCCAGGTCTCCGCCTCGATTGCCGCCAGCTGGCAGGTGGTGGAAATCCTGCGCGCCGATGGCCACCGGGTCCGCGACGTGCGTCCGATGACCCGCATGAATATTTCCGTGGTGACCGGCCAGGGCGAGCGGCAGGAATCCGGCTCCTTCGGCACGGGCGGGCGAATGTCCTTTGCCGATTTCCTGAATGATGAAAGCTGGAAGGCAGGCGCTGATGATGCGCTGCGCCAGGCGCTGGTCAATCTGGAGGCCATCGAGGCTCCGGCTGGCAGCATGGACGTCGTGCTCGGCAATGGCTGGCCGGGCGTGATGCTGCATGAAGCCGTCGGCCATGGGCTGGAAGGCGATTTCAACCGCAAGAAAACCTCGGCCTTCGCCGGACTGCTGGGCGAAATGGTTGCCGCGCCCGGCGTCACCGTGGTCGATGATGGCACAATCAACAACCGGCGCGGCTCGATCACTGTCGATGACGAAGGCACGCCGTCTGCCTATAACGTGTTGATCGAAAACGGTCGGCTGGTCGGCTATATGCAAGACCGCCAGAATGCCCGGCTGATGGGCATGACACCAACCGGCAATGGCCGCCGCCAGGGCTATGCCCACCAGCCGATGCCGCGCATGACCAATACCTACATGCTGTCAGGCGACAAGAGCCCGGAAGAAATCATCGCATCGGTCAAGAAGGGCATCTATGCCGTATCCTTCGGCGGCGGTCAGGTGGATATCACCTCGGGCAAATTCGTGTTCGGCTGCACAGAGGCCTATATGATCGAGGATGGCAAGATTGGCGCGCCGGTCAAGGGCGCCATGCTGATCGGCAACGGACCGGAAGCGATGAAACGGGTGTCGATGATCGGCAACGACATGAAACTCGACACCGGCATCGGCAATTGCGGCAAGGCTGGCCAATGGGTTCCGGTCGGCGTCGGCCAGCCGCATCTGCGGATGGACCAGATCACGGTCGGCGGCACGCGGGCGTAATGGGGAATGCCCTGGTTCCGGAATTTGCAGTAACGGACTGGCATAGGAGCCGGGATTTTTACACTCGGCTGCTTGGCTTTTCCGTGCGTTACGAGCGGCCGGAAGAAGGGTTCAGCTTCCTTGAACTCGGTGACGCGCAGTTGATGATCGATCAGATCGGGCTTGGCAGGACCTTCGAGATTGATGACGCGCCGTTGGAGCGACCGTTCGGACGCGGCCTGAACGTGCAGATCTGCGTCGAGGATGTGCACGCCATCCTCGACCGGCTTGAAGCCGCAGCCATTGCCCTTTATCTGCCACTGGAAGACAAATGGTATCGCAAAGACACCATCGAGGTCGGCAACCGGCAATTCGTAGTCGCTGATCCAGACGGTTATCTGCGGCGCTTTTGCCAGGATCTCGGCGAGCGCGAACTCTCATTGGACCTATAGCGACACATGCTGCCCCGCACTCCCAAAGCCGTTATCTTCGACATGGATGGCCTCATCCTCGACAGCGAAATCCTCTACCGGAAATCGGTGATTTCGGCAGGTGAGCAAGAGGGGCTGCTTGTCGGGCCATCGGTCTATGAAGGCATGCTGGGCCGACCCTGGGACGGGATCGTGCATTTGCTTAAGGACCATTATGGGCCGGATTTCGACGCCGAAGCCTTTCGGGCAGTCTGGGTGGACCATTTTGATCGGTTGACCGCCCTGGAACTGAAGCTAAAGGCCGGTGTGGTGGCCCTGCTCGATACGTTGGATACCAAGGCCATTCCACGGGCCATTTGCACATCTTCCGCCCATTCCCAAGTGCAGCATCATCTGGCCGGCTTTGGCATTCGAGAGCGGTTCGATCACGTCATTGCTTTAGGCGACTACGCCAGAGGCAAGCCCGCGCCGGACCCTTATCTCACTGCTGCCGAGCGGCTTGGCATTGCACCCGGCGATTGTCTGGCATTGGAAGATTCCCATAACGGCATCCGCTCGGCAGCCTCGGCGGGCATGATGGCGGTGATGGTACCCGATCTCCTGGCACCGACCGATGAAATTCGGGCGCTGGCAACATTGGTCATCGATGATCTGCACCAATGCTGCGGCTTTTTTGCATAACGCGCTTTTGGAACGCCAAATACTATAACTTTGGTAGCACTCCGCACTTCAGATACTCCTTATAGCAAGTCTCTGACATGCTTACGCATCCTCGACTTGAAAAATTGGAATACGAAGGGCCATTTTCAATGAATCTTGGTATTATAATCTTCAAGCCACAGACAAGCTTCTGGCCTTAGACCTACGGCATGCCATCGGGTTATCGCGCGGTACAAACTGCGTCCGTATCTTGCCAGGAGTTCACAGGTGCACACACTCGTCATTGCCCGTTACGCGGAAGAGTTGGAATGGATCGCGCAGGTCCCCAGCAATTTCGAGATTTTCATCTATAACAAGGGCGAGGAGATCACATCGCCGCAGGTTCTTGAGCGTGCCAATCATATCATTGCACGTCCCAATGTTGGGCGGGAATCTGAGACCTACCTCCATCACATGATGGGTCAGCGCCAGCGCAATCACGATTTTACGGTCTTTGCTCAGGGTGACCCCTTCACGCACAGCCCTGACTTCCTGCAATTGCTGAACAATTGGACCGACTGGGAGAAAATCCAGACGCTCTCCTGGGCATGGGTTGAGGAAAAAAATGTACCTCCGCAGAAATTTCTGGATGCTTATCGCCCGAAGCTGCGGGGCGGTCCGCGGGTCCGAGAGGAATATTTCTCGCTTTACACCTGGGGTCCGGTCGACTTTATCGACAATGGCGCGTTGGGCATGGGTACGGTCTATCGCCTGCTGAACGGCGGGATGGAAGCTTACATCAATATCGCCGCGCATATGTTGCGTCGCTGCCGCATGGACCACATTGCCGACGAAGCCGAAAAGCATCTGCTGGGGACATTTTCCTATGGTGCAATTTTCGCGGTTCGCAACGATCTGGTCACAGCCGTTTCACCCGACAGCTATGCAAGGCTCTATGATTTCGCCACGGCGCCCGTGGTGGCGCATGGTTATATCCTGGAGCGCATGTGGCTACATTTCTTCGGTGCGCCCTTTACGCTGCGCAGGCTCTGATACCAAGGCTAAGGTCTCAAATACATTGAACCTTTGAGATCTTCGCAACTGGCAAGGTCAGGCGCGGGGCGGATTTTCATTCCGCTGCCGCAACCTTGGGATCAAACCGCCACTTCCGCCGGATCGCGCTTTCCAGATCGAGCCGGTGATGACGGGCAAAAAGCAGAACATGCCCGAAAAGATCAGCAGTTTCATCGGCAAGCAGTTGGCGCAATTCGTCTTCGCTCATGCCCTTCTGGCGACCGCGACCGCTGACGCGGTTTGCCGCTTGAACCAGTTCCCCCGCTTCCTCCAGTAATTTCAGCAGGAACCAGGTCTCGTCCCGCTCGACACCATTGGCCGCTGCATAGGTAGCCGACGCCTTTTCAAAACGCTCCATCAGATCAGCCAGCATATTGTTCTCCATTTGTTCTTGACTTTATCGCGCGATTCCGCAAGATTGTCGAGACTGAAAACCAACGCGGCAAGAAAGATTGAACAGCCCAGGATGTGCACCGAAATCCGACGGAAACCTGAGCGCCCTTCATCTTATGGCGAGGCATAGAAAATGCTGATGGAAGACGAAACGAAAACTATCCATTGGCTGCAAAATGAGAATGCCGCCTATCGATAAGATAGACGGCACGAAGGAGACGGCTAGGAGTTCAAGGTAGGGTCGCCGGAAAGGCTTAGCCCCGGGCTGGCATCAGCACGCAATCATAGCTGCTTTTCACCAGCCGCTCACAGGCGCTTTGAGCATCGTCCTTGTTGGGAAAGCCGGTGAAGCGGGCGCGGTACACGGTGGCGCCATTGCGGGTGACGGCTTCGGTATAGATATCGCGGTCGGCCAGCGGCCCACCGATCTTGTCGCGGACCATTTGCAGCAGGCTCATGGCTTCCTCGGCGCTGGCGGCAGCCGCGATCTGGATCTGCCAGGTTCCGTCGCGATGCAGCGGAATGGGCTTCAGGGGACGCGGATGGGCGCCCGCAATCAGGGCTTCCGTGGCTGCAGCGGCATTGTTGGCGCCACCACCGGCATAAGCATTGCCAAAGCGGGAGCCGAGAATCGGCGCATCGGCCTGCGCGCTGACGGAGGCGACCTGAGAAGCAACCTCTCTGCGGTCGATTGGGGTGCTGCGGTCGAGCGGCAGTGGAATGCTGCCAGTGGTCTGGGCAATGACAATCGGAGCGGTGGGAGCAGCGCTGGCGATCAGCGAATTGCCGTCAGACGCCTTGCCGATATTCTTGGTGATCAGCTGGGCCATCAGATTGTCACGGCTGGCGCCGCTACGGCCGCCCATGATCACGCCGATCACCCGGCGCTTGCCATCGGCCACGGCGCTGACCAGGTTATAGCCGGATGCGTTGGTGTAACCGGTCTTGATGCCGTCCATGCCCTTGTAGCGGTACATGAGATTGTTATGGCCATTGATGGTGCGGCCACGAAAGGCAAAGCTGCGGGTGGAAAACAGCGCGTAATCGCGGGGAAAGTCGCGCAGCAGTGCTACGCCGAGGGTGGACATGTCGCGGGCGGTGGTGATCTGCTGATCGTCTGGAAGGCCGGAGGCATTGACGAATGTGGTATTGGGCATACCGAGCTGGCGGGCCTTGGCGGTCATCATCGCCGCGAAATTCTCTTCCGTTCCGCCAAGCTTTTCGGCCATTGCGGCGGCGGCATCATTAGCCGACAGGGTCACCATGCCCATCACCGCCTCGCGTACGGTAATTTCTTCACCCGGCTTGAGGCGAAGCTTGGTGGGCGGACGTGATGAGGCGTATTTGGAAAACGGCACGGGGCTATCCCAGCTCAACGTGCCACGGCGAATCGCATCGAAAACCATATAGATGGTCATCATTTTGGTCAGCGATGCCGGATGGTTGGGCATATCCGCATTTTCCGAGGCGATCACCCGACCGGTGCGCGCATCCAGCAGAAGCTGGGCGCTGCCTGCAAGAACCGGGCTGGCCATCATGCTGATCGACACAAACAACGATAGCGCGATCAGGGTCCTGCTCATTCGGCCTCCAGACTGGTTACACTGCAAATACTTGGGCAAATTCATCGGCAAATTCACGAAAACGACCTCGAACACTTCACGGAACCGGCACGAGGACGTGCTGGCATTAGACCCAAAATGGGGCAGGAAATTGTGCAACGCCTTCATCTTGCCCAATATTGTTAATGAAGAGTTGCCCAATTATGGCAACTCTGTGGAATCTGCAGGGTTTCCCCCTTCGTTCCTATCAGAATCGAGAAGAAATACAGCCCCCTCGCCGCGCTCGCCCGCCATATCCTGGGGATTGAAGATATTGCAATGCGTCATCGACAGGCAACCGCAGCCGATACAGCCGTCGAGATCGTTGCGCAATTTGCCGAGCATGGCGATGCGCCGGTCCAAACTGTCCGCCCAACGTGTCGCAATCCGGCGCCAGTCCTCCCGGCCCGGCGTCTGGCCTTGCGGCAGATCCGCCATGATCGCCGCGACCTCCTTCAAGGGAATGCCTAGCGCTAGCGCCGCCCGGATAATCGCCACGCGGCGCAGCACGTCCCGGTCGTAGCGCCGCTGGTTGCCGCTGGTGCGCCGGGCGCGGATCAGGCCCTTGCGCTCGTAAAAATGCAAAGCCGAAACCGCAACGCCACTGCGCTCCGCCAATTCACCGACGCTCAAACCCTGCATCCGCATTTTTCCTCTTTACCTCAACTTAGGTTGAGGTTGTAGCGTGGCGATCATCAATTGACCAGAGCAGATGGCAAGGACTGAAAAAATATGGGAATTCAGGAGATTAACCCCGAATCCGCAGAGGCTGATGCGACGATGCCGGAGAATGGGCATTGGCGCGATCTGTTCGCCCCGGGCCTCGGAGCAGCAACCGTCATGGTCAGCCTTGGTGTTGGACTGCATGCTTTCAACGCCTTCCTTGTTTCAACCGCCCTGCCCTCGGCCATTGCCGAGCTTGGTGGCGCGCAGTGGTTGCCCTGGACCAGCACGCTTTATCTGGCCGCATCGATTGTGGCAGGCGCAAGTTGCGCCAGCCTCAAGGCCCGGGTCGGCACCCGAGGCGCGCTCGCTATCGTCACGTTGGTATT
This sequence comes from Agrobacterium vitis, assembly GCF_014926405.1. NCBI lineage: Bacteria > Pseudomonadati > Pseudomonadota > Alphaproteobacteria > Hyphomicrobiales > Rhizobiaceae > Gillisella > Gillisella vitis. Next base: position 2,382,394 of record NZ_JACXXJ020000005.1, read on the forward strand.
CCTCGTGGGAACACTAACCGCCGGTCTGGCGGGATCGATGGCGGGCATCATCATCGGGCGTGTCTTGCAGGGGCTTGGGGAAGGCGCTGTCCTGGCTCTGTGCTATATGCTGATCTCGACGCTGTTCCCGCGCAGGTTGATTGCCCGCATTTTCGGTATCGAAGCCGCCGTCTGGGCGGTGTCGGCCTTTGGGGGGCCAGTACTGGCCGGGCTGTTGACTGAGGCGATTTCGTGGCGCGCAGCCTTCCTCGTCAACGTTCCCGCCGGCATCGTCTTTCTGATTTTGGCCAGGATCGCCGTTCCAAAAGGGGAGAAAAATGGCAAAAAACCGGCCAATCCGGGTGGCTTGCCGATAGGCCGACTGAGCCTGCTGCTGGTCGGGCTGGTGCTGCTGCTGGCGGCAAATCTGACGGCGCTGGACATCTCCCGTAACACCATGATCGGCATGGCGCTTGCCGCTTGTCTGCTGTTTGTCGCGCTCGACAGAAACAGTCTTCAGCCGATCCTGCCCGCCGGCGCCTTTGTGGCGTCAACACCCGTCGGGCTGGGCCTGTGGATCGTGTTGCTCATGCCACTTTCCGAAGCGGCTCTCGGTGTCTATCTCGTCTATACGCTGCAACATCTCTGGTCGATGGGACCAATGGCAGCGGGTGCGTTGAGCGCGCTGATGGCGGTCAGCTGGAGCCTAACGGCTGTGATCACCGCCAATATCTCCACCCAAAAAGCCAGAGAAAGACTGATCCTGCTGGGGATCTTCACCGAGGCTGGCGGCCTTGCCGGCACCACGCTTGCCATTGCAACCGGTCACCTACCGGGACTGATCCTGTCGCTTATCGCCGTGGGCATGGCCTTTGGCATGGCGTGGGCGGCGCTCAGCCAGACAATGATGGAGGCGAGCCCAGCTGGCGACCGCGACCGGACCTCAGCACTTTTGCCCACATTGCAAACCGCCGGTTATGCCATAGGGGCCGCACTGGCCGGTCTCATTGCCAATCGCTCCGGCTTTTCCGGCACGGCATCGCCGGAGGTGCTGCGCCATGCGGTCGGCAATAGCGTCCTGTTTGGCCTGGCCTGCCTTGCTCCGGCAATCCTGCTGGCGCCCTGGATGGTGAGAAGCCTGAGGAAAACCGGGTGATGTCCAGGCTCTTCTGATAGATTTTATCCCCAGAACAACAGTTTCATCGCCGGAGTCGGGCTTAAAACCGGAGCCGATGCACAATTCCTTAAATCCGTACCATTAATCTGGCAGGTATTGAGACGATAACCCTTTGGGCCGGATGGGATCGCCCATTCGATTAAACCTATCCGGTGCATTCCGGACACCTGTTAAAGAGCATCTTTTTTCAAAGACAGTGCAGCTGCGGCTGCCGGAACATCACGTATGAATGCTACTCTCTTCAAGCATGGGCTGATCGCGGGTGGACTGGTCGCGGCTGGGATGGTGCGCAGGTTCGGTGCATGGAAGGAAGCGCGCGGGCTCGGCGCGATCTTTACCCTGCATCAGGTGCGCCCCTATCTTCCTCTGGTGCCCGATCCCAACCGGCACCTGGAAATCACCCCGCAATTCCTGGATACCGCCCTTCGCGCCCTGTGGCGGGAAAATTACGAATTCATCCGCTTGGAGGAGGTCCCCGCACGGCTTGCTAGAGGGCCAGGTCAAAGGCCGTTTGCAGTCTTTACCCTTGATGATGCCTATTACAGCAGTCGTGACTTCGCCCTGCCGATCTTCGAGCGGTTCGATGCGCCCTTCACGGTTTTTTGTCTGCCAGGGCCTCAGCGAGCGCAGCCATGGCCTCTGGTGGGAAACCCTTGCTGCCCTGACCCGCAAGGCTGAGCAGCTGAAATGGGACTTCGACGGCAGGAGGCGCATCCTGTCCACCGACACGCCATTGCGCAAAGCCGCCGCGTTCCGGCAGATCGCCAGCCAGATTACGGCGATGAACGAGGCAGACATGATCGGCAGGCTAAACGGGATGGCGGCAGAGGTCGGGATAGACAGCCGCGACATCGTTGCCAAAGCCATCCTGCCCTCGGAGGCGCTGGCCGATTTTGCCGCCCATCCGCTGGTCAGCCTGGGCGCTCATACGGTCAGCCATCGCGGCTTGACCGGGCTTGATGATGAAACGGTGCAGCAGGAGTTGAAACTCTGCGCCGATTATCTCGAAACCCTGACCGGAACGCGACCGGTCAGTTTCGCCTATCCCTATGGCGATGGCCGTAGTGTCGATCGCCGTACCATCGATTTGGTGCGCGAGGCCGGTTTCCGTCTGGCAGTCACCACCCGGCCCGCGACACTGTTTGCAAACGACGGACAGCGCCTGCACGCCCTGCCGCGCATTTCACTCAATGGTCATTTCCAAACGCCAGCCACGGTCCGGACGCTGGCATCGGGCATTCCCTTTCGCCTGATGTCACGCAAACCGGCTGCGTGACACAGGAAAAAGTACAGCCCTTAGGAGATCACGGATACATCCGCACCTTGCTCCAGGGGCGGTCCAGCGCCTCGCGGCGAAACTCGATCCGGTCATGCAGGCGGAATTTACCGTCACGCCAGAATTCGATGGTTAACGGCTTGATCCGGAAACCCGACCAGTGGGCTGGACGCGGAATAGACCCCAGGGCGTAACGCGCCGTATATTCGGCAACCGCTTTTTCCAACGCAAACCGGCTTTCCAGCGGCCGCGACTGTTTCGAGGCCCAGGCGCCGATCCGGCTGCCGATCGGTCTTGTCTGGTAATAGGCATCGGCCTCGGCGTCGGACACGACCTCCACTTCGCCGCGCAACCGCACCTGACGTCGCAGGGATTTCCAGTGAAAGCACATCGCGGCTTTCTTTTGGGAGAGAATCTCCGTACCCTTCTGGCTCTCGAAATTAGTATAGAAGACGAATCCGTTTTGATCGAAATCTTTCAGCAGCACCATGCGCACATTTGGCAGGCCGCTTTCATCGACTGTCGCCAATGCGACAGCGTTGGGATCGTTTATCTCGGAGGCCTTTGCCTCCGTGAGCCACGTTTCGAACAAGCCAAAAGGTTCATGCTCCTCGGTAAAGTCACCGGTTGTTAACTCATTTTGCGACATATTATGTTAAATGCTCCGCATATGCCCGCGCCGCCAACGACGCATGAAGGACAGGACAGGTCTTGAGAGACATAGCAAAGCCGGATCGATGCAGAAAGGGACGCTGGGCCACCAGCGGTCGTTTTATGGCCATGGCGGCGCTTTGCCTCATGTTGGGCGGCTGTGTCGGTGGCGTCATGGACTTCGGAGGCGATACGCCTAAGGTTGATCGGTCGATTTCGACCGGCACCATTCCAAACGAACCGGAAAAGCGGTCCGACCAGGATACGGTTCGCAATGCGGTTTCTTCCGCCGATCTTGAAAAACTGGGTCTGAGCCCGGTTCCCTGGGCCAATACCACAACGGGAAGCGCCGGTGTGATCGACTCGATTTCCGAGGACCGCAGCAATGGCGTGATCTGCCGGGTGTTCGTCACCAGCCGCCATGCCTATGACGGCATTGCCAAATTCTATGGCCGCACCTGCCTGGCCGGCGATGGCCAGTGGCAATTGGTGAATTTCGACAAGCAGTCCTGAGATCGGCAATTCCGTGCTGTAAAAACGCCGATTGCACCGACTTTCCATGACTTACTAACGGTCATAGCCGCTGACGGCAGCACCCATTGCGTAAATTCCATTGGCATCAAAGCCTGATTCAAGGAATTATTCCCCAAGCGTAACCACTGGTTAGCATCTGCTTCCTAATATAATCATGTCCCGTGGCGAGACATATAAAGACAATGCTTGCCGCGTATGAGCGTGAATGATTCACCTTTCTGCGAAATTGCTGGGCAAAAATCTTTTGTTCTGAAATTTCCGCAACAGATTGAAAGTGTTACGGTACATCATATTTCCCCTTACGGGTGCGATGTCGTGACCCGGACAGATCTCAATTGAACCGCTCTTGTATTTGGTTGGTGGTAAAATGCGTGATCCCTACTCCATTCTCGGCGTGCAGCGCGATGCTGGTACTGACGAGATCAAGGCTGCCTGGCGCTCGAAAGCCAAGACCTCTCATCCCGATCAGAACCGGGAGGACCCAACAGCAACCCAACGGTTTGCGGAAATCGGGCAGGCCTATGATGTGCTCAAGGACCCCGCAAAACGAAGCCGCTACGACCAGCAACGCTCGAAAATGGACGCCATGAAACGCGAACAGACGATCATGCAACAACGCGAGGAAGCCCGTGCGGCCGCCGAGCGCGCCCGTCAGGCCAAGGCCAATGCGGAGCGCGTCATGGCCGATCTGGCGCGCATCGAGGCGGAAAAGGCCAAGGCTGAAAAAGCCGCCGAAATGCTGAATGTCAAGGTTGAGGCCGCCCGCGCCCGCGCGCAATCGGCCGAAGCCCAGGCCGCCAATGCGTCGGCCGACGCAACGGCAAGCGCCAACGCCTCGGCCAAAGCCCAGGCTCAAACGCAGGCTCAAGCCCAGCCCCAGGCCGCAGCAAAGCCGGAAACCGCGAAAGCGGCTCCCGACACCGCCGAAACGGCAGCCCCCAGCCGCCCCGCCAGCCCGGATGCGGCAGACGATGCCGTCTCGAAGATTTTCGGCGCTGCCCAGACCGATCAGCGGCGAGGTGAAGACGAGGCGAGCGAAGACGGTAACCGGTCACGCGGCTTTGCACTTCCGGTTCTTGGCCTGATTTCATCGCTGGTGCGACGCATTCGCAAACCGGCGCCGCCGGTTCTCGAAAAGGCCCCCGACATCATGGTCGAGGCCACCATCGCCATTGACGACCTGTTGCAACACAACACCATTTCCGTCCAGCTCAGCGATGGACGCGAGGTGAGGCTGCCGCTGGAAGCAGGGTATACCGATGGCAGCATTGCCCGGCTGTCCGGCAAGGGGCTGAAAGTGCCGAGCATGTTAACCGGCGATGTGCTGGTCACGCTGCGGGTGTTGAAAAGCCCTGCCTTCAGCGTCGATGGCTATGACATTCACTGCGTCGTGCCGATCAAGCTTGAGGATGCCGTGCTGGGATGCGACACGGTGATCGAAGGGCCGCAAGGACCGCTCGACATTACCGTACCGGCCTGGACCGGCTCGGACCAGAGCATTCGCATCGAAGGCGAAGGCCTGCCCAGCGGCCCGGACGAACGGGGCGCACTGGTGGTGGAAATCAGGGTCGTGCTCTGGGAAAAACCGGACGAAAAAGTCACGGATCTGATGAAAGTGATGAAGCACGGGCTTTTCCTATAGTTTCCGCCCCCCGGAAAAATGACGGGTTAAACCGAATTTCGCTGTAATCACACAGTGATAGCCACACCCTTTGTTACGGCTCCTTACAGTATTTGTTGCCTCTCTCCCATGAAGACAGGTGTAGCACAGCTTGAACCAAGGATCGGCCTATGCGATAGGCAGGTTCGATAGAAGTCTTAGGGAGCAACGAATGGCTCAAATTTCGGGCCTCATGGCAGGCAAACGTGGCATCATCATGGGTGTTGCCAATAATCGTTCCATCGCATGGGGCATAGCGAAGGCCTGCCGGGATGCCGGCGCGGAGATTGCGCTGACATGGCAGGGCGATGCGTTGAAAAAGCGTGTCGAGCCGCTGGCCCAGGAGCTTGAGGGCTTCATGGCAGGCGATTGCGACGTGACCGATCTGGAAAGCGTCGATGCCGTGTTCAAGAATGTCGAGGACAAGTGGGGCAAGATCGACTTCGTCGTGCATGCCATCGCCTTTTCCGACAAGGACGAGTTAACCGGCCGCTATCTGGATACCAGCCGCGAAAACTTCGCCCGCACCATGGATATTTCTGTTTATTCCTTTACCGCTGTCGCCAAGCGGGCAGAAGCCATTCTCAAGGATGGCGGCGCATTGCTGACGCTGACCTATTACGGTGCGGAAAAAGTCATGCCGCATTATAATGTGATGGGCGTGGCCAAGGCAGCGCTGGAAGCCAGTGTCCGCTATCTCGCCGTCGACATGGGCAAGCGCGGCATTCGGGTCAATGCCATTTCGGCTGGTCCGATCAAGACTTTGGCAGCCTCCGGCATCGGCGATTTCCGCTATATCCTGAAGTGGAACGAATATAATTCGCCGCTGAAGCGCAATGTCACGACCGACGAAGTCGGCACATCCGGCCTCTATCTGTTGTCGGACCTGTCCAGCGGTGTGACCGGCGAAGTCCATCACGTCGACTGCGGTTACCACACCGTCGGCATGAAGGCCGTGGACGCGCCGGATATGTCGGTCGTCAAGGATTAAGACCCGGACACAAGGCCGGGAACAAGACCAAGAACAGGGCTTGAAAGGTTCGTCTGCCGTGCTGCTTTACGTCATTCGCCACGGACAGACGGACTGGAACGCCGAAGGTCGGTTTCAGGGCCAGACGGATATTCCGCTGAACGCCACGGGCCGTGGCCAGGCGATGCGCAATGGCGAAACCCTGCGCCATGTGCTGGGCGATACAGTCGATACATTCGACTTCGTCGCCTCCCCTCTTGGCCGCACCCGCGAGACCATGCAGCGGGTCCGCACCGAAATGGGTCTTGAACCCGAGCGTTACCGGCTCGACGACCGGTTGAAGGAAATCTGTTTTGGCGACTGGGAAGGTCATACAACCCGCGAATTGAAAGAGCTGTACCCAGAGCGGGTCAAACAGCGATCCCAGGGCAAATGGGACTTCATTGCTCCTGGCCAACGGGCTGAAAGCTATGAGATCCTGTCCTGGCGCACCGGTGCCTGGCTTGCCTCAGTCCGCCAGCCAACCGTGGCCGTGACCCATGGCGGCGTTATCCGCAGCCTGTTCCGGCTGATTGGCAATGTCGATGCCAACGAGGCCTGCGCCATGCCAATCCCCCAGGACAAAATTCTTCTGATCGACCTTGAAAACAATAGCCTGAATTGGCTTTGACAGATCGGCGTCAGTTCACGACCTGCAAATCGTCCACAACGCGCTTGCCATCGACCATGGTGTAATAAACCACAACCTTGACGCCGGTCGTCAGGCCGTCGAAATTGAATTCCGCTGGCACCGAATAGGTTTTGCCATCCTCCAGCGTCAGGGTCAGCTTTTCGGTGCTGATCGACTTGATGGTCGATTCCACGTCATCGCTTTGCGCAAGCGCACCCATTGGCGAAAACAGGCTGCCGGCCAGCAACAGCATAGCTATAAGGAAGCGCATGGTTTTTGCCCCTGCTTTCGGTCTAGAATCGTCACGTACTTGCAAATAAGCCTCCGAATGTGGCAGAATTTTCCCCTCGCCAGCACTTATCCCCTGCACTCATCAGGAGAGTCATTGAGGTGGCAGCTCGGATTCCGTTTTCGAATATCTCAAGACGTTGCCGCATTTGAGATATTCGAAAATCTTGTCAAGTGAGGACGCACGAGCATCTTCGATAACTTGGTATTAAAGCGTGGTGCGATATTCCAGGATAGCATCTCACGCCCAGATTTTTTATTTTACCGCAAAGCTCTACAGCATCGCGCAGAAAACTGGAATCCACTTTTCTTAAGGAAAATTCTACTGCATATTTTTTCCGAAAAGACAAACGGCAAACAACAGATCAAAAGCCATCCACAAAGGCGGATGCAAGCATTCCCACCACTGAACACAGCAGACTGTCCTGCACCAATGTTTCAGTCATGAACAGCACCATCCCCTCCCTCACGTTTTATTGACGATACCTTTTAAATCCCACTGATTTCAACTAATATAAATGCTAAATTAACAACCGTTACAATATCATATTACCTAAGATCAAAGCATAGCATCAGATGTTTCAGGCAGAATAAATGGCCGAGCACAACGTCTCTGCTGCATGTGAGATATCAGAAATTCTTATCAGCCGAAGATGTGTGAGCATCTTCGATGACTCGGTATAATGTGTATGGCAGGATAATGACAGAATTCGCAAATCCCGCCGATCTCCAAACACGCCGTTCCAGCAATGTGGCGATGGCGTTATTGGCCCTGGCGTTTGTCCTGCTGACAAGCCTGCTTGCCTATATCGGTTATCTCAATATCACCGACTACCGCAGCCAATTGCGCAGGCAAGTCCAAGCGGACCTGCAGCGGGTCAGCGGGATGATGACCCAAAGAACCGAGGAGAATTTCTTCGCGCTTCGGCATCTTGTCCATGCATTGTCACCGCTTGAAGGCGCATTGGCCTCGCCGCAAACGGAGGGGCTTGTTCGCGGTATTCTAAGGGAACGTCCGGAATTTCGAGCTTTGGTGCTGGCCCGCGGCACTGTCATAGAACAGGTGTGGACGCAGCAAGGGCTCTCCCCCAACAGCAATATGACGATCGGCCTGGATCCGGGCACGGATATGCAATTGCTGGATGACGGGCAATTGCAACTGGATCTCACCGCCGCCGATGTGACGCCCTCCCCTATCCATGTCCGTGCCATTCTGGATACCGCCAAATTCATCCAGTCCGCCATCGCCGATGGCGCCACCGCTCCGGTCGGCAACGGACCGGCCGTCGAGATTGCCGTCATGGTGCAGACCGCATCCGGTCCGCGCACTGTTTTTGGTAGCCCGTCGCTCGCGGCACAGGATTTGACCAGGCCGGATTTGGCCAAGCAGAACATGACCGGGGAAAACCCGGAAATACTGACCATGGCGCTTCAAGGCGGGACGCTGCAAGTGTATGGCCGCCCCCGGGCAGGCTGGCAGCAGAAACCGCAGGATCACAGTAATTTCGTCATGACGCTGGTTGCCGTGGATCTGGCTTTTGCAGCACCGCTCTGCGGCATAGCAATACTTTTCATCTCCCGCGCCAAACGCCGGCGCGCGCTCCAGCAGATGGAAGACAAGTACCGGGCCTTGACCCGGCGTTTCGAACTGGCAATGGACAGTTCCAATATCGGTATGTGGGAACTTGCAACCGGCAATCCGACCCTCCATCAAGACAGCCGTGCCGCACAATTGCATGGAGCAGGCAGCGGCGGCGATCTCGATCAGGACATGACCCGCTGGTTGGAAACCGTGCATCCGGAAGACCGCGCCAAGGCGCAAGCCCATGTTATGGCCTGCCAGCAAGGCGAAAACAGCCAGGATTACCGGGTCGTGCTGGAGAGCGGCGCGATCCGCACCTTGCGCTCCGTCGGCAGCCATGCGGATGCCTCCGGGCATAACCGTGTGACGGGTCTCGTCTGGGACATTACTGCCGATGTCGCCATGCAAAACGATCTACGGGCTGCCAAGGAGAGTTCCGACATCAAGAATGCGGAACTGGAACTGGCCCTGGACGAATTGTCCATCCGAGAGCAGCAGTTGGAAAGCCTGTCCTATCGGTTTGAACTGGCTCTGGATTCCTATGGCTGCGGCGTCTGGGAACATGATTTTTCCACAGGCCACACCGTCTGGGACGAACGCATGTGCCATCTCTACAATATTCCGGTCACCACCGGCCACATCTCCGACGCCCTGTGGTTGAGCAAGGTTCACAAAGACGATCATGAGATGTTGATGGAAGCCGCGCGCAACGCAGTAGAGCAACATACGCGCCTCAACACCAGCCAAAGGGTGCCGCTGGAAAAGGGCGGGACGCGCTGGGTGCGTTCCGTTGGCCAGGTGCATATTGACCGCAACGGACGCAAAAAGCTGATCGGCATCAGCTTCGATGTGACAGCTGATGTGCTGCTGACGGAAGAATTGCGCACGGCGAAGGCCGAGGCGGAAGCGCGCAATATCGAGCTTGAACTGACCAAGAACCGGATCGAATTCAATGCCTTGCATGATCCGCTGACCGGCCTTGCCAATCGTCGCAAGCTGGATATCGCCCTGGATAGCCTGACGCGGCAGTCCCAGGCAAACAGAAGCCGCTTCACCATTCTGCATCTCGATCTGGATCGGTTCAAGGAAATCAACGACACGCTGGGCCACGCCGCAGGCGATGCCATGCTGGTCAATGCGGCACGGGTTCTATCGCGCCACATGAACAGCGGCGATCTGGTGGCGCGGATTGGCGGGGACGAATTCGTGGTTTTGCTGCATGGACCAATCGATGCCAAGGCCGCCGCCGAGCTTGCCGAACGCATCATCCAGGACATCAACATACCCGTGGATTTCGAGGGCTTCATCTGTCGCTGCGGCGTTTCCATCGGCATTGCCGAGGCCAAGGGACTGCGAACCGATGCCCGAAAGATCCTGATCAATGCCGACCTGGCGCTCTATGAAGCCAAGCGGCAGGGTCGCAACTGTTTCCAATTCTTCACCGAAAATCTCCAGGCCAATATTGTCAGCTCGAAGCGTATCGCCGATGAATTGCTGCACGCTCTGGAAAATGACGAGATCACCGCCTGGTATCAGCCGCAATTCTGCGCCAACAGCATGGAACTGGTCGGCGCCGAGGCGCTGGTCCGCTGGCAGCATCCGACCCGCGGCATCCTGCCCAGCAATAGCTTCCTGAAAGTAGCGGAAGACCTGAATGTCATGGCACGTATCGACCAGATCGTGCTGGAACTGGCGCTGAAGGACAAGATGCGCTGGGCCGCCATGGGTGTGAAACTCCCCAAGATTTCCGTTAATGTCTCGTCCCGTCGGCTGCATGATGCCGGGCTGATCGAGACGCTGGAAGGCCTCAGCATTTCGCCCGGTGAAATTTCCTTCGAACTGGTCGAATCGATCTTTCTCGATGAAAGCGAGGATATTGCCACCACCAATATCGAGCGGATCAAAGCGCTGGGCATCGACATCGAAATCGACGATTTCGGCACTGGCCACACGTCGATCATCAGCCTTTTGAAACTGCAACCCAAGCGGCTGAAAATCGACCGGCAACTGGTGATGCCCCTGCTCAATTCCAGCCGGGAACGGGCCATGGTACGCTCGATCATCGACATTGCCCGTTCTCTGGGGGTGGCAACCGTGGCCGAAGGCGTCGAAAGCACCGCCCACGCACAGATCCTGCGCGAACTGGGTTGCGACCTTCTGCAAGGCTACGCTTTTGCAAAACCGCTGCCCTTCGAGGAGTTCGGCCGTTTCGCCTTGCAGACAGACCGTCAGATGGCATCATAAGCTCCAACTCACGCAAAGCTTTTCCGGTTTTTGCACCATTGCCGCAAAGAAAGCCTTTTCACGCTTGCGGCTTTTCTACTAAGAGTGGGGCCTTGTAAAAGGCAGGGCTTATCCCCTGGCAAAGCGGACCCGGTTTCAGCATATGTCGCATAATAGTTTCGGTCACCTTTTCCGTGTCACCACCTGGGGCGAAAGCCATGGTCCAGCCCTTGGCGCGGTGGTGGATGGTTGTCCCCCCGGCCTGAGGTTCACGCTCGAAGACCTGCAGGTCTGGCTCGACAAGCGCAAACCCGGCCAGTCGCGGTTCGTCACCCAGCGGCGCGAAGACGATCTGGTCAAAGTGCTCTCCGGCGTCATGCCGCAGGACGACGGCTCGATGATCACCACCGGCACACCGATTTCGTTGATGATCGACAATACTGACCAGCGATCCAAGGATTACGGCGAAATCGCTCAGCAATATCGCCCCGGCCATGCCGATTATACCTACGACCTGAAATATGGCATTCGAGATTATCGCGGTGGCGGACGCTCCTCGGCGCGCGAAACGGCAGCGCGGGTGGCAGCGGGCGGCATTGCCCGCCTGGTTCTGCCCGGCGTCACCATTCGCGGCGCGCTGGTACAGATCGGCACCCACAAGATCGATCGTGCCAATTGGGATTGGGCCGAGGTCGGCAATAATCCGTTCTTTGCACCGGACCCGAAGATCGTCCCCGTCTGGGAAGACTATCTCGATCAGATCCGCAAGCAGGGTTCCTCAGTGGGAGCCGTGGTGGAGGTGGTGGCCGAAGGCGTGCCGGCCGGGCTGGGCGCCCCGATCTATGCCAAGCTGGACCAGGATATTACCGCGCTGCTGATGTCGATCAATGCCGTCAAGGGTGTTGAAATCGGCAATGGCTTTGGTGCCGCCGAAATCACCGGCGAGGGAAATGCCGATCAGATGCGGATGGGCAATGACGGGCAGCCTATTTTCCTGTCCAACCATGCTGGCGGCATTCTCGGCGGAATTTCCACTGGCGAACCCATTGTGGCGCGGTTTGCCATCAAGCCGACCTCGTCCATCCTCACCGAGCGCCAGTCCATCGATTCGCAGGGCCGGAATGTCGATATTCGCACCAAGGGCCGCCACGACCCCTGCGTCGGCATCCGGGCCGTGCCGGTTGGCGAGGCGATGGTGGCGTGTGCGCTGGCGGATCATTATCTGCGCGACCGTGGCCAAACCGGTCGTTTGAAGTAAGGAAATCATCATGACCTATGAGCAGACCCGTGTCGTTGACGCTATCCGGGCTTTTGAAGCCGGTGAAATCGTCATTGTCACCGATGACGACGACCGCGAGAACGAAGGTGACCTGATCGTTGCCGCCGTACATTGCACGTCGGAGAAAATGGCCTTCATCATCCGCCATACGTCAGGCATCGTCTGCACCCCAATGCCGAAGGAGGAAGCCAAGCGGCTGAACCTGTCGGCCATGGTCGCCGAAAACGACAGCGCCCATACGACAGCCTTTACGGTCAGCGTCGATTTCAAGCATGGCACCACGACCGGCATATCCTCTGATGACCGGACGCTCACAGTTCGCAATCTCGCCAATCCCAATGTCGGTCCCGCCGATTTCGTCCGCCCCGGCCATATTTTCCCGCTGGTGGCGCGCGAAGGTGGCGTGTTGATGCGGTCAGGCCATACGGAAGCAGCTGTCGATCTCTGCCGGCTGGCCAACCTGCCGCCGATCGGCGTGATCTCGGAAATGGTCAATGACGACGGCACGGTGATGCGCGGCCCGCAGGTCTCGGCCTTTGCCGAAAAGCACAAGCTGAAACAGATCTCGGTCGCCGACCTGATTGCCTATCGCCAGCGCAAGGAAACCCTGATCCAGCTGATGTCGACCTTCGAGATCCAGACGGCTTATGGCCCGGCCAAGGCCCATGCCTATTCCCTACCCTGGGATCCGATGCAGCATCTGGCGGTGGTGTTCGGTGACATCCGCGACGGCGTCGATATTCCGGTACGCCTGCATCTGGAAAATGTCGGTGCCGATGTGTTCGGCGGTGCCCGCCAGATCGATAGCATGCTGAAACGGATCGCAGAAAAAGGCCGCGGCATTATCGTTTATCTGCGCGAAGGCTCCGTCGGCGTCGGCGCCTCCACGACGGCCAGGGGAGGCATGCATGACCGCGAGGCCCATCAGGAAGCCCAGACGCGCGAAAGCGAATGGCTGGAAATCGGCCTCGGCGCCCAGATCCTGAAAGATCTCGGCGTCACCTCGATCCGGCTGATGGCCTCGCGTGAACGCCATTACGTCGGCCTGGAGGGCTTTGGCATCAAGATTTCGGAAACCGAGATCGCCTGAAGCCTGGCCATACCCATGATTATACGCGCATCATAAGGTCTCGCAGGGCAAGGTTGCGCGGAGAAATGAGTTTTTCAGGAACCCAATCCATGTCACTGAAGCTTTATCTCGCCGGTCCCGAAGTGTTTCTCGCTGATGCCCGCGAGGTGCTCGATGCCAAGGCGACGATGACACGGGTCTATGGGTTCGAGCCGATCTGCCCCGGTGATATTTCCATTGAGCCGGCCCCGACCTTGCATGCGTTCGGGTTGAAAATCAGTGCCGTCGATGAGGATATGATGAACCGGGCCGATGGGGTGATCGCCAATCTCACTCCGTTTCGTGGCATTGCCGCCGATCCCGGCACGGCTTTCGAGCTGGGCTATATGTGCGCGCAGGGCAAGCTCGTCGCTGCCTATACCAATATCATCGACAATCACTATGCCCGCACCGCCGGATTTTATCAGGGCAAGGTGACGCTCGGTCCTGATCAGCGCAAGCGCGGGCCGGATGGTCTGTCATTGGAGGATTTCGATATGATCGAAAATCTTATGCTGCATGGCGGGATCGAACGTCGTGGCGGGCCGATTTTTACCCATCAGGCGCAAGCCGATCAGCTCTATAGCGACCTGACGGCTTTCGAGCTTTGCCTGAAGGCATTGTCGGCGAAGCTTCCCACCGTAGTATAGTTCAAGTCTTGCAGGTCTCGAGCGCCTAATAGTTGTATAATTCGAATTGATCTTTACAAATTCTAACAAAACTGTCGGGAAATTCGTATTTTCTTCAGTAGAAAATGTTGATAAAACTAGATCTAGTGCAAATGCCTACCGGCTCCACAATTTCTCGAAAAAACCGGATCTGACGCAAGCCTCGCGCAAGCTTCGTTCGTTAATAAAGGGTTAACGAAGCGAACAGAAAGGGCCTGCGATGAGGATCGACAGCAGCCTTGGCAATTCACAGTATCAGAGCCGCTACATTCATGGCGCGTCCAGCGTCGAAGATGTTGCCGTAGAGTCTGCGACCACGCCCCGCTCGCGCTCTGCCGGTGGAAATTCCACCAGCACGCTATTGTCTGCCTCCCTGGCCAACGCGCTCTGGAGCCTGGATTCGACCAAGAAAACAGCTGGTGTGAAAACCGGCGCCTCGGCGGCCATCGACGAGGCAAAAGCAGCATCTCCGATCCAGCAGATCGAAGCGCATTATCTGGAATATATGGATACGGACGAGGAGTAGCCACGGCTTTGCCATGGCTATGCGAAAGAAGGGTGTGTGGCGGCACACCCTTTTTTGCGTTATCTCTCGGTATGGAACAACTGATAAACGGTTGAGGAAACCATGCCTGTTATCAAAGCTGAAAACGCCGCCTTGGATATTGGCACCGCCGAGGGCATCAACGCTGAACTTGGCCCCTACAGTGCACGGCGCTTAAGCGATGCGGGCGGCCTGACACAATTCGGCGCGCTCCTTGAAACATTGCCGCCCGGCTCCCGTTCGTCTCACAAACACTGGCATGAGCAGGAAGATGAGTTCATCTATATGCTCACGGGGACTGCCACCTTGCTGGAAGGTGACACAATTACAGAGATGACGCCGGGCGATGCCGCAACCTTCAAGGCGGGCGTTCCCCTCAGCCACTGCCTGGAAAACCGCTCCAATACGGATTGCGTCTATCTGGTGGTCGGCACCCGCTCTCCCGATGAGATTGTCCATTATGCCGATAAGGACATGATGATGACCAAGGTGAATTTTGTGAAGATCCTCACGGATCGCGCCGGCAAGCCGCTCAAGGACTGAGCCAACCCTCCCCGTAGCTCACCGTCTCCACCCCGGTAAAGCGGGCAAGCCGGGTCAATTCCTGGTCAAGCTTTTCCAACCGTCCGGTCGAGGGCCTGATGCCCGGCTCCAGCCATAACCGCTTCACGTCCAGTGTACCGGCCTTGCGGTTGGCTTTCATATCGATCCGGCCAATCAGCCGGTCACTTTCCAGCAGCGGAAAGACATAATAGCCATATTGCCGTTTCGGCTCCGGCACGAACACCTCGATCCGGTAGAAGAAGCCGAACAGGCGCTCGGTACGGGCGCGGTCGCGGATCAGCGGATCGAAGGGACTGAGCACCCGGATGCGGGCGCGCGGCTCTGGCGGAGTGGTCAGTGTTTCCAGCCGATCCGCCAGCGCGAAGGAAGGGCGCGGCTTTCCACCATCGGCAGGGGCAATCTCGATCTCCTCAAGCTCAGCGCGATGGGTTTCCAGCCAGAGTTTTGCCTCCTGCGGGCTGACCAGATTCCAGAAGGCGGCGATTTCACCTGACGTGGCAAAGCCCAGCCGGATCAGCGCTTCGCGGCAGGCCCAATCAATGAACGCGTCATGCGTCACCTCGGCCTGCAAATGGTCGGGAAGAATGCAGCGCTCCGTCAGATCGTAGATCTTCTGAAAATTGTCCCGGCCGGAAATCGATAGCTTGCCGGTGCGCCACAGAAATTCCAGCGCGGTTTTCGACGGATGCCAGTTCCACCAGCCGCCGGATTTATGGTCGCCTTCCTTCATGTCCCGCGACAAGGCCGGGCCGCCCTCGGTAATCCGCCGGTGGGTTTCCTCGAAAGCCGCCTCGAAGCCCGGCTCGCGCCAACTGCGCCAACGCTCCAGAATCCGGCTTTCCTCGCGCCGGAACCGGTGTTTCCAATAGGGGAAAAAAGCGGAAGGCAGGATTGAGGCATCATGGGTCCAATGCTCGAACAGCAGCCGGTCCTGCTCCAGCAATGCCGTCAGATCTTCGCGCCGGTAGGTCTGATTGCGCGAAAACAGGATCTGGTGATGCGCCCGCTCCACCGTGCCGATACTATCCACCTGCACGAAACCGAGATCGGTAATCAGTGCCAGCAGGCCCTGGCGGTTCAACGCTCGCCCCGGTGGCCGGGAAAGCCCCTGCCGCTCCAAAAAAATCCGCCGTGCTGTCCTGTTGTCTATCCCTATCGCCATGGGGTGACGATAGGGCATGTTCTCTTTTTGTTCAAGATGGTTTTCTCTTGAAAAGTGCTTTCAACGCCGATCCGCCACCACTTTCGCCATGATGCAGAGCAGTTCAAACATCATGGTAGCACCGGCCAGCGCCGTCATACCGCCGACATCGAAGGGTGGCGCGACTTCCACCACATCGGCACCGACAATATTGACGCCCTCCAGCAGCCGCACCATGGCCTGCACTTCGCGGGTCAGGAAGCCGCCGATTTCCGGCGTGCCGGTTCCAGGCGCCATCGATGGGTCAATGCAGTCGATATCGAAGCTGACATAGGTCGGGCCATCACCGGCAATGGCGCGGGCTTCCGCCATCACGTCTGCCACGCTGCGGGCGACGAATTCCTCCATATAAATAATACGGATGCCCTGGTCCTTGGCCCATTGATGCTCGTCAACTTCGTAATTGGAGCTGCGAATGCCGATCTGCACCATGCGTTTCGGATCGAGCAGGCCCTCCTCAATGGCACGGCGAAAGGGCGTGCCGTGGGTAAAGCGCTGGCCGCCGAAATAGCTGTCATTGGTATCGGAATGGGCATCGAAATGAATGAGCCCGACTGGCTGAGATTTCGCCACCGCCCGTAGCACCGGCAGTGTCGTCAAATGATCGCCCCCGGCGCAGAGCGGCAGCGCACCGGCAGCGACAACTGCCGCCACGCCGTCTTCTATCTGTTGAAGCGCCAGCATCAGGTCTATGGGGTTGACGGTCACATCCCCCACATCGGCAATATTGGCAAGGCTGAACGGCTCGATTTTTGAGACATGATGCACCCGGCGCATCAGGCTGGATTGGTTGCGCACCTCGCGCGGCCCATGGCGGGCACCGGCCCGGTTGGTGGTGCCGCCATCCCAGGGAATGCCGATCAGCGCGATATCAAGCCCTTCAGCCGAGGTCACGGCAGGCAGCCGCATGAAGGTGGCATGTCCGGCAAAACGCGGCACTTCAGCGGCATCGACAGGCTGATGAAAGGATGAGGTCACGGGCGGGTCCTTCGGGAATGGGTCGGATAACCCATCCGATCAAATCGCAAGGCGGCTGTAAATGGGAAAAACCCGGATTTGCCTTTGCCGTTCTGCGGGCTATAGAACAGGGCAGCAATGATAGGGTATCGACATCGTGCAGATCCATTTCGATCAGGCCAGCGCCAGTTTCGACGGCCATGTGGCGCTCGAACCGCTGACCATCACCGTCGGCGAACAGCGGATCGGGGTCATCGGCCTGAATGGATCAGGCAAATCCACCTTTGCCCGGCTGATCAATGGGTTGGTCAAGCCGAGTGCTGGCCATGTGACACTGGATGGGCTGGACACGGTAAAAGACGCCAAGGCCGTGCAGGCACGCACCGGCTTCATCTTCCAGAACCCGGCCAATCAGATCATCCTGCCGCTGATCGGTGAGGATATTGCCATGGGGCCAAAGGCACGTGGGCTGAAAGGCAAGGCACTGGACGAGGCCGTGGACAGCGTTGCGGCAAGGCTCGGCATAACCCATCTGCTGCGCCGCCGCCCGCATGAACTCTCCGGCGGTGAGCTGCAATTGGCAGCGCTGGCCGCCGTTCTGGTCACCCGGCCCGGTCTGGTGATTTTCGATGAACCGACCAACCAGCTCGATTTGAAAAACCGGGCGCTGGTGGCTGGC
Source organism: Agrobacterium vitis (assembly GCF_014926405.1). NCBI lineage: Bacteria > Pseudomonadati > Pseudomonadota > Alphaproteobacteria > Hyphomicrobiales > Rhizobiaceae > Gillisella > Gillisella vitis. Next base: position 2,400,404 of record NZ_JACXXJ020000005.1, read on the forward strand.
ACCATCGAGGCGCTGGAGGAACAGGCGCTGGTGATCAGCCACGACCTCGACCTGATCGCCGGGTTTTCGCGGGTGCTGGTGTTTCACCGCGCCAAGCTTGCCTTTGATGGTCCGGCCAGCGACGCCATTGCCCGCTACCGCGAGATCGCCGCATGTTGAACAGCCTGCATGTCGAGGGCGATAGCTGGCTGCACCGGATGCCGGTCGGGGCGAAACTGGCCATCCTGCTGGTGTTCGGCCTTGGCCTTGCCTTCAGCCTGTCCATGCCGCTCCAGGCCACAGCAGCCTGTGCCACCGGCGCGCTTTATTTCAGCCTGGGGCTTGACGTGCGGGCGGCCTTGCGGCGCATCCGCCCGATGCTGATCAGCATTGCCGCGCTTGGCCTGTTCAACATCTATGCGCTGGATCTTATCACCTCGGCAACGCTGACGCTGCGGCTGCTCGCCATCCTGTTTCTCGCCTCAGCTATTACAGCAACAACCTCGCTTGGTGCCTTCATGGAGACGCTTGACCGGCTGCTGGCCCCGCTCGACCGGCTGGGATTGGTCCGGGCCGCCGATATCAGCCTGGCGCTGGGGCTGACCCTGCGCTTCGTGCCTGACATCGCAGATCGATATGAGGCGCTGAAGGCCGCGCATCAGGCCCGCGGCATTCCCGTGCGGCTGCACCGGATGCTGGGGCCGCTGTTTATTCTGGCACTGAAAGAGGCCGATTCTATCGCCGAGGCCATTGACGCCCGCGGCATTCGCCGTCACGAAAAGAGAACTGACTGATGAGGAGATCACCATGACCACGCGAGACCTGGTTCTGATTGCGCTGTTTGCCGCCATCGTTGTTGTCCTCGGGCTTATTCCGCCCGTGCCGCTCGGCTTCATTCCGGTGCCGATCACCGCCCAGTCGATGGGCGTGATGCTGGCCGGCTGCATTCTCGGCGCCAAGCGCGGGGCCTTGGCCTATGCGCTGGTCGTGCTGCTGGTCGCCATGGGCCTGCCGGTGCTGTCGGGCGGTCACGGCGGCCTGAACGCGCTGTTTGGTGCCACCGGCGGCTATATTTTCGGTTGGGTTCTCGGCGCTTTCGTCACCGGCCTTGCCGCTGAACGCTTTGCCCGCGCCTCCTCCACCGCCAGCGGCCAGACAATCGGCTTCTTTGCCGCCAGCATCCTCGGCGGCATCGGCGTGGTCTATGCCTGCGGCATGCCCTGGTGGAGCTTTGTGGCCGGCACCCCGATCGACAAGGTGTTGATCGGCTCGCTGGCCTTCCTGCCCGGCGACCTGATCAAGGCCGCCATCGCAGCACTCGCCGCCCGCGCCGTGATGGTCGGCTATCCGCTATTGCCGAAGCGGGTGTAAACGTCTGTCATCATTCCCGCGTATCGCATTCGCAAAGCAAAACAGCGGCCCGGGTTATGGATGACAGACTGATGATTATGGCAGCCACTGATACAGCCAATCCCGCAGCGCTTCCGATAGCGCCACCGGTTCGGCACTGTCTTTGTTCACAGCCGTCCAGGTGATCTCGACGTCGGCAGCGCGGGTTTTGCCGCTTTCGACCGCAATGGCGAAGCCGACGGATTTGCCGCCGATCTTGTCCACCTGCACGGTGAAGCGCAGCGCGTCGCCCGGTCCCAGGGCTTCATAAAGACGCGCCTCGAATTTGGTGGCGCGAAAGTCCGGCTCCTGCTCTTCTGCGGGCCGGGCCTGCCAGAAGCGGTGGAGCGCTTCTTCGCACAGCGCCAGCAGCGCGCTATTGTTCAGCCGTCCGCTGATCCCGACATCGCGCAGGCCGATCAGCGTTTCGGTTACATCAAGCCGTTCTCTTTTCGCCATTGCCCTTGCCCTCCATGCCGTGATCGCTCATGTAAAGGAAAAGAGATTGGTCGCGCAAGTTTGGCGCGGCAGGAGGATGCGTCATGACAACCCGGCTCTATGAAAACCCGATCTTTCTGGAACACAACACGCCGGAAGGCCATCCTGAACGGGCCGACCGGCTGCGCTCGCTGAATATCGCCCTGGAGCATCCGAATTTTTCAGCGCTGGAAAGGCATCAGGCGCAGCAGGCCAATGAGGATGCTGTCATGCTGGCCCATCCCGAAGAGCATTTCATCGCTGTCATGCGGCAGGTGCCGGAGGAGGACGACCGGATCAACCAGCTGGAGGCCGATACCTATGCCTCGCAGAAAAGCCTGCAATGCGCCCTGACCGCCATCGGCGGGGCGATGGCCGCCGTGGACGACGTGATGACCGGTGCTGCCGACAATGTGTTCGTGGCGGGCCGTCCGCCCGGCCATCATGCGGAAAAAACCAAGGCGATGGGCTTCTGTCTGTTCAATACCATCGCCATCGCTGCCCGCCATGCCCAGCAGGTCTATGGCGTCGAGCGGGTCGCCATCGTCGATTGGGATGTGCATCACGGCAACGGCACCCAGGATATTTTCTGGGACGATCCATCCGTGCTGTTCTGTTCCACCCACCAGATGCCGCTTTATCCCTGGACGGGCAAGAAGGATGAGGTTGGGCCACACAATACCATCGTCAACGCACCGCTGTCTGCCAATAGTGGCTCGGACCATTTCCGCGAGGCGTTCAAATCGCGGGTGCTGACGGCGCTCAATGATTTTTCCCCGGATCTCATCCTGATTTCCGCCGGGTTTGATGCCCATCACCGCGACCCGCTGGCACAGATCAATCTGGTCGGTGAGGATTTTGACTGGGCAACCGGGCGGCTGATGGAAGTGGCCGACCGCTTTGCCAAAAACCGGGTCGTCAGCCTGCTGGAAGGCGGCTATGATCTGGAAGGTCTGGCCGAGTCGGCTGGCATGCATATTTCGAGATTGATGAAGGGTTGAGTATGACCGACGTTGCCGCCGCCGATATTGCCGCTTATTCCTTTGAAAAGGCCGTGGCCGAGCTGGAAAGCATTGTGGCCCGGCTGGAGCGCGGTGATGTGGCGCTCGACGAATCCATCTCGATCTACGAGCGCGGTGAGTTGCTGAAGAAACATTGCGAGGCGCTGCTGTCGGCAGCCGAAAACCGCATCGAGAAAATCAGGCTGGACCGGGCCGGCAAGCCTGTTGGTGCCGAGCCGCTGGACAAGGACTAGGCCTGATCCTGGCACGCCCACAGCAAGGAAGATGCGTTTGTCCCTTTGCCGAGGGGCATTTAAGTCCTATATGCATCAACAGGGCAGTTTTACTGGATCTGCCCTATCATTGACCTGAACGTCCTGATTGACAGCGGCGCACTGCGCCTGGGAAACAAACAGGGGTCGCGGGCAAATGACATTGAATACTGTATGATTTTCCCCATTCATGGACCATTCAGGCCGTGCAATGCATTCGGGAGGAAACTTGTGCAGCCGATAGACCGAGTGATGAGAAAAAGAGGCTGGAGCCTGTGACATCGAAGCCAAACACGCCGTTGCTGGATCAGGTCGTGTTTCCGTCCGACCTTCGCAAGATCGAAGATAAGGACATGCCCCAAGTGGCGCGTGAACTGCGCGACGAGATGATCGATGCCGTGTCGGTGACGGGCGGACATCTGGGCGCCGGGCTTGGCGTGGTGGAACTGACGCTCGCCATCCACAAGGTTTTCAACACCCCGGAAGACCGGCTGATCTATGATGTCGGACACCAATGCTATCCGCACAAGATCCTGACCGGGCGGCGAGAGCGCATCCGCACGCTGCGCCAGGAACATGGGCTTTCGGGCTTCACCAAACGGGCTGAGAGCGAATACGATCCGTTCGGCGCAGCCCATTCCTCCACGTCCATTTCGGCAGGCCTTGGCATGGCCGTGGCAGCCGAGCTTGGCCAGACCGACCGCAAGGTCATCGCTGTGATCGGCGACGGGGCGATGTCGGCGGGCATGGCCTTTGAGGCGCTGAACAATGCTGGCGCGCTGGATGCGCGGCTGATCGTCATTCTCAACGACAATGACATGTCGATTGCCCCACCAACTGGCGCGATGAGCGCCTATCTGGCGCGGCTTGCCTCCGGGCGCACCTATATGGGCATGCGCGAGATCGGCAAAAAACTGACCGCCTATCTCGGCAAGAATATCGACCGAGCCATTACCCGCGCCGTCGAGCATGCGCGCGGCTATGTAACCGGCGGCACGATGTTCGAGGAAATGGGCTTTTACCATATCGGCCCGATTGACGGCCATTCCTTTGATCATCTCCTGCCGGTGTTGCGCAATGTGCGCGACAATGCCAAGGGGCCGGTGCTGATCCATGTGGTGACCCAGAAGGGCAAGGGCTATGCGCCTGCCGAGGCAGCCGCCGACAAATATCACGGCGTCAACACTTTCGATGTCATCACCGGTACCCAGGCCAAGGCCAAGCCGAATGCGCCGAGCTATACCGCCGTGTTTGCCGACGCGCTGGTGGAAGAAGCCCGCCTTGACGACAAGATCGTCGGCATTACCGCCGCCATGCCATCAGGCACCGGGCTTGATAAGCTACAAAACCTGTTCCCGGAACGGACCTTCGATGTCGGCATTGCCGAACAACATGCCGTGACCTTTGCCGCAGGCCTTGCCGCCGAGGGCTACAAGCCGTTCTGCGCGCTCTACTCGACTTTCCTGCAACGCGGCTATGATCAGGTCGTGCATGACGTCGCCATCCAAGGCTTGCCAGTGCGTTTTCCCATCGACCGCGCCGGTTTCGTCGGTGCCGATGGGCCAACCCATGCCGGATCGTTCGATACCGGCTTTCTCGCCAGCCTGCCCGGTTTCGTGGTGATGGCGGCAGCGGATGAGGCGGAGCTGAAGCATATGGTGCGCACCGCCGCCGCCTATGATGAGGGTCCGATTTCCTTCCGCTATCCACGCGGCGAAGGCGTTGGCGTGCAGATGCCGGAGCGCGGCGAGATTTTGCCAATTGGCAAGGGCCGGATCATCAAGGAAGGCTCGAAAGTGGCGCTGCTGTCCTTCGGCACGCGGCTGGCCGAATGTCTTGTCGCGGCAGAAGATCTCGATGCCGCCGGCCTGCCGACCACGGTTGCCGATGCCCGGTTTGCCAAGCCGCTCGATCTCGACCTGATCCGCCAGCTTGCCCGCCACCATGCCGTTCTGATCACGGTCGAGGAAGGTGCAGTTGGCGGGTTCGGATCTCAGGTCCTGCATATGCTGGCCAATGAGGGTCTGCTTGACCACGGCCTCAAAGTCCGCAGCCTGGTTCTGCCGGATCTGTGGATGGATCAGGCCAAGCCTGACGTCATGTATGAAAAGGCCGGACTAGACGCCAAGGGCATTGTTTCAACGGTGTTCACAGCGCTGTCGCGCGATGCCTTGGCCCAGGATAGTTTGGCATAGCCGAAGGTCGCCTTTCAGCAGGCGATAATCCACACCGCCTTAAACACCAAAACCCCGCTGGCTATGAAGCAAGCGGAGTTTTGTTGACGTACAGTCACCGATGATGGTGGATAGTTCGATCAGAATTCCGCCCATTCCTGTTTCACGGCGGCGGACGATGCGCCTCCGCCGAAAGCCTTGCCGATCTTGGAGGCAAGAGCACGGGCGGGTGAGGCAATTGGACGCTGCGATGCGCTGGCAACTGCCGGATGTCCGGCAAATGATGACCTCCGACCCGCAAGTTGGAACTGACTGACAAGCGTCTTCAGACGGTTGGCTTCGGTGGCAAGAGCTGCAGCAGCGGCGGTCGATTGCTCGACCATGGCCGCATTCTGCTGCGTCGTCTGGTCCATCTGGTTGACCGCCGAATTGACTTCGGCAAGACCGGTGGACTGTTCCCGTGCCGATGTGGCGATTGCCTCCATCAACTGGTTGATCTGGACCACGTGATCGCCGATCGACTTCAGGGCAACACCGGTTTCCCGCACCAGCTTGACGCCGCTATCGACTTCCGAAGAGGAGTTCTGGATCAGACCCTTGATTTCCTTGGCAGCCTGGGCAGACCGTTGCGCCAGTTCACGCACTTCCTGGGCGACAACCGCAAAGCCCTTACCGGCTTCACCGGCGCGCGCTGCTTCGACACCGGCATTCAGTGCCAGAAGATTGGTCTGGAAGGCGATTTCATCGATCACGCCGATGATGTTGGAAATCTGCTGCGAGCTTTCCTCGATCCGCTTCATGGCGTTTTCGGCCTGATTGACGACTTCCGACGACCGCACGGCGTTCTGGCTGGCGGTAATCGCCACAGAGCGGGCTTCTTCCGTGCGCTGCGAGGAATTGGTCACATTGACGGTGATCTGGTCGAGCGCCGCCGCTGTTTCTTCCAAGGCTGCTGCCTGCTGCTCGGTCCGCTTGGACAAATCATTCGTGCCATCGGCAATTTCACGGGTGCCGTTTTCCATGCCTTCGACGGTCTGGAGGACGGAGCCGAGCGTTGTTCCAAGCTGTTCCAGCGAGGCGTTGAAATCCTGGCGCAGCGATTCATATTCAGCGGCGAAAGCATCGTTGAGCTGGAAGGACACATCGCCCTGCGCCAGGCGCTTCAAGCCCTCGCCAAGGGTCTGCGTTGCAAATCGCAAATTGGCCGCTTCCTGCTCCGCGCGCTGTTGATGGGCAGCCTGGGTCTGTGCCGTTTGCTGGCGGTTGACCGTTGCCTGCTCTTCCAACTCGCGATTGGCAATGGCATTCTTGCGGAACACTTCAACCGCATCGGCCATATGACCGACTTCGTCGCGGCGGCCAATGCCGGGGATGTCGATTGCCGTTTCACCAGTTGCAAGGCTGCGCATTGACGCCGTGATCCGGGTCAGCGGCGCAATCATGCCCTTGTTGAGGAGAAGAAGCGACAAACCGATCAGCAAGACAAGCGTACCGCTGCCCAGCAGAATATTGCGGCGGGCATCATAGGCGGCGGCGTCAGCAGCTTTCTGGCGCACGCTGAGAAGCGCGCTTTCCTCATCGGCAATTTCCTTGGCCTTGGCGCGAATGCCATCCATATAGGTCTTGCCCGCACCGGAAATCTCCAACTGGCGGCCCTGATCGCGGGTCGCCGGGTCTTTCGCCAGGGCAAGCTCCTTGGCAACGACTTTCGTCTGCCAATCCTGAACCATGGCATCGAGATCGGCGAGACGCTTCTGCTGGACCTGATTGTCAGATGTCAGGCTGCGAACAGCTGCATAGGCATCAGTATAATTCTTTAAGCCAGCCTTTTGCGGATCGAGAAATTTCTCATCAGCTTCCGACAGAAGATAAGCGCGAATGCCGGTTTCCTGATTGACCATGGCGGCAACGATGGCATCCATCTTTTGCAGCACTTGATAGGTATGTACAGTCCAATCAGACGATTGCTCCTGGTTGGAGAGCGAACGCCAGCTGACCGCATTCACAACAAGACTAACAGCAAGCAAGATTGCAAATGTCAGTCCAATTTTTGCTACGATCCGTATATTATCCAGAATTTTCATCGTCCAGTTCCCTCATTCGCGAACTTGAAGAGATGAATTCTTTCAAGAGGCGAGCCGTTGCTATCTCAAAACATGATTAATTCGGCGACAGTCCAGCATCATGCCGGGATAAACACAATCTTGGGAATCCCTCTCCCCTGATTGCAACTCGTCACTCGGTTTTTTGTTTTATTGTATATGCATTAAAAAATCTATAATAATATAAATACATTCGCCTCCTCACGAAGCACAACCTTTAAACATTGAAGAAAATACATGTGAAAAGACCTAGTATAAAATCTACCTAGGCGCGAATAATGGTTTTTGTTTTAATTTTTAGATATGTCGTATTTCTTATACATGAAACATATTTTCAACATCTCCAAGTTGAAACATAGAATATTATTCCTGCCTGAATATTTCTTTATGCTCATTTAGTTGCTTTCGCTTTATGCTGAATTTTTGACAAAAATCAATTTTATGATGTGCGTGTCGATGTATATTAAGCCACTTATAATTTGCATTTTTGACCAGTAAATTATTGGAATCATTTTAAAAACACTCTGGCAAATAAGAGAGTGATCCTATCTCTGCGAAATTGACGCCTCTCAAAAGATGCGTGTTACAAGTATCGATGTGAAAAATGCTTACACTCCTGGACGACAGGCAAAGGCTTTTCATCGTCGAAGCCAAGGAAAAGCGCTTTCCCCTTCGCCCTCAACTCCCGACTGTAAAATGATAGCGAAGATTTCAAACCTTTAATTCTGGTGATTTTCTCGGTGGCAATTGCGGTGGCTCGACCGCATTGGCTGCGCCGCTCAACGCTGCGTTGAACCGAGCTGAAAGGAGAAAGACCCGCAGCGTTTCGGACTTCCCCTCCACCTTCTCATATCAAGGCGCTGACATGCTGACGCATCCTCGCCTTGAAGGCATTGCAAACATCTCAAATGCTTGCACCGCTTGAGATATTTGCAAAAGGAATACGAAGAGTCATCTTCAATGACTCTTCGTATAAGAGTAGCGAGGAGGTTGAACTCGTCATCCTCTATCTTTTGGGTTCAGTTTGTCTCTTCGGGAAACGTAGGCCCCATTTTTCCTAACAGTCTGTTCAAGAATTGCTGTTGGCGTGGCGAAAATGGTGATTTCGAGAACCGGAGCGGAGCGTACTTAACGTACGTGAGTACAAGCATTCCAGGAAAAGTGCGAAGCGGTTTTCCGTTTGGAAATGCGAATCAAGCAGGCAAGCGCAGAAATTGCCTTTTGCAGCCCGTCAGCGGCGATTGTTGGATAGACTGTAAGACAAATTCTAGAATTCCGACCATTCCTGTTTGACGGCGGCTGCCGCTGTGCCGCCCCCAAAGGCCTTGCCGAGCTTGGAAACAAGCGAGCGAGCCGGAGAGGAAACCGGACGCTGCGATGCAGCGCTGGAGACAGGATGAGCCGGACCCGCCGAGGCGGTATATTGGGCCATGCCCGGGCCATCCTCCAGCTTGAACTGGCGCAACAGATCCATCAGCGCATCGGCCTCCGTGGCGAGCGTATGGCTGGCTGCGGTCTGTTCTTCCACCATGGCGGCGTTTTGCTGTGTGCCCTTGTCCATGTCGGTGACAGCCACGTTGATCTCCGAGAGACCCGTCGATTGCTCCCGCGAGGCGGTGACGATGGCCGCGACATTTTCGCTGATGTGCTGAACAGCCGTAACGATCTGCTCCAGTTCGCGGCCGGTCTCTCCGACCAGCGACACGCCTGCCCCAACCTGGGCGGAGGATGCGCCAATCAAAACCTTGATTTCCTTGGCGGCCTTGGCAGAGCGCTCGGCCAAGGCCCGCACTTCCTGTGCTACCACGGCAAATCCCTTGCCTGCCTCGCCAGCACGGGCCGCTTCCACGCCAGCATTGAGTGCCAGCAGATTGGTCTGGAAGGCAATATCCTCGATGACGCCGATGATATTGCCGATTTCGCCGGAGGATTTCTCGATCTCGGTCATCGCGGCCACGGCGTTTCTCACCACTTGGCCGGAGCGTTCAGCACCGGTGCGGGTGGTGGCCACCAGCTGGCCGACATCTTCGGCGCGCCGTGCGCTGTCTTTCACCGTGCGCGTAACCTGTTCAAGGGCGGCTGCGGTCTCTTCCACCGAGGCCGCCTGCTGCTCGGTCCGCTTGGCCAGATCGTCCGCCGAGGCGCGAATTTCCGCCGCCCCGGCATTGATCGCCTGGGCATTGGCACCCACCGTCTTCAACGCCGCCTGGAGCTTGGAAAGGGATTCGTTGAAATTCACCCGCAACCCATCCAGTCGCTCGACAAAGGGCGTTGTAAGGCGATGGGCGACATTACCATTGGCGAGCGCCGCAAGCCCTTCCGCCAATTGCACGACAACGAACGAGATCTCGTCGGACTCCTGCTGTTTCTGCGCCTGGGCCGCCTGCTGCTCCTCCTCGGAGCGGCGGCGCAAGGTATCGGTTTCCTGGGTCAGGCGCAGTTTTTCAATCGCCGCATCCTTGAAGACCAGCACGGCCTTTGCCATCCGGCCCACTTCATCGCCCCTGTTGATAGCGGGGACATCGACGCCGTGGTCGCCGGACGCCAGTTTGCTCATCGCCACGGTCATACCTGTGATCGGGTTGACGATAGAACGCGCCAGAAGCCAGATCAGCAAGACAGCCAAGCCACCGGCCAGCGCGCAACCGGCCAGCAGCGCCAATTCAAGACGCGACTGCGCATCGCGCTGGATTCCCCTTTGCTCGTTGCCCATTGCCACCACCACGGTCTTTGCCTTGGCGGCAGCATCGCGGAACGCATCCAGTTCGCCCTTCGACGCATAGACACGCGTAATCTCTTCCACCGTCTTCCCACTCTTGCGGGCTTCCAGCTGCGGCAAGACCAATTGCGTGTGAAATCTGTCGGCCGCCGTCTTGATATCGTCCAGCATGGACTGAACGGCCTGATGACCGGCAGCGGCAGTGCGGGCATCGTCCAGGGATTTCAACATTTTGTCGCGGCTGTCGAAGACGGCCTTATAGGTGCTATCGGACCCCAATAGCAGATAGCCCCGTTGATTGACCGCCTCTTCCAGCATCGCCTGGAGCGTCAAATCCAAGGCATAGCCGACCTGTTCGATCTGAGCATGTTCCTCAAGCGCCGCCTTGACCTGCCGACCCTGGAGAAAAACGACAGCAGAAGCAATGAAGCACCCCGCCATGATCGCGACGAAGGTCAGGTAGAGTTTTTTGCTGAGGGACAAATCCTGAAAAGACATGGGGCCTGCTTCCTATTCTCACTGCATTTGGGCGGCAGCGATTGCCACGCGCCATATGAAAGCCCGATACTCAGGTAGGAAACGTCACGAAGCCGCGAAAAAGCGATCCAAACCCATCGGGCGTGGATGTCACGATCCGGCTATTCGACGTCATCCTTGCCAAGACCTTTTCAGGCCCGGAGACCATCCCTGGCTTTCATTCGAGGCGAGTATTGCCGCAGTGGGTCTAAAAAAGTGTTACATCTGTACCGTGAATAAGCACATGTACACATTTGACCGCCAATTCCGAACCGAGGGCCTGTGTAGATTTGACGAGTGTCAAAACCACCTGTCCGAAAGTATGAGAGCAAGCCTCCTGCCCCTGTCCGAGCCTTGTCCAATTGCCGCAGTTTTCCTCTTATGGGACGCGGAAAGCGATGGCGGCGATCCTACGACCTAGCCTGACAAGGGCAAGAGACTTGCAAGTCGCAGCGGAAACCGTCATTGACGGGGGTATGACCCAATCGCCAAGCCCCCAATCGTTGGAACCCCAACGTCTCGACCAGTTGCTGGTTGCTCTCAATCTGTTCGCCAGCCGCTCGCGCGCCCGCGACGCCGTGCAACGCGGCGGCGTCAAGGTGAACGGCCGCACTGTGACCAAGCCGAGCCTGACCTTCTCCCCTGATGTGACGATCGAAATCGACGATCCGGCCCAGGATTACGTGTCGCGCGCCGCGCTGAAGCTAGTGGCTGGTCTCGATCACTTCAAGCTCGACCCTTCCGGCCATATCTGTCTCGATGTCGGTGCGTCCACCGGCGGCTTTACCGAAGTGCTTCTGCATCGCGGCGCAGCGCATGTGATTGCCATTGATGTCGGCCACGAACAGTTTCATCCCCGGCTGGAAAACGATCCCCGCACCACCAATATCGAAGGGCTGAATGCCCGCTATCTGGAGCCGGAGGATATCGGCAATCAGGAGTTTACCTTCCTGGTCTCCGACGTGTCGTTCATTTCGTTGAAACTGGCCCTGGTGCCTGCTCTCGAAATGGCCGAGCCCGGCAGCCATTGCCTGCTGCTGGTCAAGCCGCAATTTGAGGCGGGCCGCGAGGCCATCAGCAAGGCGGGCCTCCTCAAGGAGCCGGAAACCGCGCCGCTGGTGGCCGCCGAGCTGGAACGCTGGTTAAGCGAAGACATGGGCTGGACAAGCCTTGGCCTGATGCCCTCGCCGATTGCCGGTGGCGATGGCAATGTGGAATTCCTGCTGGCAGGGCGAAAGCCGGAAGAACAGCCTGAGGATGCAGAATGAGCACCGAGACACTGACGATCAACAGCCTCGGCGCCCAGGGCGATGGCATCGCCAATGGCGCGGACGGCCCGGTCTATGTGCCGTTTTCCCTGCCCGGCGAGCGGGTGGCGGTCGCCCGCGTCAAGGACCAGGGCACGATCATGTCGATTGCCTCGGCCTCGCCGGAGCGGATTGAACCGGTCTGTCGGCATTTCGGCCCTGACGGGGTCGGTGGCACCTGCGGCGGCTGTTCGCTTCAGCATATGGAAAAATCCGCTTATAATGAATTCAAGCGCTCGACGCTGATTGCGGCGCTGAAATCCAAGGGCATCGAGACCGAAGTAAACCCTTTGGTCGAGGCCTTTCCCGGCGAACGGCGGCGGCTGGTGTTCACGGCCCGCAAGCGCGAAAAGGGCCTGTTGATCGGCTTTAACCAAGCCGCGTCCCGCCATATCGTCGAGTTGGAGGAATGTCCCGTCACATCCGCGGGCATTCTCGCCCGGCTGGATGACCTGCGTGCCATCGGAGCGGCGATTGCCACCGGATCGGATCATTTCCGCATGACGGTGACGGAAACCACCACCGGGCTGGACGTGTCGCTTGACGGCGTGCGGGGCGGCCTGCCGGACCGCGAGCGCCGGGCGATTACCGAAGTTGTGCTGAAAATGCGCGGCGTGGCCCGCGTTTCCGTCAATGGCGAAATCGTCATCGAGCCGCATAAGCCGATGCTGGATTTCGGCGGAGCGCTGGTCGCCATGCCGCCCGGCACCTTTACCCAGGCGACCCGCCAAGCCGAAGACGCCATGACCGCCTTGGTCCTTGACCATGTCGGCAAGGCCAAGCGGGTGGCGGATCTGTTTTGCGGGATCGGCACGTTTGCCCTGAGACTGGCCCGCCAGGCCCAGGTTCTTGCGGTCGAATCCGACGAAAAAGCGGTGAAGGCGCTGGATCTGGCCGCCCGTAACACCAAGGGCTTAAAACCGATCAAGGCCGAAAAGCGCGACCTGTTCCGCCGCCCGCTGATGGTTTCCGAACTGAAGGGACTGGACGCCGTGGTCTTCGACCCGCCACGGGCCGGAGCTGAGGAACAATGCGCGGAACTCGCCCGCTCGCAGGTGAAAACCATCGTTGCCGTCAGCTGCAATGCTTTGACGCTGGCCCGCGACCTATCGATCCTGATTGCCGGCGGCTACCGCATAACCGCCGTCACACCCATCGACCAATTCCTCTGGTCGCCGCATGTCGAGGTGGTGGTGGCCCTGACGAAGGCCTGAGGCGAAGGGATGAGATCAATACTGCCGCAGCTTGCCGCTACCAACCGCGTTGGCGCAGCGGCAGCTCTCCCCGACCCGGCCCGCACTGGCCGGGCAGGAATACCGCCCGGCACCCGCGTCGCTGGCCGGTGGCTTGATAATGCAGACATAGCGCGGCGGACGGACATTGCTACCCTGCTGCGGAATATTGCGGTTGATCGTATCCGGCTGCGCCTGGGCAAGCTGGAGGAGAGGTGCCGTGGTGGAAGGCGCCGGGCCGGGCCAATCTGCGGCATGAGCCGCTGGCGCCGCCGCGATCATCGCCATGGCAATCAATAAGCTTCGCATCTTTCCCTCCCGAGCAGATAGCCGCAAAACAGTGAAATTCTCTAGAGTCTGTCAGGGAAAAGTGGTTACCGGTTTTCCCGAAAAGACAAACGAAAACAAGAAAACTTAGAGTCTGTCTGGTTCAATCTGAACCTGACAGACTCAAGAGAACTGCTGCATCAGCCATTAACAGAAACCTATGAATATCCACTGAACGACCCGCAAGCCTGCGGCCACACTGGCACAAATAAGGTCAATCGTTCTTAAAAATATGGAAATAACGCTATATTAAAAAATTTCAGTAATACTTAAAATTACTTAACATAGAATTTTATGAATATTTCACAGCCATCGAAGATGGACAGCAAATAGACATCTTCAAAGTGCCGTCGCCTAAATCTTCATTGGACTGTCATGTTGTATTAAGAGAATTTTAGATCCTTCGAGACAGTTTCGAGACCAGTTGTACCTCGTGTCATTACCAATCTATTCAGGGCTTATGATGATGTGGGGTTATGTCGTGCCGGACCGCATAGTGGAAACCGGTTTTTGAACAAACGATGCAGAAACAAACGCGATAGCAACGTGCCGATCCGGCTTTGTGCACATTGCTATAAACTCAATTTAAACTGCCGACCGCGTGGGGCTATGGGGTGTCTTCACATGCGCAATTTCGGTGTCAGGATATATTTCGGATGGCTAGAAATTTGAATCTGATGTCCAAGATTCTGATCGCCGCATGTGCGGCTGTTGTCTTGGTGCTGTGTGGATTTTCGTTCTATATTGATAATCTTCAGCGCTCGACCATTGGTAAGACTGTGGTGGACGAAATCAATTCTTCCGGCCTGCAAGCCTCTGAAAGCATTGCCAATTGGCTGAACGCCCGCGTGATGCTGACGGAATTCGCAGGTCAGGCTGCCGGCAAGATCGGCACGCCAGAGGGAATTTTGACCGAGTTTGACAATCCGGTGCTGCTGCGCGAATTCATGTCCACCTATGTCGGCCATCAGGCGGATGGCAAGTTTACCTCGGTTCCGTTCCAGCCTCTGCCGGAAGGCTATGATCCCCGCATTCGTCCCTGGTATCAAGGCGCGGTCAAGGCAAATAAGGTCGTGCTGACAGAGCCATATACCGACGCATCAACAGGGCAGTTGATCCTAAGTGCGGCGGTGCCGGTGAAAAGAGAGGGCCAATTATATGGCGTCGCTGCCAGCGATTTCTCCTTGAAAACGCTGGTGGGTCTGATCAAGGCCGTTGATATTGGCGGCAAGGGTTCGGCTTTTCTGGTCAACGGCAATGGCACGATTCTGGTTCATCCAGATCAGGCATTGGTGACAAAGACGCTTTCGGATGTCTTTCCGGCTGAAACACCGAAAATCGGTGGTGGCTTGGTGGAAAGCCAGTTCGCCGGTAAGCCGGTGCTGGTCAACTTCATGCCGATTAAGGGCCTGCCGGTCGATGGCTGGTATCTGGCGCTGGTGGTGGATGAGGCAAAGGCCTATGCCGCAATAGGCGAGTTCCGTCTTGCTGCCGTGATTGCCACGATGATTGGCGTGATCGCCATGATCGGTATTCTCGCTCTGGTGCTCTCGACCCTGGTGGTGCGTCCTGTGGTGCAGATGACCACGGCGATGAGCAAGCTGGCCGGTGGCGATGTGTCCGCCGCCATTCCCGGCGTGCAGCGCGGCGATGAGATCGGCCAGATGGGTGCGGCGGTCGCTGTATTCCGTGATAACGCTATCGAGCGGGTTCGTCTCGAACGCGAGGCTGACTCGACCCGCACGATGAGTGAACAGGAACGCCGCGAGCGAGAAGCCGCAAAAGCACGTGAAGCAGAACAGGTGTCCTTTGCGGTACATGCGCTGGCTGATGGACTTGGCAGGCTTGCCGATGGTGATCTGGCCCATAGTATCGAGACACCTTTTGCCGGTGATCTTGAGCGGCTGCGCTTCGACTTCAATGCAGCAGTGGCAAAGCTGCACGATGCCATGGCTGCCGTAGGCCAAAACGCCAGACAGATTGATGGCGGCGCCATGGAAATCCGCGCCTCGGCTGATAATCTTGCACGCCGCACAGAACAGCAGGCCGCCTCGGTTGAGCAGACCGCAGCGGCGCTGGAAGAAGTAACAACCACCGTCAGAGATAGTGCCCACCGCGCCGAAGAAGTGGGCCAGATCGTGACCCGTGCACGCGGCGGGGCGGAAAAATCCGGCAAGATTGTCCAGAATGCTGTTAATGCCATGGAAGCCATCGAGACATCCGCCAACCAGATTTCCAACATTATCGGGGTGATTGACGAAATCGCCTTCCAGACCAATCTTCTCGCTCTCAACGCGGGCGTGGAAGCAGCCCGCGCCGGTGAGGCGGGCAAGGGATTTGCCGTTGTCGCCCAGGAAGTGCGCGAACTAGCCCAACGTTCGGCAACGGCCGCCAAGGAAATCAAGCAATTGATCCAGGTCTCGGGAGAGCAGGTGGCAAATGGCGTATCGCTGGTAAGCCAGACCGGTGAAGCACTGGACGGCATTATCAATGAGGTTCAGGAAATCAACAAGCATATCAATGCTATCGTTGTCGCCTCCCGTGAACAGTCACAGGGATTGCAGGAAATCAACGCCGCTGTGAATGTGATGGATCAGGGCACGCAACAAAATGCCGCCATGGTCGAAGAGCAAACAGCGGCAAGCCATGGACTGGCGCAAGAAGCGGCTGCCCTGACCGAATTGCTGGCGCAATTCAGACTGGCCCGGGAGCCTGCAAACCTTACGCAACGGCGCGCCGCCTGACGGGACTTGTTACCAAGGCGAGGATGCATAAGCATCTTCGACCCCTTTGTATAAGGTGTTATGCGATAGGCTAAACCGGGTGCCGTTTCCGCAATCAATATCAGGCAATCACTTTCTGGCCAGAAATGCCTCGAACGCCGCCCGTGCCTCGGCACTTTTCAGCCGGGCGGCAAAATGCGCCAGCTCTTCGTCCAGGCGGGCCAGAACCAGGCTGCGGTCGCCGCGCAGAAGGTCGCGGGAGATTTTCAGGGCCTGGGGCGGCTTTTTGGCAAGGTTTGCGGCGAGCGCCAGGGTTTCGCGCTCGACTGCATCCGGCTCGACCACTTTCCAGATCAACCCGGCGTCGCGCGCTTGCTCGGCTGAAAACCCTTCCCCCAGCGCCAGAAGCGCGAAAGCGCGCTGGTGGCCCATGGCAAGTGGCGCAAGCAGGCTGGAAGCCGCTTCCGGCACCAGCGCCAGATCGACGAACGGCGTCTTGAACAGGCTGCGGCTGGAGGCAATCGTCAGGTCGCAATGCATGTTGAGGGTCGTGCCGATGCCGATGGCGAGACCATCAACGCCTGATACCAACGGCTTTTCCGCCGCCACCAAAGCCCGCAGCACCAGGGCCGCCGCCGGAAGTTTGCTGCCGTCAGACAGGGCATAGGCGAGAAAATCCCCCATATCATTGCCTGCGGTAAAACAGCCTTCGGTGCCAAGGAACGCCACGGCACGCACCGTGTCATCGCCCTGCGCCTCATTCAGGGCGGCGGTGATGCGGTGGTACATCGCCTCGGTAATCGCATTCTTCTTATCCGGCCGGTTGAAGCGGATGACCAACACGCCGGGATGGGTTTCGGGCCGCTCGACAAGGATATGCTCGCTCATGATTTAGGCCTCCAGCACCGCGCGGGCAGCAGCAAGACTAGCCCCACCGCCGACCACCGCCTGTTTCAGGCCGGAACTTTCGCCCAAGAGGTTTTCGGCCACGAACCGGCAAAGCGCCACGCGCTTGTCGTCTTCCCCCTGCGCCAAAGCCCCCTTGGCCAGATAGGCGCCGGTCAGGGTCAGGCCAAACAGCCGCTGATAGGGCGTTGCACCAGCCAAGGCGTCAACCTGCGCACCCTCGCCTAGCCGGACCAACAGATATTCCGTCGCATCTTCGAGATCGCGGATCGCGGCAAGCAGCCGGGTCGCCGTTTCGCCGAAGCCGGGCCGATTACTGGCATCGACAGCCACGGCAAGGGCTTTCAACTCGCTGAGGAAGCCACGCACATGCGCGCCCTCGGCCAGCGACAGCTTGCGCACCACGAGATCGATGGCCTGGATACCGTTCGTGCCTTCATAGATCGGCGCGATGCGGGCGTCGCGCAACAGACGGGCAGCGCCCGTCTCCTCGATAAAGCCCATGCCGCCATGCACCTGAATGCCCATGGAGGCGACATCGAAGCCGATATCGGTGGCAAAGCTCTTGGCAATCGGCGTCAAAAACGCGGCGCGCGCCTGCCAATGGCGGGCCTCCTCGCCTTCGCTATGGTGGCTCATGTCGATGGCATGGGCGCAGGAATAGCAGATGGCCCGCGCCCCTTGGGTCAGCGCCTTCATGGTCAAAAGCGTGCGGGCCACATCCGGGTGCTCAATGATCGGGCTCATGCCCGCACCGGTCCAGCCCGGTGCCTTGCCCTGGGTGCGCTCTCGTGCATAGGCGGTGGCAAGCTGGGTGGCGGCTTCAGCAATCGCCACACCCTGCATGCCGACGGCCAGCCGCGCATTGTTCATCATCGTGAACATGCAGGCCAGACCCTTGTTTTCCTCACCGATCACATAGCCAATCGCCCCCGGATCATCGCCAAACCGGCCATCGCCAAAAATCATCGTGCAGGTGGGAGAGCCGTGAATACCCAGCTTATGCTCCAGCGAATGGCAAAACAGGTCATTGCGCGCGCCAAGCGAGCCATCGTCATTCACCAGAAATTTCGGCACCAGAAACAGTGAGATGCCGCGTGTACCCGCAGGCGCATCGGGAAGCCGCGCCAGAACCAGATGGATGATATTGTCTGTGGCGTCGTGTTCGCCCCAGGTGATGTAAATCTTCTGGCCGAAAATCCGATAGGTGCCATCGTTTTGGCGCTCGGCGCGGGTTT
This sequence comes from Agrobacterium vitis, assembly GCF_014926405.1. Taxonomy (NCBI): domain Bacteria; kingdom Pseudomonadati; phylum Pseudomonadota; class Alphaproteobacteria; order Hyphomicrobiales; family Rhizobiaceae; genus Gillisella; species Gillisella vitis. The sequence continues at coordinate 2,418,766 of NZ_JACXXJ020000005.1, forward strand.
TCATCACACCCAGATCAGAGCCTGCATGGGGTTCGGTGAGATTCATGCTGGCCATCCATTCACCGGAGACCATTCTGTGCAGGAATTTTTCCTTCAAGGCCTCGCTGCCATGGGCCGTTAATGCCTCTGAAGCGCCCATGGTCAAGACTGGCCCCAGTGCAAAGCCCATGGAGCCGGAATTCCACATTTCCAGTGCAGCGACATTGAGCAGATGTGGCAGGCCCTGGCCGCCATAGCGCTCCTCGGCAACCAGCCCGTTCCAGCCGCCTTCAGCCCAGCGACGATAGAGATCCGCCCAGCCATCCGGCAATTGCACCTTGCCATCCACAAGTTTCGCGCCCTGCCGGTCGCCATTTGCGGCCAGCGGTGCGATCTCATTGGCAGCAAACCGACCAGCCTCCTCCAGAATGGCATCGGTCAAATCCTCGGAAAGGTCGCCGAACCGGCCCTCTTCCAAAGCCTGCGCCATGCCGGCAACCTGTTTCAGGGTAAAGGCAATCTCCTCCACGGGGGCCTTGTACATCGCGTTCTCCTCCGTCAAATCCCGGCTTGCAGCGGGCCACTCCCGACCCGGATAGTTCCTGATACTTCAGCTAATTGATTTTTACGTAAACGTCAATAAATCGCAAGCTCATTCGGGCCATGCGCGCTGTTGATCCGGGCGTCACAATCGGCGCATATAGCGTAGGCACAGCCGGTGGCCAAAAGTGTATGAGACGCGATGCGAGGAAGTTCGGTACCATGCTGACAGCGACGACCCCTATTCCCGGTCTGGTTTGGGCCTATCATATCGACGCCCGCCACCAGAGCGCCACCCGCCTGCCGATGGATGCGACACTGACGGGTCTGATGCCGGAACAAGGGTTTCTCTGGCTGCACCTCAATCTTGCCGACGTGCGGGTGCCGGGCTTTATCGAGCAGTTTCCGGGCCTGAGCGAAGCGGCCCGCGCCGCCCTGATCAATCACGAACATCACGCAGCGCTCTCGGTGGACGAGCAGCTGATCTATGGGACGCTGGTGGATTTTCAGCGCGAATTTGCCGCCGCCACCCGGGACATCGGCTGGCTACATTTTGCCCTTTCGGACCGGTTCATCATCACCACACGGCTGCAACCGATCCGCTCGGTGGATATTCTGCGCGGTGCCATTGAGAAAAACCCGGCGAAATTCGCCTCCCCCATGCAGGTCTATGAAGTGCTGGTGGCGGAGTTTCAGCGCGGCATCATGGCGCTGGTGCTGGAACTGATGGAAGAGATCAACCGCATCGAAGACGTCGTCTATGATGAAGACATGCGCGACGAGCGCACCCAGCTTGCGCCGCTGCGCAGGGTGATCGTGCGGCTGCATCGGCATTTGCGGGGCATGCTGAGCATGATGCGGCGCGCCAATGCCGTAGACGAGGATGAAATGCCCGCCGGTTTCGAAGATGTGGCGAGCCGCCTGACCAACCGGCTGGAAGCCGCTGACCACGATGTCTACGCCCTGCATGAGCGCGCCCGGCTATTGCATGAAGAAATCGACAGCAAGCTCTCCTCCGAGACCAACCGTCATCTCTATATCCTGTCGCTGATGACGGCCTTTCTGCTGCCGCCCTCGCTGGTCACAGGCTTTTTCGGGATGAACACCTCGCATTTGCCTTTTACCAGCGGGCCGGAAGGATCGGCCTATGCGATTGCCTTTATCCTCGGGTCGATTTTTCTCGCCTGGTTTATCCTGAAGCGCGCCAGAATTCTCTGAAAACGCAAGAGGCCCGGCGCAATCAGCACCGGGCGCTTCATCAATGAACAATAACGCTTAATAGTAAGGCGAATAGCACTGCTGACGCGCACCGCTATAAGTCACGAACGTATTGCTATAGGAATCATAGCTGCGGTAGCGACCAGCGCACCAATCATAATGGCGCGGATTGATGCCATTGCTATAGGCGGGCGCAGCGGGTGCCGGGCGTGGCTGCGAGGCGATGGCCCCACCGATCAGCGCACCGGCGGCAAAGGCTGCCAGCGGATACCAATGACCGTCATGATGACGGCGATAGCCGGGGCGCGGGCCATCATAACCCCGGTAGCCACGGTAATAGCCACCGCCTCGTCCGTAACCATCGTCATAGCCGCGCCACTGAACCTGTTCCACCGGAACAGCAGATTGCGCAACTGGCTGCAAAGTGTTCAGAGGCATGGCATCAGCGGATATAAAAGAGGTTGCCAGAACTGCCAATGCCGTACCGGCCACTGCAATGCGCTTGGTAAGGGTCATGATCGTCGTCTCCATATGATCAATAGAGATAGGGAGGGGAAGCTCGCCTGTCCAGATCACGTCTCATCACACTTGTTGGACACATGATACGGAACGGCAATACTTGCCCTTATTGCCCTCACCCTAGCCAGGTGCGGATGAACCGGCGATTAATACATCTGCCACTCGCCTGTCCGCTGCCAGACAAGCCTCGCGAAACGCAGCCGGCCTAAAGCTTGGGAAAGTTTCTTTTAACAAGCATCCGGTAATTTACTTGTATCCGGTCATTCACTTGGGCGACAGCCAATGCGGCAGCTCGTCATCCTTTGTGTGGAGAGTGCGTTCGATGTCCAAACTGAGATATTATGCCGCCCCCAAAACGACGGCTCTCGAAAACAAGCCTCCCAAGGCCGTCCACAGCGAATTCCTGCGGACCGGCAAGATCATCCGCGACGAGGATGACTGGCTGGCCGACGAAAAGCGCTATCTGACCCACGAGGAAGTGGCAGTGCGCACCGCACGGCGGCTGGAAGTGGCGGCAGAGACCACCCATCAGCGCATCAACGGCTTTCACAAGTCCATCCGCTTTCCCAAACTGCTGTTTCATCAGACACTTCAGGATATTCCGCATCTGGGTTACTGTCATGTCACGGCATCGCGGTCGAATTTCGCCCAATATGCCGATGTGAAATGGGCTTTCTACTTCGCCAATTTCAATGCCGAGGTCGGCGGCGAGGATAGTTTCTTCCGCAAAATCACCCCGCAATATGGCCGGATGTATTTTGCCGTAGCGCTGAAGCCCGACAGGGCCAAACGCGCAATGACCGTGGATCGCTCGATCCGCGAAGACGGCCTGCTGTTTCGCACCAGCGATCCGAAAGTGGCGCTGAAAAACGTGCTGCTCTTGGGCGCTCGCACCTCGGCACTGCGCAAGATCATCGCCAGTATGTGACAGTCTATCCAATAATCGCCGCTGGCCGTCTGCAAATGGCAATTTCTCCGCTTGCCTGCTTCATTCGCATTTCCAAACGGAAAACCGCTTCGCACTTTTCCTGGAATGCTTGTACTCACGTACCTTAAGTAAGCTGCGTTCGGGTTCTCGAAATCACCATTTTCGCCAGGCCAGCAGCAATTCTTGAACAGACTGTAAGACAAGCGAGGACTGATCCTTCGGATCAGACCTCGATTTCGACGTCGCCTGTCGGGCGTGAACAGCAGGCAAGGATGTAACCTTCCTCTATTTCGTCATCGAGAATGCCGCCATTGTGGTTCATTTCCACGTCGCCCGACAGCTTCATCACCCGGCAGGTGCCGCAGAGGCCGGATTCGCAGGCGGCACCGATGCGCACGCCGATGGAGCGGGCAGCTTGCAGCACGGTAAAGCCCGGCTCGCACAGCGCTTCCTTGCCCGCCAGCGTGAAGGCGACCTTATGCGGCTTCACCTCGCCTGTGGGATCGGCCACCACCACCATCGGCTCGGGCGCCACCGGCTGGAAGGTTTCCTCGTGGTAGCGGCTCATGTCGAATCCGGCACCGGCCAGCGATTCCCGGACTGTTGCCATGAACGGTTCCGGCCCACAGCAGAACACCGTGCGATCGAGAAAATCCGGTGCCAACAGGCCGATTTTCGCCTTGTCGATAAAGCCACGCAGACCCGACCAGAGCTGCGAGCGCTGCAATTGCTCGACGATGAAGCCAAGCTGGAAGAAAGGTAGATAACGGGCCTTATATTCCAGTTCCCAGCGGAAAATGATATCATCCGGCGAGCGGGCGCAGTGGATGAAGGCGATGTCGCTATCGGGCTGGCGGTCGGCCATGTCGCGGGTCATCGACATCATCGGGGTAATGCCGGAGCCTGCCGAGATGAACAGATATTTCTCGCCCGGATGCTTCACATAGGAAAAATCACCGAGCGGCCCGAAGGCCTTGATCTTCATGCCCGGCTTGAGGTTTTCAAACATCCAGCGGGTGCCGATACTGTCCTTCTGCGCCTTGACCGTCACCGCCACCGTATAGGGCCGCGACGGGCTGGAGGACAGCGTATAGGTGCGCATCACAGGCTCCGGTCCAACCGGCAGTTCCAGCGTCACGAACTGGCCGGGCAGATAGCGGAACCAATGGCCCGGCCTGTCCGACTTGAAGGTGAAGGTCATCACGTCAGGCGCTTCCGGCGTCCAGGCCACGCATTCCAGCAGATGTTCCCGGTCCGACCAGGGCCGCATCTCATCGACATGCCGATAGATCTTGTCCACCGCCATGATCAGGCCACGACCGACAAGGGGGATTTCTGCGCGGATTTATCGCCTCCCAGACGGTCCACCATGAAATTGGCATACCATTCGACGAACTGCATCACGCCGCCTTCATGATCGGGCGAATAGGGGCCGGGCTCATAAGCGGGCGAACGAATGCCAAAGGCATTTTCCTCGACAATCGACCGGTCCTGGTCGTTGGTCATGTTCCAGACATGGGTGAGGTCGTGGAGATTGTAATCCACCCCTTCCACCGCATCCTTATGCACCAGCCAGGTGGTGGTGACGGCGGTTTCCTCGGCACTCAAGGGCAGGACGCGGAAGGTGATAGCGTGGTCGCCAAGCAGATGATTCCAGGTGGTCGGATAGTGGAACATCAGCATCGTGCCGATATGGGAAATGGTGACATCATCGGACAGCGGGCGCTTGACGGCCCGCTTGCCATCCATCGTATAGCTTTCAGCATCCTGCACCAGCGGCATGCGGGCGACACGGAACTGGCCGCTCTGATGCATGGTGAAGGCGCTGGGCAGGTTTGCCGCCTCGCAGCGCTGCCAATGCTCGGTAATCACAGGATCGTCACCCGCGCCCTGCACGCCGGTGGCGCTTGGCGCTTCCGGATAGGTGCGGCACAATTCCGGGTGATTGCCAGCGCAATGGTAGCATTCCCGGTTGTTTTCCCAGACCAGCTTCCAATTGCCCTTTTCGACAATGGTGTTGCGATGGGCAATCTTGGCTTCGCTGAGCCGGTGCGGCTGAAGATAAGGCAAGGCTGTAGCGCGGTAGCTGGCGAAATCCTCCGGCACCTCTGCCAGACAGATGAAGATATAGCCGCCAAAGCTTTCGCAAGCGACCGGCTTCATTCCATGCTGGCTCTTGTCGAAATCCTCGCCCATCTGACGGGCAAACACCAGCGATCCATCCAGATCATAGGTCCACTGGTGATAGGGACAGACCAGCTTTGCCGACGCGCCGCGTTCCTGTGTGCAGACCCGGTGGCCGCGATGGCGACAGGTATTATGGAACGCACGGATCACCCCATCGCGCCCGCGCACAACGACGACAGGATAATCGCCAATCTGCACGGTAAAATAATTGCCAGCTCTCGGAATTTCGCAATCATGCCCCATGAACAGCCAGTCGCGGTACCAGATCAGCTCCATATCGAGCTTGAAGTAATCCCTGTCGATATAGAAGGGCTGTTCCAGACTATAGCCTTCGCGGCGATTTTTCAGCTGGCGCAGAACGGTGCTGTGAATATCCATGATACCCTCGTTTTCCAACCGGCGCGGGAGCATCGAAAGAAAGGGGACATACCCGCCTACCTGCGACAGCACAGCGCGACCTATGCCTCATAACCCGCCCATACCTTCAAACCTCGATTCTAACCCATCAATCAGATCAGAACCATTGTTTTTCAGAGGATTTGAGCTTTTTCCCATCTAGCCACAAGCGCGCCACCCACGCCGCCTTGGCCTACGACATCGCAGATATGGATTGCGACATGGGGTGATTTGGGTGGGGAGTGTATTGGGGGGATAGGATTGCGGCCGCCGTAACATCCGCAGGATAGACATCACGAGACCGGCAAATATCGGCAGGCTACCCGCAACGACAAGACCCGCCAATCCGATAGCATCGGATAGCGAGTCAATTGTTGCCATTTTTGGGAACGTCATCAGCGCGTTATAGCCGCATCAAAAAACGCCCCGACGTTTCCGCCCTTCACACGACCTTCACGCCGCATAGGACATACCGGAATTCCCCGCACTGCGGCCAATCTGGAACTGCCCCAGCAATTGGCGAAGCTTATTCACCTCGCCTGCCAGCGAGGCGCTGGCGGCGGTGGTTTCTTCGACCATGGCGGCGTTTTGTTGGGTCATCTGGTCCATGTGGTTGACGGCGCTGTTGACCTGGGTAAGGCCCACGGATTGCTCCTGCGCCGAGGTGGCGATGGCATCCATATGGCCGTTTGCGGTGGAGACGTAATCTTCGATGGTTTTGAGCACGCTGCCGGTGTCGCGCACGAGGTTGACGCCATTGCCCACTTCCTCGGAAGAATTGCGGATCAGTTCCTTGATTTCCTTGGCGGCCTGCGCCGAGCGTTGGGCCAGTTCGCGCACTTCCTGTGCCACCACCGCAAAGCCCTTGCCCGCTTCGCCTGCACGGGCGGCTTCAACGCCGGCGTTCAGGGCCAGAAGGTTGGTCTGGAAGGCAATTTCGTCGATCACCCCGATGATGTTGGAGATCTGGCTGGAGGATGCCTCGATGCGCTGCATGGCATCGACGGCACTGGCCACCACCTGGCCGGATTGGCGGGCTGCCTTGTTGGCCTCAATCACCACGGCGCGGGCTTCCTGGGTGCGCTTGGCCGAGTTGGAGACATTCACGGTGATTTCATCCAGCGCGGCAGAGGTTTCTTCAAGGGCTGCCGCCTGCTGTTCCGTGCGTTTAGAGAGATCACCTGCGCCAGACGCAATCTCAGTAGAACCGTTATTGATGTTGCTGACAGAGTCGAGGATAGCGCCCATGGTTTCACCCAGCGTGCGCACCGATTGATTAAAGTCCTGCCGCAGGCTTTCAAACTCTTCTGAAAAGGCTTCGCGCAGCTCAACCGTCAGATCGCCGCTGGCCAAGCGCCGCAGACCTGCGGCCAGACCGGAGGTTGCAATTATCAAGCGTTCGCGGGCATCTTCCTCGGCCTTCAGCTGCGTCTGGATACGCTCCTGTTCGGCACGGCGGCGGTTGGTTTCCGCCTCTGCCTCCAGCTGGCGCTTGGCAACGGCATCTTCGCGGAAAACCTCAACGGCATCGCACATCAGGCCAATTTCATCGCCCCGTGGGCCAAAATCAGCCCTACGGCTTGTATCGCCCGAGGAGAGCCTGTTCATGGCTTCAACCAGCAATTTGATCGGTATCACCACGGTGCTGCGTAACACAAAGGCCGTTGCAATCAGCACCAGCACAATCAGGATCTGGATCGTGCCATTGATGGTCTCGGAGCGTGCTTCCGTCGCCTGAAGAGAGCTGCGGGCATCCGTCGTTACCTTGCGGGACGCCGCAACCGCGCTTTGAATGGACTCGTTGAGTTTCGAGGTGATTGGTCTGGTATATTGGTCACGGCGGGCGGTCAGCGCGACAAGGTCCTGACTTTGCTGCGCCCGCTGCTCTTTGACGAAATCCTTGATCTTGATGGAAGCCGTTGCGTAGTCGCCGAGACCTGTCGAAATGGCCTGCAACGCGCTCGGATTTTCAGCAACGCGCATCGCCTCTTTCAGACTGTTTTGACCGTTGAGGGCTGATTTATTGACCGCGGCCAGCTCGTCATCCACCTCCTTGACGGTGGGTGCGAGCATGATGTTGCGTACACCGCTCTTCATCTCCACAAATGCTTTCTCGCTGGCACTAATACCATCGAGAACCGTCTGTTCACGCGCGACAATGTCCTGCGCTGCCTTGATCGTGCTGTTCGTCCACTGCTGGTTGGCAACCATGCCCACAACCATGGCCACGCCAAGCCCCGAGGCAATGTAGATCTTCTTTGCGATGGTGATATTTGATAAAAACGACATTGTCTTTCCCCGTATAGGGCTTTCCGCCCCCACCCATGATGACAAAAGCTAGCCCCGCGACTGCGACCACAGACGAACGGTGCGATGTGTGAAAGACCCGCAAAATCAGAAAATCACAGCATAGAGATATCCGCTGGGCCCCAGCCAAACGGATCATCAAACGCACATGATGGTTCAAGGCCGATAGAGCCTCTTTGCCGATTTGCCGTTGCGGGCTGGCTATCATTCCATCCGGACAACAGGGTGCCTGCATTGTCATAAAGCAGGCCACTCAATTTCATGAAACGCTCAAAACGTGCAGATGCATCTGCAACAACCCAATATTGGAAACATTAACTTAAGCATCTCTTAATTTAATGCACTCAAAACAGGAGATGCTAAATTATTTTGCACTTATAACGTTATTTGCTGCGGGAGCGGTGCGCAGCAAATTGAATGCCCCCTGAAAGGGACGTATCGCGATACAGAAGAAGCGAGCCGCGAATAGGCGGGAGAAAAGAGTTTGTCAGGACAAATTGGAAACCGGCCTTCTCAAGAATACAACCGAAAACAAAGAAACCTACAGCGCGCTGCGCCTTATATGGCGCAGGGCGCTGTCGATCATGTCCTGGGTCGCGCGTTCACCTGTCGCACCGCGAAACTGGACAGCGAGGAGCGCCACGGCCTTGATGTGAGTTCACGCTGAAGCGCGAATTTCGGCGCTCGACTGAAATGCCCCCTCTGGAATGGCGCCGCAACCGAACAAATGCGAGCGCCCTCCGCGAGTAGGTCCTATTTCAGGATTGAGTACGTTCTGGATCGTGTTTTGGGTCGCGCCGTTTAACAGCTCCCCCATACTAGCGTTATGAACATGATACCAGAAAATGATCGAAAACTCCTTGAGACGCTTAAGTCGCTTTCACTTGAGCCCTCGCTTCAAACGCAAGAGTCGCCGGACAAAAGGTCGCGGCGCCTTTTATATGGTGCTGGTTTTATCGCACTGCTGATCAGCGCCGTAGGCGCTGGAACCTTCATTTGGCCCGATGACATCAATCGCGTCAAAGAAGGATTGTCGCAACGATGGCTGAGCCAAAAGGCAGAGCCAATTTTAGCCGTGGAAACGGCTGGGGAAAATGATGCTTCCTCATCCATACCGCGAAAGCCTGGTCCGGTTGCGGCCAGAGAAATAACCGGTTCCGGATATGTCGTGGCTTCAAACGCTGTCTCGGTCTATTCAAAATACGAAGGCCAGATCCGCTCTGTCAGCGTAGAAATAGGCCAGCGTGTAGAGGCTGGTCAGACGCTTATCGTTCTTGATGACTCGACCAGCCACCTCGAACTCGAGCAGGCACAATCAGACAAAATTTCTGCTCGCCTGACACTCGAAGCCAAGAGAATTGAACTCGACCAAGCAGAGGCCAATTTTCTTCGTTCTGAGACACTTGCCGATAAACAGGCTGTTTCCAAGGAGGACCTGTTACAGGCCAGAACCACTTATAACAGCGCAAATAATGCACTTGCTCAAGCGCAGCAAAGTCTGGCCAAGGCCGATCTTGACGTTAAAATTGCGCAAGATAAAGTTGACGATTTCGTGTTGAGAGCGCCAATTTCCGGGACGGTTACGGAACTGAATGCTCATACAGGCGATATGGTTCTCTCCCGCTCGGATAGTGTGCGTGAAAATCAAAAGCTTCTGGCGATTACCGACACCACGACGCTGGTGATCGATGCGGATGTGGCAGAAACCAATATAGGGGCGATTGCCATTGGTCTCGCTGGTGAAGCTGTGCTTGACGGACTTCCCGATCGGCCATTCGCTGTGCAAATACAGCGGATAGCGCCTGTTGCCTCCCTTGAAAAAGGCACTGTTACCTTGCGCCTCAAACTCCAGGATCCGCCAGGCGGCATCCGACCAAACATGGCGGCGCGCATTCGCTTAGCTCAGAGCGCTGGAGAAAAATCCCAATGAGTCATCAAGAAGCCTACATTTCGCTCAGTGACGTCAAAAAAGGGTATAAAATCAGTGGAGAGATCATCCCGATATTCTCCAACCTCAACCTTGATATTCCCGGCGGAGATTTTGTTGCGATCATGGGGCCGTCAGGCTCTGGTAAATCCACCCTCCTCAACATGTTGGCGGGCATAGAACGACCTGACTTCGGCTCTTTGCGAATAGGCACAAGCCGCCTCGATCAAATGGGGGAGGCAGCGCGCGCGTCTTGGCGCGCCAATGGTATGGGTATCGTATTTCAATTTTACAATTTGTTACCCATGCTGAATGTTGCAGAAAACATCGAACTGCCGTTGCTACTCAAGCCTTTGTCGGCAAAAGACCGGCGGAGCCGAGTGCAAAAAGTGCTCGAACTCCTCGGCCTTGGAGACCGTGCTAAGCAATATCCCACGCTGATGTCAGGTGGTCAGCAACAACGGGTCGGCATCGCTCGAGCTATTGTTGCCGATCCAGCGTTACTGCTGTGCGACGAACCGACCGGCGATCTGGACCGAAAGTCTGCCGATGAGGTTCTCGAAATATTGCGTTTTCTGAACCGCGAGTTCGGGAAAACGATTGTCATGGTAACCCACGATCCTCAAGCGGCACTCTACGCTAAACGGACTCTCCATCTGGACAAGGGTTCGTTCATGGAAGAGCAGAGGGCTACTCAATGACCTTCTTTGATCTGACCCGGAAAAATGCCTTACGCAAGCCTTTTCGAACGATATTGCTCATTATCTGTGTCACGGTCGCTTTCCTTATTTACGGCCTTACGGCAAGTTTCGTAAACGGCAGCCAAGGCGCATCGGGAGCAAGCGACGACATCCTGGGGGTTATGAGTGCCGCTGGCCGTACCCAGCCGCTTCCGATGTCTTACATGAACCGCCTCATCGCAGATCCGGACGTCTCAGCGTTAAACTTTATGATCCGCCTGCGAGGATTTGTTGTCACCGAAAAAAACGTGACGAGCGTTAGTGCGGTCGATCCACAGCGTCTCATGGAGACAAGTGGTAAAGAGCTCGCGCTGACGAAGGAACTCGTTAACGGGTTCAGCCAGCAGCGCAACAGAGTTCTTGTTGGCCGGGCGCTTGCCGAAGCTCAGGGATGGCAGATCGGGCAGACCATTACGGTCACAAGTTTCGACACCGCCAAACAAGATGGGAGCCGCGACTGGTCCTTCACGATTGCAGGCATTTTCGATGGCGAGACCGCCGCCACAGATACATATTTTATACTTGCTCAATATGACTATTTAAACGCATTGCGTGCGCATAATAAAGATACGATCGATGTTTTCGTTGTTCGTCCCAAAGCAAATGCTTCGGCCAGTGAACTTGCGGTGCGTATAGACGAGATGTTTTCGAACTCCGCCGCACCCACCCGCACACAATCGGAGAAGCAGTTTCTCGAGGCGTTCCTGCGCCAATATGCCGATGTCGGTCTCATCGTCAACCTTGTCGTTAGCGCTGCTTTTGTCACCCTGTTGATGATCACCGTTAATACGATGGTGTTTTCAGTACGTGAGCGAACGTTTGAAATCGGTGTGTTGAAAACGTTGGGCTTCTCCGGCATGCAGGTCATGCTGCTGATCCTCGGGGAAACATTGTTCATTTTCGCGGTCGGCGGAAGTATCGGCCTTTTATTTGCGAAGCTGGCCGTGACTATGAGCGATCCGGCACTCGGCCTGGTATTTTCCACGGCAATCCTTGCAAAGTCTGTGGTGATGATCGCAGCCCTCGGACTCGCAACCGGCGCACTTCCGGGCTTTAACGCACTCAGAATCCCCGTTATCGCAGCCTTCAGAGAAAGATAAGTTATGACTTTCAACCTTAGGCAGTCACTGGTGATGGTGCGGGCGAATCTCTATAGTTTGCCGCGACGCCTGCCGATTTCCTTATCGATGATCCTTTCTGTCGCACTGGTCGTTTGCGTCCTCGCTGGCTTTCTATCCATGGCAAGGGGTTTCGAAAAAACTCTGCGGAGTACAGGATCGCCTTCTGTTGCGGTTGTCCTCGGCGGTGGTACCAATCAGGAGACAGGTTCCGATATCCCACCATCCGTTATCCGCACGCTGGAAGCTAAAATAAGCGATATAGGTGTCGCACGCAGCAGCGACGGTGCGCTCATGCTCTCTCGTGAGATTGTGGTGACCGTGGATGTCAAGCCTGGCAAAGCTGCGGCCGGACGAACAATCGCATTGCGTGGCATGGACGCGGCTGGAATGTCGATCCGCGATAATATTTCGCTGTCTACAGGGCGGCCTTTCAAATCCGGCGCGCGCGAGATTGTCGTTGGTGATCGCTTTGCCCGTGAGTTGGGATTACATACGGGTGATACGGTTCGGCTCGGGACGGTCAACTGGACCGTTGTCGGGCAATTCTCCGCGCAAGGCAGTGCCTTCGAATCCGAAATATGGGCCGACCTCGATGCAATTCGTTCAGCGTTTGATCGTCAGGGACAGGTCCAAAGCCTACGACTACGCTTGTTTAACCCAACCTCTCTTCCCGCGCTTCAAAACGAACTCGCAACGATAACCACAACGCCGCTGATCGCTGTTTCGGAAGCTGATCTTTATGCAGCGCAATCGGGCCGAACAGCCAGCCTGATACGGCTGTTCGGCTGGCCTCTTGCAATATTGATGGCAATCGGCGCCACAGCAGGTGCGTTAAATACCATGATGAATTCTGTCTCTGATCGTAAAGTGGAAATCGCAACCTTTAGAGCTTTGGGTTTTACGCGTTTCTCGACATTCATCGGAACTTGGACTGAGGCCGTCCTACTTGCTGCAATCGGTGCGATAAGCGGACTGGCAATTTCATGGCTGGTCTTCAATGGATGGCAAGCCAGCACAATCGGCGCGAATGACGCTGGGATGGCATTTCAGTTAGCGGTTACTAGCGACGTCATGCTCGTCGCGGGAGCACTAGGGCTTACAATCGGCGTCATAGGTGGGGCATTACCAGCGATCACTGCCACAAGGCTTCCTATAGCAACGGCTCTAAGGTCGAACAGATAGTTTTTTACTGGTGGCTCGAACGCTGGGTCTACTGCATAATTCTTTAAACCGAAATCGGTTTAAAGAGAAAAATATGCAGTAGATATAAAGCGCTACAACGAACCTTTGTGCGCGATATAGGGCGCACAGCGCTGTAGGCGAAGAGCACGTTTGGCATCTTTCTGCCGACTGCTCTTCAACATTCAGAACCGCGAGGCTTTCTATGGAAGAGCACCGACGCGCAAATTCGCCTGGTTGATCAGCAACACCGCGCTGTTTATGCTCTTGTCCACGGCTCTTTGCGGCCAATCTTAGAGCACAGGACCGAAAAGTTGGAACCGGTTTTCGGATAAATCCGATGCGTAAACAAAACCTTAGAGCATAGTTCCGATTCCTATTTTCGGTCCGATGCTCTAGCCGCCTATCTTGGCTGTGACGACGTCAAGACTACACTTCAACCTAAGCCATTCAGGGGAACGTGCCGTTATTGTCGCCACGGACGCGGACCAAATTGGAGTTGATATCGAGCGGCTGCGGGCAAACCGGTTCCCACTTTTCAGTCCGAAATCGATACCGTTCACGTTCAGGCGTCAGCGACCTTCCTCACACCACATGCGGCTTGTAGATCAGCCAATCCTTCGGCACGTAGCTGTTTTCCGTCACGCCGTAGAGGGTCACGGTATCGCCGCCCGCTGATTTTGAGGCCGTGAGGGCGCGTTCGGAATAGCTCATCAGATCGAAGGCGTTGGGAGCCTGTTCGGAAAGGCAGATGCCAAAGGACATGGTGAGTGCGGCGAGCGAACCATTGGAGCCAGCATTGACCACGGCAGTGGCCTTCAGCTTGACGCGCACGGCGTTGACGATGCGGCTGATTTCGTCCTGGTCTGACGTGTAGAACAGCAGGCCGAAGCGGCTGCCGTCGAAGCGGCAGGCGAGGTCGTCCTTGCCAGCCACAGCCTTCACCACCTTGGCGATCTGCTTGATAAAGCGTTCGGTGACGGTCGGGCCAAGATGATCGGCGAGCTTGGCGAAATCGTCGATTTCACCGACCGCCAGGCCGCAGAGCGTCGGCAGGGCCGGATTGGCATAGACTTTTGCGAGCGCCTTGTTAAACGCGCGGCGGCTGCCCATGCCGGTCAGCGGATCGACGAATTTCGCCTGTTCCACCTGATCGGCCTCGCGCTGCACATCGGCGAGCTGCTCGGTCTTTTCCACCACGGTTTTGACGACATTGCTGTTTTCGGCAACGCGCTGGTCGGTGGCAGCCTTCAGCGCCTGAATGGAGCGGCTCAGTTCCGGGTTGCCGAGGTCGGTGTCGGTCAGGATGCCCTTGGTGGCATCGCCGATCAGGCGACCATAATCGGTCAGCGACAGTTTTTCCTGGTTGAGCAGGCTGATAAAGCTGCTCATTTCGGCGCGCACCTTGTTGTTGTGGCGGGCCAAAAGACCGTCTTCATGGTGATGGGGCAGATATTTGCGGCCCAATGCGTCCAGTGCATCCTGGGTCTTGACCTTGCCGAGCGCAATGAATTCGCGCACCAGATCCGGGTTGCTGCCGGAATAGGCTTCATAGACCAGTTCATAATTGCGCGGCAGGCCCTCGATCCCCATCTGATGCATGGCTGTCGCTACACGCAGCGCAATGCTGGAGGCCGGATTTTTCATAGGCTGCATCGGATGCTTCCCCACATCGAATCATTGATTGCACGCAGAGTAGCGCGACACTTCTTTCTTTCGGTTACAGCTGTATTTAAAATTTTACGGATTGGTGAAGAGACCGTAAAAAGCCATGGATGAAGACGGTGGCGCATTGGTAAAAGTCATTTGCGCCAAGGGCAGCGTCAGGCTATTTCACCGGGGAAACAGCGGTAATCAGGCAGGCATGGCACAGCGTCTCTCAGTCATCACATCCCCGGAACCGGCCATCCGCGCCGCGCTGCCTTTGCTTGAGGCTGGCGAGGTGATCGCCATGCCGACAGAAACCGTCTATGGCCTGGCGGCGGATGCCACCAATCCGCAGGCCATCACCCGGATTTACGAGACCAAGGGCCGCCCGCAGTTCAACCCGCTGATTTGCCATGTCGCCGATCTCGCCATGGCCGAGCGCTACGGCCTCTTCGATCCCTTGTCGCGGCAATTGGCGGATCGGTTCTGGCCGGGGCCGCTAACGCTGATCGTGCCGCTCGCCCCAGGCTGCGCCATTCATCCGCTTGCAACGGCCGGGCTGGACACGGTTGGTCTGCGCATGCCCCTGGGCTTTGCCGCCACGCTGATTGCCGCCTTCGGCAAGCCGCTGGCTGCCCCCAGCGCCAATACCTCGGGCAAGATCAGCCCGACCACGGCTGCCCATGTCGAGGAAGATCTGGGGGCAAAAATCCCGCTGATCCTCGATGCCGAAGCGGCGGGCGTCGGGGTTGAATCCACCATCCTGAAGGTGGAAGACGGCCAGATCCGGCTGCTGCGGCCCGGCGGGCTTTCGGTGGAGGCCGTGGAAGAGGCGACAGGATTGCGGGTAATCCGTCCACAAAAGGCGGGTGCGATCATCGAGGCGCCGGGCATGTTGGCCTCTCATTATGCCCCGGAGGCGGCGGTGCGGCTGAATGCGACCTCGGTTTTTGCCGATGAGGCCGTGATCACTTTTGGCTCTACCATCCCGCAAGGGCTTGAAAAGGCTGCCCTCGTGCTCAATTTGAGTGCGGATGGCGACCTCACTGAAGCCGCCGCCAATCTGTTTAGCTTCATGAAGCGGGCCGATGCCAGCGGTGCTGCCCGCATCGCCTTCACCGCCATTCCCACCCATGGGCTGGGAGATGCAATCAATGACCGGCTGGAGCGGGCCGCTGCACCAAGATGATGGTGTGCGACGATAGAATAACAAGGACGAGACGCCATGACTGATATGCCCCTTTCCGCCGCCCTGCTCGACCGTTTCATCGCCATTGTCGGCCCCACTAACGCCTTGACCGATCAGGCTGATATCACCCCCTATCTCACCGAGAACCGTGGCCTTTACCACGGTGCCTCGCCGCTGGTGCTGAAGCCCGGTTCGACGGAAGAGGTCTCGAAAATCCTGGCGCTGGCCAGCGAGACGAAAAGCCCGATCGTGCCAGTCAGCGGCGGCACCGGTCTGGTCGGCGGACAGGTGCCGCGCGATAATTCCAGTGATATCCTTCTGTCGCTGGAGCGGATGAACAAGGTGCGCGAGGTCGATCCGGTTGGCAATGTGATCGTCGCCGATGCGGGTTGCATTCTTGCCGACATCCAGAAGGCGGCGGCTGATGTCCACCGGCTGTTTCCGCTGTCGCTCGGTTCGGAAGGCTCCTGCCGGATCGGCGGCAATCTCGCCACCAATGCCGGCGGCACCGCCGTGCTGGTCTATGGCAATATGCGCCAACTGTGCCTGGGCCTCGAAGTGGTGCTGCCGACCGGCGAGATCTGGAACGGCTTGCGGCGGTTGAAAAAGGACAATAGCGGCTACGACCTGCGCGACCTGTTCATCGGCGCGGAAGGCACGCTCGGGGTCATTACCGGCGCCGTGCTGAAGCTTTATCCGCAGCCGCTTGGCCATGAAGTCGCCTTTGTCGGGCTGAAATCACCGGTGGAAGCCTTGGCGCTGTTTGAAAAGGCCAGCGCGCTCTGCGGCCCGGCCCTGACCGGCTTCGAGCTGATGCCGCGCATCGGCGTCGATTTCACCAGCCGCCATATTCCAAATGTGCGTGATCCGCTGGCCTCCGTTCATGACTGGTATGTGCTGGTCGATATTGCCACATCCGATGCCGTTGAAACGGCAAGAACCATGATGCATGACGTGCTGGAACAGGGCGTGGAGGCCGGGCTGATCGAGGATGCCGTGGTCGCCGGTTCGGTGGCTCAGCAAAAGGCGCTCTGGCACATGCGCGAAAGCATGTCGGATGCGCAAAAGCCGGAAGGCGGCTCGATCAAGCATGATGTTTCGGTACCAATTGCTCAGGTTCCGGCCTTCATGCGGGAAGCGGAAGAGGCGGTGCTCGCCGCCATGCCTGGCGCGCGGGTCTGCGCGTTCGGCCATCTGGGCGATGGCAATATCCATTACAACATCAGCCAGCCCGTCGGCGCCGACAAGGCGCAGTTCATCGGTCGCTGGCGTGAAATCAATAAGGTCGTACATGATATCGTCCGCGCCCATGGCGGCTCGATTTCGGCTGAACATGGCGTCGGCCAGCTGAAACGTACGGAACTGGCGCAGACAAGGCCGGACATCGAAACCGTGCTGATGACCCGCATCAAACGGGCCTTCGACCCCTCCGGCATCATGAACCCCGGCAAGGTGGTGCCCGGCTGATGGCAGACACAGTGCCTTCCCACGACAATTCGCATCCCGCACCGGACAAGGTGCTGTTCCGGATCGACCTGGAGAATGGCGCGCGGTTAGGACCGGGCAAGGTACAATTGCTGCGGCTGATCGGCCAGCATGGCTCGATCCGCGCGGCGGGTGCGCCATGGGCATGTCCTACCGACGCGCCTGGCTGCTGGCTGACGAAATCAACCGGATGTTCAGGGAGCCATCGATTACCACCCGCCATGGCGGCAAAAGCGGCGGCGGCGCTATCCTGACACCCTTCGGGGCGGCTCTGCTGGCGCGGGCGCAAACGATGGACGTAAAGATCCGTTCAACGCTGGCCGAGGATCTTGCCTGGCTGGAGGCCATGGCGTCCGACGGGATCATGCCACCTGAGTGATACAGCAGGCCCGCATACGAAGCCCGTAGTTCACCGCAAAGGCTCCGCACGCAACCGATAAACACCTGCCGCGGCTACCGAGACCGCCTTGAACAGCACCGAAACCGGCTTGCCGGGTGCCAGATCCAGGGCGCTCAGTGAGCGACGAGTAATTTCGGCGTCAATGACCTGGCCGGAGCAGTCGACCCTGACGACGATGCCGGGGCCTGACTCGAAAATAGCCGTCACCTTGCCTGACAAGCGATTGAGGGTGGAAAGCTGACCTGTCTCGCCGGTCGCCAACACCAGATCGCTTGCAGCGATGAACAGGCGGATCGGGGTACCGACCGGTAGATCGGCATATTTCAGGAAGAGCGGACCCGCAGGGCTTGTTGCCAGCGTCAGGCCTTCCTCGCGGGCGTGGCCGTTAACATTGGCATGCAGGAAGCTACCGGGGCGGCTATCGCCGAGCCTAGGGAGATGAAGCAAAGCTCCCTCGCCCGCGTCCACCCTTACGGCGTTGCCTTTGCTCATCGTGACCACCCGGCTGGCCAGCCGGGTGACTTCCTCGACCGCATGGCTGACATAGAGGATCGGCACGCCCGCTTCATCGCGAATCCGCTCGATATAAGGTAGGATCTGCGCCTTCAGCGCAGCGTCCAGCGCCGAGAGTGGTTCGTCCATCAGCAGAAGTTTCGGGCTGGCCATCAGGGCGCGGGCAATGGCCACCCGCTGCTTTTCGCCACCCGACAGCCCATTAGGCGCACGGTCCAGCAAATCGGTGATCCCGAGCAGATCGCAGATCCGGGACAAGTCTTCGCGCCGTTCGGCTTTCGGGGTAAAATACCGGCCATAGGTAAGATTGGCCCGCACGGTCAGATGCGGAAAAAGCCGCGCCTCCTGGAAGACATAGCCGATCCGGCGCCGATGCGGCGGCAGGAAAGTGCCGTTCTGCGCATCGCTCCAGACCCGACCCTCGAAGGTGATCCTTCCCTGGTCGGGGCGGATCAACCCGGCGACGGCATTGATCATCGTGGTCTTGCCCGATCCGGATGGGCCAAACAGTGCCGTCAATCCTGGCCCCAGTTGAAGATCAGCTTCAAGGTCAAACGTTCCCTGGCGGTGGCGGATATCGATGTCCAGCATCAGCCCGCCATCCGCACGGTCAGGCGCCGGGTTAGCAGCTCGGAGGCAAGCAGCGCCAGCAGTGACAGGACGACAGAGACCAGCGTCAGCCGCAAAGCCCCGGCATCGCCGCCCGGCACCTGGGTATAGGTATAGATGGCGGCGGACAGGGTCTGGGTTTCGCCGGGAATATTCGACACGAAGGTAATCGTCGCGCCAAACTCACCCATTGCCTTGGCAAAGGCCAACACGGCACCGGCAGCGATACCAGGCAGGATCAACGGAAGGGTGACAGTGAAGAACACCATGATCGGCGATGCGCCGAGCGTGGCTGCTGCCGTTTCCAGCTTGCGGTCCACCCCGTCCAATGACAGGCGGATGGCGCGCACCATCAAGGGAAAACCCATAATGCCGGAGGCGAGCGCCGCCCCTGTCCAGCGAAAGGAAAACACCAGGCCGAACCATTGATCCAGAAAGGCGCCGACCGCGCCGCGCCGCCCGAAGGTGATCAGCAGCAGATAGCCGGTGACAACAGGCGGCAGGATCAACGGTAGATGCACCAGCCCGTCCAGCAGGCTGCGGCCTAGGAAAGAGGTGCGCGACAACAACCAGGCCATGACGATACCAAGCGGCAGCGAGACGGCAACAGCCGTCAGCGCCACTTTCAGGCTGAGCAGGATCGCGGTGATTTCATCAGCGGAGAGCGCGTCAATCATGGCTCAACGGGCCACAGGTCGACAGGATTTGTCAATTGATCTTCGCCAACACCGTAAACCCAGCAGTCCGGAACACATTCGAAGCTGTGACCGATTGCAGATAGGCGAGAAACGCCTTGGCATCGGGATTGGTGGAGGCCTTCAGCACCGCGGCTGGATAGACAATGGCCGGATGGGAATTTTCCGGGAAACGGTCGAGGATCTTCACGCCTGGATCAACCCTGGCATCTGTTTCATAGACAATGCCGAGCGGCGCTTCCTGACGCGACACCAGCAGCAATGCGGCGCGTACATTATCGGCCTGTGCAACCTTGTCCTTGACGCTTTCCCAAACGCCGAGATTTTCCAGCGCCGCTTTGCCGTAGACCCCGGCTGGCACGGAGGAAACATTGCCCATGGCCAGCCGCTCATCCCCCAAAAGCCCGGCCAGATCGAAACCAGGGGCAATTTTTGTCGTGACCGTGGAAGAAGACGCCCCCACCAGCACGATCCGGTTGCCCAGCAGGTTGACACGACTGCCCGGCACAAGTTCACCGCCCTTGTCGAGATGGTCCATCCAGTTGAGGTCGGCGGAGATGAACAGGTCGGCGGGGGCGCCTTCATCAATCTGTTTTGCCAGCGCCGAGGAGGCGGCGAAGGACAGCTTGACCTCCCGGCCGGTCTCAGCCTTCCAGTCATCGGCAATCTTGCTCATCGTTTCTTTCAGGCTGGCGGCGGCGAATACCGTCAGGCTACGGTCGGCGGCAAACGCCTGGGGAGCGACAAAGAGCATCAAAGCCGTCAAGATTGCTGGCAGCCGATCCATGATTGTTGTTCTGGCTTTGGCCATCATTTCCCAACCCACTTTCATCTCATGCTCCCTTTTGCTCGATATATCTGATGGGATATATCGAGTGCGACAGACGAGAGCAAGCGGGAACCACTGTATAAATCCCCTAAATCGGAAGGATCTAGGGGATTTACATAACAGATAGCGTAGTCTTTACAGGCTGTTGACAGATTCCAGCAGGCTGGCGCTGATACCGCTGGTCGAAGAGCTGCCGCCGAGAATGGTCAGCGCGGCATTGGCCGAGGAGCCGGTATTGTTCTCCAGATCGTACATGGCCGTAAAGCGTTGCAGGAATTTCTTCTGCTTTTCAGGATCACTCAGATCCTTCAGGTCCATTTTCTTCTCGATGACCTTTTTCTGCTGCTCGATATCCATATTGCTCATATCGCTGGGCAGACTATAGGCGGTGCGGAACACTTCCAGCAGCGCTGTATCGCCGAGAATGTCATAGGCCGAGGTAATGGTCGACGACATGCGATCCCAGTAAAGGGCAAGGCGCACACCCTGGTCGCTTTCGCCCTGTTCGTTTTCAAGGGTCTGGTGCAGATAGAGATTTTCGGTGTTAAAGGTCTCACTGCGGTTCTGCACACCATCGGCATTTTCCTGGGAAATCTTGCCGCTACTGTCAAAATTATAGGAGGCGACGAATTTCGCATAGCCCTCGTCGGCCTGGGTGTTGGCAAAGCTCTTCGGATCGGTGAGATCAGATGAAAACAACTGCTTGAGCATGTCGTCACTGACATCTTCCGGGTCGAGCCCCTGCGCTGTCAGGGCAAAATCCACCAGTTTGCGATCCTTGAGCAAATCCGTGACGGATGACACCTTGACGATGTTTTCCTGGTAATATTTGGAATCCTCCTCCGCCGCGGTCTTGGCGTCGGTCTGCTCCTTGCCTTCGAGAAAGCGGGTCTTCTGGACGATATAATCCTTGGCCACTTCGGTAATGGTGCGCTCCGATTGGGCCAGAAGCGGCACGTCAGCGGTCCCATCCTCCTTGAAATTGAAGGCGGACGCCAGGCTGATCAGCCGCTCATCCCGGGTCTTGTTGGCATAGCTCTTGGGATCATTCATATCGCTGGTCAGAACCTTTTTCAGGTCCGCCTTGGAAAACTCGTCCGTTTCGATACCATAGGCCTTCATCACCATATCGTAGATTTTCTCATTGCCGAGCAGGTCATCAACCTTGGTAATGGATTTCATCTGCGTGGAATAATAGGTGGTTAGGCTGCTGAGATCCGCTTGGTCCTGATCATCGTAATTGGTCATATAGCCGCTGGCGGTCTGGGCCAGCTGGGTCTCGCTCTGGGCATTTCCAGCCGTGGCATTGCCGCTGGTGTCGAAGTTGAACATGGCAGCGATCTTCGCATACTCTCCCTTCACCTTGCCCTGGGTATTGGCATAGCTGTTGGCGTCGTTGAGATCGCTGGTGACGATATTCTCAAAGGTGGATTTCAGCGTGTTCTTGTCCATGCCCAGCGCTGTCTTCACATAGCTGAACAGCCGCGAATCCCCTGTTATATCCGAGGCCTTGGTGACAGTGGCGATCTTTTCCTTGTAGTAAGCGGCTTCGCGCTCGGCCCGGTAGGCGGTCTCGGTGCTGGGAACCTCCTCCAGATAGAGATCTTCCATCTCCGTTTTCTGCTCGGAGGTCTGGGCCGTCGCGTTTTTCAGCGAACCGTCGGTATTGAAGGAAAAGGCTTTGGCGATATTCAGGTAATCCGACTTGTTGGTGGTCAGCGTATTGACGTAACTTGTACTGTCGTTGACATCGCTGGTCAGGACCTTTTTCAAATGGTCGGTGGAATAATATTTGGTGTCGAGCCCATAGGATTCGAGCACGAATTTGGTCAGACGACTGTTTTTCAAGAGGTCATCGACATTGGTGACCTTGTCGATAGCGGAATCGTAATATTGAACCTCTTCCTTGGCATCGTCGCCTTCGGTGACAAGCGATTGCTTGTAAAGGCCAATCACATCCTCTTCCTGCTTGTCGGTCTGGATGTCAGCGGTCTCGGCAGAAAAATTGAAGGACCTGGCAAAATCGCGATAACGGTCGTCGGCCAGTTTGTTGGCATAGCTGTTTTCGTCGGACAGATCGCTTTCCAGCACCTTTTTCATGAAGGCCTTGGCATAGGTCATGTCTTCAAGGCCGTTGGCCTTCATCGTATATTGGTAGAGCCGGTCGTCGTTCATGAAGTCGTCGACGGTTTTGACCTTGCCGATATTCTCCTGGTAATATTTCTGCTCGCGGGCCACCTCAGGCTCCTGAGACACGCGCTTCAGGCTCGCTTTCATATCGCGATTGACAAGATCATAACCGACATAAGTAGACACCATGGCACTGCGTTCCTCGATAAGCTCCAAAAGCGCCGCCCGCCACGTCCCTGGCTGCAACGCCCTCAATCACCGCATGACCCTGCCCCTGACCACCCCTGGCCGGTTGCGTCATGCGGATGTCGGGTAACCCATCATGGCCTACCTGCCTTGCTCCTGGCTTTTGCCGCAAGGCAGAATGGCGTCAAGCCAGAGATACTCACATGCCTGGCGCCCGCCGTATTCCATTTGCGGCATTCACACTACAACCTGCCAAACACAACCCGAAAGCAATTTTACGGCAGTTCTACACGTATTGTGAAATTCACCGATCATACCAATAAAGGTTGGTGACCGACGCAGGTTGTCGTAGCATTATCATTCAAACATAGTAGAATACTCTTAACTAATCCTTCACAATTTTACAAAAGCCGTTCACCAAATCGAAACCGTTAGCGCTGGCAATTCGATAACCATCTGGAACGGCAAAGTTTTCTTAACCGCGATTTTTAAGCGGTCCGGAACCCGGCAAGGCTATCTTTGGCCTCAGAGGACGAAAAGTCCCAGTGAAAAGAGCAGATGCAATAACGGCTCTCAGGTAAAACAAGGGTAGTAAGATGACGAACACGGTTATGAAGCCCGTCTGGGCCGGAGCAACGTTTCGACTGGAACCATCACGGTTTCCGCAACATGTGACTTATACGTTGCGCGATGCTTCCGGCCCTGGTGCTTCCGGAAATGTCTCCGTTACACTCGACGAGCGCGGTGCCGTGCTGCGCAAGATCCTGCCGGCCAGCGGCTTGCCGATGTCCTTTGCCCTTCCAGCCCGGGCTTTCAAAGGGATTGCCGCCCGCGCCATCGACCATGGCAATGGCGAAGTGACCGTGACGCTGGAACTGCATCATGCTGATCCGGACCTGTGCATTCCGCTGCTGGTTGCCCATGATCTCTGTGACATTGCCGCCGACTGGCGCAGCTGGGCCGAAACCTTCCGCATTCCGATGCTGATGGTCGAGGCGGACGGCGTTGCCCGGCCGCTGGAAGAGCATCTGGGCGAATTGCGCGCCGAACCGCCGCGCAGCCGCCGCCGCCATTCCTATTTCGCAGAGCGCCGTCCGCGCTTCCTGGTCCGCCGCACAACCGGTTCGCTGGGTGTTGCGATGAAAATTTCCGGCAAGGAAATCATCGCCCGCCGTTAACAGAGCGGTTGTCGATACGCGAATATTTTAACATGGCTCACCGGAAAAGGCGGGCCATGTTTCGTTTTGAGGCGACGCACCCCGGAAAATGTCCTCCGCCATGTCTGAACGTTGGCGGCAATTATGCCGCCTCGGCGCGCTCAACCTCGACAGTCACATGGGATAGAGCGGCAATCTGGGACAGTTTTTCGCGGTACCAAGCAGGAGATTGCGGCTCGCGTGCCACCAGCGAAACGATGGCACCGTGATGACCGGGGCCTAATTGCCAGACGTGGAGGTCGGCAATATCGACCCCTTCCGCCTCGATCACCCGGCGGATAGTGCCGGAGAGGTCTTCGCCATCCGAGACATGATCAAGCAAAACCATGCCGCTATCGCGCATCAGGCCGAAGGCCCAACTGCCGATGACCAGCGCACCGACCACACCGATCAGCGGATCGAGCCAGAGCCAGCCGAAAAGACTGCCAAGCAGCAATGCCGCTATCGCCATCACCGATGTCAACGCATCCGCCAGCACATGAATATAGGCCGCGCGCAAGTTGCGGTCGCCGCCAGCATGGCTGCCGATGGCTTCGGAATGAGCGTGATGGCCGTGCTCGTGATGCCCATGGTCATGTTTATGCCCATGTCCATGCCCGTGATGATGGTCTTCCTGAAGCAGCAGCGCGCAGACCAGATTAACGGCCAGACCGATAATCGCGATGACGATGGCTTCGCTAAAGTCGATGGCGACCGGCTGAAACACCCGCCAGAGGCTTTCCCAGGCAATGATAACAGCCACGAGGCCGAGAAAGATCGCGCTGGAAAAGGCGGCCAGATCACCAAATTTGCCGGTCCCAAAGGTAAAGTCACTGTTATCAGCATGGCGCCGCGCCAGGCTATAGGCGAGCGCCGAAACAAAAATCGCCCCGGCATGGGTAGCCATATGCCAGCCATCCGCCGTCAGCGCCATGGAGCCGAACAGATTGCCCGCGACGATTTCCACCACCATCATCACCGTGGTGACGCCAATCACCGCCCAGGTACGACGCTCGTTGCGCCGATGGTTCCGGCCAAGGAAGACATGGCTGTGGCGATTGCCCGGCTGGTGCTGGTGCGGATGATCATGATCGCCTTGCCCGGGAGGATGGTGGTCATGCGTATGATGATCGTGAGACGTCGGGTCCGGGGTCATTTCAGGTAGCTCCTGATCACGTCAATGAGTTCGTCGGCACCGTGATGGCGCTCGGATGCATTGAGATTTTCGGCAACGATATGCTCGCGGATATGCTCCTCAACCAGTTCGGTCATCAGCCCGGTCAGGGCTCCCCGCACCGAGGCCGTCAGGTTCATGATATCGCCGCACGGCTTTTCCGCCAGAAGCGCGGTTTCGATGGCCTCCATCTGTCCCTTCATCCGGCGGATGCGGGCGAGAAGCTTGACCTGGTGTTTGATTGTGTGGCTCATAGTATAGGGGGGTACCCTATTTTGAAGCGAAATACAAGAACGTTCTTATATTCCGCAGCCGTCGGGCCGAGTGATCAGGCGAAGGGAATAGCAGCAACCAGACCGATGAACAGGATCAGCCCGACCTTGCCATTCAGCTTGAACAGCGCCAGACACTGAACCGGATTATGGATATCCAGCACCTTGATCTGGTAGCCGAGCAGAACCAGCGCCACCAGCAGTCCGAGATAGGCGGGGAAACCGGCACCGGCCAGCACGAAGGACAAGGCCAGCAACAGACCCATCGCACCGTAAAATCCGGTCAGCCAGATCTTGGTGTCCTCGGCAAACAGCCTTGCGGTGGAGCGCACGCCGATCAGGGCGTCGTCCTCCTTGTCCTGATGGGCATAGATCGTGTCATAGCCAATGGTCCAGACCACGGCAGCGACATAGAGCAGCATGGCGGCGATAGACATTGACCCCGTCAACCCGGCCCAACCCATCAACCCACCCCAGGAAAAGGCCAGGCCAAGGAAAAACTGCGGCCAATCGGTAAACCGCTTGGCGAAGGGATAGATCACCACGATGGCCAGCGACGCCAGGCCAAGCAGGATGGAAAAGCCGTTGAAGCAGAATAGCACGGCAGCGCCCACCACCAACTGCGCGACGATGAACAGCTTAGCTTGGCCCCGCGTCACCCGCCCCGAAGGCAAGGGGCGCGAGCGGGTGCGGGCAACCTCCATATCGATCTTCTCATCGACCAGATCATTATAGGTGCAACCGGCACCGCGCATGGCGACGGAGCCGACAAAAAACAGAAGAAGATGGGCGATGAAGGTAAGGACCGGCAAGGCTCCGCTGGATGCCAGAAAATTGGCCGCCAGCGCCGATGACCAGAAGCACGGCCACATCAGCAATTCCCAGCCGATCGGCCGGTCCCAGCGGGCCAGCTGCGCATAGGGCCAGACCGCCCGTGGCAACAGGCGGTAGACCCAATTATCAGAAAGCGCGTCCTGGACGCGGGCGGTGGTGTCGCTGGCGGTGCTCATGCTGACGTGATAGCCCAAATCCGCGCCTAAGAAAACTGTCCTTAAGCCTTGGCCAACAGGCACCGGCTCATTCAGAACAACACCTTTTCCAAGGGTGTGCGCAACGCTTCCGCCGCCTTCAGCGCCTCTTCACGCCCAGCGATATAGTCGCGATTGTCGGGCACGCTCATCCGCTTCTTGGTGACTTGCAGTTGGAAAATGAAGAAATCCTCGTGGGTGAAGGCCATTTCTGAGCCTGCGAGATAAAACTCCCACATCCGCACGAAGCGTTCGTCATAAAGCCGCGCCGCCTCTTCGCGCCGCGCCAGGAATCGCTCTCGCCAATGGCGCAGCGTATGAGCGTAATGCATCGGCAGAATTTCGCAATCGGCCACCAGCAGGCCGGATTTTTCGATGGCCGGCAGGACTTCGGCGAGCGAAGGAATATAGCCGCCGGGGAAGATATACTTCTCGAAAAACGGATTGTTGTAGAGCGCCGGATAAGGCTGGCCGATGGAATGCAGGATCATCACCCCATCATCCTGCATCAGTTCGTGGACCTTGCGGAAATAATGCCGGTAATGGGTTGGGCCGACATGCTCGAACATGCCGACCGACACCAGCCGATCAAAAGGCTGGGACTTCAGGGTCCGGTAATCCTGCAAGTCGAAACGCAATTTGTCGCCAAGACCGCGCTTGCGCGCCCGTTCGCGCGACACCTTCAGCTGTTCTTCGCTGAGCGTGATACCGCTGACATCGACCCCGCAGGTTTCCGCCAGATAGATCGCCATGCCACCCCAGCCGGAGCCGATTTCCAGCACCCGCTGGCCCGGCTCGGCCATCAGCTTTGCGGCAATATGGCGCTTCTTCACCAATTGCGCCTCTTCCAGCGAAATGCCGGGCGGATTGAAATAGGCGCAGGAATATTGCCAGTCTTCATCGAGAAACAGGTCGAACAGCTTGGCGCTGAGATCGTAATGATGGGCAACATTGCGCTGGTTGCGGTTAACAGGCAAAGCCCCCCGCACTTTCGCCGCCACCACCCGCAGCAGCCCGCGCCAGACCATCGGAAAGGTCAGGTCGGACACCAGCGTATTGGTTTTCACCAGTGCCAGCAGGTCGTAAATATCGCCTTTTTCGAAGGCCATCCGGCCCTGCATGTAGATCTCACCCAGCTTCAGCTGCGCATCGCGATAGATCTCGTCTTCTGCCTGGTCATCGAAGAAATGGATCGCAATCGGCGGTCCTGAACCATCTCCGAAACGCTGCATCTGGCCATCGGCCCCGATGACCTCCAGCGTGCCTTTTCGGATGATCCGCATCAACATACCACGAAGAGACGATGCCATTGACACCTCCTGAAAGGAAAGAGATTGCCTGTCCGCTAACGGCAACCCTATCCTCTCCAATGGCGCTGACAAGTATGCTTTTGTCACATAATCTTCAAAAACCCAGGGAATGGTCGTAAAAACAAAGCATCCGCTCACCTCAAGGTGAGCGGATGCTTTTCTTTCCCGGAAATGTTATAATTGCGCTATTTCTTGCGCATCGCCTCAGCCAGCGCCGCCCCAAGGCCACCCATCACGGGCTTTTCATCACGGGCCGGTTTCGGGTTGGCATTGCGCATCACCGCCGGGCCGCGATTGTCGCGGGCGGATGGCGGCGGGGCTTCGCCACCATCCTTGCGCATGGTGAGCGCAATGCGCTTGCGCTTCACATCCACTTCCACCACGCGGACCTTGACCACATCACCGGCTTTTACCACCTCATGCGGGTCCTTGACGAACTTGTCGGCCAGTTGCGAGACATGCACCAAGCCATCCTGATGCACGCCGATATCGACAAAGGCCCCGAAGGCCGCGACATTGGTGACTGTGCCTTCCAGCAACATGCCGGGTTTCAGGTCGGTGATTTCCTCCACCCCATCGGCAAAGGTGGCAGTCTTGAAGCTCGGGCGTGGGTCACGGCCCGGCTTTTCCAACTCGGCCAGAATGTCCTTGACGGTCGGCAGACCGAATTGCTCATCGACGAACTGGCGCGGGTCCAACCCTTTCAACAGGCTGCTGTCGCCCATCAGGGTGCGCAGATCCCGCCCGCAGGCCGCAACGATTTTCTTGGCAACGCCATAGGCTTCCGGGTGAACAGACGAAGCATCCAGCGGTTCCTTGCCATCGGGAATGCGCAGAAATCCGGCGCATTGCTCAAACGTGCGCGCACCCAGCCGGGCCACTTTCAGCAATTCCTTGCGACTGGAAAACGGACCAGTCTGGTCACGATGCGCGACGATTGCCTCAGCAATCGACCCGCCCAGCCCCGATACTCGCGCCAGGAGCGGAGCCGATGCCGTATTGAGATCAACGCCAACAGCATTCACCGCATCTTCCACCACGGCATCCAGCGAACGGCCTAAACGGCCCTGATCGACATCATGCTGATACTGGCCAACGCCGATGGATTTTGGGTCGATCTTCACCAGTTCCGCCAGCGGGTCTTGCAGACGCCGCGCAATCGACACCGCACCGCGCAAGGATACATCGAGATTGGGAAATTCCTTGGCGGCCAGTTCCGACGCCGAATAAACCGAGGCGCCAGCTTCCGAGACGATCACCTTGGTGGGCTTCTTGCCGGTCGCAGGCAATTGCGCCAGCATATCGGCCACCAGCTTTTCCGTCTCGCGGCTGCCGGTGCCATTGCCGATCGAAATCAGATCAACGCCATGTTTGCGGATCAGGCTGGCCAGCTCGGCCTGCGTGCCGCGAATGTCGTTTTTCGGCGGAAAAGGATAGACCGTCGTGGTTTCCAGCACCTTGCCGGTGCCATCCACCACCGCCACTTTCACGCCGGTGCGGATACCCGGATCAAGCCCCATGGTGGGGCGCGAACCGGCAGGGGCCGCCAGCAGCAAATCCTTGAGATTGCGGGCAAAAACGTGAATGGCCTCTTCCTCGGCCCGCTCACGCAAGTCGCGCATCAAATCCAGCGACAGCGACATGGAGAGCTTCACCCGCCAGGTCCAGCCCGCCACCTCCATCAGCCATTGGTCGGCGGGGCCTTTTTGGCCGATCTGATAGGCTGACGCAATCATCCGATGGGTTGGCTTGATCAGTGAAGTATCGTCCTTGTCCGCCTCGATGGTCAGCGTCAAAATCTCTTCGTTCCAGCCACGCAGCATGGCCAAGGCCCGGTGGCCCGGCACCGTCGCCCAACGCTCGAAATGGTCGAAATAATCGGCGAATTTCTCGCCAGACGCCTGTTTGCCATCGACCACCTTGGCATAGAGAATGGCCTTGTCTTTCAAATAATTGCGCAGGCTCTTCAACAGGTCGGCATTTTCCGCCATGGCTTCGGCCACGATATCGCGGGCGCCTTCCAGTGCCGCTTTGACGTCGGCCACGTCGCCCTTCACATAGGCCTCTGCCAGCTTGGCCGGATCGCCGGTGCGGTCTTCCCAAATCGCATTGGCCAGCGGCTCCAAACCCTTTTCACGGGCAATTTCGGCACGGGTGCGGCGCTTGGGCTTATAGGGCAGATAGATGTCTTCCAGCTCGGCCTTGGTGGTGGTGCGGGCAATCTTGATGGCCAATTCATCGGTCATCTTGTCTTGTGATGTGATGCTATCGACAATCGCCTTGCGGCGCGCGCCAAGCTCACGCAGATAGGTCAGGCGCTCGGCCAGATTGCGCAATTGCGTATCATCCAGCCCGCCGGTCACTTCCTTGCGGTAGCGGGCGATGAAGGGAACCGTCGCGCCACCATCCAGCAAATCCACCGCAGAGATCACCTGATCGGCTCGGGCATTGATCTCGCTCGCAATCAGTGCGGCAATGGATTTGATATCGTCGGCCATGAAACTTCCTTCTTGATCGTGCGGCGCGCACTGTAGCCAGCCAATCGGGCAACACAACAGCCAAGCAGCGCGCCTCCACAAGAAAGCCGCCAGAAGATCAACCGGCAGGTTAACCATTCCGTCAGGAAATCGCCAACCGAACAAGGTTAACCATTTATGACCGTTCACTTTTTCTCCGCTGCCCCTATAGTTCAAAATGGAGCAGGCAAACCCTGCCAGGAACAGGTCAGCGATGAATAAAAGCCAATATATCCAGAGTCTTGACGGGTTGCGCGGCCTTGCCGCCTTTGCCGTGGTGCTCTCGCATATGCCCTTGCTGCTTGGCATCAGCCTTCCGGCCCTGCTGGTCGGCGATCCCTCGGTGGCACTGTTCTTCTCGCTCAGCGGCTTTCTGATGGCCCATCTTTACGGCACAAAGCCCTTCACCCGCGCCAGTGTGGCCGATTATCTCGTGCATCGCTTCGTGCGGATCTATCCGGTCTATCTGGTCGCGGTGCTGCTGGTCATCCTGTTGTCGGCCATTCCGCCGCTGCACTATATCCAGCCGGTCACCGGTCTGGTGGAGATCTTCCGCCATATCGCCATGCTCGGCTCCAGCGGCGTCTTCTGGTCGGTGCCTCCGGAAATCCAGTTCTATCTGTTTTTCCTGCTGCTGTGGCTGTGTTTCGAAAATCCGGCCGAGCGCCCCGGCCTTTGCGCGGCCATCACTGGCGGATTCGCCATCGCCATGTATCTCGGCTTTCCCGGTCCTGGCATCGTGCTGCTGTCGAAAATTCCCTATTTCCTGTTCGGCGCTCTGGCAGGCCGGGTGTTTTCCGCTGGCTATTGCCGACCCGCAACGGCGCTGTCCGGTCTCCTGGTCCTTGCCTTGATCGCCCTGTTCTTTCTCGGCCAAAGCTTTTATGCCGCCGCCAATGCCTTCTGGGGCACGTCAACGGCGCTGATTGCCACCATCATCGTCTATCTGGCCGCCTGCGAAGCGCCGATCTCCAAGGTGGTGCTGGCCTCGGCTCCGCTACGCTTTGCGGGACGGATCAGCTTTTCACTCTATCTCTTCCACATGCCGGTCAGCTTCCTGACACTCACGGTGCTGCGCAATGCATTTGGCGCTGCCCTTCCCGGCTGGCTTGCCGCCCTTATCATGATTGTCGCCAGCCTCGGGATGGCAACGCTCAGCTATAGCGTGATTGAAAAACCGTCCCGCCGCTTCTTTCTCGGCCTGTGGAAGGCACGTTTCCCGGCCTTGTCTTCCGCAACGGGTAAACCGGACATTCCCGCTGCCGCGCACCTTTCCTCTTGACCTTTTCGGCTGCCCGCCTTAACCGCCGGGCAGGTTTTTCAGAGGGCTATGCCATGAATATTCTGCTGATTGGTTCGGGTGGACGTGAACATGCGCTGGCCTGGAAGCTTGCCCAATCGCCGCTGATCGGTACGTTTTACGCTGCGCCCGGCAATCCGGGCATTGCCGAACATGCCGAACTGGTCGACATCAATATCGACGACCACAGCGCCGTCATCACCTTCTGCAAGGCAAAAGCGGTGGATTTCGTCGTGGTCGGGCCGGAAGCGCCGCTGGTTGCCGGGCTTGCCGATGCGCTGCATGCCGCAGGCCTCACCGTTTTCGGTCCATCGGCGGCAGCCGCGCAACTGGAAGGCTCCAAGGGCTTTACCAAGGATGTCTGCGCCCGCTTCAACATCCCGACCGGCGCTTACCAGCGCTTCAACAATGCGCCCAAAGCCAAGGCCTATGTGCGCCAGCAAGGTGCGCCGATCGTCATCAAGGCCGATGGTCTGGCGGCCGGCAAGGGCGTGACCGTAGCAATGACCCTGGACGAGGCGCTGTCGGCCATTGATGATTGTTTCGAAGGCGCGTTTGGGGCCGCAGGCGCCGAGGTGGTGGTAGAAACGTTTCTGGATGGCGAGGAAGCCAGCTTCTTCTGCCTTTGCGATGGCAAGACGCTGCTGCCGCTGGCCACCGCCCAGGACCATAAGCGGGTCGGCGATGGCGATACCGGCCCCAATACCGGCGGCATGGGCGCCTATTCGCCTGCCCCCGTCATGACGCCTGATATGGTGGAGCGCACCTTGCGCGAGATCATCGAGCCGACCATGCGCGGCATGGCGGAACTGGGTATGCCGTTTTCCGGCGTGTTTTTCGCAGGGCTGATGATCACCGAAAAAGGCCCCGAATTGATCGAATACAATGTTCGCTTTGGCGATCCGGAATGCCAGGTGCTGATGATGCGGCTGAAAAGCGATCTCCTGCCGCTGCTGCATGCCTGCGCGTCAGGCACGCTGGATAAGGTTTCAGCCGAGTGGCACGACGACCCGGCGCTGACTGTGGTTCTGGCCTCGAAAGGCTATCCGGGCAGTTTCACCAAGAACACCCCGATTGCCGCCGTCCCTGCCGCAAGCGACAAGGCCAAGGTTTTTCATGCCGGCACCGCCGTGAAGGATGGCCAATTGATTGCCACTGGCGGACGGGTTCTGAACGCCACGGCCCGCGGCAAGACGGTGGCTGAAGCCCAGGCCAAGGCCTATGCGCTGGCCCATCAGGTAGAATGGGACAATGGTTTCAGCCGCAGCGATATCGGCTGGCAGGCGATTGCCCGCGAAAAGCAATCGGAATCCTGATCCAAAACGAGCAATCGATAAAATTTGAACATTCCAGATTACGGCGCGACAACATCCTTTGGCTAATCTCTCCCCATAAATTTGAGGAGCCAGCCGTTGAGGAGCCTGTCAATGCGTGCCGTAATCGCCACTCTTGCCACCCTGTTGCTGTCACAGACGGCGCACGCCTCGTCCATCGAAATAATCGGTGGTGGCGACGTGGCGACACCCAGTATTTCGGCTATGGCC
The DNA here is from genome assembly GCF_014926405.1 of Agrobacterium vitis. NCBI lineage: Bacteria > Pseudomonadati > Pseudomonadota > Alphaproteobacteria > Hyphomicrobiales > Rhizobiaceae > Gillisella > Gillisella vitis. Next base: position 2,451,830 of record NZ_JACXXJ020000005.1, read on the forward strand.
TGCACAACCTGCCCGCCCAGCGTCCCGATAAAAGCGCCGGAACAGGCCCAGGAAATCCTAGCGGAAGGCACCCAGCGGATCGAGCTTCGCGATAGCAACGGCCATAAACAGCTTGTACGCACCGAAGCCTGGCTGGGCGGCTCGCCCGTCACTTACGTCCAGAAGGCGGATGGCTGGCTGGACCATGACAATCAATTGGTGGGGCTGGCCGGAGACGGGCTCGACACGGCAACGACCACCGCCGCCGTCGGCGATGATCATCACCCTCTCGATGCAGATAGAATGCAACTGCGCCTGAAATAATCCCTCCGCTACCGGCCCCTTGGTGTTGATGAGGCGACAATCTGAGACTGTGACGTTGCGTTTGCCATTTGCGACATAACGCAGACCCACAACCCAATCGTCAGCCATTGATAAAATACAACCAAAAAACTGCCAAGGGACTGTCTTTAGGCTTTTTTTAGCAAATGCCACTATACTCCTTGAAAATTGATCGGGGCTGGAAGACACCTATGAAAAATCTCAGGATTTCGCTGCAACTGTTCCTGTTGGTTGGCGGATTGATGGCGGCTTTCGCAATCGCGACATTCTTCCAGATCCGCTCCTCAGAGCAAACCATCTATACCCAACGCTATGAAATGCTGCGCACCGAGGTGGAAACCGCTATTTCGGTGATGAAGCTTTACAATGCCAAGGAAGTGGCGGGAACCCTGTCGCGGGCCGATGCGCAAAAGCAGGCCTATGAGACGATCAATGCGCTGAAATTCGACCCGGACGGCTATTTCTTCGGCTACGACTATGATGTGAACATGCTGTTTCATCCCGATCCGAAGCGGGTCGGGCAAAATTTCAAGGGCAAGGCTGACAGCAAGGGTTTTGCCTATCGTGACGAACTGGTCAAGCTTGGCAAGGCTGGCGGTGGCCGCACCGATTTCTATGGTCCGAAGCCGGGCCAGGAAGGCAATGATTTCCGCAAGAGCTCCTACGCCAAAGCCTTTGAGCCCTGGGGTGTTGTCGTCGTGACAGGCCTTTACATGGATGATCTCGATGCGGAAGTGAATGCGGCAATTTTCAAAGCCATTTCCATGGGCCTGATCGTCTTCGTCATCGGCCTTGCCGCCGCTTATGTGGTGATCCGTGGCATTTCGCGGCCGCTGACGGCCATTCACGATGCGCTGCGGGCCGTGGCCGATGAAAATGTCACGCTGGCCATTCCCCATACCAATATGAGCAATGAAGTCGGCATGATGGCCAAGGCCACCAAGTCCTTGCAGGAAAAGGTGCGCGAACGCCATGCCATGGTGGCTCGCCAGGAGGAACAGCAGCGCGAACTGGACAGCGAGCGCCAGCAGAATGCCGACCGGCAGGCTGAAGAGGCCCGCGCCCAGGCGCATGTGGTTACCACCATCGGCGCCTCGCTGGAAAAACTGGCAACCGGCGATCTGACCGTGCGCTGCGCCGATCTCGGCGCCAAATATGAAGATTTACGCCATAATTTCAACGATGCCTTGACCCGGTTGGAGCAGGCCATGGCCCGCGTCAACTTGAAGGGCAACGATATCAGCATCAGCAAGGAAGAAATCCGCCGCGCCTCCGGCGAGCTTGCGACCCGCACCGAGCGCCAGGCCGCCAATCTGGAGGAAACCTCGGCAGCGCTGGACGAACTGACCGTGGCGATCCGCCAGACCGCCGATGGTGCACGCGAAGCGGCAAGCCGGGTGAAATCGGTTAGCCAGGAAGCCCAGCAGAGCGACGGCATCGTCGGCCACGCCATCGAAGCGATGAGCGGCATCGAAAAATCCTCCGAGGAAATCACCAAGATCATCGGGGTGATCGACGAGATTGCCTTCCAGACCAACCTTCTGGCGCTGAACGCCGGTGTGGAAGCGGCGCGTGCTGGCGAAAGCGGCAAGGGATTTGCGGTCGTTGCCCAGGAAGTGCGCGAACTGGCGCAACGCTCGGCGGCAGCCGCCAAGGAAATCAAGGCGCAGATCGCCCGCTCCTCGGCCCAGGTCACAGAAGGTGTGCAGCTGGTGGGCCGCACCGGTGAAGCCCTGAAGCGGATCTCCAACCAGATCACCGAGGCCAACGACGTGGTGGCGCGGATTGCCGCCAGCGCCCAGGAACAGGATACGACCCTGCGCTCGATCTCGTCCGCGCTCAACGTGCTCGACACCACCACTCAGCAGAATGCCGCCATGGCCGAGGAAACCACGGCCTCAGCCGAGGTTCTCGCCAATGACACCGGCGACCTTCTCAACCTGATCCAGGGTTTTCGCGTCAACCAGCAGGCTGATGGTGCGGCTCTTGGTGGCATGGCCCAACAGATGCGCCGGGCAGGCTGAAACAGATAATTCCCAAGACGAAAGCCGTCGGAGCAATCCGGCGGCTTTGTCTATTAAGAGCCGCTTGAAAGCACTCCCTCAAGCGCTTCGATAGTCCTATCTGAAAACACTGCAACACCCGCTTGTGTCAACAGTGCCGCTGTCACGCCGAAGCCCGGATGGCGTTTTCCCGAAAACGAGCCGTCATAGATAAAGCCGGAGCCGCAGGACGGGCTGCCATCAATCAACAACGCATAGCGGCAGCCCTGTTCCAGCGCCACATCCACCGCCTTACGGCCACCGGCGATGAACTCTGCGGTGACGTCGCCGCCGGTCACTTCCAGCACCCGGGCGCGGCCATGCAGCACATCTGCGCCGGTGCCACCCCGCTCGATTTCCGCTGGTGGACGCGGGGTTGGAAGACCACCGGCCTGTTCCGGGCAAAACACCACCAGCCGCCCCTCGTCTTCCCAACGGGCAATAGCGGGATGATGCAGGGGCTTGCCCTTACCATCATAGCGGACTGGACGGCCCATGAGGCAGGCGCTGATCAGGATTTTATCGATCATGAGAGCATCGGACCGAAAAGTGGGAACCGGTTTTCGGATAAATCCGATGCGTAAACAAAAACTGAGAGCATCGTGCTGATTCCGGTTTTCTGCACGATGCTTTAATCAAGCTGGCGTTCCACATCCATGCGTTCATGAAGAACACGGATGATATCGATAATGGCAAGGTCCAGTTTTCGATAGAAAATCATATGAACACCCACTCTACGCCGACGATAATCCCTTTTGATCCATGATACATCCTCACCGGAATCGGGGAATGCCGCGATTTCCTCAAACTTGTCGAAGAGGAGGTTGAGATAGCGCTCAGCCTGTTCATGTGACCAGCGTTGAGTTCCATAGGCCCAAATTTCACGAAGATCCTGCTCTGCGGCAGGGCGAAGCCGGTACTCACCCACGGGTTTAAAGGCCGCTGCGCAAATCGTTGATGAAGGATTGCCTGTCGATTTTGCGGGCAGGTCCGCTGTTTTCCCCATCCGTCAACGCCTGACGGAGGGTGTTCAGCTTGCGCTGCTCTTGCTCCAATAAACGCAGACCGGCTTCAACCACTTCACGTGGCGAACCGTAACGACCGCTTTCAACCTGCCGGTCGATGAAGGGAGCGAATTGGTCGCTGATGGCAATGTCTACCGGTTTCGTCATCCATCTGCCTCAGAACGCATGCGCCTAACACCAACGCGACCAGATAAATATAAGCTCATCGCGCATTTTGCGCAATGACAGGCGGGGCAGGCCAATATGCCCGACCCGACCATCGGATCATCCGGCGACCTTACCCGGCGATTTTGGAGAAATCCGCCACCGTGCCGGTTGCCTCGCGGATGGCCTTCAGCAGAGCCAGGCGATTGGCGCGGATGGCGGCGTCCTCGTCATTGACCAGCACATCCTCGAAGAACCGATCCACTGGCGCACGCAGGCTGGACAGTGCCTGCATGGCGGAGCGGAAATCTTCCTTGGCCACGGCCTCGGCTGCGGATTGGGTCGCCTGGGTGATGGCGGCATAAAGCGCCTTTTCGGCGTCGAGTGTCAGCAGCGCCTCGGACACGCCATCGGCCACCACCGTCCCCTTCTTTTCTTCCGCTGCCAGCAATTGCGTGGCCCGCTTGGTACCCGCCAACAGGTTCTTGCCGTCTTCGGAGGTGATGAAAGCCGTGAGCGCTTCGGCGCGGCGGGCGACCATCAGCAGGTCGTCGGCGGCAGAGAAAGCCCCCTCACCCTGTGCTGCATGACCTTGCCGGACAGCCGCACTCCCCTCTCCCCGCTGGGGAGAGGAGGCCGACACCGCATCGCCAAGCTCCCTCTTCTCCCCGGCGGGGAGAAGGTGGCCCGCAGGGCCGGATGAGGGGGCGGCGAGCACAGCGTCAATGATGTCGTGACGAGCGCCTTGGTCGCGGAGGTAGACTTTCAGGCGGTCGTGGAAGAACTCGATAATCGAGACACATACGTCAGATAAAGCTGCAATATTCCACCCACCCTGGGCCGTTGTCATGATGACAGTCGCTTTTTCTGCCCGCGCTCTAAAACGCTCATGTAGAACAGCTTCGGCGTACTCTTCCCACTCGGTTTCGTAAGACGTTATGTCATGCGGAACAACACTGGAATTGAAATAGACGAAACCCTCTTCTCGTCCGACGACCCACGTTGATTTCTGGGCTTGGTGAAGCGCAACATATGCTGTTGTTATAACATCCAACAACGGCAACCGCACATTCTTCTCCAATAAAATCCGCACCACACCCAACGCCGCCCTTCGCAGCGCAAACGGGTCCTTCGATCCTGTCGGCTTCTCGTCAATCGCCCAGAACCCAACCAGCGTATCCAGCTTATCGGCCAGCGCCACCGTAATCGCCACCTTGTCTTCCGGCAGGCGATCCGATGGTCCTTGCGGCTTGTAATGATCCTCGATGGCAGCCGCCACGCTTTCGTGTTCACCCTGAAGCGCTGCATATTTACGACCCATCAAACCTTGCAGTTCCGGGAATTCGCCGACCGCTTCGGTGCGCAAATCGGCCTTGGCCAGCACCACGGCGCGATCAACTAGTGCTTCGTCAGCACCGACGACAGGAGCCAGAACCTTGGCCAAGGCGCGGATGCGGGCGACCCGCTCGCCTTGCGTGCCGAGCTTGGCGTGGAACGTGACGTTCAGCGCGTCCAGCTTGGCCATCCGCTGGTCGAGCGGCTTTTTCAGGTCGAGGTCGAATTTTGCGGCAGAGGCTTCAAGCGTTTCCAGATCCGGCAGATTGCCCTGGTCGCGCTTCCAGAAATGCAGGGCGTCGGACAGGCGGGCGCGCACCACCTTGCCATTGCCGTGGATGATTTCCGCGCCGCCATCATGGGCGGAGATGTTGGAGATCAGGATGAAGTGGTTGGAGAGCTTTTCACTCTCGCCAATTGGCCGGGTGACGAAGCATTTCTGGTTGGTCTTGATGGTCAGCCGGATGATTTCCGAGGGGATCGACAGGTAATCGGCCTCAAACGTGCCGAGCAGCACCTGCGGATATTCCACCAGGCCGGACACTTCTTCCAGCAGGCCCTCATCTTCCACCAGGTCCAGCCCGTTGGCAAAGGCGATGTCGCGGGCGTCGTGCAGGATAATGTCCTTGCGCCGTTCGGCATCGAGGATCACCTTGGCCTTTTCGAGGCTCGACACATAGTCGTCGAAGCGCCGCACGGAAATGGCCTCCGGCGCGTGGAACCGATGGCCATAGGTGATGTTGGAGGCGGTGATTCCGTCGATTTCGAAGGGAATGATCGCCACTTCGTCATGCTCGGAGCCGAAAGTACAGAGAATGGATTGCAACGGCCGCACCCAGCGCAGGCTTTCCGACCCCTTGCCCTCGATGCCGCCATAGCTTGAACCCTTTGGCATGGATGCAGCACCGGAGCGCATATCAACCGGCCAAGGGAAATTGCGGATGATGCGCGGCATCACCTCGGTGATGATCTCTTCGGCTGACCGGCCCGGCTTGTCGATCATCGCGACGTAGAAATCGCCCTTCTTGGGATCGGTCTTGACCACGGCCTGATCGATGGAGGCAAGCCCCGCGCCGCGCAAAAAGCCCTCAATGGCCTTTTCCGGCGCCGAGACGCTTGGTCCCTTACGCTCTTCCTTCACATCGGCGGACCGGGCCGTCAGTCCGCGCATGTCCAGCACCAGCCGGCGCGGCGTCCAATATTCCCGCGCACCTTCATAGGTCAGGCCCGCATCGACAAGTGCATCGGTGACCAGCTTTTTCAGATCACCCGCCGCCTTGCGCTGCATACGTGCGGGGATTTCCTCGGAGCGAAGTTCAAGCAGAAGATCGGGCATATTGACTTTCCTTGCCTCAGCAGGATGAGGCGAGCGTTTTTACAGGTAGACACCTGCTAGCAAAATTTTCCGGGGACTTACAATGGCAAACTGCCATTGTAAGCGGATCAGTCGCGTTGATACTCCACCCCAAGCGTCGCCAGCGCGTCCCAATAGCCGGGATAGGTTTTGGCCACACAGCCGGGATCGAGAATGGTGATGCCGCCCACTTTCAGGCCCGCCAGTGCAAAGCTCATGGCGATGCGGTGATCGGCGAAGGTGTCGATCTTCGCGGGCAGGGTTTGTCCCGCCAATGCCGGATCGGCGACGATGATCAGGTCGTCGCCCTCTTCGGTGGCAAGGCCGGGGCGGATGGCGTTGAGGCCGGTCGAGAGCGCCAGGATACGGTCGCATTCCTTGACACGCAGATTGGCGATGCCGACGAAACGCACCGGTGTTTGGTTGAAGGCCGCCAGCACGGCAATGGTCGGGATGGCGTCCTGCATCTGGCTGCCGTCGATCACAGCGGGCATGGTCGGGAAGGCAGAAATCACCGCATGGGCCTTGGCATCCGGCTGGGTAAACTGCCCGGCTGGCGTGCCGATATCGACCTTGCCACCGGTCAGCACTTCGGCAGCCCAGAGATAGGTGGCGGCGGAGGCATCCGGCTCGATGTGGAAATCGCTTGCCTTGTAGCCGGTCGGCTCGACCCGCCAAATCGTCTCGGACGGTTGCTCGATCCGGGCGCCGAAAGCGCGCATGGCCGCAAGTGTCAGGTCGATATAGCCGCGCGCGCCGATCTCGCTACCGGCCAGTTCCACCTCGAACGCCTGACCTGCCATCGGGGCGGCCATCAGCAGCGCCGAAACATATTGGCTGGAGAGACCGGCATCGATCACCACCCGGTTTTTGGCAAATGCGCCCTTGGCATCGATGGCAACCGGCGGGCAGCCGCTTGGGGCGGCAATCGCCACGCCCAGCGATTGCAGCGCATCGACCAGCGGCTGGATCGGCCGTTTGCGCATATGCTCGTCGCCGTCGATGGTGAATCGGCCATTGGCCAGCGCCACCGCCGCCGTCAGGAAGCGGGTCGCCGTCCCGGCATTGCCCAGAAACAATGCCTCCTCAGGGGCGCGCCACAGGCCTGTGCCGGTCACGACAAAACTGGTCTCATCCGGCTCCTCAACGGTGACGCCCATGGCCCTCAGCGCATCCGCCATATAGCGGGTGTCATCGCTTTTCAGCGCGCCGGTCAACCGGCTGGTGCCATTGGCCAGACCCGCCAATAGCAGCACACGGTTGGTGATCGACTTCGAGCCGGGCGGGCTGACATGGCCGGTTAGCGGCTTTGCGGGCGGCAGGATGGTGAGGGCGTCGGCGGTCTGGGCGGTAAGGGTCATGAGCATGTCCGTGGGTTTAACCGGGCTTTTGCCTGCTGCATAATTCCTTAAATCGTTTCCGGCTTAAGGGCTTATGCAAGTAGCGCGCCGCCGTTTCCATTGCAATCTTCAATGTGCCAACCTTCAAGCTTCAGGCAGATCGCGATCCAGGAACAACCGTGCCAGCCTGGTTTCCTGGGCTTTCGCCATCGTACGGGCATAGGCATCCATGGCCAAAAGCGACAGCAGGGTCGCAACACCACCGGCAGCGGCAAGATGCAGGATGTGTTGACTATGGGCCGAGAACTGCAACCGGTCGGCCACAGCCTGTGATACGACGTTCATCACCGTCAGGCTCACCAGATTGCAGACCAGAATGGATGGGACGAGCCAGTACAAGTCCCGAACATTCAGAGCTGGCAGATCATGATCCGGCGCTTGTCCTTCCGGCGGAGCGTGGTCATCGCGCATGGTGATGCGGGCAATTTCCATCATCACCACCTGGGGAAATATATATTTGATGATCGGCACGAACCAGCAGATCACCGAGACCCAGGGGCCAAGTCGTGGCGGCGCATCAGGTGAAAGACGGATGGCGAAGTGAACGGCAAACCAGAGCCAGGCCAACCAGAAACAGGCGCTGGCAACCCGAAAGACGAAAGCGCCAATCTCGATGAAAGCCGCCCAGCGACCAACACCCTGCGCCAGCCAGCTGGTTACGCCGGTATAGGTCGCAAAGCCGGTGGCAGCCACCACATATTGAACCCAGGCGGTGTAGAGAAAAAACGGCACCAGAATGAAATAAAACACCCCGCAGAGAGCTGCGAGAATCAGCCAGCCGCGCCGCATCCATGTCATTCGCCGGAGAAGGGTGTCCAGCGTCATGCCCTTGCCCTCTCCCCAGCCGTTTCCAAGCTCTTACGCGGCCTTGCCGAAATTCGCGCCACCGGCATCGGTCTGCAAAAACGCCTCGCCGCAGGCCTTGGCCAGCGTGCGCACCCGCAGGATATAGCTCTGGCGCTCGGTGACGGAAATCACCCCGCGCGCATCAAGCAGGTTGAAGACGTGGCTTGCCTTGATGCACTGATCGTAAGCCGGAAACACGCACTTGTGCAAAACCTGATTGGCGCTTTCGCCCGGCGCACCGGCATCCAGCAGCGCCTGGCATTCCTTCTCTGCATCGGTAAAATGCCGCAGCAGCATTTCGGTATTGGCATATTCGAAATTATGGCGGGAATATTCCTGCTCGGCTTGCAGGAAAACATCGCCATAGGAGATCTTTTCCTCGCCGTCGCGGCCATTGAAGTTCAGGTCATAGACATTATCGACGCCCTGCACATACATGGCCAGACGCTCCAGACCATAGGTCAGCTCACCCGCCACCGGCGAGCATTCGATGCCGCAGACCTGCTGGAAATAGGTGAATTGCGAGACTTCCATACCGTCGCACCAGCATTCCCAGCCAAGACCCCAGGCGCCCAGCGTCGGGCTTTCCCAATCGTCTTCCACAAAGCGCACGTCATGCAGCAGCGGATCGAGGCCGATAGCCTTCAACGAGCCGAGATAAAGCTCCTGCAGGTTGGACGGGTTCGGCTTCAGGATCACCTGATATTGGTAGTAATGCTGCAAGCGATTGGGATTTTCGCCATAGCGGCCATCGGAAGGACGGCGCGAGGGCTGCACGTAAGCAGCCTTCCAGGGTTTGGGGCCAAGCGCGCGCAACGTCGTTGCCGGATGAAACGTCCCAGCACCGACTTCCATATCATAGGGTTGCAGCACGGCGCAGCCCTTGTCGGCCCAGTAATTGTGCAGCGTCAGGATCAGCGCCTGAAAGGAGCGCTTCGGGTCCATATGCGGGGCGGAAGCCGAAGGAGCGAGAGGAAGCGTCATGGGAACCTGCATTTATCATCGAAATCAAAGGGTCAGTCTGACCTGCCATGCGCGGCCTTTGCGGTCAAGAGTGGCGTTGTTTGCGAGCGCGCTACTCGGCAGACCTTGATCGCTCAGTGGCTGCGACCTGATCCAATTGCCCGCGCAGTACAAACACCACGCCATCAGCCGCAAAGTCAATTTTTGCCTCGCCGCGAAACAGATCCGCCACGACGCGCTCAGTCAGCTTGGAACCGAAACCGCGACGCTCCGGTTCAGACACGGGTGGCCCGCCATGTTCGCTCCAGCGCAGAAAGAACCGGCCATCCTGCTGATTGCCCCATTCCACCTGCACCTGACCGCCCGTTACCGATAGCGAGCCATATTTCGTGGCATTGGTGGCAAGCTCATGCAGGGCAAGCGACAGGCCAAGCGCCTGGCGCGACGAGGCCTGCATGGATAAAGATCCCGTGATCAGGAAGCGTTCTGGACTGTCCCTATGCGGGTCGATGGCGTTTTCGACCACTTCGGCAATATCCGCCGAGGCCACGCTCTTGCCGGTCAACAGGTCCTGCGCCTTGGACAAGGCCTGAATGCGGGCCGAAACCAGACTTGCCGCCTGCGGCAACGAATCCGCACCGCGAATGGTCTGGCCGACAATGGATTGCACCATGGCCAGCATGTTTTTCACCCGATGCGCGAGTTCGCCGTTCAGCAGGCGCAACTCCTGCTCGAATGCTTCTTTTTGGCGAAGATGCTGGCGGGTTTCTTCATGGCTCGTCTCCAGCGCCTGGCGGTCAAGCACGGCCTGCGTCGTCTCCGTGACGATGTTCAGCAGCCCATGCACAGCACCATCGTCGCCATAAAGCGGGCTATAGGAAAAGGTCCAGTAGGTCTGCTCCGCAAAACCGTTGCGGGTCATCACCAGGGGTAAATTTTCTTCCCATGTCGCCTTGCCGGCCAGGGCGCTGCGCACATAGGGCAGGACCCCGTCCCAGACATCCGCCCAGATTTCGGTAAAGTGAAGGCCCAGCGCCTTGTCTCTGCGCAGGCCCAGTATCGGCTCATAGGCATCGTTATAGAATTGCAGCAGGTCCGGTCCCCACCAGAAGCACATCGGCTGGCGAGAGGCTAACACCATTCGCATGGTGATTTTAAGCGATAGCGGCCATGTGTTGATCGGACCGAGCGAGGTCGCTGCCCAGTCGAAATGACGGATCATCTCGCCAATTTTGCCGCCGCCAGCCAGAAAATCATCGGTGCTGATAGAGACATGAGAGGATGGCCAGGCGTGTTTCGCCTCCGGAAAAGACAATGCCAAGATCCCCCAGGTTCATAGTATTACATCATAGGATTACAGTGGCGAGCGCTCTTCGGGCGCATTCCGGCTCACTGTAACAGTTTATAGGCTTTGTATAATCCTTGTCCTGACCCATGGGGGATCAGGCAGACGCACCGCCAAGGCAGTGAAACAGGTTTCACCAACAGGTTGTTCCCGATTATAAAATCATAATTCCAGCATGATGCAAGCGGAGCTGCACAACCGACCTGTTTTTGGCACACTTTATCTTGGTCGATAAGTGTCCCTGCACCAAGGTCGCCGTCAACGCACCATGTATACAGGCTGGCATTTCATACCGATGCCCGAATAGGAGGGGTCACCTTCGCCCCTTCTTGTCAGTCGTCCTGCTTCACCCGGTATTCGCCGGTCTTCGGATCCTTGACCAGAGTGGTGACCGCATCGCTGTCGCGCCCACTCCGGCGATGGGCATTAACCGCCTTGCGTTGCGCCACCGACGCCGTCCAGCGCCGGTAATACCATACGGCAAGGCCGATCAGGATGATAAAAAAGAGAATGCGCGTCATGCTGCCTGCTCGCCCACGGATTACCACGTCCGTTGGAAAACCGACAGGACATCACTCTCCTTTATCAGGTCACCCGCATGTCCGAAAGCCCCGGGTTTCCCAAAAGACAAAGGACATCAAGGATATCTAAAGCCCATAGCGCGCCCAGAGCGCCCGATCTTCCAGCGTCTCCACAAGGCCGGCGGCGGCGGCGCTGCCGATATCACTGGGAGCAGAGAGCGCCGTATCAACCCCCGACAGACGCCTGCCGAACAGGCCGCGGGCACCCGAAATCAATTCCAGCCGGGCTGTCTTGCCGTAACGCGCCTTAATCTCCTCGCGCATACTACCAAGGCCGTCGACCAGACCGAGCTCGAAACCCTTGCGCCCCGTCCAGAACAGGCCGGAAAACAGCTCCGGATTGTCGCCAAGCCTGATGCCGCGCCGCGACTTGACCATGTCGATGAAAACATCGTGAATATCCAGCTGAAGGGTCTTGAGATAGTCGATATCGCTCTGCTTTTCCGGCTGGAACGGATCGAGCATCACCTTGTTTTCGCCCGCCGTGTAGACGCGCCGCTCGACGCCGATCTTCTTCAGCAACTCGGGGAAGCCGAAACCGCCGGACACGACGCCGATCGAGCCGACAATCGAGGTCGGGTCGGCAATGATTTCGTCGCCTGCAAGGGCGATCATATAGCCCCCGGAGGCTGCCACATCTTCCACGAACACCAGCACGGTCTTGCTGTGTTCATCGGCCAGCGTGCGAATGCGCTGAAAGATCATCCGCGATTGCACCGGCGAGCCGCCCGGCGAATTAAGCGACAGCACCACAGCCGGACTGTCCTTCAACTTGAAGGCTTTTTCCAGAAGCGGGGCGACAGCGGCGAGGTTCAGCGCCGGGCGAAACCGGCTGCCACCGCTCATGATCGCGCCATGCAGCCGCACGACCGGAATGACGATTTCCTGCTTGCGAAACCGCTTCGGCACCCACCGCTTCCATAGACCCGCCATGCGTCACATCCTTTGCTGTTCCAAACCGAACAGTCATGTAAGTCTTGAAGGCGTAAACGCAATGGCAGGGCTCATTTTTGCCTGATGACCCAGCCGCAGCAACCTATCAGATCGTCTTGATGTCCAGCCTCGGATAGCCCCCCCGACCGTTGTTGAGCGCATCGACCTGCGGCAGGAAGGCATGGCCTTCAAGCCCATGCATGATCAGCGGGCTGCGGAAGGTGAGCCGGGCGCGCGAGCCTTTAATCGCCGTCAGCAGCAGGCGGATCGCACTTTCTCCCTCCCTTGGATGGATGAGGGTGATCTCGATACCGCCAAAGCGTTTGCCGCAGGCAGCGATGATCTCGGCCACCGATTGCGGCCGGGCGATCAGCGACAATTGCCCGCCGGGTTTCATGATCGCACCCGCCGTGCGCAGCCAGCGCTCAAACAAATCTCCGTCCATGGCATGCGCCTCGGCCTTCAGGCTGTCGGGCGTCGTCCGGTCACGCCCGTCATTGAAGGGTGGGTTCATGATCACATGATCGAAAGCATCGTCCGGCAATCCCGCCGCCCGGCGCGCCCGCCCCGTCAGCGTCACATCCGCCGCGACCAGGTTTACCCGGTCGGCCAGATGGGCATTTTCGGCCAGACCGAGGGTCTTTTGCGCAAAGGACAACATGTCAGGGGAACGCTCAACCAGCGTCACCATGGCCATCGGAAGACGCGAGGCAACAGCCAAACCCGCTCCACCGGCGCCAGCGCCCAGATCTGCAACCGTGCCACCCTCCCCCACCAACGCTGCCAAGAGCATGGCATCCATGCCAGCGCGATGACCACGGCCTTTTGGTTGCACGAGGAAAAAGCCGCCGCGATGAAAGGCATCGACGGTTTCGTTGATGATATCGGAGGCAGTCCCCTCAAACGCCATGGGCTTCTGTCCCGATCTCGCTTATGCCGTGCCGTCGCGCAATTCTGCGCCAAGACCGGCATCGATCAGGATGCGCCGCGCTTCCTCTGCCCGGCCCGGCTCGACCAGGAAACGGCGCGGCAAAAGCCCGAGCGATCCTTCCAGAATGCTCATCGACTGGTCGGCAATCAGGCTCTCGATACCGGCATCCTTCATCAGGCTCTGGGCAAAGGACAGTAAAACGGCGTCATTGGTGCGAATGAGTTCATGCATGCGATGATGAGTCCTATCAAATCTGCGGGATAGAGAAATTCCGCTCTTGCCGGGTCGCCAACGGCTTTTTATGTTTGTTTCAGCATTATGTCTCGAATTTTCGCGCAAACACCGCTTGATGACGCGACAGTCAGGCAAAAAAACCGTAAGTTGGGTCGAAGCGACGACAATTGCCCGATCCGGTTAGGCCAAATCCGGTTGGGCTAGGCCCGGTTGGGATTGAGATGACATTGAGCCTTGGATATAAGGGGCCAACGCGGTCTTGTGGTGTGTTAATCCACACGCTATCGCAGTCCTGATACAGGAATAAACAGGAGTCCGGACAGTTGGGCGCAGTGATACCGCTTGGTGACAAGAAAAACAAACAGGCCTCGGTGCAACCTCTGGTGGACCTGACCCGCAACGGCATGGAGCGGGTCAATCAACTGATCCTGTCCAAGGCAGGCTCCGATGTCCAGATGATCCCGGAAGTGGCCAATCACCTGATTTCCTCTGGTGGCAAGCGCCTGCGCCCAATGCTGACGCTGGCCTCCGCCGCGATGTTTGGCTATGAGGGCGAAGGCCATATCAAGCTCGCCACCAGCGTCGAATTCATGCACACTGCCACGCTGCTGCACGACGACGTGGTCGATGAGAGCGACCTCAGGCGCGGCAAATCCACCGCCCGGATGATCTGGGGCAACCAGGCCAGTGTGTTGGTCGGCGATTTCCTGCTTGGTCAGGCGTTCCGGATGATGGTCGAGGTCGGCTCGCTGGAAGCGCTGGATGTCTTGTCAACGGCGGCCTCGGTGATTGCCGAGGGCGAAGTGCTTCAGCTTTCGGTCGCCAAGAACATGGAAACCACCGAGGACGATTATCAGGCTGTCATTCGCGCCAAGACAGCCGCGCTGTTTGCCGCCGCCGCCGAAGTCGGTCCTATCGTCGCCGGAACGGACAAAGGTGCGCGCAACGCGCTCAAATCCTACGGCATGAATTTAGGCCTGGCCTTCCAGCTGGTCGATGACGCCCTGGATTACGGCGGCAAGGTCGCCGATCTCGGCAAGAATACCGGAGACGATTTCCGCGAGGGCAAGATCACCCTGCCAGTCATTCTCGCCTACCGGCGCGGCAACGAGACCGAACGGGGCTTCTGGCGCGAAGCGCTGGAAGGCGGCAGGCATGACGATGCCAATCTGGAAAAGGCCATGGGGCTGATTACCAAATATAACGGTCTTTCCGATACAGTGGCGCGGGCCATTCACTATGGCGACGTCGCCCGCGATGCCTTGGCGCCGGTGCCTGACGGCGTCTGGAAAGATGCCTTGATGGACGTCATCGATTTCTGCATCGAACGGGTCAGTTAAAACATTTCCAGCCAGACCATGTTGCGGTTTGGCATCTGGAAATACATCCACCAAAGACACCCGGTTTTCTTGAAACGCTGAAATGCTCCGACGTTCCTCCGGAAAACCGGGAGCCATTGCCGCTAACACGTTCCGGGAGGTTTTTATGTCACTTACGCAAAAAAGCCATTCTGTTGCCATCACATTGACTGGTCACGTGGGGGCAAGGCTCTTACATATCATGTTCCGGTCTCAGCGAACTGGCTGGCAGCGAGCCTCGCAGCCTTCTGATTCGCTGGCCTGATGTTGAATTTTCCGATCCGGCCAGAATGGCCGGTGACCCTGGTTGCCCGATCCGGTCGAATGACCGGTGATCTTGGTTGAAAGGCTTCTTCATGCGGCAGATCTTTGCCAAACGCTTCCTCTCGGGCACAGCGCTCCTGCTTCTGGTGTCCTTCAGCGGGGGCGTCCTCCCGTCCTTCCTGGCTCCGCCGGTAGCGATGGCGGCAGAAACGGCAAAACAGCCGGTCGATGGCTTCGATCTCGATGAGGTCGATACTCTGTCCGGCGCGTATCTGGCGGCCCGCACGGCCAATACCGACCGCGATTTCACGACCGCCGTGACCCTTTACGAGAAGGCGCTGCGTTTCGAACCGCAGGATCTGGAAATCCGCGAAAGCCTGATGCTGTCGCTGCTGATGGCTGGCCGCTTCGAGGAAGGCGCGAAATACGCCAACGAGCTGCGCAAGGATCAGGCCGTTGAGCGCATTACCGCCATTGTCCGCGGTCTGGAGGCTATCAAAGGCAAGAAATACCGCACGGCGGAAAAAGTCCTTGCCTATAAGGGGCCGAACGATCTCGACCGGTTGACCAATGCGCTGCTGACCGCTTGGGCGAAAATGGGCGCCGGGCGTGGCAAGGAAGCCCTTGCCGATCTCGACAAGATGAAAGGCCCGGACTGGTACGGCATTTTCAAAAACTACAATGCGGGCGTGATGGCTGCCGCCATTGGCGACGAGACCAAGGCCCGCAGCTATCTGAGCGGCGTTATCACCGACCGCGAGGGCGGCGCGACCGCACCCGACACGTTCCTGCGGGCTGTCATGGCCCTGGCGACGCTGGAAGCCAAGACCGGCAACAAGCAGAAAGCACTCGATGCGCTGGCGGCTGGCGACGAAGTGTTGAACAATTATCCGCCCTTCAAGGCGATGCGCGAGCGGATCGAAAAGGGCGAGGTTCCCAAGCCGCAGGTGGCCACCGCCGATGAAGGAGCAGCCTCAGTGCTGTTTTCGATCGGTGGCGCCCTGAACCGCCAGGGAACCCAGGACACCGTTGCGCTCTATCTGCAATTGTCGCGGGCGCTCGATCCCGACAGTGCCGATACGCTGATCATGCTGGGTGGCATTGCCGAGGGCAACAAACAGACTGATCTGGCCATTTCCTTCTACAAGCAGGTGCCGGCCGAATCGCCGATGCGGCGGATTTCCGAAATGCAGCTGGGTCTGGCGCTTGCCGAAACCGGCAAGGTCGAGGAATCCAAGGCCCATCTGAAATCGCTGATCGCCTCCGATCCGCAGGATATCCGCTCCTATCTGGCCTATGGCAGCGTGCTGTCGGATGCCAAGGACTACACTGAGATGGCCGCCAATTACGACAAGGCAGCGGAGATTCTTGGTTCGGCCCCCGGGAAGAACCAGTGGCCGGTGTTTTTCCAGCGCGGCATTGCCTATGAACGCCTGAAGAAATGGGACCAGGCCGAGCCGAACTTTCGAAAGGCGCTGGAGCTCAACCCCCAGCAGCCGCAGGTTCTCAACTATCTCGGCTATTCCTGGGTGGATATGAACCGCAATCTCCAGGAGGGCCTGGAGATGATCAAGAAAGCCGTCGAGCTGAAGCCTGATGATGGCTATATCGTCGACTCGCTTGGCTGGGCCTATTATCGGCTGGGCCGGTATGACGAGGCAGTCGAGGAATTGGAGCGCGCAGTGCAGTTGAAGGCCGGTGACGCGACGATCAACGACCATCTGGGCGACGCCTATTGGCGGGTTGGTCGCAAGCTGGAGGCCACCTTCCAGTGGCGTCAGGTCCTGGCGTTCAAGCCGGAACCGGAACTGATCGCCACGGTGCAGGAAAAGCTGGAAAAGGGACTGCCGGACCTGCCTGCTGGGCCGGGGGCAGCCGAAGTCACGCCGCCGGTCGCCCCGGCGCCCGCACCCACGCCGCAGACCCCGGACCAACCTGAAAAGAAATCCTAGGCATCGTCGATGCCTTGGTTTTCAAGCAGGGCGAGGCAGGAACCCCAATGACCGTATTTCGTGAAATTGCAGCGGCAAAGATCAATCTTGCCCTGCATGTTACGGGAAGGCGGGATGATGGCTATCACCTTCTCGACACACTCGTGACATTTGCCGAACATGGCGACGTGATTACGGTGGAAACGGCCCGACAGGATGAATTAACCCTGTCGGGGCGCTTCGCAGGTCCGCTTCAGTCGGAGGATCCGGCTGGAAACCTGGTTATTCGGGCGCGGGATCTGTTGCGAACAGCCACTCTGGCCAAGGGCCTGCCTGCCCCGCCCGTTGCCATCTCCTTACAAAAAGATCTGCCAATTGCGTCCGGCATTGGTGGCGGTTCAGCCGATGCCGCAGCCACGCTGCGGGCTTTACAGCGCCTATGGGTCAGCCATCTTGAGCCAGCCGCCCTCGAGGATCTGGCCCTAAAGCTGGGCGCAGATGTGCCGATGTGCCTTGCAAGCACATCCTTGCGCGCCACAGGCATTGGCGAAGCCCTGACACCCCTGCCGGCCTTGCCACGCTTTGGCCTCCTGCTCGGCAATCCGTTGCAGGCGGTCTCGACACCAGCGATCTTCAAGGCGATGACCAGGCGCGATAATCCACCGATTGGCACGCTGCCACCTGTAGCTGAGCAAGCCCTATGGACAGAGACGCTCCGCCGATTGCGCAATGATCTGCAACCCGCCGCCGAAACCTTGTGTCCGCACATTGCCGAGCTTTCCCGGATGATCGAAGCAACCGGCGCGCTTGTCACCCGGATGTCCGGCTCCGGCGCCACCTGTTTCGGCCTTTATCCCACCTATGAAGCCGCTGTCGCCGCTGAAAAACTGCTTCTCACGGAGAGGCCTGATTGGTATTTTCAGGCGAGCCAGACTCTATAAACTATCGCGTGGTTCGGAATTGACCGGACATGCTATAGACTAGTCTTTTCGCATGTCTTTTCCCGAAGCCTCTGCACGCTTTCGGAAAACATGCTGTATCGGAGACCCGACATGCCCGGAATGGACGAAACACGCGCTTTTATTCCCCTCGGCTTCGCCGTTCTGACGGTGTCGGACAGCAGGACATTGACCGACGACCGCTCCGGCGACGTGCTGGTGGAACGAATCGAGACGGCCGGGCATCAGCTCATCGACCGCGCCATCGTCCCCGACGATGCCGATCGGATCGCCAACCAAGTGCGCGCCTGGAGCCAATCACAGGATGTCGACGTGATCATCACCACCGGTGGCACCGGCTTTACCGGTCGGGATGTGACGCCGGAGGCGGTGGAGCCGCTGTTCGACAAGCACATGGACGGATTTTCCGCGGTGTTTCACCGGATTTCCTATGACAAGATCGGCACCTCGACCATCCAGTCGCGCGCCACAGCCGGACTTGCCAATGGCACCTTCGTTTTCGTCCTGCCCGGCTCTCCCGGTGCCTGCAAGGATGGCTGGGACGGCATTCTCGCGCAACAGCTGGACTATCGCTATCGGCCCTGCAATTTCGTGGAAATCATGCCACGGCTGGCCGAGCATCTGAAACGCGACAAGGCGTAAAACAAAAACACTGGCTGGGCCAATATGGCAGTAGGCCCATCAACACTATCTAAGCCATAGTGAATTAAGCTGGCAATGTTAAGCCCGTGCCTGACGGACAGCCCAAGCTGGCACCATTTCACTGGACAGCGCCCTGCCCCTCAGCCCAGCGACCAGATCAGCGAGCTTCATGCCCGCCCGGACCAGGGATTGAGCTTGGCTCTTTCGCAGCAGAAATCCATGTTCCAACGGCGGACCGCGCCGGGTGAAGCGCCGAAAAAACGGACGCTTATGATGCCGTGAAGGTGAAAACCGGGCCGGCGCGCTGTTCAGCGCCACATATTCCGCCACTTCCTCGATCCATCCAGAGGATGGCCGAGCGCCTGGCTCGACCAGGAGCAACCACTCGCCCCTGGCTGCCGCAACCACATCTCGCAAATCCCAGATCATGTGAAATCGGCAGCCCGCTGCATCGGCCAACCGCGACGTCCCATCGCTGGACCCATGATCCAGAACAACAACATCACAAATAATACCCTGCACCGCCCCGGCAACAAGGGTGGTCAAGGTTTGCGCCAATTCGCTTTCCTGATCGCGGCATTCGATAATAACAGTCAACATGCGTTACTCATACCGCAATGCATCATGCTTTACCACGGGTGAACCGTGCTTGACTGGAATTTGATCGAGGACAGATCGGCAAGTGGATGGAGCAGGACATGCTGTTTTTTACTTCTCATTGCGGCTACTGAATATATTTTTTGGTGTATTTTTGATTTTACACAATCCATGATTACGTTTTCAAGATCAGTATTTTGTTCTTGCATTGTTCTCTTTTTAGCGTTAGATCTGAGCTCATGAAAGGGCCGGTTGGCCCGTCAGGAGTTCCAAATGACCGTACTGTCTGATGTCAGGCAGGCTGCCTTTCAGCCTGCCAATACGGCGGATATTGCCGACGCGCTACTGGTCGCCTCAGGGCTTCGGGTGGATGGCGCACGCAGGCGTGGACGCGGCGCGGGTCTCAATCCCTCCGGGCGTTTTGAAACGCTGGAGCGGCAGTTGGAAGACGATGGCTGGGCAAGCCTCGAAGACATGCCGCCTTTCCGCACCGAAGTCCAGGTGGAACGACCAAAGACGGTGATTACCCGTAATGATTCGCCGGACATTCCCTTTGATCGTTCGGTCAATCCGTATCGCGGCTGTGAGCATGGTTGCATCTATTGTTTTGCCAGGCCGAGCCACAGTTATATGGGCCTGTCTCCAGGGCTTGATTTTGAAGCCCGGTTGTTTGCCAAGCCGGATGCGCCGAAGCTTTTGGAGCGCGAACTGTCCAAGCCCGGCTACAAGCCCCGCACCATCGCCATCGGTACTAATACCGATCCTTACCAGCCCATCGAGCGGGAATGGCGGATCATGCGGCAATTGCTTGAGGTGCTGAAAGAGGCCAATCATCCGGTTGCCATCGTGACCAAGTCGGCAATGGTGCTACGGGACATCGATATTCTGGCCGATATGGCCGAAAAGGGCCTCGCCAAGGTCGGTATTTCAGTCACCACGCTGGACCGCAAACTGGCCCGGACCATGGAGCCCCGCGCCTCGACCCCAAGCCGTCGGCTGGAGGCGATCAAGGCCCTGAGCGAGGCTGGCATCTCGACAAGCGTCTTGGTGTCGCCGATCATTCCCGCCCTGAATGATCATGAAATTGAGCGTATCCTCGATGCTGCCAAGGTAGCCGGGGCCTCGGAGGCGAGCTATGTCCTGTTGCGCCTGCCGCTGGAGGTCAGCCCGCTGTTTCGTGACTGGCTGCTGCAACATTATCCTGACCGCTATCGCCATGTCATGTCGTTGGTGCGCTCAATGCGCGACGGCAAGGATTACGATGCGGAATTCGGCAAGCGGATGAAAGGCACCGGCCCCTATGCCTGGCAGATCAGCCGCCGTTTCGAGATAGCCACCAAACGCCTCGGAATGGGCCGTCGGAGCATGCAATTGCGCGACGATCTGTTCATCCCGCCTATGGGCAATGGTGTGCAGCTATCGCTGCTGTAACGAACCATTGTTCGGCTTGGCAGCGCGGGCGCAAGAGATTGATCACTCTGGCACCTGTGCCCCTGGCCTCGGACTATCCATCCAACCCGGCACCACGCACATAAATTTCAACCTTCTCTTTCCGAGGCCACACCGCCTACCGCAAGGGCGGCCCTCGGAAATGCCGGAAGCGGTTTCCTTGACCGCTTGTCCGGCGCGGCGTCGCGTCTTGGGTAGAGGGATCGACCCCTTTCGATCCTTCTACATCAAGGCGACGCCGAAGCCTTTTACCAACAGCATGACAGCGCCGTGGGTTTTATAAAACGCCACAGGACACGACGCAAACGTCTCTCGGCTTTTCCGCCCCCTCTTGCCTCTGCCGCCACCTTCTCCCCGATGGGGAGAAGAGACCTGCGGCACCCTCTTGTGCCTTATACGCGCGGCAAAAGCCGATAAACCCCTTAGCCCGCAGCCTCAGGATGAGGCTCAGTCCTCTCGTGTTGACCTCTTCTCCCCAGCGGGGAGAAGTCCCCGGCAGGGGGATGAGGGGGGCGAAGCCAATTCATCAAGGTGCGTCGTGTACTCTACAGCGCCGTGCGCCATATATGGCGTACAAAGGACGCGCTAACACTATAAATCTACTGCATAATTCTCTCCTTAAATCGATTCCGGTTTAAAGAATTATGCAACGGGCTTGCAAGCCAGGCGGATGATGTGCGACGTCTACCGCATGCCAAAACGTTCTCCATCCGACATGCGCGATCTTTTCACCCTGCCCCTGACCGGACCGGATTTCTCCCTAGAGGAAAGCTTCCGAGCCAAGGGTTGCTGGCCAGTGGCCGGCACAGATGAAGCCGGGCGGGGACCGCTGGCGGGGCCGGTGGTGGCCGCAGCGGTCATTCTTGACCCCGACGCCATTCCTGATGGTCTCAACGATTCAAAAAAGCTTACCGCCGCCAAACGCGAGGCGCTTTTTATTCAGATCCTGGCAACGGCAACGGTCTCCATCGCCTCTTCAGGCTCCGATCATATCGACCGGCGAGATATCCGAAAAGCCAGTCTCGACGCCATGCGCCGCGCCGCAGCCGGACTTTCACTCACCCCCGCCCATCTGCTTTGCGATGGCAAGGACGTTCCTCCTGGGCTGATCTGTAGCGGCACTGCCGTGATCAAAGGCGACGCAAGATCGCTCTCCATTGCCGCCGCATCGATTGTCGCCAAGGTCATGCGAGACCGGATGATGACACGCGCCGCCCTGGTCTTCCCCCAATACGGATTTGATGCCCATGCGGGCTACGGCACCAAGGTCCATCAGCAGGCCATTGCCGACCATGGTCCCTGCCCCCTTCACCGGATGAGTTTTAGTCCTCTGCGCCTATCGGATGAACGGTGAAGAAATGAGAGTGTGTCCGGTACTGATTGCAACAGAGATATTTTCATTTTTCTTTTCGAAAATGGGTTCGATTGTCGTCTGAGTAACACTGCAAACACCCAGACATGAAAAAGCCGGGCTGAACCCGGCTTTCAATTCATCGTTGATGAACAATCTCAGTTTAGACGGCTTTTCACTTCGCTTACAGACGAATTAAACAGGCCTGACTGCAACTGGGCGTCGACTTTCTGCTTCAACAGGGTCTCTGCAGCCGAGATTGCAAGATCGACAGCAGCTGAGCGAACCGCATTGATGGCGTCGGTTTCGGCCTGCTTGATCTTCTGTTCCGACAGCGCATTGCGGCGCTGAACGAATTCCTCGGTCTTCTGACGGGCTTCTTCCGTCAGCGCAGCAGCTTCGCGCTCAGCGGCGGCAACGATGGCCTGAGCTTCCGCTTCAGCCTGTTTGCGCTTGGCACGATATTCAGCCAGCAATTGCTGGGCTTCTTCCCGCAGGCGCTTGGCTTCCGCCAATTCGTCGCGGATATTGTCTGCCCGTGCATCCAGCGACTTCGCCATCATGCCCGGGACTTTGAGATAGGCAATCAGTGCCAGAAACAGCACCAGGCCGACAAAAGCGAAGAAAGTTGCATCATATTGCATCGGCTCAGCCCCTCTTGCCAGCGGCAACAGCCGATTGCGCATCTGCTGCGGTGACATTTGCACCGGTCAGCTGCTCAACGATAGCGGCAACGGTTTCCGTGGCAATCGTATCGACCTCGGCAAAAGCCTTGGTCTTGATTGCTGCAATGCTGGCTTCCGCCGCAGCAACCTTGCTCGACAGCTCGGCCTCGACAGCAGCGCGGTCGGCGGCAGCCTTGGTCTTGGCGGCTTCCCGGGCGGCAGAGGCGATCTGGTTGCCCCTCGCCTTGGCGGCGGTCAATTCTTTTTCATAGGTCTCGACTTCGGCATCCGCTTCCGCCTTCAGGCGGCTGGCCTCATCGATATCCTTGGCGATACGGTCGTGACGATTTTCGAGGATACCGCCGACGCGTGGCACGATGACCCGCTGCATCAGAATGTAGAACAGGCCAAAGGTGATGACCAGCCACAACAGCTGCGATGGGAACGTAGAATGGTCGAAGGGCGGAAAAACGCCTCGTCCATGTCCGGCTTCCGCGGGAACGCCGGTTTCCGTGTGGGTCTCAGCCGCTGCCGGGACTTCCTCGGCATAGGCGGGGGTAACGAACATACTCGCCTCCAGTATCCTGCTAATACAAAAGATCACGGCCGACGTCGAAGGCCGGCCGTGATCCTGAATTCCGCTGAAATCAGACAGCGAACAGGAGCAGGAGGGCTACGAGCAGCGAGAAGATGCCCAGAGCTTCCGTAACGGCGAAGCCGAATACCAGACGGCCGAACTGGCTGTCAGCGGCAGACGGGTTGCGCAGTGCGCCCGACAGGTAGCTGCCGAAAATGTTGCCAAGGCCGAGAGCCGTGCCGGCCATGCCAAAGCAAGCCAGACCTGCGCCGATGAACTTTGCTGCTTCCGCTTCCATGAGAGTACTCCTTTGAAATGGTTATTGCGGCGAATGACTGACGCTTGTTACGCCAATGTCGATATCCTTAGTGCCCACCGGGATGGATTGCGTCGTTCAGGTACATGCAAGTCAGTACCGCGAAGACGTAAGCCTGAAGGAAGGCAACCAGGAACTCCAGACCGGTCAGTGCGACGGTCATAGCAAGAGGAAGGAGCGCGCCACCGACGCCAAGGGCGCCAAGGCTGCCAAGCGAGGCAACGAAGCCCGCAAACACCTTCAATGTGATGTGGCCTGCCAGCATATTGGCAAACAACCGGATCGACAGAGAAATCGGGCGCGACAGAAACGAGATCACCTCGATCGGCACCACGAGTAACAAGAGAGCGCCAGGGACGCCAGAGGGCACGAACAAATTGAGGAAGCCAAGGCCGTGCTTATAGAAACCGTAGACCAACACCGTGCCGATCACAAAAATCGCCAACGCAAAGGTGACGACGATCTGGCTGGTGATGGTGAAGAAATAGGGCATCATGCCGAGAAGGTTCGCGGTCAACACGAACATGAACAGCGAGAACACCATGGGGAAGAATTTCATCCCGTGGCTGCCCGCCCCTTCCCGCAGCATGGACGCCACGAATTCATAGGACATTTCCGCGACCGACTGCGCCCGACCGGGAATCAGACCGCGATTGGATGTGGCGAAGTAGAGGAAGCCAGCTGCGCAGGCCACCGTCGCCACCATGAACAGCGAGGCGTTGGTGAACGAAAAATCAATGCCGCCAATCTCGATCGGAACAATCTTGTGGATCTGGAACTGATGGGTCGGATCGTTTGACACCTGGTGATCTCTCTCGCTTTTGCCACCCTCAGGCAGCGTTCCTTACCTCGTCCGCCGGATGCCAGGCATCCGCCGTGTTATTTCCCTTTGCCGTCCGAGCTGCGATCCGCGGGATGAGGCGAAGCCACCTTTCCCGCCGCACGCAGCACGTTCAGCACCCCGGCGCAAAACCCCAGCAATAGGAGGACGATAAGCCCCCAAGGCGAGGTTCCGGCAAAATGATCGATCAGGAAGCCCAGAATGATACCGACGATGATGGCGGAAAGGAATTCGCTGGAGAGCTTCATGGCCTGGGCGTAGCCTTTTCGGCTTGCCTGCGCCCGCTCGTCCTGTGCGGCCTCTTCCCCCGTCCGCAGATCCTTCGCAGCCAGCTTGGCTCCGAGATGGCTGCGACGCCGTTCCAATTCTCTTTCCTGATCGTCCATGCGCCCTCCCCGTCCGATCCCAGTCCGGCTGCTAAAGCCTTATCCGAGTATGCAAACAGCTCGGATTTACACATGGTCCGACCGGTTCTGAATTTGGCCGCACCATAATTTTGCGAGCTTTGATAGTCAAGGCATTGCCAAGGGTTGTTTCACGACAAATTAACCGAATAAAATCAGTTTGTTAGTCGAAATTTTGGAATTCCCCACAGAAAGTGGCATGAAAAAGCCGCGTTCCGGGCGGTGAATTCACGGAATCGGTCCGGCTTTGTGGCGATGCCCGTCGCGCGAAACACCGCCACAAATAACCCTCAGATGATCACATGCGAGCCAAGTTCGACGACGCGATTGGCCGGAAGCCGGAAGTAATCCGAGGGGTCGGTTGCCGAATTGGCAAGCGCGATGAACAGCCTATCCTGCCAGTTCGGCATGCCTGCCTTGGCATCCGGCACGAGTTTGCGGCGGCCGAGATAGAAGGAGGTGGACATGATGTCGAATTTCAGCCCACCCTTGCGCAGCTTGGCCAGTGCCTGCGACACATTCTGCTGTTCCATATAGCCGAAGCGGATCTCCACCCGGCTAAACCGCTCCGAGAGGCTCTCGGCCACGAAGCGTTCCGCTTCGCTGGCGCGGGGCCGGTTGACGGTCTTGATGGTCAGGATGATGTTTTTCTCATGCAGAACGTGGTTGTGCTTGAGATTATGCAGCAGGGCCGCGGGCGCCGTTTCCGGGTCGCTGGTCAGGAAAATTGCCGTCCCCGGCACACAGACCGGCGCATGCTCGCTCTTGCGCTCCACCGATGAAATAAACGAGGACAGCGGAATATCGGCATGGCGGGTCTTGGCAAACAGGATGGCCGTGCCGCGCCGCCAGGTCCACATGACGATGGTGAAGCCAGCCGCAAACAGCACCGGAATATAGCCGCCATCGTGGATCTTCAGCAGGTTGGCGCCAAGGAAAACCGTTTCCAGAGCCAGAAGCGGCACAATCACCAACAGCGCCACGAAAACCGACCATTTCCACTTCTTGCGCACGAATTCAAACGCCATGATTGTCGTGACGACCATGGCGCCGGTGACGGAAATACCATAGGCGGTCGCGAGTGCATCGGAGCTTTCAAACAGTAGCACCAGGCTGAGAACGCCAAGCAGCAGCAGCGTGTTGACGGCAGGAAGATAGATCTGTCCGGTATTGGTTTCCGAGGTGAACAGGATCTCCATGCGCGGCAGGAAGCCGAGATGGATGGCCTGACGCACCATGGAAAACGCCCCTGTTATCACCGCCTGGCTGGCAATAACGGTGGCCGCCGTCGCCAGGATGATGACCGGCAGGATGGCCCAGCTTGGAAACATCAAGTAGAAAGGGTCCGATGCCATGGCCGGGTCCTTCAGCACCAGCGCGCCCTGGCCGAGATAGTTCAGCACCAAGGCCGGAAACACCAGCACGAACCACGCCCACTGGATCGGACGACGGCCAAAGTGGCCGAGGTCGGCATAGAGGGCTTCGGCGCCGGTGACGGTCAAGAAAACTGCGCCCAGCACGACGAAACCGAGAAATTTCTCCTGAAACAGGAAGGTCACGGCATGAATCGGATTGAAGGCCCGGAAAATCGCCGGATCGTCGAAAATATGGCCGATACCGCCTGCCGCCATCACCAGGAACCAGACCACGGTGATCGGCCCGAAGAAATTGGCAACCGCGCCCGTACCGCGCGACTGCACGGCAAACAGCACGATCAGGATCACCACCGAGATCGGCACGATAAAGCCGGAGGATTGCGGCGCCACCAGTTTCAAGCCTTCCACCGCCGACAGAACCGACAGCGCAGGCGTGATCATCGCATCGCCCAGAAACAGCGCTGCGCCGACCAGGCCCAACACCATCAGCACAACGGTATGACGCCCGGCCGATTTGCTGAGCAGGGCCAGCAGCGAAAGGGTGCCGCCTTCACCGTCATTGTCGGCGCGCAGCAGAAACAGCACATATTTCAGCGTGACGATGATCGTCAGCGTCCAGACGATCAGCGAAGTCAGCCCGATCACCTCGAAACGGGTAATGCCGTCATGGGCAATCGGCTTCAGCGCCTCGCGAAACGCATAGAGCGGGCTTGTGCCGATATCGCCGTAGACGACGCCGACAGAACCGAGCGCCAGCAGCATCAGGCTGCGCAGGTCTTTCTTTTCGGCCGGTGCTGCGTGGGTGTTTTCCTGGGACATCAATCTTACAGGCTCTCAGAGCCAGCCTTTCGAGCGGAAGAACAGGAAGGGAATGATCGCGGACAGAACCATGACGATCAGAGCAAATGGGTAGCCAAGCAGCCACGTCAACTCCGGCATGACCTGAAAGTTCATTCCATAGATGGAAGCGACCAGCGTCGGCGGCAAAAACACCACCGATGCAATCGAGAAAATCTTGATGATCGAATTCTGTTCGACATTGATCAGACCAAGCGAGGCATCGAGCATGAAACTGATATTGCTGGCGATGAAACCGGCATGTTCGGACAGGGATTGAATATCATGGGCGACGACCTGACAGAGGTCGCGGGCTTGCGCATTGGACTTGACCGGTTCCACCGACAGCAGGAAGGACGACAGCCGCGACAGGGATGCCAGGCTGTCGCGCGTCTTGCTGACCAGCCGATGATGGCTGGCGATATCGAACAGCCGGTCTTCCAGAAAGCGCGCCGCCCGGCGCTTGGTGCGGCTGCGATCGACGAACACATCGCCGGACAGCGCATCGACCCGCATACCGGCAATTTCCAGAATTTCGGCGGTGCGGTCGACCACCGTTTCCAAAAGACGCGCCAGCATGACAGCGTTGGAGGTGCAATGGGCCTGATTGCGGCTGAGGGCTGCGGTAAACAAGCCAAAAGCGCGGGGCTCGGCATAGCGCACGGTGACCAGACGCCCTCCGCCCAGAATGAAGGCGACATCGGCCAGATGCGGCAGGTCCGATTCGGCCTTACAGAGCAGCGATGCGGTCATGTAAACGCCATGATCGTCCATATACAATCGGCTGGAGGGCTCGATATCCTTTAGGTCGTCACGGGTGGGAAGCGGCAGGCCCAGCAAGCGTTCGGCCAAAGCCTCCTCTGTCCTGTCAGGATTGAGAAGATCGAGCCATAGAACATCTTTGTCCAGCACCGCTGGCGCATCGCTGGGCAGGATCATATCTGCCGTCCCGTCACACCTGTAAGCTTTGATCAAACGTTCGACACCTTTGCCCGATGACGGACAGTGCCGCCAGCCGCAGCATTTTCATGGACACCCATGAAAACCTGCGATGATTTACCCTTGCCCATGCGCGTGACTATCATTTCCCATAGCGGGAAGACATGTTCCTGCCCATGATCCATGCTCAGCGGGCAAGCAATAGCACCTGCCGTGAGGATGGCAAGGGCAATTGCGCGCAGGCATTTGATCCTGATCAATGCAACCTGAAGAAATTTCCCCGACAAAGCCTCCGCCAGGGTAGCGAGATCCTGTTGCATTTCCGCCGGAACCCTACAACCGTGCGGTTCGCCGTTGCAGTATCAATCTGCAACGGCGGCTCTATTCTGTGCTGACCTCATTCAAAGGTAATGGTCGGCGCCTGTCTTGTTGAATGTCGCTGGACCTCGCGCCAGACGCGGGTGGCGATCTCACGATACACCAGCGCCTGGGGGCTCTCCGGCTCGGAAACCACGACCGGGGTGCCTGCATCGGAATGTTCGCGGATGGAAATGGTCAACGGCACTTCACCCAGGAATGGCGCACCAATGGCTTCAGCTTCGGCTTTGGCGCCGCCATGACCGAAAATATCGTAACGGGCGCCGGTATCGGGAGCGATGAAATAGCTCATGTTCTCGATGACGCCGAGTACTGGCACTTCGACCTTCTTGAACATGTTGATACCCTTGCGGGCATCGATCAGCGCCAGATCCTGCGGGGTCGAGACGATCACCGCACCGCTCAACGGGACCTGCTGGGCCATGGTCAATTGCGCATCGCCCGTGCCCGGCGGCATGTCCACCACCAGCACGTCCAGCTCGCCCCAGGCCACTTCGCGCAACATCTGCATCAGGGCCGATTGTACCATCGGGCCGCGCCAGATCATCGCGGTGCCCTCATCCACCAAAAAGCCGATGGACATCGCCTTCAGGCCATAATTTTCCATAGGCACGATAATGCGCCCGTCGATCTGCTGAGGTCGCCCGGAAATGCCAAGCAGGCGCGGCATCGACGGACCATAGACATCGGCATCGAGAATGCCGACCTTCAGGCCATTGGCAAGCAAGGCCAGCGCCAGATTGACGGCCGTGGTGGATTTGCCGACGCCACCCTTGCCGGAAGCCACCGCGATGATGGCGCCGATACCGGGAATGCCAGCCTTGGCCGGGCGGGCCGGCTGGCTTTGGGCCGGCGCATGAGAATGCCCGTGTGAATGGGAATGCGAGTGGGAAGAATTGGGTGCCGAGGGAGCAGGCGGCGTCGATGGCGATCCGGCCTTGCGCTCGGCTGTCAGGCTGACAAGCGCTCCCTTGACGCCGGCAAGCGCCTTGACACTGCGCTCCGCCGCCTGGCGCAAAGGCTCCAACTCCCGGGCGCGCTCAGCCGGAACATTAATGGAGAGATAGACCTTGGCGTCGGAAATGAACACGTCCGATACCATGCCCAGATCGACAATATTGCCCTCGAGATCGGGTCCGCGCACGGTCTTCAAGGCTTCAAGAACAGTGTTTTTATCGAGCGTCATGGATCCGCTTCCTTGGTGAAGGCCGGGACACTCGACTGGAAATTGTCCGCGCCCGACGAAACGTGTGAGTGACGCTCAAATAAGGTTTTATCGCCTGCAACGGAAGAGCCAAAAACAAACGCCGCCAAAACCATTGCCCTGAAGCACGGTTAAGGCGGCGTTTTGTGAGGGCGATTTCCAGACCGCCCTTCTCCAAGTCCCCTCTGGACCCTGTTGCTGTATTGAAAGCACAAACCGTGCCAACTCGAAAGATTGGGCTTTTCACCCGGTAAATCCTGTCAAATCACCGGAGACGCCGCCAATTGGCTGAAGAAATCACCACAATCCAGCCGCGCCATTCCGGCAATTGCTTAAAAAACAGCCGCACCAACGCTTTGAACATTCACGTCATAGGGTTTCTGTGCTGCAATATTAATTTCTCGGAACCGCTGGTGAAGCGGCAAGATAATCATCAAGCCGGTCAGGGTCGAAGACCCGTCCATCGAAAAATCCGTCCGGCCCAAGCAACAAACGGCCATTGCTGGCGCCGACATAATCGGCTGCTGCCATCGCCCCCTCCACCTTGATATTGGCGCCTGGCATGGCGGCGAAGACCGGCCTGAGGGCGCGGCGATAAAGATCCGGGCGATAGGTTTCGAGCACCGTGGCAATCCGCTCGCGGTCATGGACAACGTGACCGCCAAGCACCATCTGGCTATAAAACCACAGGGCATGGCTGACCCAGGGGAAATTGGCGGCCTTGCGCTCCAGCACCAGAAAATCCTCAAGCGGCTGAACCTCTCCCGGCGCGGTTACCAGATCGCCGGTCAGGCCGGGTAACAAAAGCCGGCCTTCGACACCGAGATAGCGGGGGGCCGCCATGATACCGGCCAGCTCCTCGGTATTGCCGGGATTACCGCACCATTGCGCGGCGCGGTAAAGCGCACGGATCAGCGCATCGAGCGCGGCGGGATTGTTCTCGCCCCACTGCCTGCCAATGCCGAGAACCTTGTCCGGACCGCCGCGCCAGATAGCTGCGGTCGCAGCAACAATGCATCCGACCTGCCGGTCCACCGCAACACTATTCCACGGTTCCGCCGCGCAAAATCCGTCAAGCACGCCCGCGCCAAGCCCATCCGCCATCAGCGGCGATGGCAATGAGACGATTTCGATCTCACTGCCACGGTCCAGATTGCAGGCAGCAAGCCAGTAGCGCAGATAATAGGCCTGGCTGGAATGGGTATCGCCGACGGCAATCCGCAAAGGCGGCAGGGACTTAGCGCGACGTTTCTCCACCACTCGTTTCAGTGCGGCGCCCGCCGCTATTGGCTCCAGAAGGTGGCTTTCCCAGCCTGCCTGTTGCATGGCTGTTGCAAGCGCATTCGACACAGTGAGCGCGCCGCCACCCAAATTGAGGGCCATAGGGACCAGCAGAGCGGGGGCCAGCGGCGAAAAACCGAGATTGGCGGCCAGCGCAAAGGGGCCAGGCAGATGCGCGCCATCGAAATGACCGACCGTCAGGCGGTCGCGGATCTGGGTCCAGCAGGTTTCGCGCACTAGGCGCAGGGTCAGGCCTTCGTCGGAGGCAAAGCCTTTTTCCATCGCCGCAACCAGTGGGGCGCTATCGAGACATGGCATGTAGCCAAGAGTGACATGCAAAGAAATGTGCTGACCCATTGCAGCATACATGCCGCAAACCGCTGCCTCAGGCAAGTTGCACCTGCCGGAGAAGGCCGTCCTTCGGATGCATTATTCAAGACATCGAAGATGTCTCACGCATTCCTATTTGATCAGACTCAACCGTAGCGCCTTCGCGACCGCCTGGGTGCGGTTCACGGTATCCAGCTTGCGGGTGGCGCGGTTGAGATAATGATTGATCGTATGTTCTGACAGGCCCATGATCTCAGCGATTTCAACGGAGGTCTTGCCCGCCGCCGTCCAGGTCAGACATTCGATCTCGCGCTCCGTCAGCGTTTCGGTGACCCGTGCATCCAGTTCGCGAATTTCGGCAAGTCGGTTGAACACATGCCCGGCCAGATATTGCAGCAGCACCATGTCAACGAAGGAAAATGCTGGCATTTCACCGCAAATATTGACAGCGCCCCGGTTACCATGGGCATCATGAACCGGAAAACAGGCGCCGCGCGGCATGCCAAACCGCAAAAACAGGTCCGTCGCCAGCTCGACAGTCTTGGGATCGCGTTCACGGGCGACCACATGCACATCGAAAACAACGGGTATAGAGGTGTTGCGCAACCGGTTGAACATCGGGCTGGACGACAGCAGGGACGCCATGTCGTATTCGCTGAGAAAATCAGCAGGCCAGTTGGTGATGACCGAGCTGCCGGTCAAAGTTTTTGCACCAGCCGAAGGCACATTCATGACCATGAAGCCCTTGGCGCCGAAAAAGTCAGTCAACCGCTTCATCAGCCTGAAAACGTCAAACTGGGTCTTATAGCCACTTAATTCGCGCACATAGCGTTCTGCCGTCGCAAATTTCGAGGCCGCATCTTCGGCAACCATTGCCATATGGACCAGATCGTCACCCATCGATAAAAAGCCTTGTTCTCTTTACATATCGCGACCGCGTCGCAACCCGTTGCAGACCTGCTATAGCCGGACATTGCGAAAATTGAATGCCGACTGCATTCCGGCAGTTACAGCCAAAAACATTGATAACTAAAAAAGCCAGTCCTGAATAATTTAACGAAGCCCTCTATCCATTCACCTATCTTCCGGCCATTCATTTATTTTCCGGTCATTTATTTAGGTCCTGCCGCAACAGAAAAAGGCTTCCGGTCTTATCGTTTGGCGATAACGATGCCCACCCGAACGCAATTGCCCATCCTATAGATCGACCATCCTGCCAATACCAAGGGCTGAAACCACGTTTTTAGAAAATTCTATCGTCTAAGCCGCGAAATAGGCCAACGCCACAAAACAGGTTCGCACATCAAGTATTCCCTGTTTTGCTTGCGCGACGTTGACCAATACGACGGCCATGTCGGCCTGGATGTGAAACCGCCGTCATCGCACGCAGTTTATTTTGCCTGGCATTGTCATTCGTACCAAATCGGCTGTCGTGGAACCATCCGAGCGGCTTGAATCGCGTTCTCTGCGGTCTAGATGAAACGCGATTGGCAAAACCGGTTTCCACTTTTTCTGGACATGCTCTACAGCGCCGTGCGCCCTATATGGCGACAAAGGTTCGCTGTAGTGCTTTATATCCGCTGCATAATTTCTCCTTAAATCGATTCCGATTTCAAAAATTATGCAGTAGACAAGAGAGCCACAGCGATTGGATGAAGGAGACCATCTTGCAAACAGCGTATTCCGGCACCGTCCTGGTCGATACCCGCCTGCATCTGGGTGAAGGCCCGACCTATGACGTCGCGCGTGACACCGCCTGGTGGTTCGACATTCTCGGCAAGGGGCTGATCGAGCATCGGTTTGCCACGGGCGAAACGATCCGCCACGATCTGCCGATGATGGCCAGCGCGTTGGCGACAATCGATGCTGAACGCCAGATGCTGGCGACAGAACAGGGTATTTTCATCCGCGCCATTGCCAGCGGCGAACTGACTTTGCTGACCGCGCTGGAACCGGAACTGATCGGCAATCGCTCCAACGACGGGCGGGTCCATCCTTGCGGTGCACTGTGGATCGGCACGATGGGCAAGACGGCAGCCGATGGGGCTGGTGCGATCTATCATGTGGCGGGCGACAAGGTGACTCGTCTTTATGATAGCATCAGCATTCCCAACGCCATCTGTTTTTCGCCGGATGGAAGCCTCGGTTACTATGTCGACACGCGGGTCAATACGCTGATGAAGGTCAGTCTCGATCCGGCAACCGGCCTTCCGACCGGGACGCCATCCGTCCATATCGACGGACGCGGCAAGGATGGTGGCATCGACGGTGCGGTCTGCGATGCGGAAGGCGGCTTGTGGAATGCCCGTTGGGGCGTTGGCGCCGTCGATCACTACGATAGAACAGGACAGCACCTGGCGCGCTACCGGCTTCCCGCTGCCCAAACCACCTGCCCGGCCTTTATCGGTGCCAAGGCCGACCGCCTGTTGGTCACCTCCGCCACCGAAGGGCTCGACGCCGATGGCCTGGCCGCAGATCCCCATGGTGGCAAGACCTTCGTCCTCGATATCGCGGTCAAGGGCAGACACGAGCCAAGCTTCCGCTTGTAAAGCCCAGCCTCACACTCCTCAACCCTTGGTCTTTGAACGAGGCGCGCCCCAACTCATTTTTATGCCTAAAGTTCCGTCAATTTGCAGAAATAAAATGCACAATATTATCGGAACTCCTGCCTCTCTCGGGCATTTCACTACCGAGCCGAGCAGAGAGCCAGTCACTCACGCTCATGAAAACACACTTTTCATGAGCGACTAGCTCTCCCTCAGTCCGACACGAAACAAAGACCGAAAGGCAGGTTTAAGATGAACAAGACCCTTAATTTTGTAGCAGCAACCGTACTCATGGGTTCCACTGTTGTCGCGCCAATGGCCTTTGCGCAGAGTGCAACGACACCAGCAACGCCCGGCACCACCACAACTGCTCCAAGCACCGGCACCGCCCCTGCAATGACCACGCCTGGCGCATCGGCTGCCATGGATACCTATCTGACCCAGCAGGGCAGCGACCAGTTGGCCGCATCCAACTATGTCGGCCAGAACGTCTATGCTGGTGACAAGAGCATCGGTGAGATCAAGGACCTGATCATGCAGCAGAATGGCGGCCTTGTCGCAGCTGTGATCGGCGTTGGTGGCTTCTTGGGCATCGGCGAAAAGAATGTCGCCGTTCCCGTTAGCAAGATTACAGTGACCCGTGATGCGCAGAATGCAGACAAGCTGCGTCTGACAACGACGGAAACGGCTGAGACGCTGAAGTCCGCTCCGGAATTCAAGACGCTGGAAGAGCAGAAGGCCGATTCAGGCACCACTGCCTCCACGCCGGCAACTGTTACCAAGTAAGCATTTAACAGTGGCCCCACAGGCCAGCGTCAATAGAGAGAAGGCGGGACCGAAAGGCTCCCGCCTTTTTTATTGCCCACACTTTATTTGGCGCTAAGGTTTTCCGCAGTGGCGGCCCCACCTGCCAAGGGCTGCCGATGGCCGGACACATCGGCACCGGCATTCTTGTCCATAAAGATATAGGGAATGACGGCGGCCAGCGACAAAAAGGCCACGACGGCAAAGGCCACATGAAAATCGGCAAGATCCAGATGACCACCGGTCAGCATGGTGCTGATCTCCAGAACGAAGGCCGCGCAAGCAACGCCGAGCGCCAGACTGATCTGTTGCAACACCGAGGCAATTGAGGTTGCCTGACTGGCCTCGTTATTGTCGATATTGGCATAGCCCAGCGCATTGGTGCCGGTGAAGA
Source organism: Agrobacterium vitis (assembly GCF_014926405.1). Taxonomy (NCBI): domain Bacteria; kingdom Pseudomonadati; phylum Pseudomonadota; class Alphaproteobacteria; order Hyphomicrobiales; family Rhizobiaceae; genus Gillisella; species Gillisella vitis. The sequence continues at coordinate 2,486,727 of NZ_JACXXJ020000005.1, forward strand.
AAAACGAGCGGCAGAAACCAGCCATCAGCAGGAAGAACATCAGCAGCGCATGCGGGGTCTGCGGCGTGAAAAACGCGTTGAGAAAGGTGGTCGCGGCGCCGCAGACGCCCGCCACAATCAACACACTGCGAAAACCGGCAGCGGCAAACACCCGGCGCGCCAGGAATTTGGTGCTGATCGCCCCAATGGCGCCGACAAAGGTGGTCAGCCCGGATTCAAACGGTGTCATGCCGAAGCCGAGTTGCAGCATCAGCGGCATCAGAAAGGGAATGGCACCCGCCGAAATCCGAAACAGCGTCCCACCGATCTGGGCGGCGCGAAAGGCCGGTTTGCGAAACAGGGTGAGATCCAGAAGCGGTGCAGGATGGCGCCTGGCATGCACTATATAAAGAACGCCGCACAACAGGCCGATAACAGTGGCGGCAATACCGACAATCGGCGGCAAGGCTGGCAGGCTCATGACCGACAGGCCGAAAACGACGCCCGCCGCCGACAGCGAGGTCAGGGCAAATCCGGTCCAGTCGATCGGTGCGGTCTTGATGCGCTCGATTTCCGGCAGGAAAATTGTCGATAGGACAACGCCCAGCACGCTGATCGGCACATTGATCAGGAAAATCCAGTGCCAGCTAAAATAGGTGGTGATGAAGCCGCCAACCGGCGGACCGGCCAGCGGACCGACAAGGGCCGGCATGGTCAGCAGCGCCATGGCCGAGACCAGATCCTCGCGCTTGGTGGTGCGCAGCAGAACCAAACGGCCGACCGGCGTCATCATCGCGCCACCCATGCCTTGCAAAAACCGGGCGGCGACGAATTCCACCAGCGAGCTGGACATGGCGCAGCAGAGGGAGCCAACGATGAAAACCCCCATCGCCGCCCGAAAGATCTGCTTGGCCCCGAATTTATCCGCCATCCAGCCGCTGACCGGAATGAAAATGGCGAGCGCCACCATATAAGACGTCAGAGCCAGTTTCAGCGTGATCGGCCCGACGCCGAGATCGTTGGCAATGGCGGGCAGCGCGGTCGCAATCACCGTGGAGTCCATGTTTTCCATGAACAGGGCCACGGCCAGGATGAGCGGAACGATGCGATTCATGAAGAACACTCTTTAAAGATGGCGGCCATTGGAAATGAAGTTGATATCCCCTTGCGGCATCATCGAAGATCAAATGTCACAAACAGACCACCAGGCGTACATATCAAGGCCCGACGAAAAGCCCCACCCGGCGCGTCCTTCTAGTCCTCTCATCCCATACCTGACAATCGTTATCGTCCCGATAAGCCTGCCGATCACGTACACGTTACGCATTTCCACTCATCGCTTACAAGCCGTCAACTTCGTCGCAATTCATTCTGTTTGCTGGATAATTTTTCCCCGAAAATCTGGCGAGCCGGAGAAAACATCCCCCACGCCATTGAAACGGCACAGACCCGCCGCTACCTGTTGGAGCTGTAAGCTCTGAAAATGGGGACGAGGAGGTTGTAATGGTTTCAATGAACAGGCGAACAATGATCGCGGGGGCTGCCTTGGGCGCCTTGTCGGCCCCGGCGCTGATGGCGCGGGCAGCTTTCGCGCAAGCGGAGACATCGATGGATATTAATCATGCCATGCCCCCGGAGACCCACAGGTTCCAGCTCGGCGGGTTTGAAGTGGTGGTCATCAAGGACGGCACGCGGGTTTCCGAAAAGCCGGGCGAGACCTTTGGCACCAACCAGAGCCCGGAAACGGTTTCGGCGCTGCTGGAAAAGAATTTCCTGCCGACCGACAAATTCGTCAACGGTTTTTCGCCGGTGCTCATCAATACCGGCTCTGATGTCATCCTGTTCGATACCGGCATGGGCGAACAGGGCCGCGCCAATGGTATGGGCAGGCTCAGTGAAGGCATGATGGCCGCAGGCTATTCGCCCGAAGATGTCACCATCGTCGTCCTCACCCATATGCATGGCGACCATATCGGTGGGTTAATGGAAAAGGGCAAACCGGCCTTTGCCAAGGCGCGCTATATCGCCGGGCAGCGCGAATATGATTTCTGGACCAATGCCGCCCGGGCAGGAACACCAGCCGAAGGTGGACAAAAAGCGGTTCTGGCCAATGTGAAGCCGCTGGCTGAAAAAATTACCTTCCTCGGCGATCAAGGTGGCGATGTGGTCTCCGGCATTCGCGGCGAGGCCGCTTTCGGCCACTCTCCCGGCCATATGATTTTCCATGTCGAATCCAAGGGCAAGCGCCTGCTGCTGACCGCCGACACCGCCAACCATTTCGTGCTGTCGCTGCAACGTCCCGATTGGGAAGTGAAATTCGACATGGACAAGGCTCAGGCCGCCGCCACTCGCAAACGGGTGTTCGACATGGCAGCAACCGACAAGGTCGCCTTCCTGGGCTATCACATGCCCTTCCCCTCGGTCGGCTATGTCGAAACGCTCGATACCGGCTACCGATTCGTGCCGAAGAGCTACCAGTTCGATCTTTGATCGCTTGCGCCGCGCCGCCCGCCGCGCGCCCATTCGGGGCGCGGCGATATTTCCGTCACCGTTTGGCGGTGAAAAAGTCCTTTAGCAGAGCGGCAGCCTCAGTCTCGCCGATCCCGGCATAGACATCCGGCGCATGATGGCAGGTGGGCTGGCTGTAAAAACGCGCACCATGGTCAACACCCCCGCCCTTTTCATCGGGCGCGCCATAATAAAGGCGGCGGATACGGGCAAAGGATATCGCTGCCGCGCACATTGTACAGGGTTCCAGCGTCACATAGAGATCGGCGCCTGCCAGCCGCTCATCCTCCAGAATGGCGCAGGCACGGCGGATCGCCAGGATTTCCGCATGGGCCGTCACGTCCTGCAAGGCACGGGTTTCATTGCCAGCTTGGGCAAGAATGACGCCGTCCTTGACCAGCACAGCACCAATTGGCACCTCGCCGCGCGCGCCAGCCAGCCGGGCTTCTTCCAGGGCAACATCCATGAAACGGGTTGTCAGCGTCATGATGCATGAACTTTCCACTTAACCAAGCCTTCGCGAACTGATAGGACACAGCAAACGACAGGCAAGCAAAAAATGACCGATAAAGAAAAGTTCAAGCGGCCGGGCAGCAAGCCCGCTGGCCGCCCCTTCAAGACATCTGCCGAAAAACCCGGCAAATCCGGCCCAAAAAGCTTTGGTGCCCAGAAAAAATTTGGCGAAAAGGCCGATGCGGCACCGCGTGACAAATCGGATGCGGCACCGCGCCCTAGACCTGATGCGGCACCGCGAAAGAGCGCAACACCTGCTGCCAAGACCGGCAGCGAGGATACGTTGAAGCCGGAACGGATTTCCAAGCTGCTGGCGCGCGCTGGTATCGCTTCGCGCCGCGACGTGGAACGCATGATCATGGAAGGCCGCGTGGCCGTCAATGGCAAGGTGCTGGACAGCCCGGTGCTGAACGCCACGCTGGCCGACCGGATCGAAGTGGATGGCGAGCCCATTCGCGGCATCGAGCGCACACGGCTCTGGCTCTATCATAAGCCGTCCGGCCTGGTGACGACCAATTCGGACCCGGAAGGACGCCCGACCGTATTCGACAACCTGCCGGAGGAATTGCCGCGGGTGATGTCGATTGGCCGGCTCGATATCAATACCGAAGGCCTGCTGCTGCTGACCAATGATGGCGGCTTGGCGCGGGTGCTGGAACTGCCGACCACCGGCTGGCTTCGCCGCTACCGCGTGCGCGCCTATGGCGAGATCGATCAGGCCAAGCTGGACACGCTGAAGGACGGCATCGCCGTTGACGGCGTGCTCTACGGCGCCATCGACGCAGTTCTGGACCGCAGCCAGGGCCATAACGTCTGGATCACCATGGGCCTGCGCGAAGGCAAGAACCGGGAAATCAAGAATGTGCTCGGCGCGCTTGGCCTTGAGGTCAACCGGCTGATTCGCATTTCCTACGGCCCGTTCCAGCTGGGCGACCTGCCGGAATCCCAGGTGCAGGAAGTGCGTGGCCGCATGTTGCGCGACCAGCTCGGTCCGCGCCTGATCGAGGAATCCAAGGCCAATTTCGACGCGCCGCTCTATTCCAACGCCCCCGCCGAGGAAGAGGATGCGCCTGCGCCGAAAGCCAAGGCGAAAGCCGAGGAAGGCAATTGGAAGAAGGACACACGGCCAGCCAAACCACGCGGCTTCGACAACCGGGAGGACGCCCGCGAAAAGGCACTCAGCCGGCTCGACACCCGCCGCGACGGTGCAAAGCCTGCCTTTGGCAGCAAACCCGGATTTGGCAGCAAGCCCGGCTTCAAGGGAAAACCTGCTGCCGGTCGTGACGGCGACGATGCAGCCCGTGATGGCAAGCCGAAGCGAATGCCGCTTGGCCAGAGCCGTACCGCCAATGTCTGGATGGCACCGGGCGCACGTCCAGTGTCTGAAAAAAAGGCCGCAACAGACGAAGCTCGCAAAAGCGGACCCCGCGCCCGCCCCGATGGCGCACCGCAGACCAAACGTTACGGCCGCACCAAGGACGGCGCGCCGACCAAGAGCCTTTCGCGTCACGACCCGGATCGTGGACAGTATGCTGGCAGCGACGATAAGGATTTGCGCGTCAAGGTCAGCCGCGCCCGCGATGCCGAGGGCGAGTGGATTCGCGCCGAAGGCCCCGACAGCAAACCAGCCGGACGTGGCGGACGCGCTGGCGAAGGCTTTGGCGGCAAGCGGGATGGCGCAGATCGTGGTCCCCGTCCCGCATATGGTGACAAACCTGCATATGGTGATCGGCCAGCGCGTGGCGAGCGTCCAGCGCCCAGTGATCGTCCGTCGCGCGGCCAATGGCCCGCACGTGGAGATCGCCCGGACCGGGGCGAAAGACCTGCTCGCAGCGATGCTCCGGCCCGCAGTGATCGCCCCTATTCCGGTCGCCCCACCGGAGAAAGAGCCGAGCGGCCAACCGGCGACCGGCCTTATGACGGACGGCCAAAATCCCGTTCCGCTTCCGGCGACAAGCCGTCCTTTGGTGGGAAGCCATCCTTTGGCGGAAAACCGGCGGGCAAATCCTCGTTTGGTGGCAAACCGTCTTCCGGTGGAAAGCCTGGCTTTGGTGGCAAGCCGGGCGGGAAGCCCGGTTCTGCCAGACCCGGCTCTACCAGATCAGATGCAGGGCGTGGCCCTTCCTCTGGCTCCAAAGGCAAGAGGTAAGCCGACATGCGGATCGTTGGTGGAGAATTTCGGGGGCGTAGCCTTGCCGCGCCCAAGACCGACGCCATCCGGCCGACCATCGACCGGACACGCGAAAGCCTGTTCAACATCCTGATGCATGCCCATCCCGAATGTCTTGATGGCACGCGGGTTCTCGACCTGTTTGCGGGAACCGGCGCCATCGGGCTGGAAGCCTTGTCGCGGGGTTGCCGTTCGGCGCTGTTTGTCGAAAACAGCGTCGAGGGCCGTGGCCTGCTGTGGGAAAATATCGACAATCTTGGCCTGCATGGCCGCGCCAAGATTTTGCGACGCGATGCCACCGACCTCGGTTCGGTCAGCACGATGGAACCGTTCCACCTGCTGTTTGCCGACCCGCCCTATGGCAAGGGCCTCGGCGAAAAGGCCTTTGCCGCTGCCCACCAAGGCGGCTGGCTGGTGCCTGGAGCTTTGGCTCTCCTGGAAGAGCGCGCCGATGTCCTGGTCCAGGCGCCCGAAGCCTTCGCTCTGCTGGAAGAGCGGATCTTTGGCGATACAAGAATTTCATTCTTTACCTATAGACCGGGTTGAAACGGCAGCGCGATTTCTTAAATCCGCTGCGATATAGAGTTTGTCAGAGAAAAGCAGTCTCCGATTTCACAAGACGCTTCGGGCTGCTTTCTCGCATTTTTCTTGCATATCCGACAGAAAGCCAATCGATGCTTGTGTTGGAAATGCTCCAAAAGGTCCGTTTGAAATCATGCCGCAGGATGTCCAATCCCATAAATCCCTCGTTGAGGTAGGACCCAGCACGCCGACGGTTGCCGTGGCACTGGGGGCTGGCGGCGCGCGGGGCCTTGCCCATATTCATGTGCTGGAAGCCCTTGAGGAAATGGGGATCGAGCCGGTGGCGATTGCCGGTTCCTCCATCGGTGCGATTATCGGGGCTGGCAAGGCTGCAGGCATGTCGGCAGCCGAAATGCGCGACCATGCGCTGGAAACCGTCGGCAAGCGCAATGAAGTGTTCAAGCGGATCTGGGGCCTGCGCCCGCCGACCATGCGCCATGCCATTGGCGGGTTCCGGCTCGGACAGTTCAATCTGGAGCGTATTCTGCGCGCCTTCTTGCCATCCCGCATTCCCGATGATTTTTCGGGCCTTGGCATTCCTCTGAAAGTGATCTCCACCGATTATTACGGCCATTGCGAACAGGTCAGCGAAGACGGCGATCTCTATCAGGCGCTGGCCGCCTCCGCCGCTATTCCCGCCCTGTTCATGCCTGTCATGCTGAACGGGCGGCTGATGATCGATGGCGGCATCTTCAATCCCGTGCCTTATGAACATCTGATGGGCCTTGCCGATATCGTCATCGGCATCGACATCGTCGGCGGCCCGGTCGGAGTGGACGACATACCGAACCGCATCGACAGCCTGTTCGGCGCCTCTCAGCTGATGATGCAATCGCATCTGGCACTCAAACTCAAGCTTGGCCCACCGGCAATTTTCCTGCGCCCACCGGTCAATGGTTTTGGCGTGATGGATTTCATGAAGGCCAAGCAGATCTTCGAGGTATCAGCCCCTGTCAAAGACGAGGTCAAGCGGGCCTTGGAGGCGCAATTTGCGCTTCTCGCCCAGCGCTAGAGCATGTCGCGTTCAACTGGGATCAGTTGAACGATAACGTACATGCGCAAAAAAAGATAAAGCGCGACTCTGCCGAATCCAATAAAACGCGCCGCGCTTTAGAGTCCGCCTTTTCGGGAAAACCGGGTTCCACTTTTCCGAAGGCAAACTCTAAGCAGCCGTATCCCGGTCTTTTTCCCTCTCTTTGTCCTGATCTTTCTCCGTCTCATGTCCCCGCTTGGGTTTGATCAGCGGTTCCGGCTGGACAGGCCTGTTATACAGCATGTGGGCGCCGCCCTTGATGCCTTCCACCGCCTGAATGCGCAGACGCTCATCGTCGCGGCGGCGGATATCGGCCTCGATGGCCTCGGCCATGTCCTCATCCACACCCAACGCCTCGATGGTCTTGCGGCCGAATTTCAAGCCTGATTCCACCGTTTCGCGCAGTTCATATTCGACATTGCGCGCCCGCAGCCACAGGCTGTGAACACGATCATAGGAGCGCACGAACAGCCGCGCCTGGGGAAATTCGGAGGCGACCAGCTCGACGATCCGGTCGGTGATCTCCCGCTTCTGGGTGCAGACCGCCACCACCTTGGCCTTTTCGATACCAGCGGCCCTTAACATGTCCAACCGTGTGCCATCGCCGAAATAAATACGGAATCCGAAGGAGGCGGCCTGGCGAATACGGTCGGCGGAATCATCGATAATCGTCACATCCCGGCCGCTGGCCAGCAGCACCTGGGCGGCAATCTGGCCGAAACGCGAAAAGCCGATCATCAACACATCCGAACCGGCACCGTCAAAATCCTCGTCCAGCTCCTCATGCTGATCGCGTGACAGAAGCCGGGAGGAGAGCGCCGCGACCACCGGCGTTAGCGCCATCGTGAGCGTGACGATGGAAATCAGCAGCGACGAGGTGGCGCCGGAAAATACGCCCGCCGAGACGGCGGTGGTAAACAGCACGAAACCGAATTCACCACCCTGCGGCAGGATGGCGGCAATACGAATGGCGTCATCATGGCGGGAGCCTGCCAACCGGCACAGGCCATAGATGCTCAACGCCTTGATCAGCATCACCACCGGCACGGCCACGGCCAACAGCCAGAGATTGGCAAAGATCACGTCAAATTGCACGGACAGGCCCACCGCCATAAAAAACAAAGCTTGGAGAATGCCGCGAAATGGCTCGATATCGGCTTCCAACTCATGACGATAGGAGGATTCGGCCAGCATAACGCCAGCCAGAAAGGCCCCCATGGCCATGGACAGGCCGACCGCCTGCATCAGCATCGCCGATCCGAGCACGATAAACAGAGCCGCGGCAATCATCACCTCACGGGCGCCAGTGCGGGCCATCACCTGAAACAGCGGATTGAGCAGGTAGCGCCCTGCCAGGATCATCGCCAGCGTCGCCGTGACGGCCACACCGATATCGATCCACAGTGAGCCGGGCGCAGGTGCCGCCTGAGCGCCGAGAATGGAAATCAACGCCAGCAGCGGCACAATGGCAAGGTCCTGGAACAGCAGGACGGAAAAGGTACGCTGGCCGTATTGGCTATTCAAATCGCTGCGATCATTGAGAATCTGCAAGGCAAAAGCGGTGGAAGAGAGCGACAGGCCAAAACCGGCAATCACCGCGCCGCGCCAGTCAAGAAGGTCAAAGGCCAGCGCCACCCCTGTCAACAATGCACCGCCCAACACTACCTGAGCTGTGCCCAGGCCGAAAATATCGGCGCGCATTTTCCACAAGGTCGAGGGTTTCAGCTCCAACCCAATGACGAACAGCAGAAAAACGATGCCAAGCTCGGCCACCGAAAGAATTTCCTCCGCCCCGGTGATGACATGGGCGACAGGACCGATAACGGCACCTGCTGCCAGATAGCCGAGCACCGTGCCGAGGCCGAGCTTGCGGAAAATCGGTGCGGCGACCACGGCACCGCCCAAAAGTACGAGAGCCTCGGTAAACAACAGGGTGGGTGCGGTGCTCATCTTAGCCTTTCCGGTGCAAGCCTTCTATCGCAGGGTTCGACTGGTCTGCCCTTGATGCGGAAGGGAATGCAAACTATAGCGACGTCATCGCACCCTATCGAGTGCAATCAGGTCGCTATAGCACTTTATCCCTGCTGCATAATTTTCTCCTCAAACCGATTCCGGTTTACGGAATTATGCAGTAAAGGAAGGTGACGAGAAAGGCCAAGCCATGTCATCTGAAAATTCCCCCGAACATCTTTTGTCGCGCGCCCATCAACTGGTCGATCTGGCCCGCAAAGCCGGGGCCGAACGGGCCGATGCCGTCGTGGTGCGCTCCCGCGCCCATTCGGTCAGCGTGCGCCTCGGCAAGGTCGAGCAGACCGAATCCTCGGAAAGCGACGATTTTTCACTGCGGGTGTTTATCGGCAACCGCGTCGCCTCCGTCTCGGCCAATCCTGGCTTCGACCTGACGGCGCTGGCCGAACGCGCCGTTGCCATGGCGAGGGTTTCGCCGGAAGATCCCTATACCGGCCTTGCCGATGAAGAGGATCTGGCCCGGACCTATCCGGATCTGCAACTTTACGACCCAACCGACGTGTCGAGTGATGCGCTGCGCGACGCAGCTCTTGCCATGGAAGAGGCGGCCCTTGCCGTCAATGGCGTCAGCAATTCGCTGGGGGCCAGCGCATCAGCGGGCATGGGCGGTTTGGTCCTCGTCACCTCGCACGGCTTTTCCGGCCACTACCAGGCCTCGCGGTTTTCCCGCTCGACCGGGGTAATCGCTGGCGAAGGCACGTCAATGGAGCGCGACCACGATTATGACAGCCGCCTCTATTTCGCCGAACTGGACAGTCCTGAAGAGATCGGCAGACGCGCAGGCGAGCGCACGGTGCGCCGGATCAATCCGCGCAAGGCCGACACCGCCAAAAACCTGACGGTTGTGCTCGATCCGCGCGTCGCACGTGGCTTTGTCGGCCATATCGCCGGTGCCATCAATGGCGCAGCGGTGGCCCGTAAAACCTCCTTCCTGCGCGACCGCATGGGCCAGCAGGTGTTGAAATCCGGCCTCAGCATCACAGACGATCCGACCCGGGTGCGTGGCTCGTCCTCGCGTCCCTTCGATGGCGAAGGGGTGATGGGCAAGCCTCTGACGATGATTGAGGACGGCGTTTTGCGCCATTGGTTCCTGTCGACGTCGGCGGCGCGCGAACTGGGCTTGAAAACCAATGGACGCGGCGCGCGCGGCGGCACGTCCGTCTCGCCCTCCTCCTCCAATCTGGCGCTGGAGCCGGGCGACATCACGTCGGAGGCGCTGATATCAGGTATTTCCAGTGGATTTTACATTACCGACATGATCGGCCATGGGGTTGACATGATCACCGGCGATTACAGCCGAGGGGCCTCCGGTTTCTGGATCGAGAATGGCGAACTGACCTATCCGGTATCGGAAGTGACGATTGCTTCCAACCTGAAGCACATGTTCATGGCGATGACGCCAGCCAATGACATCGACCGCAAATTCGGCGTCGCGGCTCCGACCCTTGCCATCGAAGGCCTGACGATTGCAGGGAAATAACCACATCGACAAGGACCGTAAAGGGTGAGCAGCACAAGCCAAATGCCAGATCTTCAAGCCGATCTCGACCTCATTGCCGAGGCAGCGCGACAGGCTGGCGAGGTGGCGCTGACCTATTTCGGGGCCGATCCTGATGTCTGGTGGAAAAACGAGGGCCAATCACCGGTCAGCGCAGCAGACTATGCCGCCAACAGCCTGCTGGAAAAACTCCTGCGCGGCGAACGCCCCTCCTATGGCTGGCTTTCGGAGGAAAATGACGACGATGAAAGCCGGCTGAGCCGCGACAGCGTCTTCGTCATCGACCCGATCGATGGCACACGCGCCTTTCTGGCCAAGGAAAAAACCTGGTGTGTGTCCGTCGCGGTCGTGCATCGTGGCCGACCAGTGGCCGCCGCCTTGGTCGCCCCTGCGCTTGGCGAAACCTTTCTGGCGACCGCCGAGGGCGAGGCAAGTTTGAATGGCAAAGCGATCACGGTCGCTGACCGCCTGCCCCACCAAAGTCTGCGGGTGGCGACGCCTGCCGAATTGCTCAAGGCCTTTCGGGACGGCGTGCGTGAGCGGCTGGAACGGGTCGCCCATATTCCTTCGCTCGCCTATCGGCTGGCGCTGGTGGCGGACGGGCGGATCGATGCGACACTGGTGATGAAAAACTCCCATGACTGGGACCTGGCTGCGGCCGATCTGGTTCTTGAACGGGCCGGCGGGGCGCTGACCGACATCCACGGCAAGCCGCTGCTCTACAACCGGCCGCAGGTGCGCCATGGCCACCTTCTGGCTGGCTCGAACGCCGTCCTGCCGGAACTGCTGGCCGCCTTTTCGGCAGGGCCGGAGACTACACCGGACAAGGGCCGATAAAATGCAGGATGAACAACCCAGTGTCGGCATGGCAGGTCGGGCGGCGGCGGTTGACCTTGCTGTAAAAATCAAGCAGATGACATCTGCGGGACAATGATGATGGAAAAGATGAGATGACCGAGACAAGCGATAAGAAACAGCTTCTACATCTGGTGTTCGGTGGTGAGTTGAGCAATCTGGCTGAGGTTCAATTCCGGGATCTGAAAGAATTGGATATCGTCGGGATCTTTCCTGACTATGCAACAGCGCTTTCCGCATGGAAAAGCAAAGCGCAGCAGACAGTCGACAATGCCCATATGCGGTATTTCATTGTGCATATGCATCGCCTGCTGACCCCTGGCGAACAATAATACCAAGGCTCGAAGCGTCATCTTCCATGGCGCTTCGGATGAAGCGTAGACTTGACTGACATTTGGTGCCGCCACGGACCATGACGGTTTGTGGATGAAAACACGCCTGATGACGGATCGCGGCCTCACAGCCATGACCCTCTGGCGTATTGAGGGTTGGAGAAGGATGAGCGCATTGGCACGCATCGCACTGACCGCCTATCGCTGGGCAGGGATCGTCGCCTTTCCGTGTGCAGGGCTTTTCCTGTCCATTCGCGCCGCCAAAGGCAAGGAAGATCGCACCCGGCGGCTGGAACGGGTCGGCTATGCTGCCGCAAACCGTCCGCGCGGACCGCTGGTCTGGGTTCATGCCGCCAGCGTCGGCGAGATGATGGCGGTAACGGCCCTGATGCGGGAACTGCGCCGCTGCGAGATTAATGTTCTCCTGACCACGGGTACGACAACCTCGGCCAAGATTGCCAGCGACCGTCTTCAAGACGGCGTCATCCATCAATATGTGCCAATCGATGCCCTGCCCGCCGTGCGACGGTTTCTCGATTATTGGCAGCCGGACATGATGATCGGCGTGGAATCGGAGATCTGGCCGACCATGCTCCAAGACCTGCATGACCGGCAGATCCCGCAGATCCTGGTCAATGCCCGAATTTCCGACCGCTCCTTTGCCCGCTGGCAGCGCCACCCCGCTGTGGCGGCCTCGCTGTTTTCCAAGCTTGCCATGGTCGTGGCACAATCGGACGTCGATGCAGAACGGTTCCGCGATCTCGGCGCCTGGCCGGTCAGCGTCTCCGGCAATATCAAAGTGGACACGGACGCCCCACCCTGCGACAGCGGCCTTCTATCGAGCTATGAGCGGCAGATTGGCCATCGCAAGACCTGGGCGGCTATTTCCACCGCCGAGGGCGAGGAAAAGATCGCCGCCATGGTCCACCGCGCTTTGAAAGCCCATATGGGCCAGCTCAGCATCGTTGTGCCGCGCCATCCCGAACGGGCCGATGCCATCGAGGCGATGATGATCGAGCAGGGGCTGACGGTTGCCCGCCGCAGCCGCAACGATCCGATCACGCCGCAGACCGATGTGTTTCTGGGTGATACGATCGGCGAAATGGGGCTTTATCTGCGGCTGACGGATATCGCCTTCGTCGGTCGCTCGATGATGAAGGAAGGCGGCGGCGGTAACCCGATGGAGCCTGCCGTGCTGGGCTGCGCAGTGCTGAGTGGCCCGCATGTGGAAAATTTCCGCGAAAGCTACCAGCGCCTGGTGCGCCACGGCGCCGCCCGCGTTGTGCGCGACGCCGAAACCCTGGCGAAAGCCGTACATTTCCTGATGAATAACCACCTGGCGCGTCACAAAATGTCCGATTCCGGCATGGAAGCCGTGCAGGACATGCGCGGCGCGCTGACGGCGACCATCAAGGCGATGGAACCCTATATCAATCCCTTGACCGTCAAGGCACGCCTCGAACCGAAGACGGCAGCGGGCGAATGACAGGGAGCGGTATTGTGACTGATGACCTTGCCCGATCAGCCCCTAAAATTGGCGGAATTCTGTTCGACAAGGATGGCACGCTGTTGGATTACGACGCCAGTTGGGCGCCGGTGAACCGGCAACTGGCACTGATGGCCGCCGATGGCGACCAGACGCTGGCCGATCAATTGCTCGGCGCCTGCGGCATGGACCCCGAAAGCGGTTATGTCGTCCCCGACAGTCTGCTGGCGGCGGGCAATGCCCGTGAGATCGCCGAGGGACTGGCCAAGGCGGGGTCGCCCTTCGATGCCGATTATCTCACCGAAGCGCTGGATGCGATTTTCGCCAATGCCGCCGAGCTTTCCGTGCCGGTGACCGATCTTCATGCGCTGTTTGCAAAGCTGCGACAGCGCGGCCTGAAGCTCGGCATCGCCTCCTCAGACAACGAACGCTCGATCCGCGCCATCGTCCAGCGGTTCGGGCTTGAGCCGCATGTGGATTTCATTGCCGGTTACGATAGCGGGTTTGGCTGCAAGCCGGAGCCGGGCATGGTGCATGGCTTTTGCCAGGCGACCGGCCTTGCCCCCGCAAACGTAGCCGTGGTCGGCGACAATAATCACGACCTGTTGATGGGCCGCAATGCAGGCGCCGGGCTTTCCATCGCCGTGCTGACTGGCACCGGATCGCGCCTGACGCTGGAAGCCGGCAGCGATTTCTGCCTGAACGACATTACCGAACTTGAACAGGTCCTGGGTTGAGGGGCAGCCGATGAAGCTGCATGCACCCTCATTTTGGTGGCAAAAAGCCGGATTTTCAGCCCTGGCGCTATGGCCGCTGTCTTTCCTCTATGGCCGAATTGCCGCCCGGCGCATGCGCGGGTCTTCAGCCTATGCTCCCGCGTTACCGGTGATCTGTATCGGCAATGTCACGCTTGGCGGCGCTGGCAAGACGCCGACGGCCCTGGCTCTGGCCAAGGCCGCCCTTGCCATGGGCCTGAAGCCCGGCTTTCTCAGCCGTGGCTATGGTGGAACGGTCCGCCGCCCGACCTTGGTCGATCCGGGCCACCACACCGCCAAGGATGTCGGTGACGAACCGCTACTCCTCGCCTCAGTGGCGCCAACAGTGGTGGCATCGCGTCGCCGCGACGGAGCCAGGGAACTGGAACGCCAAGGCATAGACCTGATCATCATGGATGACGGATTTCAAAGCGCGCAGATCCGCATCGATTGTGCCGTGGTGGTGACCGACAGTTACAAAGGCGACGGCAATGGTTTCGTCTTTCCCGCCGGGCCATTGCGGGCACCGCTGGCAATCCAGTTTCAAAAGCTGGACATGCTGCTGGTGGTCGGCAAGGGCGATGCCGCCATTCCGATGGTGCGGCGGGCGGCACGGATGGGCAAGCCGGTATTGACCGCGCAGCTTCATCCCCTGCCCGGCCCAAACCTTAGGGGCCAGCGGGTGCTGGCTTATGCTGGCATTGCCGATCCGGAAAAATTCTACCGCACCCTGCGCGAAATGGGTGCAGACATCGTCGTTGCCAGAGGATTTGGCGATCACCAGGCCTTGTCCGCTTCGGCAATTGCCGAACTGATCGAAGAGGCTGAGGCCAACGCCCTGCTGCTGGTGACGACCGCCAAGGACCAGGCCCGGCTACGGGGTTCAAGTCGGGGTGGCGCAGGAAAAGACCGGGCAGAGGAACTGCTGGCCAAATCCACCGTGATCGAGATCGAGATGAACTTCGATGATCCGGCTGTACCATCACGGATAGTAGACCGGGCGCGGGATCGTTTTCAAAAGTCTCGGTAGCGCAAGCCGCGTTGCCCACGCACCGGGTCGGGCCGCTTACCGCTTCTGGTTGGGCAGGTTGCCGGCACGCTTTTCCGCTTCGAGCGAGGCCGCCGCATCGACATAGGCTTCCTGGCGATCGACGCTCCAGTATTTCAGCTCATCGATGGTGATCGGCCGACCGGTGATGGCGCAGACCACGTAGGAGCCGGGAAAGGTAATCTGGAAATCCGCATCCAGGTATTTCACCGTGGCCTCGCGATTTCCACGGCTTTCGAAGCGATTCATGGAGTGGTCCTAACTCTCTTCTTGTTCTTGTCTTTTGGTAATTCCCGCACGTTCCGTGCCAAACTGGCAGTCGCATGCCGTCTATAAATGCACACAAACTGCCCTTGCAATCAACCGTCAACTGCGACCGAACAGCCGCTCGATATCCGACAGTTTCAGTTCAATATAGGTTGGGCGCCCGTGATTGCATTGGCCGGAACCGGGCGTTTCCTCCATTTTTCGCAGCAGCGCATTCATTTCCTCGACCCGCAGCAGCCGACCGGAGCGCACCGACCCGTGGCAGGCCATGGTGGCGGCCACATGTTCCAGCCGGGCAAACAGGCTGCCCGCCGTTTCCCATTCGGCAATTTCATCGGCCAATTGCCGCACAAGACCCGGCACATCCACTTCGCCCAGCATGGCAGGTGTTTCACGCACGGCAATCGCTCCCGGCCCGAACCGCTCGATAGCAAGGCCAAGCTTATCGAGGTTTTCGGCATGTTCCATCAGCCGGTCGCAGTCTTCTTCCGGCAGGCTGATGATCTCGGGAATGAGCAGGCCCTGGCTGGGCAATCTGCGCCCCGATAGCGCCTTGCGCATATCCTCAAACACCAGCCGCTCGTGGGCGGCATGTTGATCGACGATCACCAGTCCGTCCTGCGTCTGGGCAACGATATAATTGGCGTGAACCTGCGCCCGCGCCGCGCCGAGGCGAAACGAGCCACTTTCCATCGCCATCGCCACAGGCTCGGAGATCTGTGAGGGCGAGACATGCGCCTCCGCCCGGGCCGCGGGCATCGCCAGACCATCAAACCGGCTCTGCCCCCCATCAAGCGGCCTGTGCGGAGACGTATCGACGCTCCATGCTGAAGGCTGCGGCGGGCGCGCATGATAGGTTGGCGCATAAGAATTGTTCGCAGCCGCCTGCGCGCCTTCGGCAAAACCGCCATTTGCACCAGGGCGAAAGGCCCGCAGCATGGCCCCGGCCCCCGCCGTCGACGACCGGTCGCCTTCGCGCGTCAAGGCCTGGCGGATCGCACCGACGATCAGGCCGCGCACCAGGCCGGGATCGCGAAACCGCACATCCGATTTGGCCGGATGGACATTGACATCGACCAGAGCCGGATCGACCGTCAACGCCAGCACCGCGACCGGATAGCGGCCATGCGGCACGGTTTCGGCATAGGCACCGCGAATGGCCGACAGGATCAGCTTGTCCTGCACCGGACGGCCGTTGACGAAGGCATATTGATGGGCGGAATTGCCACGGTTAAAGGTCGGCACACCGGCATAACCGCCCAGATACACGTCCTCGCGCTCGGCGTCGAGCGCAATGGCATTGTCCCGGAAATCGGGGCCGAGCACCTGGGCAATTCGGGCGAGATGATCGTCGCCGGTGGCGGGCAGTTCAAGGGTCGAGCGGTCGGAGCCGGACAGGACAAAGCGGATCTTCGGAAAGGCGATGGCCATGCGCTTGACCATTTCGGTAATCGCGGCGGCCTCGGCCCTTTCGGTTTTCAGAAATTTCAGCCGGGCTGGCGTGGCGAAAAACAGATCGCGCACCTCGACCACGGTGCCGGGATTGCCGGGTGCCGGGCGCACCTCTCCAACCTTGCCGCCTTCCACCACGATCTGGAAAGCACTGGCACTGTCTGCTCTGCGGCTGGCAATGGTCAGGCGCGCCACCGAGCCGATGGAGGGCAGCGCCTCACCGCGAAAGCCGAGGCTCTTGATGTCCATCAACGACTCATTGAGCTTGGAGGTGCAATGACGGCGAACCGCCAGCGCCAGATCCTGCCCATCCATGCCGCACCCATTGTCGGTGATGCGCAGCAGCGCCTTGCCGCCACCCGCCGTGGCGATCTCGATGCGGCTTGCCCCGGCATCGATGGCGTTTTCAATCAATTCCTTGGCGGCACTGGCCGGGCGCTCGATCACTTCGCCAGCGGCGATCTGGTTGATCAAGGTTTCCGAAAGCTGTTTGATGCTCATACGCTTATTGTCGCCAATTGTCGGCCAAGAAGAAAGCCCGGCAAGGGCGCAATTCACCGCGATCTTTCCCGACCTCTTGCCCCCGTCATTAAGGGGGCATTAATCGAATACCAATAGGCTTAATTCAACTTTAATCGTTTTTGATCGTGGTCGCCGAAGAAAACCCGCTGCTCCGGTTGGCGTGACCCACTCCTGCACTGTTTGGTATCATCGAGGCACGACGAAAACGCAAGAAAGTTCTATAGGCTGCATGTTTCTACCGGGAGTCGATTCCGATCCGGCTGGCCATGCAGTAAACATAGGTTGGTAGGATAATGCGGCCGATGCTTATCTTGAACGAGATGCAACGCCTTGGAGGCGAAGATGCATAAGCAACCGGGCGACAGGCAGGCAACGGACCGGACCTGGGCAAGCGCCCTGGTTCTGGAGCATAGCCTTCTCGATGCCGTCTGCGATGCGCAGGGCAGCGCGATTCTGGTTGTCGATAGCGACGATATTATCGTCTATGCAAGCCCGCAATTGCTGAACTTCTTCGAAATTCCGGAATTCTACCTGCAAGCGGGCACCAGGCTGCGTGACTGCCTGGGCGCAATTTACGATCACTGCATCCGCGCCATCCTGTCCCCCAACCCTCCGTCAAGAGAAGAGTGGCTGGCCGAGCGGGTTGCGTCCCATTGGCGCGAGCGTTTCGAAACACTCGACAGAACCGTGAAGAAGCGCACAGTGCGCCAGCTCAATCGACGGCTCGCCAATGGCTTTGGCATTTGCGCGATTTCCGATATTACCGAACAGAAAAAGCGCGAAGAACAATGGCGCATCGATCTGGAACGGGTCGAAGTCACGGAAAATATTCTCGACAGCCTGCCGCAACCGGTCATGGTCTGGGATCGCCAGCACATCGTGGTTGGCATCAACAAGGCGTTCGTCGCCATGATGGGGACAAGTGAAGACGCCATTCTGGGCCGCCCTGCCGCAGATCTGCTTGAAAGCCGCTTCCTCGCCAGCTTGCAGCAGGCTGAGCAGCAGGTCGGTGTTCGCGAGCGCTTCATCCGGATTGCCGATCCCGGCTCGCAGCAAGCTTCACCCGCCGCTTATATCAACCGGATCGGCAAGACCGACCGCAGCTTTTGCGTGGTGACCTTTGCAAGCGTCGACGGCGCCGCCCATCTGCTTCGCCCGACGATCCGGGCGGAAAGCAGAAACGCACCAGGCCCGGCAGCTCACATCACCTCACCGCTATCTCCGCCGCAACAACAACCGCACCCGGCAACCGAGCCTCCACGAGAAGACAGCCTGAGGCAACGTGTGTTGATTGCCAGCAGCGATCCGATTTTCCTCGCAAATGCCGTGGGCGTACTGCCGCAACAGGCAAGCGATCGCTGCATCGTTCATAGCCCTTACGAATTGCGCGCCGTCATTGAACTTGCCAGATCGATGGCCATGTCCATTGACCTGATCATTACAGACAGAGCCATGTCTGTCAGCCGGGAGCAGCTTGCACTCGATGATACGACGCGAACCCTCGTCGCTGATCGCAACAGCGTCGCAGAGCGCCTGACCCAGCATCTTCAGCCACGGGCCGCGACGTCTGCGCGGACAGGGTCTCACCCGGCAGGCATCGTCCGCGCGCCAAAGAAGACGGTGGACATCCTTGTTGTCGAGGACAATGAAGTCAACCAGATCGTGTTTTCGCAAATCCTCGAAGGACTTGGCCGCAGCTACAAGCTGGCGGTCAACGGTGCGGATGCCTTGGCGATCTGGCAGGCCGAACGTCCCGCCATCGTGCTCATGGATATTTCGCTGCCTGACATCAATGGTATGGATCTCTGCCGCCTGATGCGGCAAAGGCAGCGGGCCGGAGATCCCCGCTCGGCCATTATCGGCGTGCTGGTGCCAGCCTTCGACCATGACCGTGGCCGGTGCCTCGATGCGGGCATGGACGATGTCATCGTCAAGCCGCTCAGCCCCGACATGATAGAACAGCTTCTGGACCGCCATCTCGAAACAAGCCGTCATGCAACGGCGTGATGGCCTCGTCGAAAGCTGAAGCGGCTGGGGAAGAGACAGGCAGTCCGCTGTGTTCGACACCAATGCTGATTATGACGAAAAGACAAACCGCATTGAGGATAGCAACCGTCTGACGGGTTTAATGTGAACCTAACGGATTCGAGCTGTATGCAGTAAATCACGGGTAAAAATCCACAGTCCTCCTCGGCTAAACGCTAGAATTTTATTAATTTTTTATGCGCATGGTAATTCCGTGATCTATGACTTTTTTTGGGATAATGAATGGGTGCGGCCAACACCATAGTGCCAGACATCGATCAGGGAGAGGCCAAGGCTTTCACCGATCCGCTGACGGGGCTTGGCAATCACCATAGGCTGCAGGAGCGAATCCGCAGCCTATCGGCGGAGCGCGCCGCCGATCCCGCACCATTTACCGTGGCTTTGGTCAATCTGGACGGTTTCAAGCCAATCAACGACCTATTCGGATCGTTGGCGGGGGATGAAATTCTGTGTCAGGTCGCCCATCGTCTCAAAGCCTGTATTCCCGATGGTGCCATTGTTACCCGTCACGATGGCGACGAGTTTGCCGTGGTCCTGCCGCTGATTTTCGAACAGATCAGCGCCGAGCGAATCGGCAATCTGATCAAGGACGTGCTATCGGCGCCCTACGACCTCGGCGACCGCAATGTCCGGCTTTCGGCTTCGCTGGGCTTTGCAATCTTTCCCTTTGCCGGCGACGATTTCGAGACGCTGATGAAGAGTGCGGAGACGGCTCTTTATCGCTCAAAACGGCGTGGACGCGGCCAGATAACCGTCTATTCGCGAGAAATTGCCCAGGAAATGCGCCGCTCCACCCAATTGGAGCAGGCCCTGCGCAATGCGATCATCAACGATGCCGTCGATACGCATTTCCAGCCGATCGTTTCGCTTGTCGATGGCAAGGTTCTGGGTTTCGAAGCGCTCGCCCGCTGGATCGATCCAGATCTCGGCTTTGTTTCGCCAGCGATCTTCGTGCCGCTGGCCGAGGATAGGGGCTTTATCGACACGCTGTCGGAAACCCTGTTGCGCAAGGCTGCTGAAGCGGCGCTGACCTGGCCGCGAGAACTGTTTTTGTCCTTCAACCTTTCCTCGGTGCAATTGACCGATTCCGGCACGGCCTCACGCACGCTGTCCATCATCAACAGTGTCGGCCTCGACCCGTCGCGGCTGGAACTGGAAATTACCGAAACCGCTGTGATGAGTTCCGCCGACATGGCCGGGCGGATCATCGCCGAACTGCGCGCGGCAGGCGTGCGTATCTCACTCGACGATTTTGGCACCGGCCAATCCAGCCTTGGACGCTTGAGGGAATTTACCTTTGACAAGGTCAAGATCGATCGAGCCTTCGTCTCGGCGATCACCACCGACACCACCTCCGAACATATCGTCCGGGCGATCATCACCATGTGCGAAGGCCTGAAGCTGGAAGTAGTGGCCGAAGGCATAGAAACCCTAAGCGAAGCAACAAGGCTCCTGGCCCTCGGCTGCACCATGGGCCAGGGCTATTATTTCGGCAGGCCCGCCGATGCGATGGCCACGCTGCGCTATCTATCGCGCCAATATTCCGACTTCGCCGCTCGCAGGCAGACGGGGCCGTTTTCAGGCTATTGAGTCGATTGAATGATAATCAGCGGCCAATTATTCAGGCCGCTCGCAGACGGCCGATAATTTATTGCCATCGGGATCACGGACATAACAGGCATAGAAATGCGCGTGAAAAGGCCGCAGGCCCGGCGCACCTTCATCTGAACCTCCATTTGCCAGTGCTGCCGCATAGAAAGCCTCGACATCCGACCGGCTTCCAGCATCCAGCGCCACCATGGAGCCATTGCCGAAGCTGGCGGCCCTACCATCGTAAGGGCTGACGAGCCAGAACCGGCACCGCACATCCGAGGACGCGCCATAGCCGATTTCATCTTTTTCCGTCACCCGGCGGATAAAGCCAAGCGTGCTCAGGCAGGCATCGTAAAAGCGCCCCGATCGCACCAGGTCGTTGGAGCCAAGCGTGATATAGAGCAACATTGACTATCCCCGCTCAATCCAGGAACCGAGTTTCCGGTTCTCAATCCTGATCCTCGTCAGCCGTTGCATCCTCACGCGGATCATGCGGCATAGGACCATCGTCCTCCACTTCATGACCCAGCGCATTGCCGGACCGCCTGCCCTTGAAGCCCTTGGCAAGCAAGAACATTTCAACCGATTCCTGACGTGAAGACGCGGGCTTGATATGGATGACCTGCTTGAAATTCTGCTTGAGCATGTTGAGCAGGTCTTTTTCCGTGCCACCCTGGAAGGTTTTCGCCAGAAAATGCCCGCCTTCAGCGAGAACTTCCACGGCGAAATAAGCGGCCACTTCGCACAGATGCATGGTGCGAATGTGGTCAGTCTTCTGGTGGCCGGTAGTGGGCGCCGCCATGTCGGAAATCACCACATCCGGCACGCCGCCAACCGCTTCCATCAGCAGGGCGGGCGCCTGGGGGTCGAGAAAGTCGAGTTGCAGGATCTTCACGCCCGGCAATTGGGTCATTTCCAGAAAGTCGATGGCCGCAACCCGGATGTCACTATCGGTGGACCCGGTAACATTCGCGGCAATCTGCGACCAGCTGCCGGGTGCAGCACCCAGATCGATAATGCGTCGGGCGCCTTTGAGAATATTGTGCTTTTCATCGATCTCCAGCAGCTTGAAAGCCGCGCGCGCGCGATAGCCCTCCAGTTTGGCCCGCTGCACATAGGGATCGTTGATATGCCGCTCCAGCCAGCGCCGCGACGACGCTTTCAACTTGCCCTTCTTGACCTTCTGGCCCAGTTTTCGTCCAGTGCGGTTGCCGCCAATAGGTGGTTTGGTCATGCTTACTGCTCAACTCCTGACAGCGCCCTGTGCATCCGCACTTCGATCCGCTGTAACACTTTTATGCCTCAATATTACGTCCGGTCACAAATGCGGGACACGATCCCGGCTGCCCGGCGGGCGTCGCGTGCGATTGCGTCGCCAGACACCGTCATCGGCCATCATGTCGGTCAACAGCCCTTCTCTCAAGCCCCGGTCCGCCACCCGCATGCGGCTGGAGGGCCAACGCCTGCGGATCGCTTCCAGAATGGCGCAGCCAGCGAGAACCAGATCCGCCCGGTCCGGGCCGATACAGGGATTGGCGGCGCGGCTCTGGTAATCCCAGGACAGCAACTTGGCCTGCATGGCCGAGACCTCGTCATCGCTCAACCATAGCCCATCGACCCGGCGGCGATCATAGCGCGGCAAATCGAGATGCACGCCCGCCAGTGTCGTCACCGTGCCGGATGTGCCGATCAGGTGAAAATCGACATCGGCGGCAGAATGGCCAAGCGCCTCAACCGAGGGGCAATCGAACTGATCGAGCATGCCCGACACTTCGGTAATCATCGCTTCAAAGACCGTGGGCGAGACATCGCGACCGCCATGGCGCTCTGACAGGGTGACCACGCCGACCGGCAGCGAGGTCCAATGGGTGATGTGATTGGCCAGACGGCTGGAGCGATTATCACCGATGCGGATCACCGCAATTTCCGAGGACCCACCGCCGATATCAAACAGCACGACCGAACGGGTTTCGCGTCCAACCAGCGAGGAGCAACCGGACACCGCCAGCCGCGCTTCCGTCTCGCGGTTGATGATTTCCAGCTCAAGCCCGGTCTCCGCCCGCACCCGCTCCAGAAATGCCTCGCCATTCTCCGCGGCCCGGCAGGCCTCCGTGGCAATCAGCCGCTTGCCGCGCAGCTCCACTCCATGCAGTTTGGAGGCGCAGACCTTCAAGGCCTCAATGGCGCGGTCCATCGCCTCCTGCGAGAGGCGCCCCGTCGCAGCCAGCCCCTCGCCCAGACGCACGATGCGCGAAAAGGCATCCACCACCCGGAATTGGCCGGGCCGGGTCGGCTGAGCAATCAACAACCGGCAATTATTGGTGCCGAGATCAAGCGCCGCGTAGAAATCGGCGGGATGGTCGTCGGAAGGCCCATGGCTGGAATGATGCCCCTTATGCTGTCCGTGATGTGGGTGATGGCTCTGTCCACCATGAGCATGTCCGCCATGGCCATGGCGGCTGCGGCCATGTGGTGCCTCACCAGAGCCAGCAACCGACTTCTGGCCCTCCACGGCAGGCGGGCAATAGCTGGCAGAGGCAGGCTTGGCTTCCACGCTGCGGCCAGGCTGCAAGGGACGCACCTGGGCGTTCTGCCGGCCCCGGTTCTTACGCCGCTTCCTGGGGGATTTTTTGGCAGCACCGCCGGTTTCGCCAGCAAGGGCATTTCCCTGAATATGGGACTCTTTGGTATGAGATCCCTGCGTATTAGACCGTTGAGTATTGGATAAGCTCGCCTCGCGGGGCGGATTCCCGGCAGAACCTTGATCACGATGATGGTGCTCTGCCTGCCGTTCAGCCTGGGCCACTGTCCCTTGCGTTTCCACGCCCTGATGCGGCACCGCCTGACCCTGTCCCGGCAATGTGTTGCCACGGCCTTTCCTGCGACGCTTACGCTTTCGGCCCGGCGCCTGCGGGGCCACCTGCTGATCTTGTTGTATGGGACGTCGATCCGGCTCGGCCAAGGCCGTCCGGTCTTGCGTCACGGGGTTAGCTGGCGGCCCGGATTTCCGGCCTTTCCGCTTGCCCCTACCGCGCCTCGAGGGCTTGCCCTCGGTACGGTTTGACGTTGACGCCCCGTTTTCTGGCGGAAATCCGCCATTGCCAGGGTCTACCACTGATGTCTTCCATAGCGCCGCGCAAAGTCTGATCGGGAAAATCCAAGAGGAAAGTCCGTTTCAGATATGCCGCTGGCGATCCTTAGATTTTCGTTGGTAAAATTGTAGCAGGCCCGACAAGCTTCTCCAAACGCTTTTTGAGCCTCACCTTCTCCCGCCAGCGAAGGCCGAAACCAGCTTCACTCAAAGGGCGCAACAGCTGCAAAACCGATTTGTCTGAACCAGTTCACTTTTTTGCAAAAAGACAGTTGCAATCAACCAGCTTTTGTTTATAAGCCGCATCCATCAGACGGCAACGCCGCCCCTGCTGGGGAATAGTTCAACGGTAGA
The DNA here is from genome assembly GCF_014926405.1 of Agrobacterium vitis. Taxonomy (NCBI): domain Bacteria; kingdom Pseudomonadati; phylum Pseudomonadota; class Alphaproteobacteria; order Hyphomicrobiales; family Rhizobiaceae; genus Gillisella; species Gillisella vitis. The sequence goes on from NZ_JACXXJ020000005.1 coordinate 2,510,839, forward strand.
ACGACGGACTCTGACTCCGTTAATCTTGGTTCGAATCCAGGTTCCCCAGCCAATTATGCTTAAAACCCAGTATTTGGCTTATAATATAGTTGCGCCAGATATCCTTTTGGCATCATAGGCGACCTGATGCCCACGCAGATCAAGCGCGATGGCCAAACTTCCCGGAGAAGATAGGTAATCGTCATGGCCGTGCGACACGAGGTCGAGATTCTGATCAGCAACATTTTCCATTGGTCTGACCCCATTGGGTGATCAGGCTTTAATGTTAATGGATGCTTGGCCTGACGGCCGCTGCTGGCGTTGAGGATAGTTCGTTTTGGCGAGGCCACACGGTCGCCTCAGGTGCCGGAAGCCTGTCGTTCAGTGACGAGTGCGGGCGCATGGAGTTGTTGTGTCGTTGCCAAATTTTGATGATGTAGGGCGTTTTGGCACCCACCATTACAATCCATTCCCTCAAGGCCTTAGCAAAAAATTCGGGGCCATTGCCCGAGTAAGCCATACGTTATGAAGGACCATTTTTCAGCGGTCAGACCAAAGGAAAGCATTGAGGTTTGAGCTCTTTCCGCAACCTCAATCTTGGATCGGCATCTGCATTGCTTACATAATTCTACCTTCTCGCCTGCCCTTCATCCCTCATGGTCTCTTTTTGAGTAATCAAGCGGGCGCTATGCTGGCCGCTCAGATAAATCCACAGCCAGCTCCAGGCGACAGCAAGTCTTGAGCGTGTGCCGATGAGAAAATAGATATGTGCAAGACCCCATATCCACCATGCGAGACTACCCGTTAGCTTTACCTTACCAAAGTCAACGATGGCCGCGCTCTGGCCGATGGTGGCAAGGCTACCTTGATGCCGGTAATGGAATGGTGCGGGAGCGGGTTTGCCTTTCAGTCTTGCCTTGATCACTTTGGCGACATAGGCGCCCTGTTGTTTGGCCGCAGGCGCAATACCCGGTACAGGCGTGTTATTGCCTTGGATGACCGACGCCGTGTCTCCGATCACGAAGACATCGGACATTTCCGGAGAGGTCAGATCTTTTTCAACAACGACGCGACCCGCCCTGTCGGCGGGAACACTGAGCCAACGCGCCGCAGCCGATGCCTGAACACCAGCCGCCCAGACAATCGTCCGGCTTGGAGTGAACTGTTCTCCAATCTGTACGCCCTCGCTTGAGCACTGTGTAACAGGCTGCCCGAGACGAACCTCAACGCCGAGTTTTTCCAACACGCCTTGCGCATAGGCAGACAGTTCCGGCGCAAAACTTGGCAGCACACGTTGGCCCGCCTCGACCAGGATCACCTTTGTCCTGCGGGTATCAATGGCGCGAAATTCCTTGGGGAGAGTCTTGTGTGCCAACTCGGCGATAATACCGGCAAGCTCGACGCCTGTTGGACCGGCTCCAACGATGGTGAAGGTCAGAAGCGCCTCACGTATCGCCGGGTCAGGGGTGGTTTCTGCCTGCTCGAAGGCAAGAAGAAGGCGGCGGCGAATTGTCGTGGCATCCTCCAGCGTCTTCAGGCCGGGGGCCACAGGTTCCCATTCATCGCGTCCGAAATAGGCATGGGTCGCTCCGGTGGCCAGAACAAGCGTGTCGTAGGATATGGATGCACCACTGCGCAACATGACCTGCTTTGCAGCGACATCGACGCCACCGACTTCACCCAGCAAGGTCGAAACCTCCTGCCGGTCGCTATAGAGATGGCGAATGGGCCAAGCGATTTCCGAGGTGGACAGAATGGTTGTTGCAACCTGATAAAGAAGGGGTTGGAAAAGGTGATGGTTTCGCCGATCGATCAGCGTTATCCGCGCTCCGCTGCCTTTGAGATCATGCACCAGCTGAAGCCCGCCAAAGCCACCGCCAACAACCACGACGTGGTGATCACTCATGATCGATCTTTCTCTTTTTATACCGCGTGAAATTCAGCTCAATGTAAACGCAGACCATGTGCACAAAATTACAGTTGAAATTCTGGCCTATGGTCTGGCATGCAACTCATCGCCTTTGCGTTGATGCTACAGTATTGTGTGCATCATAAAACACACAATACTGCATTCAACGGTATATATTTCCACCAAGGTCCGCCGAATGCACGCCACGGCGCGCATTCTTTCTCGCATAAGGCCAGAACTTACAGAGCCATGTCCGGCACACGTTTGATGTCTGCCGCCGGTGCGCTGACACCTGGCTTTGTGATTGCGGACATGTCGATTGCCGGTGGTGCGAGCGTCAGTTGAAGGCGCTCTGCCGTCGCTGCCCATTCCTTGGCCAGCATCTCTGGGTTCTCATTGAGATTGACGCCATAGCTTGGCACCATGGTGCGCACTTTCTCCTGCCATTCCGGTGTCGCCAATTTCTCGGCAAACACTTTCTGGAGCAGATCCAGCATGATCGGTGCCGCCGTTGACGCGCCCGGCGAAGCGCCGAGCAGGGCGGCAATGCTGCCATCCTTGGCCGCCACAATTTCTGTTCCGAGCTTGAGAATGCCGCCCTTTTTGGCGTCTCTTTTGATGATCTGAACGCGCTGGCCTGCCTGCCAAAGGCGCCAATCCTCGGCCTTGGCATTGGGAAAATAGGCACGCAGAGCCTCTAGCCGATCTGCGTCTGACAGCAAAAGCTGCCCGGCCAGATATTCGACCAGATCAAACTCATCATAGCCAACTTTCAGCATCGGCCAGATGTTTTCGAGCGTGATTGTCGCAGGCAGATCGAACAGCGATCCTTCCTTCAGGAACTTTGTCGAGAAGGTTGCGAAGGGGCCAAACAACAGGTGGCGCTTGCCATCAAACACGCGGGTGTCGAGATGCGGAACCGACATCGGAGGCGCACCGGTGGAAGCCTGGCCGTAGGCCTTGGCAAAATGCTGGTTTGCAATCTCCGGCTTGTCGCAGACCAGGAAAGAACCGCCGACGGGGAAGCCCGCGTAATCATCGCCTTCAGGAATGCCGGCCATCTGCAGAAGGTGCAACGCACCACCGCCCGCACCGATGAACACGAACTTCGCCTTGACGGTGGTCGAAGATCCATCCTTGCGATTGGAGGTGCTGACGTTCCACGATCCGTCGCTGTTCTTTTCGATAGCCTCCACTTCGCTGGAGGTGCGCAGCGTAAAGTTTGGATGGCTTTTCAGATGCGTGACGTACTGGCGGGTCACTTCGCCCCAATCGGCGTCGGTGCCAAGCGGGCTCCAGGTGGCGGCGAGTTTCTGGGCGCGGTCACGCCCGTCCATCATCAGCGGCACCCATTCGGCAATCTTGTCATGATCGGTCGAAAACTGCATGCCGGAAAACAGCGGGCTTGCTTTCAACGCGTCAAACCGCTTGGCAAGAAACGCCGTGTTCTCATCGCCCCAGACGAAACTCATGTGCGGTGTCGAGTTGAGGAACGAGCGCGGATTTTTCAACACGCCAACATCAACCTGATGGGCAAGAAACTGGCGGGTGATCTGGAAGGCCGAATTGATCTCAATCGCCTTTTCGATATGCACATTGCCTTTCGCATCCATCGGCGAATAATTCAGCTCGGCCAGGGCCGAATGCCCCGTGCCGGCATTGTTCCAGCCGTTGGAGCTTTCCATGGCCACGGCGTCGAGCCGCTCGAGCATTTCAATCGTCCAATTCGGCTCAAGCTCGCTGAGCAAAACACCCAGCGTCGCACTCATGATGCCGCCACCGATCAACAGGACATCCACGGTTTTTTCCGGCGCTTGCGCCCAGCTTGGCACAGAGGTCGCACCGAGAACGACCGCCCCTGTGGCTGCCGATCCCAAAAGCTGACGGCGGCTCAAAACCGGGCCTTGGATGCCTGCGGCAATGGATGGGTTGTCTTTACGATGAACGGGCATCTGGCACCTAATTGAGGTTAAGGGCGACTGCCATGACCTTTGACGATCGCACCCTACAGCGCCGTGCGTGTTATAAAACGCACAAAGGACGCTGTAACGTTTTAAATGTGCTGCATAATCCCTGAACCGATTCCGGTTTGAGGGAGGATTATGCAGCATTGTGACAAGTCAGCACGCGACTTTCTGTCGCGCAGTTGCTGGGGTTTGACGCAGTGACATGACAAAAGCCATTAAATAGAAATTTAAGAACGGTCGTCCCGGTCCCTGACGGCCAGCCTGGCTATGGCAGGCGTGCGTTGAATCACACACCGCACAATTGCGCTATTTTTTGAAAAACCGTAGGATTGAAACAATAAATCGGCATTTGAAACGCGTGTACTCTGGCAATAATGGATGACCTGCAACATCTATGGAGGGACCGACGCACCAAGGAATAGGCCATGGCGAAAGTTATCCTTATTGAGGATGATGAAGATACGGCACAAGATATCTGCGCTGAGCTGAAAGATTACGGATACGCCGTTGACTGGGAATCCGATGGTGCCAGGGGCCTTGAACGCGCAAGGAATGGCGGGGCAGATATCCTGATCGTTGACCGTATGCTGCCTGGTATGGATGGCCTTGCTGTGATTGATACACTGCGGCGCGAACAGGTTCGCACGCCTGTGCTTGTCATCAGTGCCCTCAGCGCCGTCAACGACCGTGTGCGCGGCCTGCGGGCCGGTGGCGACGACTATCTCACCAAGCCCTTTGCGATCCTCGAACTTGTCGCCCGCGTGGAAGCCCTTCTTCGCCGCCCTGCTGACATGTCGGCGAAAGTGCTACGGGTTGGACCGCTTGAGCTTGACCTTCTGGAGCGAAGCGCTTGCCGCGGCGAAAGAGAGATTGAGCTTCTCCCCCGTGAATTCAAGCTGCTCGAATATATGATGCGCCATTGCGAACAGCTTCTGACGCGAGGAATGCTGTTTGAGGAAGTCTGGAAATATAAATTCGTTCCCGATTCAAACCTCATCGATGTGCATATGGGTCGGCTCAGGCGAAAAATTGATCATCCGGGAGATCACCCCATGATCTCCAATGTTCGTGGAGAAGGTTTTGTACTTCGCGCGCCCGATTGAATGGGTCCGGCAATCCCGTTTCCGCTATGTGGTGGTGTTGGTGACGGCGATAACCGTTCCCATGGTGCTGAGCTTTAGCTTTGCCTATGTCCAGACCACTGGCCGCGAGTTGATCAATCAACTGGATGAGCTGGTTTTGCAAGAAGCAAGCGTCATCACGCAAGGTGCTCTTCTGGGGCGGATGGATGCCTATGAGGAACGCGTAAGACAAGACCCGCGACGGGTGAAGCCAACGGGTATTTTCACAGCCGATGGCCACCGTGTGTCGGGAAATGTCCAGGAATTTCCGTCGGGTCTGGCACTGGATATGCCGCCCAGACAGGTGTCGATTGTGCGCACCGACCAAACACCACCGCGACAACAGCGGGCGCGTGCGGTTGCGCGACGCCTGCCAGATGGCAATATTCTGTTCGTTGGCTGGAGTACGGCCGATAATGAGCAGGCCGCATCCATGGTGGAAAGAGGGCTGCTGTTTGGCCTGGTTCCGGTGCTGACGTTTGGCCTGGCGGCGGCGGTGTTTTTTGGCTTGAACGCCCACAGGCGTGTCAACGAAATGCAAATCCGGATCGCACAGATTGTTGCGGGCGATTTGAAACAGCGCCTGCCCTACCGCAATGTGCAGGACCCCCTAGACAACCTTGCCCAAATCGTCAACGGCATGCTCGACGAGATGCAGGCCTTCATCGAGGACCTCGCCGCCGTCGGTGACGATATAGCCCACGATTTGAGAACACCTCTGGCCAGAGTGCGCCTCGGCCTGGAAAGGGCTCGGCGCAATGCGACCTCCGTTGAGGACATGCAGATCGCCATGGATCGGGCGATTTCAGGAATTGACCACGCGATCTCCATCGTCACAGCCATTTTGCGTGTTCGAGAGATTGAACAAGCGCGCAGACTTCAGGCATTTGACAAAGTGGAACTCGCGGAGCTCGTGCTGGAAGTCGGGGACCTCTATGAGCCCATTGCTGAAGAGAAGCAGCTGACACTGACAGTGAGGGCAAATGCCGACATTGTCGTTCATGGAGATCGGGATCTAATTTTCGAGGCCGTCGCCAATCTCGTTGATAACGCTATAAAATTCACGCCCGAGGGCGGCAGGATCGATGTTTGCCTTATCGTGGAAGACGAGCGAAAAGCGCTCCGCGTGAGCGACACCGGTCCAGGTGTGCCAGAGAGCGAGAGAAATCTCCTTATTCAGCGCTTTTACCGCTCAGACCGAAGCCGCCACACAAGAGGGTTGGGTTTGGGATTGACCTTGGTGGCCGCGATTACCAAACTGCATGGTTTCCGGTTCGACGTGCTGCCAACCAAGGGCTTCACGACAGAGATCACGTTTCCACAAAATGCGACCGACTAGGACCAATGACGTCGCCGTCACAGGTGGGCGACCTGGCGCAGGTATGCGCCCGGGAATCTCGAATGCGGCCCATTGTTGTGGCGGAGCGTAAATCCAATCACACGGATCGATACTGCTCGTCCGTCACCTGCTCCAGCCAGTCGACCACCTTTCCATCCAGCTGCTCCTGAATGGCGATATGGGTCATGGCTGTGGTCGCGGAGGCACCGTGCCAGTGCTTTTCGCCGGGCTCGAACCAGACGACGTCACCCGGATTGATGGTTTCGATCGGGCCGCCCTCGCGCTGCACGAGGCCGAGGCCAGCGGTGACGATCAGCGTCTGGCCGAGGGGATGCGTATGCCAGGCGGTGCGTGCGCCGGGCTCGAATGTCACGCAGGCTGCGGCGGCGCGGCGGGCATTGTTGGGCGAAAACAACGGATCGATGCGGACCGTGCCGGAAAACCAGTCCGATGGACCTTTGGTGGAAGGCTGGGTGCCGTTTCTCTTGATGTCCATGGGCTTAACCCCTTTTATTTTGAGAGATTCTGCCAAATAGATGGTGCCCATATGCTGTATGGCAATGATCATCTTTCGTCAGACCATCCCACCCAAAAGATAAAGTCAATGTCGAAAGCGTGTTCGCCTCACCCGCCGAACTCCAGCTGACGCGCCTCCTGCTTGCAATCCCCTCCTGTCTATGCTCCCTTCACGCCGACGCTGTGGAGGGCGTCACAGGAGGAGTGACCATGACCATGCATCCCTTGCTGGCGCAGCCGGAGCGGTTCGTAACGCGCAATGAGGTTATCGGGCTGATTGGCCGGTTGACGGACAATCTGATCAACATCACGGACACCACAGGGGAATTCCTGCTGCGGCTGGACGATGGGCGGGTGATCGACACCAAGGGCTGGGCCGGATGGGAATGGACCCATGGTATCGGGCTTTACGGCCTGTTCAAATACTGGCAGCAGACCGGCGATGCCAAGGCGATGGCTGTTATCACCGACTGGTTTTCGGCGCGGCTGGCCGAGGGCACGCCGACCAAGAATATCAACACGGTCTGCCCGTTCCTGACGCTCGCCTGCCTATATGAACACGCGCCCAACCCGGCCTTTATCCCCTATCTGGAAACCTGGGCCGAGTGGGTGATGCATGAGATGCCGCGCACGCGCGAAGGCGGTTTGCAGCATATCGTCTATAACAGCGTCAACGACCAGCAGATGTGGGACGATACGCTGATGATGAGCGTCATGCCGCTCGCCAAGATCGGCCTGCTGTTGAACCGCCCGGACTATGTGGAAGAGGCGAAGTATCAGTTTCTGATCCACAGCCAATACCTCGCCGACCGCGCCTCCGGCCTGTGGTTCCATGGCTGGACTTTCAACGGCAATCATAATTTTGCCCGTGCACTCTGGGCCCGTGGCAATTCCTGGGTGACTATCGCCATTCCGGAATTCATCGATCTCTTGCAATTGCCGGAAGGCGACGCGGTGCGGCGTCATCTGCTCTCGACGCTCGACCGACAGGCCGCAGCCCTAGCCAAATATCAGGACCCTTCCGGCCTCTGGCACACGCTGGTCGATGACGAGGGCAGCTATCTGGAAGCCTCGGCCACCGCCGGTTTTGCCTATGGACTGATGAAGGCGGTGCGCAAACGATATATCAGCGCGGACTATCGGCCCGTGGCGGAACGGGCGGTGCGCGGTGTCATTGCCAATATCGACGCCAAGGGCGAATTGAACCAGGTGTCCTTCGGCACCGCCATGGGTTCGGATCTCGATTTCTACCGCACTATCAAGCTGACCTCGATGCCCTACGGGCAGGCGATGGCCATTCTCTGCCTCTCTGAATATCTGAGATCCTTTATTTGAAGCCGGGAGTAGAGAAAGCCCGAAGCACCGCAATGACAGGATAAAAATCCTGCCATTTCAGAAAGTTTTCATTTGCGCATTTCCCAGCGCTTTTGCATGGTCACGGCAGTAATCCTTGACCGTGGGTCTTTTCATGTCTGTCGATGCAATTGTTCTTGGCGCCGGTATTATCGGCGTGTCCACCGCTGTTCAGCTGGCACGGCGCGGCAAATCTGTGGTGCTGGTGGACAGGCGGGACGCGGGTGAGGAAACCTCCTACGGCAATGCCGGGCTGATCCAGCGCGAGGGCGTCGTGCCCTACGGCTTTCCGCAGGATCTTGGCTTGATCCTGCGCTACGGTCTCAACAACCGGATCGATGCGCATTATCATCTGAAGGCCCTGCCGAAGCTTGCCGCTTTCCTCTCCTCCTATTGGTGGCATTCCAACAAGCCGCGCCATGAGGTGATCGCCAGAGCCTATGCGCCACTGATCGAGCATTCGATCACCGAACATAAAGAGCTGATCGAGGCATCGGGGGCCGAAGCGCTGATCCGCAAGGACGGTTGGGTCGAGGCGTTTCGCACCCAGGCCGTGCGCGACAAGGAAGTGGCTGAGGCCGAACGGCTGGGGCGTGAATACGGTATTCAATTTCAAACCCTGACGGCAGCGGATCTGGCCCGCGAAGAGCCGCATCTGAGCCAGGATTTCATCGGCGGGCTGAAATGGAACGATCCCTGGTCGGTGCTTGATCCGCTCGGGCTGACCAAGGCCTACCTCACCACGTTCGAAAAGCTTGGCGGACGCTTCGTGCATGGTGATGCCTTGAGCCTGAAACAGGCAGGCAGCGGCTGGCAGGTCACCACCGACGATGGCGTGATCGATGGCAAACAGGTCGTGGTCGCCCTCGGTCCCTGGTCGGATGAGGTGACGGCCAAGCTCGGCTACCGCTTCCTGCTCGGCGTCAAGCGCGGCTACCACATGCACTATGCCAGCAACGGCAATGCAGTGCTGAACAACTGGATGATGGACAAGGAGCGCGGCTATTTTCTCGCCCCGATGACCCAGGGCATCCGGCTGACGACCGGGGCGGAATTTGCCTTGCGTGATGCGCCGAAAACCCCGGTACAATTGGCGCGGGCCGAAAAAGTCGCCCGCACCATCTTTCCGCTGGCCGAGCGGCTGGACGCGGAACCCTGGATGGGCGCGCGGCCCTGCACGCCGGACATGATGCCGGTGATTGGCCAGGCGCCGCGCCACAAGGGCCTGTGGCTGGCGTTTGGCCATGCCCATCATGGCTTGACGCTGGGTCCGGTGACGGGCCGGTTGCTGGCGGAGGCGATGAGCGGCGAGACGCCGTTTCTGGATATCTCGGCCTTTCGCCCGGAGCGGTTCAGGGCCTGATACAGATCCCGAAAATGTGATCTGCGGACGAACCGGGCGTCACAGGAAATCGGCAGACGGACCTTACAGTCGGGTGCTTGAAGTCAATGATTTGCTCAAGGGATCACTATGACCAGCCGCCCGCGTTCCTCCATCGCCCTTGGTCTCATCGGCCTGCTTGCCGCCGCCGCAATTGCCCATGCCGATCCCGACGCGCTGTGGAAAATCGTCCATGACAAATGTGTTGTCGCGACAGCGCCTTGCGTCAGCGTCAATGCCGGCGAACATTACGCGCTGCTGAAGGACCAACGTGGCGTGGCGCAGCATCTGCTGATCCCGACCGACAAGATCACCGGCATAGAAAGCCCTGCTCTGCTGGATGACAAGACGCCGAATTTCTTTGCCGATGCCTGGAATGAACGGGCCGCCTTCGATGCCAAGCTGCCGCATCCCTTGTCACGCGATGCGCTCAGCCTGGCGGTCAACGCACAAAACGCCCGCTCGCAAAACCAGTTGCATATCCATATCGATTGCCTCAGCCCGGATGCCCATGCGCTTTTGACCAAGATGGCCAATGACATCGGCACCGACTGGGCGCCCCTGCCGGACACAGTGGCTGGACACCATTTTATCGCCATGAAGGTCGAGGGCGATACGCTGGCGGGTTACAATCCGTTTCTGGCGCTGGCCAAGACCCTGAAAGACCCGTCAACGGAGATGGCAAGCCACAATCTGGTGGTGGTTGGCGCGAGCTTTGCCAGCGGCCCAGGCTTCATCATTCTCACCGATGTTGCCCCTGCCGCGACAATCGGTTTTTCCGGCGGTGAAGATGTGCAGGATCACAGCTGCCGGATCGATCCGGTCTGATCACCGCAAATCGTTGTTATTCCAGCTCCGACAGCCCGCCTGCTGCGGCATCAACAATGGCGTCGATGCTGCGATCAATATCAACTGTCACCACACAAGGCTCATCTTTCGGGCTTTCCAGTGTCGCAAGCTGGCTTTCCAGCAGGCTGACCGGCATGAAATGTCCGGTGCGTTCACCCATGCGGCGGGTCAGCAGCTCTTTCGAGCCTTCCAGATAAATGAAGGCGGTGCGATTGCCAGTCGCCTCGCGCAACAGGTCGCGATAGCTTTTCTTCAACGACGAGCAGGAGACGATGATGGTCTGGCCCTCCTGCAAGGCGGCGGCCATTTTATCGCCGATCGCTTGCAACCAGGGCCAACGGTCTTCATCGGTCAGCGGCGTGCCCTTGGCCATTTTCTCGACATTGGCGGCGGGATGCAGGCTGTCTCCTTCCAGGAAGGGGACGTCAAGCTTTTTCGCCAGGCCCTCGCCAATCGAGCTTTTGCCGCAGCCGCTAACCCCCATGACGATGATCGCCCAAGGTCTGGTAGGAACGGTGTTGGCTGTCTGATGGGCGGTCATGCTGATCTCTCCGGGCGGATACGTCACTTACCTTCAAGTAGCGTATTGCCGTCCCTGGTCAACCGCCTCATCCCAGCCTCACCACAAACGAAAAACGCCCGGACCGGAGGTCAGGGCGCTCTACATCATCACTTTTAAAACAAACAGGCTCAGGCAGCCGGTGCAGCTGCCAGACGAGGCAGATCCTCGATACCCAGCAAAAAGTTGATCTGCGGGCGGGCCTTGACCAGGTCGTCGATGGAATATTCCGCCAGCACCGCGAAGAAAGCATTGAGCGCCTTGCGCAGCGCCGAATTCAGGCCGCAGCTGTCGATCAACGGGCAATCGACATCGCCATCGTCCTCGAAGCATTCGGCCATCGCAAAGCTGTCTTCAGTGACTTTCACCACGTCGAACAGGCTGATCTTTTCAGGCGCACGGCCCAGGCGCACGCCGCCATTGCGGCCACGCACGGTTTCCACCAGGCCTGCCTTGTTGAGCGGCTGAAGGATCTTGAACAAGAACAGTTCAGAGACACCATAGGCCTTGGCAATTTCCGGAATACGGCTCAGGTGGTCCTTGTTCGCCGCGCAATACATCAGAATGCGTACCGCGTAATTGGTCTGCTTCGTCAAGCGCATGCGCCACTCCTTAAGCTGGTCCAGCGAACCTTAGCCGCTTGGCGGTCCTTGGCAAAGCGCCAATTTTGTCCGTCCATATCGGCATATATAATGGCTTTTGTACTTTTGAACAATTCCAAATTAACATTTTTTGAGCGTGTTTCTCCAGAAAAGATTTTCATGCTTGGAGTGTTGATTTTGGCTTTTTATCACGAAAAAAGGCGGGCCGCTGGAGACCCGCCTGTGTTGATGGTTTTCTGGATAAAGCCTTATTTCATTGTCGGCATAACGAATTCAGCGCCGTCCTTGATGCCGGAGGGCCAGCGGCTGGTGACGGTCTTGGTGCGGGTCCAGAATTTGATCGAGTCCGTACCATGCTGGTTGAGGTCGCCGAAGGAAGACGCCTTCCAGCCACCGAAGGAGTGATAGGCCAGCGGCACCGGAATCGGCACATTGATGCCGACCATGCCGATATTGATGCGGCTGGCAAAATCACGCGCCGCATCGCCGTCGCGGGTATAGATCGCAACGCCATTGCCATATTCATGCTTCATCGGCAGATCGAGCGCTTCTTCATAGTTTTTCGCGCGCACCACCGAGAGAACCGGTCCGAAGATTTCGGTCTTGTAGATGTCCATATCAGGGGTCACATTGTCGAACAGGCAGCCGCCGACGAAATTGCCGTTTTCATAGCCCTGAAGCTTGAAGTCACGGCCATCGACGACCAGCTTGGCACCGGCATCCACGCCGCTATCAATCAGGCCGAGAATGCGGTCACGCGCTTCCTTGGTGATGACAGGACCCATATCCGCCTTGTCATCGGTATAAGGGCCGATGCGCAGGCTTTCGATCATCGGGGTCAGCTTGGCGATCAACCGGTCGGCGGTTTCATCACCAACAGGAACGGCAACCGAAATCGCCATGCAGCGTTCCCCGGCTGAACCGTAGCCCGCGCCCATCAGCGCATTGGCAGCCTGATCCAGATCGGCATCGGGCATGATGATCATATGGTTCTTGGCGCCGCCGAAGCACTGGGCGCGCTTGCCGTTGGCCGCTGCCGTACCATAGACGTAACGGGCAATCGGGGTGGAGCCGACGAAGGAGATTGCGCCGATATCGGGATGGGTCAGCAGGCCATCAACAGCTGATTTGTCGCCATTAACGACGTTGAGAATGCCAGCAGGCAGACCAGCCTCGATCATCAATTCGGCAAGGCGCATCGGCACGGACGGATCGCGCTCGGAAGGCTTGAGGATAAAGGCATTGCCGCAGGCAATCGCCGGGGCAAACATCCACATCGGGATCATCGCCGGAAAGTTGAACGGCGTAATGCCAGCGCCAATGCCGACAGCCTGACGGATGGAATACATATCAATGTTCGGGCCGGCGCCTTCGGTAAACTCGCTCTTCGACAGATGCGGAATGCCGATGACGAATTCGCAGACTTCCAGACCTCGGACGATATCGCCCTTGGCGTCTTCAATGGTCTTGCCATGCTCGCGCGACAGCATTTCGGCCAGCTCGTCCATATGGGTGTTGAGCAATTCCACGAATTTCATGAACACGCGAGCGCGACGCTGCGGATTGGTGGCAGCCCATTTCGGCTGGGCAGCCTTGGCGTTTTCCACCGCCGCATTCAACTCGTCTGCGCTGGCCAGCGAGATTTCGCCCTGCACTTCACCCGTGGCAGGGTTGAAAATCGGCTGCTTGCGGCCAGAGGTGCCAGCCACAGTCTTGCCGCCGATGAAATGCCCGATCTGATACATGGGTGATCCTCCTGAGTGTTTTTTGATAGGCCACTATCGCGCTTTAATTTGCACAACGCAACGCGATGATTTACGCATCCGTTGTGCATAAATGGATGTTACTATGAATTGGGATGACGTTCGCATTTTTCTGGCCATTGCCCGCACCGGACAAATTCTGGCCGCCTCAAAACGGTTGGGGCTGAACCACGCCACGCTCTCACGCCGCTTGACGGCGCTGGAAGATGCGCTGAAAACACGGCTGTTCATTCGCCGCACCAATGGCTGCGAACTGACCGCTGAAGGCGAGACGTTCCTCACCTCCGCCGAGCGGATGGAAACCGAAATGCTGGAAGCCCAAGCCCGCCTTGGCCGCACCGATGCCAAGGTGGCAGGCACGGTGCGCATTGGCGCGCCCGATGGGTTTGGCGTGTTTTTTCTGGCCTCCAAGCTGGGGGATTTGATTGAGCGGCACCCGGAATTGAAAATCCAGCTGGTGCCGGTGCCACGCTCGTTTTCGCTGTCACAACGCGAGGCCGATATTGCCGTGACGCTGGAGCGGCCCGATCAGGGCCGCCTCGTCTCGGCGCATCTGACCGATTACAGCTTGGCGCTTTACGCCTCCCGCCAGTATATTGAGCGCCACGGGTTGCCGGAGACGGTGGAGGCCCTCAAGGATCATCACCGCATTGGCTATGTGGAAGATCTGATCTTCACGCCATCGCTGAATTTTACCGGCGAAATCATGCGCAACTGGAACGCCAGCTTTGAGATTTCCTCCGCCATCGGCCAGACGGAAGCGGTGCTGGCAGGGGCTGGCGTTGGTATTTTGCACAGCTACATCGCGCGACAGCATCACGATCTGGTCCGCATTCTGCCCGACATCACCTTGCACCGCGCCTATTGGACCACCTATCATGAAAGCCTGCGCGATCTGGCCCGCATTCGCACCGTGGTGGATTACTTACGCGAGCGGGTCGATCAGGATCGCGGTATCTTTTTATAACCAGGATAAGCATCATGGCCGAGATCAAGATGAAAGCCCGCCCGGTGGGCGCCACCGCCGTAATCGGCCGCACCGGTTTTCCGCAAATCACCTCGGCCACCGGCGGTGAGCTGGCCATCGTCACCGGCCCGTCGCAGCCGGGCTTCAACCCGCTGGACCTGCTCTACGCCTCGCTGGCTGGATGCCTCACCATCAGCGCCCGCCTTGCCGCCAGCGAGATGGGGGTGATGGACAGGATCAGCGAAATTACGGCCAGCGTCACGGGTGAAAAGGCCAAGGCAGGCCTGTCTCGGGTTGAGCGTTTCGACATCACCCTGACCATCAAGGGCGAGATTGATGACGAGACCCGCAAGGCCATTGCCGACAGGGCCGAGCATGAGATCTGCACCGTCAGCAATACAATTTCCGGCAAACCGCAGTTTGTGACCACCCTGCTTCAATCATAGAGACGGACCGCAGGTCAGGGTTATCCGCTCCGGCACGACCAGACCGGCGAAATAGGCATGGGCCGGGTTTGGTGCGCGGCTGGTCCGGCACTGGCCACCATCGCCGCGAATCTGAAGCCCACCGGTCTCGGCCAAGCGAAACGCGGCGACATAGTCCTTGTCCTTGACCTCCAGATCAAGGCTTTTACCGCGCAGATCCACCGGTCCGGCCAGGCTGAAAGCAAAGGTGACAGTCACGACATTCCCATGGATCTCAGCGGTAAAGCCCACCGGCTGCAACCGCGCCGCCTGCCTGCCATCCACCGACAATTCCGTGAAAAACCTCTTGCGGCCAAGATCGGCAATCAGCTTGTCGCGCAGGGCCGAGGCCTCCTCGGCGGTAAACTGGCTGTTGCGGTCCCGGTCATAGCGATCCAGCAGAACACGGCTATAGGCCGCATCGAAGGACCAGCTTTCCCCGCCCCCCGTCAACACCCCATGATGCATGTCGAAAAGCACCCTCAGCGTGATGGCGATGTCGGGATGCGCCAGCACGGGAGAAGCAGGCAGCAGACAGAGCGCCAGCGTGGCTGCAAGCGCGGTCTTCCGGCGAAAGGCAAGTGGCAAACGGCTCATGGCAACCTCCCCTCACCCGCATCCGGCCCCAGCACCGGTCTCTGGGGACCATAGCGGTCCAGGGATTTGAACAGAGGCTCAAAACCTGAAAAATCATCGCTGGCAGCAGGAGGGTCCGCGAAGGGCGGCGGGGTGAGTGTGGTCTGTTTCGAGGCCATGTAAGCACCGCCGTACAGCATGCCGATGGCAAGCAACCAACTGCCATAAACCCGCGAGGCAATCCTGGTCCAGGCAGCGGTGACGATACCAGCGACAAGACCGGACACCAGCAACAGCCAAAGCGCGGCAGACAGCGCCAAGGGCAGATAGAGCCGGTCATGCAGGCTTGGATCGGAAAAAGAGATCGCCAGCGAAAGGGCGATCCCAAGCACCGGCAACAGCGCCAGACCGGACCAGAGCCGCAGCGGCAATGGTAAGACCAGAATTGCGCCCGCCAACAGACAGGCCAAGGGGCCAACCAGAAAGAAATGGCTGGGCGCTGCGGGCAAAGGCGCCAGAAGCTGCATCCACATATCGCGCCAGACAAAACCGGCGACAAAGCCTGCCGCCAGCACCAGTAGAGCCAGCGGCAATCGCCGTCTCGGCAATTGCCCCAGAATGAAGCCTGTGCCGATCAAGGGCAGCAGGCGTTCAATGGTAAACGTGGTCGATAGCAGCCAATGGTCCAGCGTCTCCTGGTCAAGCCAGGTCCACACTGCCGACGCGCCTATCCCAATTGCTCCGAGCAGCGCCACAAGGGCTAGACCCGTCGTCAGATGACCAGCAAGGGGCGTGCCCGGCTTTGCCATCAGGTCACAAGGAAATAAAGGCCGCCGATGGCGATTAGCCCGCCGGGAATACGAACCATGCGCTCGCCCAAGGCCCGCGACACACCAAGCCCGACGGCAATACCGGCCAGATGGATGAGGCCGGTGGCAATCACGAAGCCGATGGCAAAATCGGCGGGATCGGCGGCAATTGGCAATTCAGCGCCGTGGGCATAACCATGGCAGATGGCAAACAGGCCGATGACCGTCAGCGCCAGCCATTCCGGCGGCCGCCAGACCAGCGCAATCGCGGCACCCAGCACGACGATGGAGAGCGCAATGCCGGTTTCAATCGCTGGCAACGGCACACCGGCAATGCCGAGAATGCCACCCAGGACCATGATCAGCGGAAAGGTGATTGGCAGCGCCCAGACATTGCGGCCGCCCAGTTGCGCGCCCCAGAGACCGACGGAAAACATCGCCAGAAGATGATCGGCACCCGACAGGGGATGCTCGAAGCCTTGCAGGAACCCACCGGCACCGCCCTGGACGATATGCGCCTCGGCCATGCCCGGCATCAAGGCGACAAGGGCTGCGACAGCAGCAAGCCGCCCCGCCCCGACGATCTGACGTTTAAAGTTTTCCTGCATATCCGATCTCCCGAATTGAATGGCTGTGCTGCTGCTCTGCCCTGCTCTGCCTTGGCTGCCACCTTATGCAGACTGTTTCTGCGACCAAATTGTGGTCGCGAAATGCATGGAACCTGTTTGCACCTGATCAAGCCAGAAAGAAAGCTTCGACGATAACAGCAGCACGTTGTCAGCGCCCAGGGCGTCACTTATACCCCATATTTTACAGCTATAGGCCAATCTTCCGAAAAACGGGCTTCCAAAAAACGGGCTTCCCCAAAAGTCCTCGAGAAAAGCGGCAAGGGCAAAGCGACAATGACCCCAGTTCCTCCAAAGAAAATCCCGGACCATTTCCAAGGGCATTTTCTGAACCGTTCCAGCACGATCAACGGATTCCCCCTGCGCCTGGCCGTCACGTTCCTGGGGTTTGCAGGCAGCGCCGCACCGGCCTTTGCCCATGTTCTGGGTGGCCCCATGGGCGGCTTCGGCAGCGGGTTCGAGCATCCACTGCTGGGCGCCGATCACTTCCTGGCCATGCTGGCGGTCGGTCTCTGGGGCGCGCAGATGGGGGGCCGCTCCGTCTGGACCCTGCCCGCCACCTTCCCGCTGATCATGTGCATCGGCGGCGTGATTGGCATGTTGGCCGACATTCCCGACCCGGTGATTTCCGGCGGCATAGCGCTCTCGCTACTGGCGCTGGGCGCTGCCATCGCCGCCAACTGGAAAGCCCCCGAATTCGCCTCCCTGGCGATCATCGCACTGTTTGCGCTGTTCCATGGCTATCCCCATGGCAAAATGGCCCCTAACGCCACCGACCCCGCCGCCTACACCGTCGGCTTCGTCGTCGCCACCGGCATGATCCACATCCTCGGCATCGCCATCGGCTACGGGCTGGGCCGGCTCTATAACGGCATGGTGGTCCGCGTGCTGGGCGGGCTGATCGTGGTCGCGGGGGTGTATTATCTGGTGACGGGACAGATGTAGAATCAGGTGAGATCCTGCTGAACCGTTCGCAGACAGATAATCTGGAATATTGTGGAAGAAATGGTACGGTTGGGGGGTCTCGAACCTCCGACCTCAGGTGCCACAAACCTGCGCTCTAACCAACTGAGCTACAACCGCACATCAAGCGCTAGCGCTTTCGAGGGGTCACATACGGGGCGTGGGAGAATTTTTCAAGCCCCTTTTTGCGCTTCCCCATTTATTTACAGATCACTGGCCGCGACGGCAATAAAAAGGGCCGGACGAACCGACCCTCTCATCTTCATCAATATGTGACCGGAAAGATCAGGAGACCTTGAAGCTGGACATTGCCTTTTCAGCGGCTTCCTTGCCGGGCTTTGCCACGGTTTCGGCAACCTTCTTGACGGTTTCCTGCATGGCCTTGGCCTGCTCGACGGTGACTTCAGCCTGCTTGCGGATGAAGGCGGTCTGCAATTCGACCAGCTCAGCAACAGACTTGACGCCCATCAGGGCTTCCATGTGCGACAGGGACAGCTCGGCATTGGTGCGCAGGGCGTCGATTGCCTTGAGGCCAAGTTCCATGCTGCCGCTCTGGGCGCTCTGCAAGGTGGCTTCAACCGTCTTGGTGGCGTCTTCGGCAGCGGTCTTCATCTTGGCATAGGCTTCCTTGGACTGAGCAGCGCCCTTCTCGGTGAAGTCGCGCAGGCTGTCGGAAATCTTTGCAGGGTCGAAGGCAGCAGCAGAGAAAGGGGTGGATTTCGAATTGGTAGCCATGATGGAACTCCTTGGAAGGGGCCGATCATTGCAGCCCGGTGTTTTTCGATAAAGGCCATATAACAGCGTTTATTGTGCATTGCAATATTATGTTGCGATGCACAATAAAATAATTGTCGAGATTAACCCTGTTTAGCGATAGAGGCGCTCTTCGCTGGACCCGGAGGGGGTGCGAAGTTATTAAAAATCTGTTAATTCAGAACAGTGCCGGCGAAAAAGCTCGACAGGTTGACCATGCCCGCTATCCAATACCCTTTCATTGATATCGCCGTGCACAGCGCGGTCAGGGCCAGGTTTGCGCGTGGAGATGCACTTGCGCTGTTTTCACTGGATCTGGAGCGGGTGCTTTGGGCCAATGGCGCCGGAGCAGGTTTCTTCGGAACGGCTTCTGTTTACGATTTCCTCGACCAGGGGCCACCGCGCCAGGATGTCACCTTCCGGCAGATCGCCGCCATGGCCCGGCAGTTGAAGACGACGGGCGAAGCGCGCCGGCTGGTGGTGAGGGCCGGTTCGGGCTTTCGCCTTGTGCCTGTTGAAGCGCAGCTGGAACGGCTGGAGATCCGCCCCGGCGAAGTGGTTATCCTGTTTTCCATGCCGGTCAGCTACCGGGACGCCTCGGCCCGCAGCGAAGCGCTGCTGCGCGGCTTTGACGACCCCGATACCCACATGGCTCTTCTGGACAGCAAGGGCGCGGTGATCCGTGCATCCGGCAATTTCGACCGTCTCGGCATTACCCCACGCACCATTGAAACCATCGTGCAGATGGCGCAAGTCCAGCCCGGCGGCCTGATGAAGCGGCCGATCCCGACCGCGCGCGGCAACCTGCCAGCAGCGCTGGGCAAGATTGCCGACGACCCTGCAATGTTCCTGCTGTTTGCAGTGGAAACCCTGTTGGGAACGCTGGATACTTCGGATGGATTTACTGAGGAGCAGCCCACCCCGGCTTCCGTAACGGCTCCACAGGTCCACGAACCGCAGGTTTCGATAGAACCAGCCGTGGCCGCTGCTGAGTCTCCCCCGTCTGAGACTTTTCCAGCCGCGGATACAATCGCTGTTGAGGTTGAAGAGGCCGAGCACGAGGAAGCCAAGTCCGAGGAAACAACGCCCACAGAGACTTTCGAGGATGTGGTCGAAGCCCTGGGCAGCATCCACGAGTTGGAACCTGAGCCGGAAGACCTGTCCCAAGCGGATGCGCTGAGCCCGCAGCCGGACGATCATGCCATTGGCGAGCCCGTGTCTGAAGAGGAGCCCTTCCCTGAAGACGAGGACTTGCCTGAAGAACTGTCCGTTCCCGAGGAAAGCCCCGCTGACACGGAACAGCCTGACACGTCCGACGCGACATTGACCGAGGATCATCAAGCCAGCGCGGATCTGCCAGATTCGGATCTACATGCCGATGTCGAACAGGATGAGATCGAAGCCGAGGACGATACCCGCCTAGAGGAGCCCGCAGAACCGGAGGCCATCGCCGCCGCAGCTGACCCCGCTGATCAGTCTGAGGAGAGCGAAGCCGAGACCAGCACATCCTCCTCGGACGCTTTTGAGCAGGACGAAGAGGGCGAGACGGACTCCGCGCCGCATTCCGAGGAAGAAACGCCCGAATTGCCGGAAACCGCTAGCGGACAGGATAACACCCAGGAGGATTTCGCCTTCTCACCGACCATGCGGGCGGCACGGTTCGTCTGGAAGGTCGATGCACTCGGCTGTTTCAGCGATGTCTCGCCGGAATTTGCCAAGGCGGTCGGCCCGCGGTCGGCGGCCATCGAAGGCCAGACCTTTGCCGATCTTGCTGCCCTGTTCAATCTCGATCCCGATGGCAAGATCGTCGAATTGCTGAAAAAGCGCGATACCTGGTCCGGCAAAACGATCTACTGGCCGATTGAAGGCACCAGCTTGAAAGTGCCGGTCGATCTGGCAGCCTTGCCGACCTATACCCGCAATCGCGATTTTGATGGCTTCCGGGGCTTTGGCGTCGTTCGGCTGGCCGATTGCATCGAAGATACCGACAAGGTGGGACTGACCTTAAGCGCCCCACACGATCAGACCGGCACGACCGAGCAAGCGGCGCAAGCCGATCCTCAGGAAAACATGCGTGACGATGCCTCGGCCGCTCCGGCAGAGGTCGAAAAGGCTGATACCATCCCTGCGCCAGAACGGGTGGAAGAACAGGTGCCGGAACGGGAAGAGGTGCCGGCCTTGGTCATCAGCGCTCCAGCCCCCCTTCCTCAGGCGGAAAACATCGTTCAACTCAAGCCTCGCCATTTCGGCCGCGAAGGCTTGAGCCCCGCCGAACATGCGACCTTTCAGGAAATTGCCCGCAGATTGGACGCACTCGGCGCAAAATCCGCTGACGGCAGCCGCGATCTATCGTCCAAGAAGGGGCATACCGACACGGGGCGTGACGACAAAGCCACTGTCGAAGACCAAAACCCATCGCCTGTTGCCGCAGCAGATGCCGAAACGCAGACGCCGGATGCCAACGCCGACCATGCGACACCCGAAGCAACGGATACAACAGTGCCTTCGCCACGTGCCGAGCGCGACAGCCTGCCTGAGAATGACAATACAAAACCAGATCCAGACACCGATCTATCGGCATCGCAGGCCAGTGAAGAGGTCAATGCAGAGGCCAATGCGGAGGTAAGCGACGAGTCAACAAGCGCCGAAGATGGCGACCAGCCGGCTGACGTCGTTTCTGAACAGGAAGGAGACGAGCTGGATGAGACCGTCGTCGATTTCCCTGCTCCCTCTGCTGGTGATGAGGTTTTCGCCAATACAAACGATGACGCAGAGGATGGAAAAAACGCTGCGGACGAGATGATCCTGCCGGTCGCATCCGTGCCTGGCGCTCTCCTGCCACGTCCGCCACGCGATGTGGTGTTTTCGCCTGATGTGCTGGACATGCTGCCCGTGGCATTGCTTGCTCATCGCGGTGATACCCTGATCCATGCCAATCCGGAATTTCTGGCGCTGACCGGTTACGCCGATCTCGACGCATTGGCTCAGTCCGGTGGGCTGGACGCGCTTTTACAGCGCGACGACAGGGTGCAAGGCGACAATCCGCAAGACGATCAGCCTGGGCCGGACGACGCGCGCCGGGATGGCAGGCTCGTCGTGGTCAGGGCCGATAATGCGTTGGTGCCGGTCTCGGCACGGCTGCAATCGATCCGCTGGGAAGAGGCAAGCGCCTTGCTGCTGGCGCTGGTGCCGCAGGCTCCGGCAAAGCCTGTCGAGGGGGCTATTGCGGACCATACGCCTCGTCCGGTAGCCGATGCGGGTGACAGCTCACAGCCTGGATTGGACCATCCGACCCGGCTTGACGCGGTGGAGCATACCGGTCTGCGCATCGAGGTGGAGGAACTGCGCTCCATCCTGGAAACGGCAACCGACGGCGTGGTGACCATTAGCACCGACGGCGAAATCCGCTCGGTAAACGGTGCAGCCAGCGCACTGTTCAACTATGACGAAGACGATATTCGCGGTAAGCCGTTCGTGACGCTGTTTGCCCATGAGAGCCAGCGGGCGATCCTCGATTATCTCGGCGGGCTGACCGGCCATGGCGTTGCCAGCGTGCTCAACGACGGACGCGAAGTGATCGGCCGGGAATCCTCCGGCGGCTTCATTCCGCTGTTCATGACTATTGGTCGCCTCTCCTCCTCCAACGGCTTTTGCGCTGTTATCCGCGACATCACCCAATGGAAGCGCACCGAAGAGGAATTGCGCAGCGCCAAACGCGCCGCAGAAACCGCCAATGCCCATAAGACAGACTTCCTGGCACGGGTCAGCCATGAAATCCGCACGCCGCTGAATGCCATTATCGGCTTTGCCGATATCATGGCGGATGAGCGCTTCGGGCCGATTGGCCATGGGCGCTACGCCGAATATGCCGCCGATATCGGCCGTTCCGGCCGGCATGTGCTGGATATCGTCAACGATCTCCTGGATATTTCCAAGATCGAGGCGGGCGAAATGGATCTCGACTTCATCGCGGTTGGCTTGAACGAGACGGTGTCGGAAGCCGTCGCCATCGTCCAGCCGCAGGCAAACGGCCAGCGGGTGATCATCCGCACGGCGCTGTCTCAATCGGTGCCGAATGTCGTGGCTGACATGCGGTCGATCAAGCAGATCGTCCTCAACATCCTGTCGAACGCCATCCGGTTCACGCCTTCAGGTGGGCAGATCATCGTTTCCACCAATTACGAGCCGAATGGCAGCGTAACCCTACGCATCCGCGATACCGGGATCGGCATGACGCGGGCGGAACTGGAACAGGCGATGAAGCCGTTCCGGCAAGTGTCCCCCGGCGGCGCCCGGTTGCGCGGCGACGGCACCGGTCTTGGATTGCCGCTGACCAAGGCCATGGTGGATGCCAATCGCGCCAGCTTTGCCATTCAATCGACACCGAACGAGGGAACGCTGGTGGAAATCACCTTCCCATCGCCAAGAGTTCTGGCGGGATGATCGGCAAGGCATTCCCAGTCCGGACATTTCCTATCCTGCGTAGCCTCCCCATGATTGCCACTCGATGATTGGCCAAGGAAATTGCCAGGCAAAGACCTTTGCTGTATCGGAACGGCGGCAGTGGACTTATTCTTCGCACCGGATGTGAAAGGCCTGATGTGACGCTCGGTTCAAAACGGAAATGGTCAGGGCCTGGGCGTTGGCGCGGTCCCCGGCTGGCCCGCACAGCGATTGCCGTCATCGCGGTTGCACTTTGCGTTTTTGTCGCATCCCGGCTGGCGGCACCCTATATCGTGTCCAGCAGCCTGGTGCGGGGCAGCATCGAAAAAGCCATCAGCCGCTGGAGCGGCCATGACGTAGAGATCGCAGGAACGCCCAGCCTGCAATTCTGGCCAGAGCCGCGCATTACCCTGCCCGATGTTACCATTACCGACCGAGATCCCGCTCAATCTGGTGGGACGGCTGGCAAGGCCAAGCGCGTTCTTGCCCATATCGACGTGCTGTCGGCTTCGTTCGGACTGGTCCATGCAGCCATGGGCAATCCGGTCTTTGACGATTTCCATCTCAGCCGGCCCCACATCTACATGCGGCGCAACACGCAAGGTCATCTCGATTGGGCGGGGCAAGGCCTGCTCTCCGATGCCATTTCTCATGTCCAGGAGAGCATCAAGGGCGGACAAAGCTTGGACAAGGCCTATGATGCCCGGATCGGATCGATCACCATTGAAAACGGCCGGATCGACATCGAGGATCAACCGTTACAGCGCCGGGTGGTGATCGACAGCATCTTTTCCCATCTGTTCTGGCCAGTGATGTCGGCACCCGCGATCGGCAATGCCAATATGATCATCGGCGGTGTTGCCACCCAGCTGGATTTTGCCTCCACCCAGCCCTTGATCCTGCTGGGCGGCGGGGTTGGCCAGGCGGAGTTTTCCCTGACCGCGCCCACCCTCAAGGGACATTTCAGTGGCACGACCGGGCTTGCGCCCGCCCGTTTTGCCTCCGGCCAGCTCAGCTTAACGATTTCCAACGTGCCGGGGCTTCTGGCTTGGACAGGCGCGACGCTACCGGGCACGGAAGCGCTGCACACAGTCTCTGTCAACGCCACGGTGACGGCGGAGACCGACAAGGTGAGGCTGGACAGCTTGTCCTTTACGGCCAACGATACCAGTGCAACCGGACTGATGGAAATGGCCCAGGCGAAAAGCGGCAAGCCGAAGTTGAGTGGCACACTGGCCTTTGAGCAGATGGATATTCCGACCTTTCTTGGTGCCTTCTCGCTCTCGGCGCCCGACACCAGTCATAATAACGGGAAAAGTGGACTGCTGGACTGGCTGGAATTCGACCTTACGCTTTCGGCCCGCAAGGCGACCTATGCGCCCTTCACACTCACCGATATGGGTGCCAGCATTCTGGCGACCGATGGCACCGTCGTGTTCGACATTGCCGATAGCACGCTGGCCGATGGAACATTGATTGCCCATCTCGAAGGTCGCAATGGCGGCTTTGACGAAGGCGGCCATCTCGATTTGTCGCTGACCAATGCAGATCTTTCCGATATCGAGGGCAAACTGGCGCTGAATGGCCCCCTGCCGCTGGGCCCCGGCTCCCTGACAGTATCAGCCGCGACCAGTCGGGCGCTGTGGGAAACCCGCGCGGCAGATATTACCGGCACATTGGACCTCAGCGCCGGACCGGGCCGAATCACCGGCGTCAACCCGGAGGGCATTCGGCGCAAGGCGGCGGAACAGAAGTTTTTCCGATTGCAGGATGCTGGCACGGGTGAATTGCCATTTGACAGTCTGACTGTCTCAGCAACGCTTGATGATGGCAGTATCAATATTGGCAAGGGTGATCTGCTGGGCAGTGTGCAGTCCTCCTCTTTCTCCGGTGTCATTCCCTATAATTTCAAGGGATTGGCCCTCTCGACGGAAGTCCGCCCCGGCACTGCTTATGCCAGCAGCGCCAATGATGCCGCAGGCAATTTTGCACCGCTGCGGATGTTTATCGGCGGTTCCTGGCCGGATCTGATCCTGTCGCCAGCCCGACCTTGATCGTTCGCATTCACCGTCCGGCAGCGGCAATATGCTCATCGCGCTGACGCTGCAATTCACGCCGCTTGGTGCCGATGGAGGCAATGATGACGCCGAGTGTGACGACGGCAATCAATATGGTGCAGACCGCGTTGATTTCCGGGGTCACACCCAAACGCACCTGCGAATAGATCTTGATCGGCAGGGTGGTCGCGCCGGGCCCGGTGGTGAAGCTGGCAATCACCAGATCGTCGAGCGACAGGGTAAAGGCCAACATCCAACCGGAAACCACCGCCGGCAGGATCAGCGGCAAGGTGATGCGGAAAAAGGTTTTGACCGGCGGGCAGCCCAGATCGAGCGCCGCCTCTTCCAGGCTGCGATCAAACGTCACCAGCCGCGATTGCACGACGATGGCCACATAGCACATGGTGAAGCTGGTATGGGCCAGCGTAATGGTCATCAAGCCGCGATCGACATTCAGCGCAACGAACAGCAAAAGCAGCGACAGGCCGGTGATGACATCGGGCATGACCAGCGGCGCATAGACCATGCCGGAAAACAGCATACGGCCACGAAACCGCCCGAACCGCACCAGCGCCAGCGCCGCCATGGTGCCGAGCACCGTGCCGAGGCTGGCTGAGATGAGGCCGACCCTGAGCGTGACCCAGGCAGCATCCATCAGGCTGTCGTTCTGCCAGATCTCCTGGTACCAGCGCAGGGAGAACCCGCCCCAGACCGTCACCAGCTTCGACGCATTGAACGAGAAGATCACCAGGATCAGGATCGGCACATAGAGAAAAGCGAAACCGAAAGTGAGAAAAACAGGATCGAAACGGCCAGATTTCATCACGGTCCCTCACACTTTGCTTTGCTGGTTCTGGAAAATCATGATCGGCACCACAAGCAGAAGCAGAAGCACGATGGCGACGGCGGAAGCCACTGGCCAGTCCCGATTGCCGAAAAACTCCGTCCACATGGTCTTGCCGATCATCAACGTATCGGCACCCCCCAGCAGGTCGGGAATGACGAATTCCCCTGTGATCGGAATGAAGCAGATCATTGAACCGGCAATCACCCCCGGCAGGGACAGCGGAAAGGTAATCCGCCAGAAGGCCGTGATCGGCGGGCAACCGAGATCGCTTGCCGCTTCCAGCAGGCTGCCATCCATCTTCTCCAGAGCCGAATAGAGCGGCAGGACCATGAAGGGCAGGTAGGAATAGACGATGCCGATGAATACGGCGATATCGGTCTGGTAAATATGCACCTGCTGGTCTGGACCGTAGATATGCAAGCTTTGCAGCAGCAGCGTCAAAAGCCCTTCCGGCTTGAGGATGCCAATCCAGGCATAGACACGGATCAGGAAGGAGGTCCAAAACGGCAGGATGACCATCATCACAAGGGTTGGGCGCAGTTCCGCCTTTGCCCGTGCCATGGCCAGCGCCATCGGGTAGCCGATCAACAGCAGCAGCAGGGTGGAGATCGCCGCAATCCTCAGCGACGACAGATAGGATTCGATATAGAGCGGATCTTCACCGAGGATCTGGAAATTTTCGAAATCCAGCTGCGACAGGAAATCGCCCAACTGTGCAAAGCCCTGGAAGACCGGCGTATAGGGCGGCATCGCGATGGCCGTATCCGACAGCGAGATCTTCACGATGATGAAGAACGGCGCCAGGAAGAATAAACCCAGCCATAGATAAGGGAGAACGACAATCAACCAGCGGGCGCGGCTTGCCTGGCGAAAGACCGGAGGAACGGCTTGTGGAAGGGTTGCGGGCTCGGCCATGGCGCTACCTCGTCAACAACAGGCCGGCATCCGGCGTCCAGGAAAACCAGACCTGATCGCCGAATGTAATCGGCCGGTCCACCAGGCGCGAGACATTGGCCTGCGCCGCCCGAAACGTGAAACCATCCTCGCGCCGGATGATAAATACCGAAAAATCGCCGAGATAGCCGATATCCCAGACCTCACCGGAAAGCGCATTGACGCTGGTATCGGCGGGCGGGTCGATGGAGATACGAACCTTTTCCGGGCGGATGGCAAAGGCAACCTCGGCACCGTCAGCGAGATCGCAGGGCTGATCCACCAGGCAGGTGAAGCCGTCACAGGCAATGGCCACAGGGCCGCCCGCACTATCACTTCGCAGCAACCGTCCCTCAACAATATTGATATCGCCAATGAAATCCGCCACGTAACGGCAATTCGGCGCCTCATAGATTTCGGCGGGCGTCGCCACCTGGACGATTTCGCCCTTGTCCATGACAGCAATCCGGTCAGACACCGTCATCGCCTCTTCCTGGTCATGGGTAACGATCAGGAAGGTCAGGCCAAGCTCGGTCTGGATATCCATCAGCTCGAACTGGGTTTCCTCACGCAGCTTGCGGTCCAGCGCGCCGAGCGGCTCGTCCAGCAGCAGCACTTTCGGGCGTTTGGCCAGTGAGCGGGCCAAGGCGACACGCTGGCGCTGGCCGCCGGAAAGCTGGCCTGGCTTTCGCCTGGCAAACTCCTCCAGCTTGACCAGTTTCAACATTTCCTCGACCCGCGCCTTTATTTCACCCTTGGGCAGATTGTCCTGCTCCAGGCCAAAGGCGATGTTCTTTTCCACCGACATATGCGGAAACAGCGCGTAGGACTGGAACATCATATTGGTCGGGCGGCGATAGGGCGGCACGCCGGCCAGATCGCGGCCCTGCAACAGGATGCGACCCTCGGTCGGCTCCTCGAAACCGGCCAGCATCCGCATCAGCGTGGTCTTGCCGCAGCCAGATGGCCCTAGAAGCGAGAAAAATTCCCGCTCGTAAATGTTCAGGGTAAGGTTATCGACTGCCGTGAACGGCCCAAAGCGTTTAGTGACATTTTCAAACCGGATGAAGGGCATTTGCCCCCGCTCCGTCCAAGGTGCGAATTTGCGTTTTACCGGCCCCAGAGTCTTCGCCATCGGTCCCCTTCCCCGCCTGCCTTGTTTGCCAAGGCCTGTACGGTCTTTTCTGCGCGTCTCAAATAGAAAACGGGGCATTTCTGCCCCGCTTCATCTCGTTTACTTGCCGGTCTTGACCTGGGTCCAGAGCCGGTTCAGGACGCGCTGCGATTTGGGATCGTAAGGCGAGATGGTGAACAGCCGCTTCATAGTCGCCTCGTCGGGATAGACGGAGGGATTGTTGAGCACATCGGCGCTGACCATTTTTTGCGAGGCCAGATTGCCATTGGCATAGGAGACGAAATCAGATGCCTTGGCGATTACCTCAGGCTTCATAAGGTAATTGATGAAGGCATGGGCTTCCTCGACATTCTTGGCATCAGCCGGGATCGCCAGGTTGTCGAACCACATATAGGTTCCTTCCTTGGGGATCACATAGGCAATTTCCACGCCGTTCTTGGCCTCTTCCGCCCGCTTCTTGGCCTGGATCACATCGCCGGACCAGCCGATGGTGGCGCAGATGTCGCCATTGGCGAGATCATTCAGGTAGGAGGAGGAGTTGAAGGTCTTGGCACTGGGCCGGATCGCCTGGTAGACCTTCGCGCCTGCTTCCAGATCGGCTGTTTTCTTGCTGTCAGCTGGTTTGCCAATGTAGTTCATGGCAATGGCAAAGGTTTCATCCGAGGCGTCAAGGATGTTCAGGCCGCATTGCTTCAACTTCTTGGCGTTTTCCGGCTTGAAGATGAAGTCCCAGCTATCGACCTTGACGTCATCGCCAAAGATCGCCTTGATCTTCTTGACATTGTAGCCGATGCCGGTCGTACCCCACATATAGTTGACGGCATATTGGTTGCCGGGGTCGTAATTGGCGAGCCGCTCCATGACCATCGGCCACATATTGGTAAGGTTCGGCAGTTTCGACTTGTCGAGCTTCTGGAACACGCCCGCCTGGATCTGGCGCGCCAGGAACGGACCGGTCGGCACCACCACATCATAGCCGGAGCCACCGGCCAAAAGCTTGGTTTCCAACAGGTCATTGTTGTCGAAGACGTCATAGACGACCTTGATGCCGGTTTCCTTGGTAAAATCCTCGAGAATCTGCGGATCGATATAATCCGACCAATTGTAGACATGCACTTCCCGGTCGGCAGCACCGGCAGGCAGCACGCCCGCCGAAGCGGTGATGGACATGGCCGCAAAGGCGGCGGCGGCAAAGCGAATCCCGGTGGATGTCATCACGTCTCCTGTTTCCAGGCCGTTGGGGGACACGGCCCGACGTTCCCATTATTTTTCACCAGACTAGAAAGGAAACATGCGCTCGACAAGCGTAATTTTCCGCACCACAGCAAAGCAGCGCACAATGTACCGGCGGGGCACCGGCAGGTTGAAGCGGCAGGACCATCTTCCTGATGGCATGCGGTCCGGCAAGCTCCTTCTCAATAACCAACTGTCAATCTTTTTAAAACATCTTATAGTTATATTATTTTAAACTTCAATCAAAGGTAGATAAAATGAGCGACGCCAATGTGACATACCAGACCATTCTTTCCGCAGGCCAATTCGTGACCGGTGTACGCCAGGATTCCGGCACCGACCAGCCGGTCGTGCTGACCGGAAATTACCAGCCGACCCAAGGTGCGCAATCGCAGGCGCTTCTCTATCGCGGGCCGCTGTTTCCCACCGACAGCTCGGGCTATGCCTATCTGACCCCCGTTTTCAAAGGCCAGACGGTGACGACATCGACCTTTTACGGTCCGAATACACCTTTGTTCAATCCTGGCATCGGCAAGGGAAATGTGCGCGCCGTCGGCAGCTATAAATATGCTGAGGCCACCGATCCGACTGCCGACCATGGCATGATGTATGAAGGCGCCTTCGACGGTTCGGGCAAATGGACAGCGCTCGACATACCCAAGGATGTTGCCGGTGGGATAGTGTTTTATACCATTGCCCATTCCACCATGGGCGACCTGGTGGTCGGCAATTTCGATATTACCGGGCAGGCTGCCTCGGCTGCCGCCTTCATTTACGATATCCGCACGCAAAGCTTCTCCAAGCTCAGCCTCGGGCCGCTCACCACTGCCTATGGCATCTGGCAAAATGGCGGCGACGGCAGCAATGCCTATACGATCGTCGGCGGCTACAAGGGCGCAACCGGAATCAATGTCGGCTTCGTGCTGGATTATGATGCCGCAACGAAAAAGATCAGCAATGTCAAGAATTACAGCTATCAGGGCAAGCCAGAGCTGGTGACCCATTTCGAAGGCATCAGCGCCATAGAGAGTGGCTATTGCCTGGCTGCGATGTCGGACCAGGACACCGCTTTCGTTACCATCGGTCGCAATAGCGACGGAACCTTTACCGACGCCAAATGGGTTCCTGTCGCCTATCCGACCAGCGATGGACCATCAACCGGCAATACGGTGATCGACAATAATCTGATGGGCATCATGACCACGGACAGCCACGTGCAATCCTATCTGGCAGTGATTAAAGCCTAGAATTTGTTCTCCCCTCACTGGGAGCCGTCACTGGAAATCGAAGGCGCTTAATCCCGCCGTCATTTCGTCCAATCCGAGTGGCCGTGTCATTGGCGGCTCGGCCCTGGAAAGACAGGCCTGCCGCTCGCAGATCCGGCAGGCCTGGCCGATCTCCACTGGCGCCATCCGCGCCTCGCCATAAACGGTGTCCTGCGCCTGAGCGAGATCGCAGCCGATCAGCAAGGCGGTGCGGCGGACCCGCTGCTGAAAGCCCGCCTGTGGCCCTTCCAACGTGCGCGACACCGTGAGAAAACCGGCGCCATCCGGGGCAATAACCGGCTCAACCAGAACCTGTCCGGGCTCTGAAAAGGCCGCATGAATGTTCAGCTTCGGACATTGGCCGCCGAACGTGGCGCGCGGAAAACCCTGCCCGCCAGCCCGGCGGATGATATTGCCGGCATGATCGATCTCCATCATGAAAAAGCCGATGCCCGCAGCGCCCGTCCGTTGCAATGTGACCAGCCGCGAGGCTGCCTGCTCGAACGACACCCGAAACCGGGCGCGCAGCACGTCCACGTCATAACGCGCCCGCTGCGCCGCTGCCAGAAAAGCGCCGTAGGGCATGATCAGCGCCAGCGCTGCGTAGCGCGCCAGTTCAAACCGGGCAATGCGGCGTGCTTCGTTTGAGGTCAGAGCCAGGGTTTCCAGCTCGGCGCGGATCTCCTCGCCCATGACAAGAAGACAGGCTTCCATGGCCATTTCCCGCAACTGGTCAAAGGGCGACAGCCGTTCCGACAGGAACAGCCGCATGGAATGGCGGTCGTAGCGCCGCCCGAGATGCGGCATGACATGCACAGGCAGCGCCCGCACGACGATGCCGTGTTGGGTGCGCAGCCAGGTTTTCAGCGCCGCCTCCAGCCCGTCTCCCGGATCGAGCGACGCATGAAAGGCTTCCGCTGCCGCCTCGATCAGGGGAAAATGCAGGCTGCGGCGCTCCAGCACGTCGCGCACTTCATCCATCGGTAGACGCGCCCCGGCCAGTGCCGTTTCATGCCCCTCGCGGGCCAGCAATTCGGCAAGGTCGGACAGGCGCTTGGCCTGTTCCCGGTAGGCCCGGTAAAGCTTGACCACGCCGCTGGCGGCATTGGGGGCCGCCTCGGCAAATTCAATCAATTCCTGATCGCCGGGAATTTCGCCCGCCAGCAGCGGATCGGCAAACACTTCGCGCAGCGGCACCGAGCCGCCGCCCGCATCGCCCTGCAATTCCTCCAGATCAACCTTGTAGACCGAGGCCAGTTTCAGCAGCAATTGCACGGTCAGCGGTCGCTGGTTGCGCTCGATCAAATTGAGGTAGGACGGCGAAATGCCCAGCGCCTCGGCCATCGCCGTCTGGGTCAGGCCCAGGCCGTTGCGCACCCTCCGCACCCGCGGTCCGGCAAAGATCTTGTGGTCGGTCATGTCAGCCCCTCCGACAGGAATTTACAAAATTTACGCCTCGACGCATCAAGTCGATAATTTACAATTTTTACAATATTACATCGCTCTTTTGTAAACAACAAGACATCCTAACCTCTTTCAAGCCGTTGTTTTATCGTTTTTTCTTGGGATTTTTTGCGGCGCATTGTAAAACAAGTCACATCAGATCAGCAGGAAAGCAGCAAGAGGAGCGCGATATTCCTGCATGAAAACGACAAGAGGAGACTGCCATGACTGATTTTTACAAACTCGTTCCCTCCGCACCGCAGGGCCGTTTCGATGGCGTTGAGCGGACCTATTCGGCAGAGGATGTCAAGCGGCTGCGTGGCTCCGTCGAGATCCGCTATTCGCTGGCAGAAATGGGGGCGAACCGGTTGTGGCAGCTGATCGGCCAGGAGGATTTCGTCAATGCGCTGGGGGCGCTATCGGGCAATCAGGCCATGCAGATGGTCCGCGCCGGGTTGAAGGCGATCTACCTTTCCGGCTGGCAGGTGGCGGCGGACGCCAATACCGCGTCCTCCATGTATCCCGATCAGTCGCTCTACCCCGCCAATGCGGCCCCGGAACTGGCCAAGCGGATCAACAAGACCCTGCAACGGGCCGACCAGATCGAAACCCAGGAAGGCAAGGGCCTGTCCGTCGAAACCTGGTTTGCACCGATTGTTGCCGATGCGGAAGCTGGTTTTGGCGGGCCGCTCAACGCTTTCGAGATCATGAAAGCCTTCATTGAGGCGGGTGCGGCGGGCGTGCATTACGAAGACCAGTTGGCGTCGGAGAAGAAATGCGGCCATCTGGGCGGCAAGGTGCTGATCCCGACCGCTGCCCATATCCGCAACCTGACCGCCGCCCGGCTTGCCGCTGACGTGATGGGCACACCAACGCTGATCATTGCCCGCACCGATGCCGAGGCCGCCAAGCTGTTGACCTCTGATATCGATGAGCGCGACCAGCCTTTTGTGGACTATGATGCGGGTCGCACTGCCGAAGGCTTTTACCAGGTACGAAACGGCATCGAGCCCTGCATTGCCCGCGCCATTTCCTATGCGCCCTATTGCGACCTGATCTGGATGGAGACCTCCAAGCCGGATCTGGAACAGGCCCGCAAATTCGCGGAGGCCGTGCATAAAGTGCATCCGGGCAAGAAGCTGGCCTATAATTGCTCGCCATCGTTCAACTGGAAGAAGAACCTCGATGACGCAACGATTGCCAAGTACCAGAAGGAACTGGGCTCCATGGGCTACAAGTTCCAGTTCATCACCCTGGCGGGCTTCCATCAGCTGAACTACGGCATGTTTGAACTGGCGCGCGGCTACAAGGACCGGCAGATGGCCGCCTATTCAGAGCTGCAACAGGCCGAATTTGCCGCAGAAGCCAACGGCTACACCGCCACCAAGCATCAACGCGAAGTCGGCACCGGCTATTTCGATGCGGTTTCCATGGCGATTTCCGGCGGCACGTCTTCAACCACGGCCATGAAGGAGTCGACCGAACATGACCAGTTCCGCCCTGCTGCTGAATGAGTTCTGGGCCGTTGTCCTGCTGATATCCACCGCCCTGGCCAGTCGAAAACTGACGGCTGCCTTTATCGCAATTCCCTCCCGGTCTCGGGCGGGGCAAACTCATAAAAACCTCCAGGCCTTTCAAAAACCCCAGACATAAGAGGAGCAATGCCATGACACCCCAGACCCGCGTTAAAGAACGTGCCGAAGAACAGGCAACCGCCATGAATGCCGACCAGCAGGCGCTGATTCGGATGCTGGCCAATGATCTGCACCGGCTGAACCATTCCGTCATGAAAGCCGTGGAGGCCGGGGTTTCCGTCGAGCTGGTCCGCTCTGCCCGCCACCATGGTGGCGATGGAAACTGGGGCGACCTGCTGATCCCGGTCGTGGTTACGCAAGGCATTGCGGCTCAGGGCATCAAGGCCGCCTGATAGGAAGTGACAAGCAGTTTAGCCCGGCTGGGAGGTCGGGCTAAACTGCTTTTCCGCTGGTTTTAGTCTTGAGGCGCAGGCCCAGAACCAGGGGGACGCTGATGGCGTAAACGGCGATGACCGACATCCAGATGCCCCCCGGCCAATAATCCCGGATGAGGAAGTAAACACTTGAAAACGCCAGGGGACCGATAATGGCGGCGAGGCTGAGGGCAGAGGCGAGCACGCCCTGAAATTGGCCTTGCTTGTCCGCATCGACCTGGGCGGTTGCGAGCGATTGCAGCGCCGGAACCCCAATGCCGCTGAGAGAAAAAACCGGCATGATCGCAAACACCATCCAGCTTTCCGTTGCAAAGGCAATGACGGCCAGCGAAAAGCAGGCACTGGAAACGCCGATCAAAATGGCGACCCGCTCGCCAAACAGCTTGACCGCCGGACCGGGAAGAAAGGTCTGGGCAAGCGCCTGACAGATGCCGAACGCGCCGAGTGACAGGCCGATCCACAGCCCGCTCCACTGAAACGCATCGCCGCCCCACAGCGCCCAGCAGGTGGCATAGGCCTCGCCGGTCAGGCTGAAGAGGAAAAACAGGATGACCATCGGCAGCAGGTTTTTCAGCGAAAACGCCCAGCGCAAAGGCCGCAGCGGGTTGATGGCCGCCAGATCGAGTTTCTCCCGCGTCGGGATGCGGGACTCCGGCAGGACGAAAAACGCCAGCAGCAGATTGCCGCCATTCAGCACGGCAGCGGCAATGAAGGGCAGCCGCAGCCAATAATCCCCCAGCGCCCCGCCGATAATCGGGCCGAAGATAAAGCCCAGGCCAAACATCGCATTAAACAGACCAAAGCGCCGCGCCCGCTGATCCTCCCGCGAAATATCCGTTACATAGGCCGTCGCCACCGACATATTGGCGCTGGTCAACCCGGTAATTGCGCGACCTAGCAGCAGCAGCCAGAGATTGTCGGCAAAGGCGAGAAACAGATAATTGACCGCCGCCCCCGCCAGCGAAATCAACAGGATCGGTCGGCGACCGAGCCGATCACTGAGCGATCCCAGGATCGGTGCAAAGATAAACTGAATGACCGCATGAAGCGCCACCAACATGCCGATATAGGGCGCCACATTCTGAATATGCGTCACCTCCCGCAACAAAGCCGGCAGAATGGGAAAGATAAGGCCAAACCCAACCGCATCGAGGGCGACGGTGGCGAAGATGACGACGAGAGCTTTGTTCATAGCGCATTCCGGTTACACGGATTTTCGACGAAGTGCGATTCGGTTTTGTGATCGGAAATGCGTGCAAACGGAGAGTGGGTGGGTCAATGGTCAGAGAAGACGTCGGCGGCTGGCGGCTTGCCTTATAAAATTCATGTATGTCTCTTGTTGAGAAAGGCTGATTTCCCCTTTCCTTTAAAGCAGATTATCGACCGGTACTTGACCGCTCAGAAAACTTATTTTCTTGGGATTTTTCGTTATCCGGCGGATAATGAAAGGCGATCGCTTTGCGCTATAGTGCGCTATTTATACTGGAGGGACTTTGCAAGGGGAGATAAGCTTCGAGCATGTGTCAGGTCTCGTCCGCTTTTGGCACATTGCGGTCATAGGACTTCAACCCGAGAGAGCATGTCCAAGACTATTTCGTCGATATTTGCGTCAGGCCAGTGCTCAGCATGGAGCAGTTCATGTGGCGGGGCTTTACCAACAAAATAGCTTCGAGAGGCGAAGTTAAGCATTGGAATATCACCATGCGAATCGCCAACCGCTGCCAAAGCCCCCGGCTCTAATTTAAGTTCGGCGAGTAGAGAGTTCAGATAAACGGCCTTATCTTCCGGCCAGAAATGGCTGAGCGTATTATCCTCCCGCCAGCCCGTACCGATTGCATAGTCGGCACCCAGCTCAGCGGCGAGCCATTCTACCGCGAATTGCCAAGTTATAGAGACAAGGGCAATCTTTACCCCTGCGGCCTTCAGCCGGTCGAAACCTTGTTTGACGCCTGGAGCAAGACGAAGGTCTACCAGATGTTCGATCAATTGAGCCTTACTGAAAGGAAGGTACCATTCGACCATAGCCTCCCGTCCCGTCGTCATGTCCTCGCGAGATCGAAGCAGCTCGAAGGCATCCATCTCCGTTGAGCGCCCGATATGCCTGCCAATACAACCGCAGATGTTTTCGCCTCGCAGCAGTGTTCCGTCCACATCAAATGCAGCCAATCGTATACTACTAATATTACGCCTCCCGGCATTACTCACGCCACACGCTAATTTTCAGACAAAGATTTTGTCATGAACGCATGCTTCAATCAACCGGAAGCGAAACTCGGCCGACCTCTCCCCGCTGGGGCGCGGAAACAACAGGCGCTGCGGCTCCTTCCCTCTTCTCCCCATCGGGGAGAAGGTCCCGGCAGGAGGATGAGGGGGCGAAGCCATAAACAAACGGCGATCGTAAATGTTGGCGGCTCTTGCTCTCAGATATGCCGCTTATCATTTTATATCAAACGCTTAAAAAAACGCCCGGTCTCTCAACCGGGCGTCCGTCACCTTATACCATATCCATCAAGCAGCCCGGTCCCACCGACCAGCCTGAACACCGCTTTCCAGCTTGAACTGTTGCAGCAGCCCCACCAGCTGATCCGCCTCGTCGGCCAGTTGGCGGCTGGCGGCGGAGGTTTCTTCGACCATGGCGGCGTTTTGCTGGGTCAGGCTGTCCATCTGGCCGACGGCGCCATTCACTTCGCCAAGGGCTGCGGATTGGTCGCGGCTGGCGGCGGCTATGCCTTCGACATGGGTGCTGATCGTGGCGATCTGCTGGCTGATGACGGTGAGAGCAGCACCGGTTTCCTGCACCAGTCTTGCTCCGGCATTGACCTCTTCGGTGGAGGTGTTGATCAGCGTCTTGATATCTTTTGCGGCGCGGCCAGAGCGTTGGGCGAGTTCGCGCACTTCCTGGGCGACGACGGCAAAGCCCTTGCCCGCCTCACCCGCACGGGCCGCCTCGACACCGGCATTCAGCGCCAACAGATTGGTCTGGAAGGCGATTTCCTCGATGACGCTGATGATCTGCTCGATCTTCTTTGAGGCATCCTCGATCCGGCCCATGGCAGAGACGGCATTGCCGACCACGACAGCCGATTTCTCGGCATTCCCTCGGGTTTCGCCAACGATATCATTGACCTCACGCGCCCTGTGGGCGGCCTGGCGGACATTGGAGGTGACTTCGTTGACCGCGGCGGCGGTTTCTTCCAGCGAGGCAGCCTGGGTTTCCGTGCGGCGCGACAGGTCGTCGGTGGAATGGGCCATTTGCTGCACATTGCCCTGAATGGCCGTGACATTGCCCTGGATCAGGCCGATGGTTTCCTTCAGCCGGGTCAGCGAGCGGTTGAAGTCGCTGCGCAACTGTTCCATGCGCCCGGCAAAGGGATGGTCCAGCGTGGCGGAGACATCGCCATTGGCGAGGCGTTCCAGCCCGGCGGCCAGTTCCGTCACCGCAAATTGCACGTCCTGGTCAGCCTGCTGCTTTTCAGCATCATTGCGGGCGCGCTCGGCCTCGCTTTCAGCGCGAACCCGCGCACCCTCGGTCTCGGCGCGGATCTTTGCTTCGGCATTGTCCTTGAACACGCCAAGCGCGCGGGCCATATCGCCGATCTCATCAGGGCGCGTGCCGCCAGTAATATCGATCTCGAGATCACCGGATGCCAGACGCCGCATGGCAGCGGTGATCTGATTGATCGGCCCCTTGAAGGTGGCGATCAGGCCGATACCAGCGACAATGGCGATAACGACGCCAGCCAGCAGAGCCAGCGCCGACATGGTATCGGCAGAGGCACTCTGTTCATCGGCCACTTGACGCTGGGAGGCGGCAAAATCGCTGAGCTGCGACCAGATGGTGTCGATATCGCGGGCAGCGGCCAGGAAGGCGGCGGTTTTCTGGCCATCCATGGCCACCAGCCGAGTCGCCTTATCGGCCATGGCGTCGGTCAATGGGGCGATCTGCGACAGCTTTGCTTTGATGTCGGCGCTAACATTGGGGTCCTTGGCCATGGCTGCGGCACGGCGTTTCAGGGTGCCGAGCGACGCCTGCAATTTTTGCAGGCCATCCGCCGATGCTGCCGCCATGAAGCGTGAACTGCGCAGTTCAACCCCATTGCTGATATCCACCAGCTGACGTGTGGCAGTGAGCAAAGCGGTCGCTTCGGCAATCGGCTGATCAAGGGTACCAAACACTGCCGTCGCCTGCCGGGATTTGAGAGTAGACGCGCCCTGCAAGCGGATGGAAACCGGACGCATCAGGTTGATCGCCTGTTCAGTCGCACTGACTGTCGTGTCATTGATCACACCGATCTCGATCTGGGCGGCCAACTGCTGAATATTGTCGGTCAGCGATGTGCCAAGCACGGCCTGTTCCGCTGGCAGCGCGGCGGCAATATCGGCAACGGCCTTTTTCAGCTCCGGCATCCGCGTCTTGACCAGCTCCATCTTCGCCTCCGGGGCGGTGGCGCTGTTGAAATCGGTGACGAGATCGGCAATCAGGTTGGCGCCGCGCGTCAACCGGTCGGAATCGCGCAGCATGGTCTTGGCCTGGCCTTCATCCTTGGCCAGCGCCTCGCGGACATGGGTGGAATAGGTGAGCAGATCGCTCTGCTGGCTGGACAATTGCTGGGTATCGGCCTCCAGGGCTGCACGCAGATCCGCCGCGCCATGATCCAGATCCCACAGGCGCTTGACCTGGCCGGCAATCGATTCCGTTCCGGCAATCGCCGCATCGACCTGGGCTGCTCCGCCCAGACCGTCAAGCGAGGTGCGCATGGCCTTCAAACTGGTCAACTGTGCATCCAGCTCCTGATCCAGCGCCGTTTTCGATGCATCCGTGGTCTTTTGCAGGAAAGCCGTCATCGCCGCATAGACATTCTTGAAACCACTCAGCGTGTTGACCACACTATTGGTGACTTCCATCTGCCCTTGCAGGATACGCGATGCGTAGTAGCCGGTCAGACCAACGGCCGAAATACTGAGAACAAACGGAACGATGAAGACCAGAACTTTGGTCTGAATCTTGCACCGAGAAAGTAGACGATCAAATAGCATAGCCAAACCCCCGAAAACAAAGGGCGAAATTAATTAATTCGAATAAACGAATATAATTGCCGCCTTTCTTTTCTTGCATGGGGGTCTGAAGAAATTCTGAATATTCTATTTCGACTTATAGTTATGCACGATCACTTCGTTCTAAAAAGCAACGGACTCCGTGTAATATTCTATTTTCGGCACAAAAAAATAAACCTTAAGTTGCTTTTTTGCCCCGAAATCCCTATGCGTTTATTCGAAGCATGTGGTTTGCCCTCTATCGCCGACCGGCGAAAGCATCAGAGAAGTCTCTCATCAGGGTCACCAAACGCCCGGCGCAATCGCGGATCTCGCTTCTGTGCCGGTCGTCATTATTGGTGACCAGCCATTGCCGATGCCGCAATTCGGTAATCTCATCACCGACCCGCTGAAGCTGCGGATGGCTATCACCGACAAAACACGGCAGGACCGCAAGGCCCATGCCAGAGACTGCCATATCCTTGAGGGAGCGCGGACGGTTGACGGTGATCAGGATCTGTTCGGCCTTATGCTGATGCGGCCACTTCAAATAGGCCGAGATTGCCGCCTCCTGCGCAACCGCGATCCAGGGCTGCCCTTCCAGTTCGTCGGCAAGGCGATGGCGATAGGCCGCGTAGGCAACCTCGCCGAGCGGGACCCTGGCAAGATTGCTCTCCTGTGGCTCGAAAGCCCGGATACCGATATCGGTTTCGCGATGCGCAAGGGCAGCGCGCTCTTCGGTAATATGCAAATCGAGCCGAAAGCGATCATTGCTCCGGCACAGCTTCGGCAGGTTCTGGGCGATCAGCCAGGAAATCCATGTTCCCGCTGTCACCCGCACCAGTGCTGGCTGCGACGTCTGCTGGCGCCAGAGATCAATGCCGCGCTCCGCCGCCTCAAAGGATTTCAGGTGATCGAGCAGGGCACGGCCATCCACCGTCAGCGTATACCCCGTCTGGGCGCGATGAAACAGAATCCGGCCCAGCTTTTGCTCCAGCTCCACCATCCGCCGGCCAAGGGTGGCAGCACTGAGGCCGGTGGACTGGACAGCCCCGGTCAGCCCGCCGTTTCGCGCCACATCAATGAAGAGCTGGTAGGTATCCCAGGGCAGATTTTTCATGGGTGAATGATATAGCGCAAACTCGGCGATATATCCATCATCCATGAAACGCTAGCCTTCTCCAGAACACTGGAGATGACGGTCATGGACTTTATCGGATTGCTTGCCTTTCAGGAGACCATACGACGGGAGGCGATCAACCGCCATGCATTGACGCCAGCCCAGCAAGAGGATGCGTTTTACACGTTTTACAGTGAGCCATCCTGGCCGCGCCTAAGAAGGATCGTTTCCAGAGTTTTCGACATGCGAAAGCGCCGCAGGTGTGCGAAGGAAGACATGGATGCGCAGGCGGAAGCGACAGTCGCCGCTTTGCCGCAGGCGCCAAGGTCTGATCAGCCGATAACGCCGATCAGCATCAGGCCATAGACCATGAAGCAGGCCATCAGGCCGAGACCCGCGCTGCGAAGGATAAGCTTGTTCTGATCGTCACGCGCCTTGGTAATAGCGATGGCGCGGGCCTTCCGGATGGGTCTGTTCATTGGCAGCACTTTCCAAAAGTTAAGCGGGGAATCACCCCGACCTTGATCGTAACCCTAACCCGTCCCGAAAAACAGCAAAACAACGAGGCGGAAGATCACGATGACTGAGGTATATTAACAACTATTGAAAGATGGTGGCGGGAATGCGGCATGAAGCAAGACTTGCCCATGCCGGACACAATTGCGGTAAACAAATCGTATCGTCGCGCTTGGAAGGAAATGACTATGCAGCAAGGCCTGCCGCATGGCCAGACGCCCAGGCCCACTGGAAATTATAGCCGCCCAGCCATCCCGTGACGTCCACGGCCTCGCCAATAAAATAGAGACCCGGCACCGCCTTGACCTGCATGGTCTTGGAGTCCAGCGCCTGGGTGTCGACCCCACCCAGGGTTACTTCGGCGGTGCGATAGCCTTCCGATCCCGCCGGTTTGATCTGCCAGTTGCGCAAGGCATCAGCAATGCCCGCCAACACCTTGTCGGACAGGTCGGCCAGCGGTTTTTCCAGACCGTGGCGCTCGGTCCAGTATTGCGCCAGCCGCTTCGGCAGATATTGGCCCAAAACCGTCTGCACCGCCTGACGGCCATTGTCGCGCCGGGCGGTTTTGAGCAGATCCAGAAAGTCCAGTTCCGGTTGCAGAGAGAGGGTGATTGCGTCGCCCTCGCGCCAATAGGAGGAGATTTGCAGGATGGCCGGGCCGCTTAGGCCGCGATGGGTAAACAGCAGCGCTTCACGAAATTCGGTCTTGCCATGACGAACCAGGGCATCGACGGCCATGCCGGACAGTGGCGCCAGTTCCTCCAGCAGTCCCGGTTCCAGCGTCAGCGGCACCAGCGCCGGGCGGGTCTCGACCAGGCCAACGCCGAACTGTTCGGCAAGGCGATAGGCAAAGCCGGTCGCGCCCATTTTCGGGATGGATTTACCGCCGGTGGCGATGATCAGCGACTGACAGGTCATAGTGCCTTCAGAAGTTTCGACGCGGAAACCGTCCAGCGTCTTCTCGACAGCCCGGATGTCGGTCTGCATATGCAGCCTTGCACCGGCGGCGCGCATCTCTTCCAGCAGCATGCGGATAATATCCTTGGCGCTGTCATCGCAGAACAATTGCCCAAGCGTCTTTTCATGCCAGGCGATCCGGTGGCCCTCGACCATGGCGATGAAATCGGCGGGCGTGAACCGGGCCAGCGCCGATTTGGCAAAATGCGGATTGGCGCTGATATAGTTCTTTGGTCCGGCATGAATATTGGTGAAATTGCAGCGCCCGCCGCCGGAAATGCGGATCTTTTCGCCCGGCGCCTTGGCGTGATCAAGCACGGCCACAGACCGGCCCCGCTGGCCAGCCCGGATCGCCGCCATCATGCCGGCGGCCCCTGCCCCGATCACCACCACATCCACCCGTTTTTCCAATGTCATGTCCTCGTCATCATCGCCATGTCTGTTGTGTTTTCGATCGGCAAAGCGATGTCAATTGCATATTCACCCTCGCCAATTCCAGCGAGGCGGATATGATGGCATTCATTATCAACACAGATCCGGTGAGACATGCCTGCAAAAAAGACAATGCTCAGACCCAAGGGCGCAGCGTCCAAAAAAGCAGGCATCCCCCCAGATATCAGCCCGACGCGCGGGGTCAAGACCTGGAAAGAAGCGGCCTCCTGGCTGCGCTCCCGCGGTATCGAGGATATCGAATGCATCACGCCGGATCTGGCCGGTGTGCCGCGCGGCAAGATGATGCCGAGCTCGAAATTCACCAGCAATACCTCGCTCGCCCTGCCGTCAGCGCTGTATCGCCACACGATTTCAGGCGAATATCCCGATGAAACCGGCAATTTCCGCTATGATAGCCGCGATAGCGACATCAAGCTATTGCCGGATCTCTCAACGCTGTCGGTCGTGCCCTGGGAGACCGATCCGACCGCGCAGGTGATCTGCGATATCGTCGGCACCGAAGGCGAGGATGTCAGCTATACGCCGCGCAACGTGCTTAAAAACGTCCTCAGCCTCTACGAGAAAAAGGGCTGGAAGGCGGTCGTCGCCCCGGAAATCGAATTCTATCTGGTCGCCAAGAACGAGGACCCGGATTACCCGCTGCATCCGCCGAAAGGCCGGTCGGGCCGGTCGATCATCGGCGGCCAGGGCTATTCCATCGCCGGGATCAACGAATTCGACGAGTTGATCGACGATATCTATCACTTCTCGGCCAAGCAGGGCCTGGAAATCGACACGCTGATTCATGAGGAAGGCCCGGCGCAGCTGGAAATCAACCTGCGGCACGGCGATCCGATTGAGCTGGCCGACCAGGTCTTCCTGTTCAAGCGCACCATTCGTGAAGCGGCGCTGAAACACGGGATCTTCGCGACCTTCATGGCAAAACCGATGCAGGGCCAGCCAGGCTCGGCCATGCATATCCACCAGTCGGTGGTCGATATCGAAACTGGCCGCAATATCTTTTCCAAGGCCGATGGTTCGCCATCATCAGAATTCTTCCACTTCATCGGCGGCATGCAGAAATATGTGCCGAATTCGCTCGTCATGATGGCGCCCTATGTCAATTCCTATCGCCGCCTGACACCCGACATGGCCTGCCCGGTCAACAACGCCTGGGGTTATGACAATCGCACCACGGCCTTCCGGGTGCCGATTTCCGATGCGGCGGCGCGACGGGTGGAAAACCGGCTGCCAAGCTCGGACTCCAATCCTTATCTGGCGCTGGCCGCCTCGCTCGGCTGCGGCTATCTCGGCATCTGCAAGGCGATCGAGCCGACCGCGCCGACGGCAGATACCGCCAATGAAGGCTCGATTGAGCTGCCACGCGGCCTGCTGGAAGCCGTCGCCCTCTTGGAAAGCGAGCCGGATTTCGAAACCGTGTTCGGCCGCGCCTTCATCGATATCTATGCGGGCGTCAAGCGCGGCGAATTCGAGACCTTCATGCAGGTGATCAGCCCCTGGGAGCGTGAATTCCTGCTGCTGAACGTCTGATCCATACAGCTGTCATGGCGCCCGCTTGTCCCAGGCGGGTCGCCTTGCAGCACTCAAAAAGGAGCTTCGCATGTGGCAAAGCCCGATTGCACCCGGCCTTTCCTGGTATCAAGCCACCGTGGGCGAACGCCCTGAATACGAACCGCTGGATGGCTCGACCACGACAGATGTCGCCATTGTCGGCGGCGGCTATACCGGCTTGCAGGCGGCTTATACGCTGGCACGCGCCGGGGTCAGCGTGGTGCTGATTGAAGGCGGGCGGTTCGGTGATGGCGGGTCGGGGCG
Organism: Agrobacterium vitis; assembly: GCF_014926405.1. Taxonomy (NCBI): domain Bacteria; kingdom Pseudomonadati; phylum Pseudomonadota; class Alphaproteobacteria; order Hyphomicrobiales; family Rhizobiaceae; genus Gillisella; species Gillisella vitis. The sequence continues at coordinate 2,554,555 of NZ_JACXXJ020000005.1, forward strand.
CAATGGCGGCCAGTTCGGCACCGGCCAGCGGGCCTGGCCGGAGGAGCTTGAAGCCGAATTTGGTTTTGAGCGCGCCAAGGCGCTGTTCGATATGGCGGAGCACGCCAAGGCCTATATTCTCGACTTTGCTCGCGAACACCAGATCGACATGGAATTCATGCCCGGCCAGCTGAATGTCGAGCACAAGCGCGGCAAGGACAAGGAGTATCGCAAAAGCGTCGAGATTGCCGCGACCCGGTTCGATTATCCGCATATGCATTTTATGGACCGTGAGGAAACGGCGGCGCGGCTGGGCTCTTCCGCCTATTACTGCGGTATCCGCGATATCGGCACCGGCCATATTCACCCGCTGAAATTGCTGGTGGGGCTGGCGAACGTGGCAAAGAACGCCGGAGCGCGCCTGCACGAAATGACCAAGGCCACATCGATTGCCCAAAGCGGCGCCAAAACGATGATCGAAACGCCGAAGGGTACGATTACCGCTCGCCATGTGCTGATCGCCACCAATGCTTATATCGGCAATCTGGAACCGGTCACGGCGTCCCATGTCATGCCGATCCGCTCCTTCATCGGCGCAACCGTGCCGCTCAAGGATTTCCCGGACATCCTGCCGGGATCGGAAGCGGTCGCCGACAGCCGGTTCGTGGTGCGCTATTTCCGCAAGACCCGCGACGGACAATTGCTGTTTGGCGGACGCGAAGCCTATACCGCCGACAGCCCGCGCGACATTTCCGACCATATCCGCCGCCAGATCACCGAGATCTATCCGGCCCTTGATGGCATCGAAATGACCCATGCCTGGGGCGGCTCGGTCGGCATCACCATGAACCGCCAGCCCTTTGCCCGCGAGGTCATGCCCGGGGTGATGTCCGTCGCTGGTTATTCCGGCCATGGCGTGATGTTGTCAAACTATTGCGGTACGCTGTTTGCAAAATCGGTTCTGGGAGAAACCAGCGAGTTGGACCTGTTGAAGGAGTTGAAGGTTCCCGCGTTTCCGGGCGGCTCCCGGCTGCGCTCGCCGCTTCTGTTCCTGGCGCTCAGCTGGTATGCCCTACGCGACCGTTTTTGAGGCCAAGGAAGAGAAGTATGAAAGAGGGTCTCGATCGCCCTGTCTGCGTTGCGACAGTCTATAGCGAAGACGAATTTCTGGTGACGCGCTCTTACCTGGAGGCCTATGGCATTATCGTCGGCGAGCGCGGCAATCCAGGCAACTATCGGGGTGTTCACTTGTCCAGGGGGTTGGGTGGATTGGCTATTCTCGTGCCACAATCACAAGCAGAAATGGCGTTCGATTTGCTGGCCGAAACGGAAGGGGCACCTGACGACCCAGAACCGGAGCCCGCACCGCCACCTGATGAAAGCCCGGTGACCCGCACCAGTATCCTGGCACGGGCTCTGGGATCGGTCTCGAAGCTGTTTTTCGGCCAAAGCGAAGGCAAAGCGCATGATCACGACCAACACAGCGATCCAAAAAGGATCCTTCACGATCCTCGGCAATCCTAAGCGCCAGACCCGCTATCAGGAAATTAACCACACAGGGTGTGGCTTTTTTAAATCGATTGAATTATAACCTGAGCCATCAGCCTAGCCGATGGCCATGAATGAGAGATGCCCTTATGAGCAGCCAGATTATTCCTGTCGAACCCTTTGACTACGTCGTCTTTGGCGGCACCGGGGATCTTGCCGAGCGCAAGCTTCTGCCGGCCCTTTATCACCGCCAGTTGGCGGGCCAGCTCACCGAGCCGACCCGGATCATCGGGGCGTCCCGCTCACCGATGACGGATGCGGAATACCGCGAATTCGCTCATAAGGCCCTGAAGGAATTTCTGAAGCCGGATGAATTGGAAGAGAGCCAGGTCAAGCGCTTTCTCGACCGGCTGCATTATGTCTCGGTCGATGCCAAGGATGACAAGGGCTGGGATACGCTGAAAAAACTGCTGGATAGCGGCAAGGATATCGTGCGCGCCTTCTATCTGGCCGTTTCCCCATCGATTTTCGGCGATATCGCCGACAAGATCCGCGATCACAAGCTGATCACCAAATCCACCCGCATCGTGGTGGAAAAGCCGATTGGCCGCGATCTCGCCTCGGCGCAGGCGCTGAACGACACAATCGGCAAGGTTTTCAAGGAAGAGCAGATCTTCCGCATCGACCATTATCTCGGCAAGGAAACCGTGCAGAACCTGATGGCGCTGCGCTTTGCCAATGCGCTCTATGAGCCACTGTGGAATTCCGCCCATATCGACCATGTGCAGATCACCGTGGCCGAATCCGTCGGGCTTGAAGGTCGCGTCACCTATTACGACAAGGCAGGTGCGTTGCGCGACATGGTGCAGAACCATATCCTGCAATTGCTGTGCTTGGTGGCCATGGAAGCCCCGTCCTCGATGAACTCAGAGGCGCTGCGCGACGAAAAGCTGAAAGTGCTGCGAGCGCTGAAGCCAATCGACGCCTCCAATGTCGAAAAAATGACCGTTCGCGGCCAGTACAAGGCCGGGGCTTCGGCAGGCGGTGCGGTCAAGGGTTACACGGAAGAGCTGGGCGACACATCCGACACGGAAACCTTCGTCGCCATCAAGGCCGAGATCAACAATTGGCGCTGGGCGGGCGTGCCGTTCTATCTGCGCACCGGCAAACGGCTGGCAGGCCGGGTTTCGGAAATCGTCATCCAGTTCAAGCCGATCCCCCATTCGATCTTTGGCGATGTGGGTCGCATCGAGGCCAACCAGCTGGTCATCCGCCTGCAACCGGACGAAGGCGTCAAGCAATGGTTGATGATCAAGGACCCAGGCCCGGGCGGCATGCGCCTGCGCCATGTGCCGCTGGATATGAGCTTTGCCGAATCCTTCGGCGTGCGCAATCCGGACGCCTATGAACGGCTGCTGATGGACGTGATCCGCTCCAACCAGACGCTGTTCATGCGCCGCGACGAAGTGGAAGCGGCCTGGAACTGGGTCGATCCGATCCTGAAGAGCTGGGAAGAAATCGGCCAACGGGCGCAGGGCTATACGTCCGGCACCTGGGGACCAAGCCAGGCGATCGCGCTGATCGAGCGTGACGGTCGCACCTGGCACGAGAATGACTGAGGGCATTGGCATCATGGCGCATACACTGCATAGCTTTGACACTGGCGCGGCGCTGGCAACAGCGCTGGCCGACCGGGTGGCCGCAGCGCTGACGGAGGCGATTACCGCCTCCGGTGCAGCGTCGCTGGCCGTCTCCGGCGGCTCCACGCCCAAGGCCTTCTTCGAGGCATTATCGCAAAAGGCCTTGGACTGGGATAAGGTCTCGGTGACGCTGGTCGATGAGCGTTTCGTGCCTGAGGACAATCCCCGTTCCAACCATTTGCTGGTCGCCACGCATTTGTTGAAGAACCAGGCCGCCGAGGCCGAATTCGTGCCGCTCTATGCGCCGGAAGAGACCATCGAGGCTGCTGCCGCAGTGGCGAGCGATGCGGTGTCCGACCTTGGCACGCCGCTCGATGTGGTTATCCTCGGCATGGGAACCGATGGCCACACCGCCTCGTTCTTTCCCGGTGGCGACAATCTTGAAGACGCGCTTGACCTGACCCTCCCGCCCCGAGTGATCACCATGCAAGCGCCGGGTGCTGGCGAGCCGCGCCTGACCCTGTCTTTCTCCAGCCTCGCCGATGCCGGTCTGCTGATTGTCCATATCGAGGGCGCGGAAAAGCAGGCGGTGCTGGACAAGGCGCTGGCAGGGACGGACGAGACGGAAATGCCTGTTCGCGCCGTACTCGCCCGGGCTGAAACACCTGTCGATATTTACTGGGCGCCCTGATCTCGATCAGAACGCCCTGATAGCTAGGCTGGTATCAAAAGCGATGCGGCCTTGATGAACGAGGCCCAATAGCGCGGGCGACCCGCAGCGCTTTAACAAGCGCCAAGGTCGCCGCCCCTGCCCTTTTCAGGAAGGATGCTTTCCATGAGTGCCGATCACCGTATCGAAGCCATCACCAAGCGCATTGTCGAGCGCTCCAAGCCAACCCGCGAGGCCTATCTGGATCGCGTTCGCCGGGCCGCTGGCAAGGGCGTGAACCGTGGCTCTTTGGCCTGCGGCAATCTCGCCCATGGCTTTGCGGTCTGTTCCCCCGGGGACAAGGCCGCACTTGCTGGCGACACCGTCCCCAATCTCGGCATCATCACCGCCTATAACGATATGCTCTCGGCGCACCAGCCGTTTGAAACCTATCCGGCGCTGATCCGCCAGGCAGCCAGCGAAGTGGGCGGCGTCGCACAGGTGGCAGGCGGCGTGCCTGCCATGTGCGATGGCGTAACCCAGGGCCAGCCCGGCATGGAACTGTCGCTGTTTTCCCGCGATGTGATCGCCATGGCGGCTGGCATCGGCCTGTCGCATAACATGTTCGACGCGGCGGTGTTTCTCGGCGTCTGCGACAAGATCGTCCCCGGCCTGATGATTGCTGCGTTGACATTCGGTCATCTCCCTTCCGTGTTTATTCCGGCCGGGCCGATGACCACGGGCCTGCCGAATGACGAAAAGACCCGGATTCGCCAGCTCTATGCCGAGGGCAAGGTGGGCCGGGCCGAACTGCTGGAAGCCGAGTCCAAATCCTATCACGGACCCGGCACCTGTACCTTCTACGGCACCGCCAATTCCAACCAGATGCTGATGGAAATCATGGGCTTTCACATGCCCGGTGCCTCCTTCATCAATCCCGGCACGCCGCTGCGCGATGCGTTGACCCGTGAAGCCACCAAGCGGGCGCTGGCGATTACCGCGCTTGGCAATGACTATACGCCGTCAGGCGAGATGATCGACGAGCGCTCCATCGTCAATGGCGTGGTCGGCCTGCATGCCACGGGCGGCTCCACCAATCACACCATGCACCTGATCGCCATGGCCCGTGCGGCGGGCATTCTGCTCAGCTGGCAGGATATTTCCGACCTCTCCGACATCATTCCGCTTCTCGCCCGCGTCTATCCGAACGGATCTGCGGATGTGAACCATTTTCACGCCGCCGGTGGCATGGGCTTTCTGATCAAGCAATTGCTGCGCGCCGGATTCGTCCATGATGATGTGCGCACCGTCTATGGCCAGGGGCTTGCCGCCTATACGATCGAGCCGCATCTGAACGCCGACGGCACCGTAGACCGCCAGCCCTCGCCCGAAGAGAGCGCCGATCCGAAAGTGTTGTCGCGGATCGAAGCACCGTTCCAGGCGAATGGCGGCTTGAAAATGCTGACCGGCAATATGGGCAAGGCCGTCATCAAGATTTCCGCCGTCAAGCCGGAACGCCACATCGTCGAGGCCCCTGCCATGGTGTTCCACAGCCAGCAGGACATGCAGGATGCCTTCAAGGCCGGCAAGATGAACCGCGACTTCATTGCCGTGGTGCGCTTTCAAGGCCCAAAAGCCAATGGCATGCCGGAACTGCACAAATTGACCCCGTCACTTGGCGTGCTTCAGGACCGTGGCCTCAAGGTGGCGCTGGTGACGGACGGACGCATGTCCGGTGCCTCTGGCAAGGTGCCTGCTGCCATCCACGTCACACCGGAAGCCGTCGACGGCGGACCAATTGCCAAGATCCGCGATGGCGACATGATCCGTCTCGATGCCGTGGCTGGAACGCTGGAAGTGCTTGTCAATGCCGCGGAATTTGCCAGCCGCAGCCCTGAAGTCATCGACTTGGCGGATAACGACTTCGGCATGGGACGTGAACTGTTTGCCCCGCTGCGCCGCATTGCAGGCCCGGCAGACCAGGGCGCCAGCGTGCTGTTCTAGAATTTATCTTAAGTCCGTCCAATAATCACCGCTGGCCGTCTGCAAATGGCAATTTCTGCGCTTGAATGATGCAATCGCATTTCCAAACGGAAAACCGCTTCGCACTTTTCCTGGAATGCTTGTACTCACGTACGTTAAGTACGCTCCGTTCCGGTTCTCGAAATCACCATTTTCGCCAGGCCAGCAGCAATTCTTGAACAAACTGTTGAAACCTAGTTTTCCGAAAACAAGAGATGTTAGAGTCTGTCTGGTTCAACCTGAACCTGACAGATTCGACAGCACCGTGCACTTTATGCGCAGCAGCCATCATCGCGAATAGCATTCAGAAGCAATGACCCTGTGGGCGAACATCACGGGAGCATGATCGGCGAACTCATAGCATCATGTTCTATAAGCCGAACGACTTCACAACCCTAGGTGATTTTCACAGGCAACCAATTCAACCAATAATGATATATGCCATGCTGCTCTTGGCAAAGAGCCATGGCAATTGCGATGCAGTCGCGTCGATTAGAATGCGAGAGCGTTACTGCCACCTACATTATACGAAAGCTCGAAGATGTGCTGCATCCTCTCGTTGAAAACACTGGCTATCTCAGATTCAAAATACACTAGATTTTTTTGCAAATGAAATACAACGCCCGGCTTTTAATAATTTTTGCATTACGAAAATCATTTTAATTTCATCTTCAATTTTCAATCGAAAATTGAATATAAAAATTGCAATTTTTCATTAAGCTTCATATTTTGCTTTCCTTTTTTTATTATTCATAAATTTTTAGTTTTTTTATTAGATTATTAGAAAGAAATACAAATATTCGCCATTCGAACGGCCAGAATTGATTTCATCCCATATTCCAAGCCGGAACGGCAATGACAGTATTTCTATTTATCGGCCGGTTTTACTTGCCGATAAATCTCGATGCCTGATTGCTTCACAATTATTTAATTCATTTTTCTCTACATTAGTTTTTATTAATTTACAGCCCAAAATGATGGGAAATGATCTTGAAACGAAACGAGGACACTGAGCCATGCTCGACAATATGAAACTTAACCACAAGATTTATGGTGGTTTTGGCATCATCATTGCCATACTCATTACAATTGCAGGGATGTCGGTGTACTCGAACACCGGCAATCAATCCGATTTCTCGGATTATCGCAGCATTGCCCGGCTGACCAACGAAGCGGGCCGCGTGCAGGCGAATATGCTGGAGGCCCGGCTGGCCTACCTGAAGTATCAAGACAATCATTCTGCCGATAATCTTGCCAGTTTTGAAAAGCGAATAGCAACGACCAAGGAGAGTGCTGCCAATCTTTCGTCCATGGCCCGCACCGATGCCGAAAAATCCGCGTCCGCAGGGTTCACGACAGCCGTTGCAGACTATGAAAATGGCTTCAAGGCCGTCGTTGCGGCACAGACGGAACGCGACAAACTCGTCAGTGAAAGCCTCGACCGGCTTGGACCCGGAATTCAAAAATCCACCTCACAATTGCTCGCCGATTTCGACAGCAGTGGCAATAATGTCGCAGCGTACAAAGCCACCCTGTTCCAAATCTCGACCTTCGTGATGCGCTTGTCGGCCACCAAATATCTGCTGAACAACGAGAGTAAGGATTTCGAAGCCGCGATGGCAGCGGCACAGGATGCGCTGGCCCGCAGCACAGAGGTTAGCGCCGCCATCGTCATTCCCGAGCGCGCTCAACGGTTCAACGCCACTCTGGATGATCTCAACGCCTATATCAGAGATCTCACCAAGACGCAGGCGATCATCGCCAAGCGCGATTCCATCGTCAACAATGTCATGAATGCCGTTGGCCCCAAACTGGGCAAGGAAGCCGAGGATTTGAAGCTGGTCTGAAAAAAGAGCAGGACACGCTCGGCCCTCGCATCGATGAGACAATGCGCGATGCGATCACCACCGCCATTATTGTCGCCGCACTCGCCCTTGTCGTCGCCACCGTGCTGGCTTTCATAATCGCCCGCAGCATCAGCCGCCCGATCTTTGCGATCACCTCGGCCATGGGCAAGCTGGCCGACAACCAGCTGGAAACGGATATTCCAGGCCTCGCATACGATAACGAGGTCGGGCTGATGGCCAAGGCCGTCAATGTCTTCAAGCAGAATGCCCTGAAAATTCGCCAGTTGGCGGCCCAGGAAGCCGCTTTGCAACAGAAGAACGCCGATCTGCAATCCGATATTGCCACAGTCGTTTCGGCAGCAGTGGCCGGTGACTTCACCAGCCGCATCACCAAGCATTACGACAACCCGGATCTGGACGCCTTTGCCCATAACGTCAACACGCTGGTCGACTCCGTGGACAAGGGCATAGCGGAAACCAGGCGCGTTGTGTCCGCCCTTTCCAATGGCGACCTGACGGAAGCCATGAGCGGCAAGTATCAAGGTGTGTTTGCCGAGCTGCAAACCAATGTCAATGACACCATGACCAAGCTGCGGCTGCTGATGGAACAGGTGCGCCAATCCGCAGATGTCATCAATGGCGGTGCCGATGAAATCCGCCAGGCCTCCAACGATCTGTCTCGCCGGACAGAGACCCAGGCGGCCTCGCTCGAAGAAACCTCGTCAGCCCTGGAAGAAATCACCGTGGCGGTCAAAACCTCGACCGAAAGGGCGCAGGAATCCAGCAAAATGGTTTCCGAAGCCCGTCAATTTGCCGAGCAA